>JAJXZX010000010.1 GCA_021779835.1 Pseudomonadota bacterium | reverse complement strand
CAGGATCGCAAGGATCTGCGGCTCTGTGTATCTGCTTGTCTTCATTCAGAATCTCCTCGTGCATCTTGCCGAGAAAATTCTACTTATGCAGCCCCTTACTTTCGGGGGGGATTACCCCTCGTGCATCTTGCCGAGAAAATTCTACTTATGCAGCCCCTTACTTTCGGGGGGGATTACCAAAGGAAGAGGCGGCAATTGGGCGCAGCACGTTCGGCAGAAAATCAATATATATCGAGACAAATCAACTTATTGCGTGCGGTATCGATGGCGTTGGGCGGCTAAGCGGTTTTCATGTATTGAAAATCTCCTTTTTGATGCAAGTCAAGGAAAGCCCCCCTCGCGCCCGTCATACCCATCCTCAAACCAAAGAGAATCACCGGAGATTTTTTTGTGACGTCTTCTGACAACTCCCCGCAAGAAACGCTGTATGCCGCGCGCGAGCCGATTTTCCCGCGCAGGGTGAAAGGCAGCTTCCGCACGATGAAGTGGTGGCTGATGGCGGTAATGCTGGGCATCTACTACGTCACCCCGTGGATCCGCTGGGATCGTGGGCCGACGTTGCCCAATCAAGCGGTCTTGCTGGATCTGGGCGCACGGCGGTTCTTCATGTTCTGGATCGAGATTTGGCCGCACGAGTTCTATTTCGTGGCCGGTCTGCTGGTGATGGCGGGGTTGGGGCTGTTCCTGTTCACCTCGGCGCTTGGGCGGGTGTGGTGTGGCTATGCCTGTCCGCAGACGGTGTGGACCGACCTGTTCGTCTTGGTCGAGCGCTGGGTCGAGGGCGACCGCAACAACCGGCTGCGCCTGCACCGGCAGAAGTGGGATGCGCAAAAGCTGCGGCTAAGGTTTACGAAATGGACGCTGTGGCTGCTGATCGCGCTGGCGACCGGCGGGGCTTGGGTGTTCTACTTCACCGACGCGCCGACGTTGTTGCGCGCGCTGTTTACGCTGACCGCGAGCCCGGCGGCTTACATCACCATCATCATCCTGACGCTGACGACCTTTGCCTTTGGCGGTTTCGCGCGGGAGCAGATCTGTATTTACGCCTGCCCATGGCCGCGTATTCAGGCGGCGATGATGGACGAAGACACCATCACCATTGGCTATCGCGACTGGCGCGGCGAGCCGCGCGGCAAGCATCGCAAGGCCGAAGGGGCAGAGAAGCTGGGCGATTGCATCGACTGCATGGCCTGCGCGAACGTCTGCCCGATGGGGATTGATATTCGCGACGGGCAGCAACTGGCCTGCATCACCTGCGGGCTGTGCATTGATGCCTGCGACGAGGTGATGGACAAGATCGGCAAGCCGCGCGGATTGATCGCCTATATGGCGCTGACTGACGAGGCGCTGGAGCGGGCGGGCAACCATCCGAAGTCGATCTGGAAGCACATCTTCCGGGCGCGCACCATCATGTATACGGCGATTTGGGCGGCGGTGGGCGTCGGCCTTGTGGTGGCGTTGTTCATGCGCGCGCCGATCGGTGTGACGGTGGCACCAGTGCGGAACCCAGTGTACGTCACGATGTCGGACGGCGCGGTCCGCAATACTTACGATATCCGGCTGCGCAACATGCAACATTCGGAGACCACGTTCAAACTGTCGCTGACCTCGAAGGCGCCGCTTCAGATCTCGCTGGAGGGCACGACGGGCGATGAAGTCACGGTGAAGCCGGATGAGATGCGGCTGCAGCGCGTCTATGTGACTGCGGCGCCGGGCTCTGCCGCGGCGCAGGCCGAACGCACGCCGCTGCGGATCTGGGTCGAGGACATGCATTCGACCGACCGGGTTGAGCAGGACACGATCTTTTTCGGGAAGGGCAAGTAAGATGGCGCAAACGATTGAGCTTTTCGGGCTGTTCATCGTGTCAATCATCACGGTTTTCGGACTGCTGATCTGGGTGCTGTTCCGCAAGGGGATCACCGGGCCGAAGTTCCTGATTTTCGTGGTGGCGTTCTTTGGCCTCGTCATCACCGTGAACGTGGGCATGGCGTTTCAGGCCGCGCATACCTTCCCCGGTCTGGAAGAGGAAACCGGCAACGGCTATGATGAAAGCCAGGCGTTTGACAAAATCATGCGGGCGCAGATTGCCTTGGGCTGGAATGTTGACCTTGGCTATCACAACAAGACATTCTCGATGGCCATTCTGGGTAAGGATGGCAAACCGGCCCAAGTTGCCTCTGTAAAGGTGCTGATCGGGCGACCGACCGAGGCAAGCGATGACCGCTGGCCGGTGCTGACCGATACGGGCGGCGTTTATCGGGCGGCGACCGATCTGGCGCCGGGGAAATGGATGGTCAAGGTCAATGCGGTTGCGGCGGATGGCACCGAGTTTCACCAACGCCTGTCACTGATCGTTTCGGAGTAAATCGATGTCAACGGCCCTGCGCGCAACCCCCTCTGCCTGCCCAGCCTGCGCTGTCGTTCCCTCGGCGGAGGCGCTGGCGGCACGCGCGGTGCCGCAATCCGCGCAGGTGATGTTGTCGGTGCCGGCGGTGCATTGCGCCGTCTGCATGTCCACAATCGAGCGGGGGTTGGCATTGGTGCCGGGTGTGCATCAGGTGCGGGTGAACCTGACGCTGAAGCGGGTGGCGATTGACGGCACGCCGGAGATCACGGCGGACGGCATGGTCGCCGCGCTGGAGCGGTTGGGCTACGAAGCATATGAGTTGGACGCGGGGCAGTTGACCGCGACGACGAACGACCGGCATGGCCGCGATTTGCTGATGCGGTTGGCGGTGGCGGGGTTCGCCATGATGAACGTCATGCTGTTGTCGGTCTCTGTCTGGGCCGGGGCAGAGGGCGCGACGCGGGCGATGTTCCACTGGGTTTCGGCGTTGATCGCTGTGCCGGTGGTGATCTTCTCGGCGCAGCCTTTCTTTCGCAACGCAGTAAGCTCGCTGCGGGCGGGGCGGCTGGGGATGGATGTTCCGATCTCGCTGGCGATCCTGCTGGCGACGGGGATGTCGTTGTTCGAGACGATGGAAGGCGGCGCGCATACCTATTTCGACGCGGCGGTGGCACTGACCTTCTTCTTGTTGGCCGGGCGTTATCTGGATTACCGCACGCGGGTGATTGCACGCTCGGCGGCAGAGGAGTTGGCGGCGCTGGAAGTGCCGCGCGCCATTCGGGTGGTGGACGGCGTGGAAACCACGGTGCCGATTGCCGAGTTGCGTGTGGGCGATGTGGTTTTGGTGCGCCCGGGTGGGCGTATTCCGGTCGATGGCGTGGTGGTGGGTGGCACCAGCGAGTTGGACCGCTCGCTGTTGACGGGGGAAAGTCTGCCGGTGTGGACCGGGCCGGATGCGGTGGTCAGCACGGGCGAGGTCAACCTGACCGGGCCGCTGATGGTGCGGGTGACGGCAGCGGGCAAGGACAGCTCGCTTCACCGTATGGCCGATTTGGTGGCGATCGCGGAGAGCGCGAAGAACCGCTATACCTCGCTGGCTGACCGGGCGGCGCAGATTTATGCGCCGGCGGTGCATCTGCTGGCGCTGATGACGTTCATCGGGTGGATGATGGCTTCGGCCGGGGATGTGCGGCTGTCGCTGAATATCGCGATTGCGGTGTTGATTATCACCTGCCCCTGCGCGCTGGGGTTGGCGGTGCCTGCGGTGGTGACGGCGGCGTCGGGGCGGATGTTTCGCAAGGGCTTGCTGATAAAAGACGGCACCGCGTTGGAGCGGTTGGCCGAGGTCGATACCGTGGTGTTCGACAAGACGGGAACCCTGACGATTGGCGCGCCAGAGCCGGTGGGGCTGGAGGCGCAGGACAGGGGCGATCTGGCGGTGGCGGCGGCGCTGGCCGGGGCGTCATCGCACCCGCTGGCGCAGGCTTTGGCAACTGCGGTGGCTGTGATGGGTGTGATCCCCGCCGAGGTCAGCGCCCTGCGCGAGGTGCCGGGGTATGGCGTCGAGGGCGAGTGGCGCGGCACCCGCGTGCGTTTGGGGCGTGCCGAATGGCTCGGCGCTACGCCGTTGGCGCAAACGGGAACCTATCTGGCGGTGGGCGATGCAAGTCCGCGCGCCTTTGGCTTTATCGACCACCTGCGGCCTGGAGCTGCAGAGGCGGTGGCGAGCTTGCGCGCGCAGGGCAAGACGATCCACCTGATCTCTGGCGATACGGCGGCGGCGGTGGCAGATCTGGCGGCGCGGCTGGGGATCAAGGACTGGGTGGCGGGGGCTTTGCCCGCCGACAAGGCCGAGCGTATCCGCGCGCTGACGGCGGCGGGGCATAAGGTGCTGATGGTGGGCGACGGGCTAAACGATACGGCGGCGCTGACGGCAGCGCATGTGTCGATCTCGCCAGCGTCGGCGCTGGATGCGGCGCGGGTCGCGTCGGATATCGTGCTGCTGGGCCGCGACTTGGCGCCAATTGCCGAGGCGGCGGATATTGCAGTGCGCGCACGGCGGCGCATCACGGAAAACTTCGGCGTCTCAATCGCTTACAATATCATCGCGGTGCCGCTGGCGATGCTGGGTCTGGCGACTCCGCTGGCGGCGGCCTTGGCGATGTCCGCCTCTTCGATTACAGTCTCGCTCAACGCCCTCCGACTCCGGTGACATCATGTCCATCCTTGCCTATCTGATCCCGATCAGCCTGATCCTTGGCGGTATTGGTTTGATGGCCTTTATCTGGACGATCGACAGCGACCAGTATGACGACCCGCAGGGCAACGCGAGCCGCATTCTGAAACCGGATTTTGACGACCATCCGAGGAGTTGAGGCGGGTTAATTCCCCCGCCGCCACGGTCAGGCGATGTTGGTAGTGACGCGGCCAAGCCCCGTAATGGACACCTCGCAGCTATCGCCGCGCTGCAAAGGGCCGACGCCTGCGGGCGTGCCGGTATAAATCAGGTCGCCCGCATGTAGTTCGACCCGTTGCGACAGGAAGGCGATGATGGCAGGCACCGACCAGATCATGTCAGAGAGTTTGGCTTTTTGTTTCACCGCGCCATTGACCGTGCATGTCAGCACGGCGTCGGTCGGATGGCCTGCGACCGAGACCGGCACCAGCGCGCCACAGGGGGCGGAACGGTCAAAGCCCTTCGACATGTCCCACGGGCGTTTCATCGCCTTTGCCTCGGCCTGCAAGTCGCGGCGGGTCAGGTCGTTGCCGGGGGCGTAGCCCCAGACGTGCGACAGCGCGGAGGTCTCGGTGATATTGGCGCCACCCTTGCCAATGGCGACCACCAGTTCCGCCTCGAAATGCAGGTCGGAGGTGGCAGAGGGGTAGGGCAGGGTGAAGCCGTCGTCGATCACCGCATCGGCGGGTTTGGTGAAGAAGAACGGCGGTTCTTTATCGGGGTCGTTGCCGAATTCGCGCGCGTGTTCGGCGTAGTTGCGCCCGACGCAGAAGATGCGGCGCACCGGAAAGCGGGCGGGGCTATCCTGCACTGCGACGCTGGCCGGGGTGGGGGCGGGTATTACGAATTCGGCCATCTTATATCCTCTGATTTGCACCAATCTATGCCCGGTTAGGCCGCGTGGTGCAATCGGGGATCGTGGGATCACGGCCCTCAGGGGGCCATGGTGAAACACTGGATTTCGCGGGCTTGCAGGCGGCGGCAGGCGAGATCGGCCTGATCCTGGCTAAGCCCGACAAAGGTCGCGTCATAGCCCGATTTGCGCTGCACCACCTTGCGCAACGTATCGGCCAGCGAGGTGCTTTCGGTCAGCGCCACGCGCAGCAGGATCTTGTCGGCGGCGTCTTGCGACGGGTAGCGGCCCAGCAGAATCGCCCAGTCGCGGCCACCCGAGGTGGACATGCGGCTGATCACCTCTGGCGCATCCGTCTGTGGTGCGGCGGCATCGGCGGGTTTGGCCGAGGCAAATACGATGTCGGGGCGCGGTTTTGGAGTGTCGGAATCAGCGGGGGCCTGCACGGAAGAGGTGGGAACGATGTTGTCCACCCGTGCGTTGGTCGCCGTTGCGGTCTCGATTGCTTCGCCGTCGTTATCGGCGACCGAGGTCGGCGCGGTAGCCTTGGCGGCGGGTGGCTCAGCGTCGGCGAGCGTGGCCGATTGCGGCACACTGGCGGGGCGCGGCTCTGGCGCCACGGCCAGCGCGGCGGTGGTGGTTCCAACCGATGCGGTGGTTGGGGCGACCGACGCGATGGTCGCCTGCGCGGCGGTATTGGGTCGTGCTTCGGGGCGCAGGCTGGTGGTGACCGCGGCGACCTGCTGGGCCGGGGCGGGGGCCGTGCGGGCCGAGGCCACCATCACCGGCGGCGGCAAGTCGAGGTTGGGGATCGTGGGCTTGCGCACAGCGACGTTGTCAGCCACCTCGTTGAAACCCATGTCGAGCATCTTTTCCATCTTGGCATTGCGCGCTGCGGTCGAGGTTTCGCCAAAGATTACGCCGATCAGGCGTTTGTCGCCGCGTTGCGCCGAGGCGACAAGGTTGAAACCCGATGGGTTGGTGAAGCCGGTCTTGATCCCGTCGGCGCCCTGATAGGCTTCTAGGAATTTGCGGTTGGTTGAGTAGACCGTGGCAACGCCGGCGTCAGTCTCGCGGCGCGAGAAGATGTTGTAGTATTCCGGGAAGTCGTAGAACAGGTGCCGCCCCAGAATTGCCATGTCGTGGGCGCTGGACATGTGGCCCGCTTCGGTCAGGCCGTTGGCGTTGCGGAAGGTGGAGTGGACCATGCCAAGCGCCTTGGCGGTGGTGTTCATGCGGGCGGCAAAGCCAGCTTCTGACCCGCCGATGGCGTCGCCAATGGCGGCGGCGGCGTCGTTCGCGGATTTCACCGCAGCGGCGCGGATCAGGTAGCGCAGCGCGATGACCTGCCCGGCGCGCAGGCCAAGGCGGGTGGGTGCCTGATTGGCGGCGTGGGCGGTGACGGTGATCGGCGTGTCCAGCGTCAGGGCACCTTTGCGCAGCTCGGTGAACGTGATGTAGAGCGTCATCATCTTTGTCAGCGAGGCCGGATACAGGCGTGTGTCGGCGTTGTCCGAATAGAGGATCTTGCCGTCTCTCGCGTCCATCAGTATCGCGGCGTAGGGCGCGGCGAGGGCGGTGATCGGCGTAAGGGCGCTGACGAAAAGCGCAATCGCGAGCGCAGCGATAATTTGGACATACTGCCCCAGACGTTGTGACACGTTCCTGGTCCCTTTTCCTGCCTCGACTGACCCTGTTTTCGGGTCTTAACTGCTTCGTTTGAAGATAGCAGGTTCATGGCGGTGAGAAAACCCCTTTAATTCAAGGGGTTTTGACGCGAATTTGATGTTGCATTTTTGAATCTACCAGAAGATGTAGCTTCAGGTGCTTGCCGATGCGCAATAGGAGGGGTGCAGTTGCGCGGCTGTCAGCCAGCGATCTGCGCCACGAGGGCGGGCAGGGTTTCGAGGCTGTCGAGGCGGCGATACCGCGGCTGGTTTTGCGGCTCGTCGTCGTGTTCCAGCGCCCACGTCAGATCGTGGGGCACATAGACACCCCAGCCACCCGCTTGCAGGACCGGGATCACGTCAGAGCGCAGCGAGTTGCCGACCATCAGTGCCGCGCCGACACCCTCGCCGTGGCGGGCAAAGATCTGGGTGTAGGCGGCGGCGGTCTTGTGGCTGACAATCTCGACCCCGTGGAAAAGATCGCCAAGGCCGGACTGCGCCAGTTTGCGTTCCTGATCCAACAGGTCGCCCTTGGTAATCAGCAGGGTGCGAAAATGGGGGGCCAGCGCCTCAATGGTTTCGCGCGCGCCGGGCAGCAGTTCGATCGGGTGGCGCAGCATGTCTTGCCCTGCCGCGATCAGTTCCGCGATGACCGCGGCGGGAACGCGTTTGTCAGTCACCTCGATTGCGGTTTCGATCATCGACAGCGTGAAGCCCTTGATGCCGAAACCGTAGTGGCCAAGGTTGCGGCGTTCGGCGGCAATAAGGCGGTCGTGCAGTGGGCCTTCGTCGATGTAGTCGGCGAGGAGTTCGGCAAAGCGGGCCTGCGTGAGGCGAAAGAATCGCTCGTTCTGCCAGAGGGTGTCGTCGGCATCGAAGCCGATTGTGGTGAGACGGGCGGGCATTTGGCGTCCTTTCGGCAGATTCACTCTATTTTGCGCATCCTCCCGGTGCGGGAAAGTCCGATTGCGCGCCTCTCCCTCTTTTCTCAGGGGCCAGAGGGGCTATATTAGCGCCAACCCAGACCCTTTGATGAAGCGGAGCCCAGCCTTGACCCTGTCCCCCCTGATGATGTCCGACAAGAAGGACGGCCGGGATGGGGATGCCTCGGTTCTGATCGAGACGCGGACCAAGACGCAGCGCCCGCCGCTTTACAAGGTTTTGCTGCTGAACGACGACTACACACCGATGGAATTCGTGGTGCATGTGTTGGAACGGTTTTTTGGCCTGACCCACGCGCAGTCGTTCGAGATCATGCTGACGGTGCATAAGAAAGGCCTTGCGGTGGTCGGCGTCTTCTCGTTTGAGGTGGCGGAGACCAAGGTGGCGCAGGTGATGGATTTCGCGCGGCGTCACCAGCACCCGCTGCAATGCACGATGGAAAAGGAATAGCGCCGCCCTTGCGGCCAACCTCATGCGATCATTAAGAATTTCTCATGCGCTGGAGACCGGCGCACTTCGTTTGCCCTCAGAGGGGCTGATTGCCGTGTTCAACGCGGCAGGGGACGATGGCTTTGACGGGCTGCCGGTAGAGCGGGTGCGCATGGTGCAGGGCTTTCGCCCCGACCACGACATGCTGGCCGCGCGCGGCTTCACGGTGTCTGTCGGGGCAGAGGGTGACTATGCGGCGGCGGTGATCTGCCTGCCGCGCGCCAAGGCCGAGGCGCGGGCGCTGGTGGCCGAGGCGGTGGCGCATGTGCCGGTGGGCGGTTTGGTGATCGTTGACGGGCAAAAGACCGACGGCGTGGATTCGATGCTGAAGGAATGCCGGGCGCGCGCGGATGTTGGCGAGCCGGTGTCGAAGGCGCATGGCAAGTTGTTCGCGTTCCCCTCGCCCGGGGTCGCGGCGTTTGCTGATTGGCGCGCGGTTCCATTGCTGTTGGCGGGTGGGTTTGAGACGGTGCCGGGGGTCTTTTCGGCGGATGGCATTGATCCTGGCTCTGCGCTGTTGGCGGCGGCGCTGCCTGCGCATTTGCCGAAGCGGGTCGCCGATCTGGGCGCGGGCTGGGGCTATCTTTCGCGTGCGATTTTGGCGCGCGAGGGGGTTGAGGTGGTGCATCTGGTCGAGGCGTCTGCCGGGGCGCTCGACTGTGCGCGGCGCAATATCGTCGATCCGCGCGCGCAGTTTCATTGGGCCGATGCGGTGCAGTTTCGGCTGCAAGGGCCGGTGGATGCGGTGGTGATGAACCCACCGTTCCATGTTGGCCGCGAGACGAATGCGGCGCTGGGTGTGGCGTTCATCCGCGCGGCGGGCAGCTATATGGGGCCGAACGGGGTGCTGTGGATGGTGGCGAACCGGCACTTGCCCTATGACGCGGCGCTTGCCGAGGCGTTCCGCGATGTCGAGGAAATCGGCGGCGACCGCAGCTATCGTCTGATCCGCGCCAGCCGCCCGACCAAGCCGCCGCGCAAGTAACCTACTGCGCGGGTTGGTCGGGGTATTGCGCCTGACATTGCGCAACGCCGGCATTGGCTTGTTTTACAAGGCTTTCCCGTTTGCGCTTCAGGCTGGCGAGGGTGCGTTGCGCCTCGTCCAGATTGATCGCGACGGGAACCGAGACCGTGCTTGTGACATCGACGAAGCACATATGCGGCTCGTCCCGGCGACCGGGGCGGTCGAAGTGGCCGCCGCACATGCGCCATTCCGGCGATGTTTGGGTGGCCAAGGTGGTGCCATAGCCGCGGGCGATGTCGGTTTGCAGTTGCGCGATCAGGCCATCGACGACGCGAAGGTCGTGGGTGGCGGTGTTGATACATTGCTGCTGCGGCGTGGCGCAGGCGGCGAGGGTGAGCACAAGGGCAATCGGTAAAGCGGCGCGCATCGGGGTCTTTCCGTGTTTGATGGGGGCAGTCTAAAGGACTGCGCGGGGCAGGGGAATGGCAATTCCGACCTTGCACCGGGGGCGGCTTTGGCGCGAATGTGGCGGCGATACGCCGGTTGGCGGCAAGACAAGGACGCCCGAATGACCCCTGATTTCGACGAGAAGAAAGCGCGTGCCAGCGCGTGGTTCCGTAGCCTGCGCGATGAAATTGTCGCGGCTTTTGAAGGGCTTGAGGATAGCCAGACCGAAGGCCCGATGGCCAGCTTGCCTGCCGGCAGGTTCGAGGTGAGCGTGACCAAGCGTGCCTCTGACGACGGATCGGACGCGGGCGGCGGCTTGATGAGCGTGATGCGCGGCGGGCGGGTGTTTGAGAAGGTCGGGGTTAATGTCTCGACCGTGCATGGGGTTTTGGGCGAGCGGGCGCAGAAGGCGATGGCGGCGCGGGGGGTGCCGGGGATGGCGGATGACCCGCGCTTTTGGGCCACTGGCATCAGCCTTGTGGCGCATATGCAGAACCCGCAAACGCCTGCGGTGCACATGAACACGCGGATGTTCTGGACGCCCGGCGCGTGGTGGTTTGGCGGCGGGGAGGATTTGAATCCTTGCCTTGAATATCAAGAGGATACGGCCTTTTTCCATCAGGTGTTGAAGGATCATTGCGACCCCCATGACGCGGGCTATTATCCGCGGTTCAAGGCTTGGGCGGATGAGTATTTCTTTGTGCCGCATCGGGGCCGCGCGCGCGGCGTGGGGGGCGTGTTTTATGACGACCTCAACACCGGCGATTGGGAGGCGGATTTTGCCTTTACCCAAGACGTAGGCCGCGCTTTTCTTCCAGCTTTTCTTGGGGTTACCGAGCGGCGGCGCAATATGCCGTGGACGGATGCGGACCGCGAGACGCAGCTGATCCATCGCGGTTTGTATGCCGAATATAACCTTGTTTATGACCGCGGCACCAAGTTTGGCCTCGAAACCGGGCACGATGCCAACGCGGTTTTGATGAGCCTGCCGCCGGTGGCGAAATGGCCGTGAGGGGCTAACACAGGTTATATGTTTTTCATGCAGTAATCGTATGTTTTTCATACATACGATTACTGCATGGCACGGGGCTTCGGCAAAGATTTGCCAATCGGCGGCGTTGAGGGCGTGCAGGCGCTCTGGCGTGCTTGCGCGCGCGGCAAGATCATACCAAAGCTATGCCGGAGACACGGAGTATGGCACAATGGGGCTTGGCTGAACCAACGGTCGGGCAACGTTCCATCCAAAGCAATTGACCCAAAGGAGAATTCAATATGAAGAAACTTTCGTTCGTGGTTCCGGTGCTGCTGATCGCCTTGGCGGGCTGCGACCAGACGATGGGCGGGCAGCCGTATCAGGCGGAGCCGGCGATGGCGCAGCAAGTGCAGCGTGGGCGCATCACGCATGTGCGCACCGTGCAGTTGCAGGGCACCAACCAGAATGACCAAGTGGCCGGCGCGGTGCTTGGCGGTCTTGCCGGTGGGATCATCGGCAACCAGTTCGGCCGTGGTAGCGGGAATGGCGTGATGACCGGCCTTGGTGCGATTGGCGGCGCGGCGTTGGGTGCGAACTATGTCGGCTCGGACCCGAACCGTGGCGGGCGTCTGGCGCAGCAGTGGACGGTGCGGCTGGATAACGGCAACACGATTCAGGTGTTGCAGAACGACAGCAACCTTTATGTCGGCGAGCATGTGCGGGTGGTCACCACCTCGAACGGCGTGCGGCTGGAGCCGTAAGGCGCAAGCCACGCGAGAGGATCAGCGCCCGGTTCCTGCAAAGGGGCCGGGCGTTGTTTTTGGCGGGGGGGCGGGAGAGGGACGGGGGGCGCAGCTGTCGTCAGGCCCGGTCGTCCTTGGGCGAGTCCATCACGATGTAGGTGGTGATGGTGGTGACCTGCGGCAGGGTGCCGAGGGTTTCGGCGTGGAAGCGTTTGTAGGCGGCGATGTCGGGCACCTCGACCCGCAGCAGGTATTCGATGACGCCGGTGACGTTGTGACATTCGCGCACATGCGGGCTTGCCGCCATCGCGCGTTCAAAGGCGAGTTGCGCCGCCTTGGTGTGTTCGCTGAGGCCGATGGCGACATAAGCGGTGAAGCCGCCGCCGGTTGCCTCGGGGGCCAGTTGAGCACGGTAGCCGCGAATGGCGCCCGAGCGTTCAAGCTCTTGCACGCGACGCAGGCAGGCGGAGGGCGACAGGCCGACGCGCTGCGCGAGGTCGAGATTGGAGATGCGCCCCTCTCGCGCAAGGATGCGCAATATTCGGTCGTTTGCGGGGTCATTCGCGCTCATAGATTGATGAGATAGTGCATTGATGACGCAAAACGCAACCCTGTTGCGGGTGGCGTCGCATATTATTGCGCCATGACATATCAAATCCTTCTTGCCCTGATGGGCTTTGCGTTTGTGACCTCGATCACGCCGGGGCCGAATAACCTGATGTTGATGACATCGGGGGCGAATTTCGGCTTTCGCCGCACGTTGCCGCATCTGGTGGGGGTGACGGCGGGCTTTGTCTTTATGGCGGCGCTGATGGGGCTTGGCCTGGCGCGGCTGTTCGATCTGTGGCCGCCGCTGAAGCTGGTGCTGAAGGGGGCGAGCCTGGTTTACATGTTGTGGTTGGCGTGGAAGATTGCGCAGTCGCCGCCGCCGGGCTCGGTCGAGGAGGCGCGGCCGATGACCTTTCTACAGGCCTGCGCCTTCCAATGGGTGAACCCCAAGGCCTGGGCGATGGCGATCACCGCGATGACGGCCTATGTCGCGGTGCCCGGCGTGGTCGGGGTGGCGGCGGTGGCGGCGGTTTTGGGCGCGGTGAACCTGCCATGCTGTGGGGCGTGGGTGGTGCTGGGGCGTGAGATGCGGCGGGTGCTGAACAATCCGCGGCGGCTGGTGGTGTTCAACTGGGTGATGGCGGGGCTGTTGGTCGCGACGCTGTGGCCGTTGTTGATGCACTGAGGGCGGAGCCTCCGGCGGGGATATTTTGACCAAAGCAATTGGGGCGCCGGGGCATTGTCAGGGGCAAAGCGCGCGGCTAAGACTGCGGGCATGACACAGGATATGCCCTCCCCCGCCCAACCGTTGAAGATTGGCACCCGCGGCTCGCCCCTCGCTTTGGCGCAGGCCTATGAGACGCGCGCGCGGCTGGGGGCGGCGTTCGGGCTGCCCGAGGCGGCGTTCGAGGTGGTGGTGATCAAGGTCACCGGCGACATGGTGCAGGACAAGGCGCTGCGCGAGATCGGCGGCAAGGGCCTGTTCACCCGCGAGATCGAAGAGGCGCTGTTGGCGGGCAGCATCGATATTGCAGTGCATTCGATGAAGGATATGCCGGTGTTGCAGCCCGAGGGCTTGGCGCTGGATTGCTATCTGCCGCGCGAGGATGTGCGCGATGCGTTCGTCTCGCCCACATGCGCGGGGCTGGCGGATTTGCCCGAGGGCGCGGTAGTCGGCTCGTCGAGTTTGCGGCGGCGGGCGCAGTTGTTGCTGCGGCGGCCGGACCTGCGGGTGGTGGAGTTTCGCGGCAATGTGCAGACGCGGATGCGCAAGCTGGAGGAGGGCGTGGCGGTGGCGACGTTCCTGGCGATGGCTGGGCTGAACCGGCTGGGGATGGCTGCGGTGGCGCGGTCTGCGATTGCACCGGAGGAGATGTTGCCGGCGGTGGCGCAGGGCGCGATCGGGATCGAGCGGCGCAAGGATGATGCCCGCGTGGCGGGGATGTTGGCCGCAATCCATCACGCGCCGACAGGGCAGCGGTTGGCGGCAGAGCGCGCGTTCCTGGCGACGCTGGATGGATCCTGCGAGACGCCGATTGCCGGATTGGCGGTGCTGGAGGGTGATACGGTCTGGCTGCGCGGTGAGATTTTGCGCCCCGATGGAACCGAGAGTTTGGCCGATGAGGGGCGCGCGCCGGTCGCGGAGGCGGCCGAGTTGGGTCACGATCTGGCGCGGCGGCTGCTTGCGCGCGCGCCGAAGGGGTTTTTCGACTGGAAGGCCTGAGTCGGGCGGATTGACCCGTGCGGTGTTCCTTTGTCGCCGTTTCTTTTTGGCAAAAATACTCCGGGGTCCGGGGCAGAGCCCCGGCGCTTTCGGCTTCGCCATCGGTTCAGGAAACCGATGGCATGGGGCAGCGCCCCGGCGCTTTTCCCTATGCGCGGGCGGGTGCGATGCGGACCAGTTGTTTGCCGAAATTGCCGCCCTCTAGCAGGCTGAGGAAGGCGGCGGGGGCTTGGGCCAGCCCCTCTGCCACGGTTTCGCGGTAGCGGATGGCACCGGATTTGACCAAGGGCGCGACCTCGGCGCGGAAGGCAGGGGCGCGGTTGAAATGGTCGAAGATGATGAAGCCCTGCACGCGCAGGCGTTGGCGCAGGATGGCGCCCCACACGGCGGGGGCGGGGGGTGCGCCCTCGATGCCGGAATACCACGCGATCATGCCGCAAAGCGCGATGCGACCGTGGGTGTTCATGCGGGGCAGCACGGCCTCCAGCGGTTTGCCGCCGGTGTTTTCAAAATAGACATCGACGCCGGTCGGCGCGGCCTCGGCGATTTGCTGCGAGAGGGTGCGGGTGTCGGCGGCGTGGTGGTCGAGGCAGACGTCGTAGCCCAGCTCCGCCGTGGCATAGGCGCATTTGTCTGCACCGCCAGCGATGCCGATGGTGCGCATTCCCTTGGCACGGGCGAGTTGGCCGACGAGGCTGCCGACCGCGCCGGTGGCCGCCGAGACGACGATGGTTTCGCCGGATTTCGCCCCTGCGATGTCATTGAGGCCGACCCATGCGGTGAGGCCGGGCATACCGAGGACGCCAAGGGCGGTGGAAAGGGGGGCGGCGTCGGGGTCGATCTTTTGCACGCCCTCACCGGTGGAGACCGCGTGGCTGGCCCAGCCGAAATTGCCGACGACGTAATCGCCCGGGGCGAAGGCGGGGGTGTTGGAGGTGATGACTTGCGCCACCGCGCCGCCCTCCATCGTGGCGCCGACCTCTACTGGTTTGGCGTAGGATTTGGCCGCGCTCATCCGCCCGCGCATGTAGGGGTCGAGCGAGAGCCAAACGACGCGGGCGAGGAATTCACCGGGGCCGGGCGTGGGCAGCGGCAGGGTTTCGAGGCGGAAATTCTCTGGGCCGGGTTTGCCCTCGGGGCGGGAGGCGAGGGCGATGCGGGTCATGGTTTGGGTCATCGGGCGGTCCTTATGCGGCTCTATGCCAGATAGGCGGGGGAG
The DNA here is from genome assembly GCA_021779835.1 of Pseudomonadota bacterium. Taxonomy (GTDB): domain Bacteria; phylum Pseudomonadota; class Alphaproteobacteria; order Rhodobacterales; family Rhodobacteraceae; genus Solirhodobacter. Next base: position 97,282 of record JAJXZX010000010.1, on the reverse strand, counting down.
GGGCTGCGGCAAGGGGGCGGAGCGTGACGAGGAAAAGTGGAAGCCGGTTTTCCTCGTCAGTCACGCGCATACTTGCCCGCGCGATCTAACCAGAGGAGCAGGCCCGCGCCGGTCAGGGCGAAGGCAGCGCCGATCAGGGCGGCGAGGCTGTAGCCAGAGATTTGCGTGCCGATCAGGAAGGCGAGAGCTGCGAAGGCGGCGACGAGAAACTGGTTGACCGCGATCAGCGCGCCGCCCGCGCCGGGGCGGTGGTGCAGCAGATCCTGCATATATCCCAAGGGGATCGTCAGCAGGATGCCCGCGCCCATCGCGGCAACGGCGGCGAGCGGCAGGATGGCGGGCAGGTGTGCGGATTGCGAGAGCAGCACCATGAAGGTTGCATGCAGCGCCGAGCCGAGGGCGATGACCTTGGGCTTGCTCAGGCGGCGCAGGAGTGGGGTGGTGAGCAGCATCACCGGAATCTCCAACCCCGCGGTGAGGCCTGCGAACAGCGCGACCTCGGATTGTGGGCGGTGGCCGAGGGTGGTGAGGGTGAGGCCAAGGAGCACCATGTAGAGGCTGACCGAGGAGGCGGCGAGGCCGAGGGCGACCATGCGCGCCATCAGCGCGGGCTGCGCCAGTTCGGCCATCGCGGCGCGGAAGCTGAGGCCAGAGCGCGGGTGGGACGGCAGTTGCGCATCCTGTGGCCAGTCGCGCAGGATCAGCGCGAGGCCGATCAGGGCGGCGGCAAGCGCAAGGGTATAGACGTTGAGCAGGCTGACGCCCGCCGCGATGGCCAGCGACCACAGCGGCAGGATCACGATGAAGGGCAGCGCGAAGGCGGCGCGGATCAGGGCGGCGATGCGGTCACGCTCTGCCTCTGGCCGGTCGCGGGTGACGATGCGGGTCAGGGCGAAAAGCTGGCCGAACAGGCTGCCAGCAAGGGGGGAGATGATCGCGTGGGTCAGGGTGAAGGTGAGCGCCGAAGGGGCGAGGCGCACCAGGCTGTAGCCGGTTACAAGCAGCGCGGTGGACAGAATCGCGGTGACGCGGCGGATGGCGTGTTGGTCGGTGAGGATGCCGACCACGACCGAGGATGAGACCGAGATCAGCGCGGCCGTGACGAGGATGGCGGTGTACAAGCGCGGCGGGATGGCGAAGATCTGCACCGCAATCATCGACTGGTAGGGGGCGAGGGCGGCGGCGACGGTGCCGATGCAGATGATCGCCAGCGCGATGAGGCGCAGCGTGGGGTCGCTGAGGATGAGGCCGGGGCCGGTGGGGCGGGTCATGGCGTCAGGGCACGACCTTGCCGGGGTTGAGGATGCCCTTGGGGTCAAGGGCCACCTTCAGCGCGCGCATGGTGTCGAGCGCCACCGGGTCTTTGCGCCGCGCCATGGTCGGCAGTTTCGAGGTGCCGACGCCATGTTCGGCGGAAAAGCTGCCACGCAGGTCGGCCACTACATCCTCGACCGCGGTGCGGATACGGTCGTGCAGGGCGGCGTCGGCGGAGGTGGGCCAGACGGTGTAATGCAGGTTGCCGTCGCCAAGGTGGGCCACGGTGATGCTTTCCGCGCCGGGGTCGATTGCGGGCAGGCGGGCCTCGATGCGGTCGAGGAAGGTGGCGACCTTGTCCAACGGCACGGCGATGTCGTTATCAACCAGCGGCTGGCGGGAAAAGGTGATGGCGGCGGCGGCTTCGCGGCGCGCCCACATCTCTGCCCGTTGCGCCTCTGACTGCGCGATGACGGCGTCGAGGACGAGGCCCGCCTCCATCATCGCGGCCAGCGTGTCTTGCAGGAGCGTGGTGATTACAGGGGTGCCGTTGGCATCTGGCATGGCGTCGCGCGGGGCGGTGGCGCCGATTTCGACCAGGATCGTGGTGTCGTGGGGCTGCGCGAAGGGGGGGCGGGCCTTGGGGTTGCAGACGGCGTAACGGTCCATGTAGCTGCGCGGCATGTATTCGAAGGCTTCGACCGCGCCGCCAGAGGCCTGTTGCAGGCGGTTCAGCAGGGTGAGGGCGGCGTCCAGCGAGGGGGCCGCAACCATTGCGGTGGCGTAGGCGGCGGGTTTGGGGAACAGTTTGAGGACGGCGGCGGTGATGATGCCTAGCGTGCCCTCGGCGCCGATGAACAGATCCTTGAGGTCGTAGCCGGAGTTGTCCTTGTGCAGCTCGCTCATCAGATCCATCACGCGGCCATCGGCCAGCACGACCTCCAGCCCTAGGCAAAGCGCGCGGGTGTTGCCGTAGCGGACCACGTTGGAGCCGCCCGCATTGGTCGAGAGGTTGCCGCCGATCATCGCAGAGCCGCGCGCGCCGAACCACAGGGGGAAGATCATGCCCTCGGCGTCGGCGGCCTCGTGCAGGCGTGAGAGGACGACGCCCGCCTCGACGATGGCGATGCGCGAGGCGGCGCGGATTTCCCGGATGCGGTTGAGGCGTTCGAGCGAGAGCATCAGTGCGTCCTCGGCCCGCGCGCCGCCGGCGAGGCCGGTGTTGCCCGAGACGGGGACGACGGGGGTGCCGCTGGCATGGGCAAGGCGCAGGCAGGCCGCGACCTCTGCCGTGTTGGCGGGGCGCAGGAGGGCGAGGGGCGACCAGCGGTATTTGCCGGTGATGTCGCGGGCGCGCGCGGCGGCGTCGGGTCCGGTCAGGACGTGGGCCGCCCCGATTGCAGCGCGGAATTGGTCGAGCAGGTCCATCGCGGTTCCCCTGGTTGATGGGGCGAGGATTTCACTTGGGGCTGGGCGCTTCAAGGGGGAGTTTTGGCGAAAGGAGGCGGCAAACGATTCCCGTCGATCGCGCATTGTCATTCGGGCGCGAATGTCGTTATCCTTGGCGCGTGACAGGGGCGTCCGGAGCGATCCGGGCTGAGAAGCACCCTTTGAACCTGAACCGGATAATGCCGGCGGAGGAAGTCGCGGGGACGCTTGGCCAAAGGCCGCCCCACCGTCATTCCCCGTCTGAAAGGAGAATGATGGAAAACTGCGGCAATTACCTTGCAACGATGCGCCGGACCGGCCCCTTGGTGCAAAACATCACCAATTATGTCGCGATGAACGTGATGGCGAACGTTATGCTGGCGGCAGGCGCCTCGCCCGCGATGGTTCATGCCCGCGAGGAAGTCGGCGAGTTTGCGGGCTTTACGCCGGGGCTGACGATCAACATCGGCACGCTGAGCGGCCCGTGGGTCGAGGCGATGCTGGTCGCCGCGATGGTGGCGCAGGAACGCGGCGTGCCGTGGGTGCTCGACCCGGTGGCGGCGGGGGCGACGGGGTTCCGGCGCGAGACGGCGGCGAAGTTGGTGGCGCTGAAGCCCGCGGTGGTGCGCGGCAACGCGTCAGAGATCATGGCGCTGGCGGGCGACGCCGGGCGCGGCAAGGGTGTGGATGCCGCCGATGGCGTTGAGGCGGCAGAGGATGCGGCGCGGCGTTTGGCGGGTATCACGGGTGGCGTGGTCGCGGTGACGGGGCCGGTGGATTACATCACCGACGGCAAGCGGGCGTGGCGGGTGGCGAATGGCGACGCGATGATGCCGCTGATCACCGCGCTGGGCTGTTCGCTGACCGGGATCGTCGGGGCCTTTGTCGTGGGGCAGCCGGTGGCAGAGGCGACGGTGGCGGCGCTGGCCTATTATGGGCTGGCGGGCGAGGTGGCGGCGCGGCTTGCCAAGGGACCGGGCTCGTTTCAGGTGGCGTTCCTTGATGCGCTGTATGCGTTGACGCCCGAGGATGTGACGGCGGGTGCGCGGGTCACGGTGGTATGAACCTGTCGGTTTATTTCGTCACGCCAGAGCGGTCCGATCGGCCCTTGGCCGAGCTGGTGCTGGCGGCTGTGCGGGGTGGCGCGGGTGTGGTGCAGTTGCGCGACAAGACGGCAACGGAGGCCGAAATGGTGCGGGTGGCGCGTGAGTTGCGCGCGCTGCTGGCGCCGCTTGGCGTGCCGCTGATCATCAATGACCGGGTGGAGGTGATGCTCGCTGCTGGGGCGGATGGTTTGCATGTCGGGCAGGGCGATGCGCCGGTGGCAGAGATGCGGCGGGTGATTGGCGGGCGGATTCTGGGGCTGTCGATCGAGACCTTGGCGCAGGTGCAGGCGATGCCGGAGGGCGTGGTGGATTACATCGGCGTCGGGCCGATACATGCGACCGCGACCAAGCCGGATGCGGCGGCGCCGTTGGGGATGGCCGGGTTGGCACAGATCGTGCGCGCGGCGCGGGTGCCGGCGGTGGCGATTGGCGGGCTGGGCCTCGCCGATGTGGCCCCGGTGCGGGCGACGGGCGCGGCGGGAATGGCGGTGGTGTCGGCGATTGCGGCGGCGGCGGACCCTGAGCGGGCGACGCGCGCGATGGTGGCGGCTTGGGAGGGCGCGGCATGATTGTGAATGTGTTGTCGATTGCCGGGTCCGACCCCTCGGGTGGCGCTGGGATTCAGGCGGATATCAAGGCGATCAGCGCCAATGGCGGCTATGCGATGGCGGCGATCACCGCGCTGACGGTGCAGAACACGCAAGGCGTGCGCGATGTGCGGCTGGTCGATCCCGCCTTTGTCGCGGCGCAGGTGGCGGCGGTGTTTGACGATATCCGCGTCGATGCGGTGAAGATCGGGATGCTGGGCACGGCAGAGATTACGGCGGCGGTGGCGGGCGTTTTGGCGGGACGTCGTGTGCCGGTGGTGCTGGACCCGGTGATGGTGGCGAAGGGCGGCGACCGGTTGCTGGCGGCGGATGCGGTGGCGGCGTTGCGCGCGCATCTGTTGCCGCTGTGCGATGTGCTGACGCCGAACCTGCCGGAGGCGGCGGATTTGCTGGGGGAATCCGAGGCGGTGGATCGGCGGGGGATGGAGGTTCAGGCGCGGCGATTGCTCGCGTTGGGGCCGCGCGCGGTGTTGCTGAAGGGCGGGCATCTGCCGGGGCTCGACAGCCCGGATTTGCTGGCCTCGGGTGATGGTATGCGGTGGATCGAGGGCGCGCGGATGGCGACAGTCAACACGCATGGCACGGGCTGCACGCTGTCCTCGGCGCTGGCGGTGCATCTGGCGCGGACCGGCGATGCGATGGCGGCGGCACTGGCTGCGAAGGTCTATACCTTGGCCGCGATTGCCGGGGCAGACAGGTTGAGCGTTGGGCGCGGACACGGGCCGACGGACCATTTTTCCATGATGAGGGAACCGAAATGAAACGATTTTACGCGATTGTTCTGATGAGCCTCGCCACGCAGGCGCAGGCGGCGGACAAGATGACGGTGATGCTGGACTGGTATGTGAACCCCGATCACGGGCCGATCATCGTGGCGCAGCAGTTGGGCTATTTCAAAGATGTGGGGCTGGACGTGAATATCATCGCGCCGTCTGACCCCTCTGACCCGCCCAAGATGGCGGCGGCGGGCAAGGTTGATGTGGCGGTGGGCTATCAGCCGCAGCTATATCTGCAACATGCCGGGGGCTTGCCCTTGGTGCGGGTGGGGACGCTGGTGGATAGCCCGCTTTACTGCCTGTTGACCACGGCGGACGGGCCGATCAAGACGATTGCCGACCTCAAGGGCCGCAAGATCGGCTATTCGGTGCCGGGGGTGGAAGAGGCGATGGTGGATACGATCCTGAAGCATGGCGGGGTGGACCCGAAAGACGTCAGCATGGTCAACGTGAACTTCTCGTTGGTGCCGGCGCTGGCCTCGGGGCAGGTCGATGCGGTGAGCGGGGCGTTTCGCAACTTTGAGCCGCATCAGTTGGCGGCACTGGGTAAGGCGGGCAAATGCTTCAATGCCGAGGATAACGGCGTTCCGGCCTATGATGAACTGATCTATGAGGCCAATCCGGCGACGATGAACCGCGACCTGATCGCGCGGTTTCTGAAGGCGACCGAGCGGGCGGCGGCAGAGATTGCGGCGGACCCGGCGGCGGGGTGGAATGCGTATAAGTCCTACGCCAAGGATCTGGACGATCCGCTGAACAAGCTGGCCTGGGCGGATTCGATTGCGCATTTCGATGCCCATCCGGCGGCGCTTGATACGGCGCGTTATGCGGCGTTTGGCGCGTTCATGAAGGATGCGGGGCTGATCCCTGCGGTCCCGGCGGTGAGTGACATCGCGGTTGATGTGACCAAGGCGCACTGAACAATGGACGCTGGGCTGAACGGATCGGCCTGGTACGGCGAGGCCCCGCTTTTCGCGGGGCTTCAGCTTGCGCTGCCGGTGGGGTGGACCTGTCTGCTCGGGCCGTCGGGCGCGGGGAAATCGACGGTGCTGCGGCTGATCGCGGGCTTGCCCACGGCGGTGCGGTTTGAGGGGCAGGTGCAGGCGCCCGCGCGGATTGCCTATATGGCGCAAGAGGATCTGTTGCAGCCGCGCATGAGCGCGCTGGGCAATGTCGTGCTGGGTCAACGGCTGCGCGGGGGCGCGCCCGACTGGGACCATGCGCGCGCGTTGTTGGCGGCGGTGGGGCTGGCCGGGTTGGAGGCGCGGCGGCCGCGGGAGTTGTCGGGCGGGCAGCGACAGCGCGTGGCGTTGGCGCGCGCTCTGATGGAGGACGCGCCGCTCGCGCTGCTGGACGAGCCGTTTTCAGCGCTGGATGCGGCCAATCGGCAGAAGATGCAGGATCTGGCCCGCGAACGGCTGGCCGGGTGCCGGGTGTTGCTGGTGACGCATGACCCGTTCGAGGCGTTGCGGCTGGGCGACCGGGTGTTGCTGTTGGCGGACGGGCGGTTGGAGGAGCTTGCCGCCCTGCCGGGGCCGCCGCCGCATGGCGCGCAAACGCCGGGGTTCGGCGCGCATTATGACGCGCTGCTGGCGCGGCTGGTGGGGACACAATGAAGGGGGCGCTGACGGTTCTGGTTTTCGCGCTGGTGTGGCAGGCACTGGTCTGGGCGACCGGGGTGCCGCCCTATATCCTGCCCGCGCCTTTGGCGGTGGTTGCGGCGCTTTCGGCCAACGCGGGAGAGTTGGTTGCGAGTGCGGCGGTAACGGGCGGCGAGGTGCTGGTGGGGATGCTGGTTGGCACCGTGCTGGGCATCGCGGTGGCGCTGGCTATGGCCGTGTCAGAGCGGTTGCGGGGCATCGTGCGGCCAGCGTTGGTGATGTCGCAAGCGGTGCCGGTGTTCGCGCTGGCGCCGATCTTGACGCTGTGGATGGGCTATGGGCTGGGGTCGAAGATCGTGATTACCGTGCTGATCGTGTTCTTCCCGCTGACCTCGGTTTTTCTGGACGGGCTGTTGGCGACGCCGGACAGCGTGCTGGATCTGGGGCGGTTGGCGGGGGCCTCGCGGTGGCGGGTTCTGGTGTGGCTGCGTATCCCCCACGCGCTGCCCGCTTTGGGCTCAGGGCTGGCGGTGGCCGCGGTTTATGCGCCGATCGGGGCGGTGATTGGCGAGTGGGTCGGGGCCTCGCGCGGGTTGGGCTATGTGATGCTGATGGCCAATGCGCGTAGCAAGATTGACCTGATGTTCGCCGCGCTTGCCGTGCTGGTGGCGATGACGATGTGCCTGCACTGGCTGGCCGGGCGGCTGACGCGGTGGCTGGCTGCTTGATGCTCAGAGCGATTTGAGCCAGCCAAGACCGGGCAGGGTGTGTGGCGCCGGGCGGTATTCGCAGCCGACGAAGCCCGCGTATCCCATGCGGTCGAGTTCGCGCAGGATCTGGCTGTGGTAGATGTCGAATTGCAGTTTCAGATTGGGGCGCCCTAAGCTGGCAGTCAATTGGACCGCATAGGAAAAATCGTAGCGGAAATAGCCCGGCATATCGCGGCGGTTGATCGGCTCGATCAGGATCGTCAGAGGCGTGGCGTCGCAGAGATAGTCCAGCGCGTCGGCATAAGCGCGGCAGGCGGCGGGGATGGTGCAGTCGGCAAGGCCCGCCATCATGTGCAGGCGCGGGGTGCCGGTGGCCTCGGCATAGGCGAGCGCGGTGGCAACCGAAGCGCGGAAATCGGCGCGGCGGTTTGGCAAGGCGGCGTTCGCCCGCATCCCAGTCGCCGGGGGCAGGTTGAAGAGGGCGGGCGGGGTCATTTGACCTGCGCCAACAGTGCCTGCACCTGCGGGCCAAGGCTGGCCACGATGCGTTTGACGCCCGCTGCGTTGGGGTGGATTCCGTCGGACTGCATGTAGTCCTTCATGGCGGCGGTCTTGTCCTCGGCGCCCAGCAGCGGCGCGAAGTAGTTGGGCACGAGGTCGGCGTGATATTGCGCCGCGAGCGCGGGGTAGATCGCGTCGAACTGGGTCTGGTAGTCGGTGCCGTAGTTGGCGGGCGCGGTGAGGCCGATCAGCATCGCGGGCAAGCCCTTGGCCGCCACCGCCTTGAGGATCGCGTCGAGGTTGGCGCGGGTGTTGGCCGGGTCGATACCGCGCAAAAGATCGTTACCGCCAAGCTCGACCATGATCGCATCGCCGCCACCGACCAGCGTCCAGTCGATGCGAGAGAGGCCGCCCGCCGTGGTGTCGCCCGAAACCCCTGCATTCTCGACCGCCACATCGGTTCCATGCGCGCGCAGCCACGCCTCAAGCTGTGGCACAAGGCCATCGCCATCGGGCAGGCCGTAGCCTTGGGTCAGGCTGTCACCGAAGGCGATCAGTTTGAGAGGTGCAGCCAGCGCAGGTGTGGCGAGGCTGATTGCCAGAGCCATCACGAAAGCGTGGTTGCGCAAGGCGCCAAATGCCCCATATGGCTTGGGTATTCCCCGTTGAAGGACCAGCGCCATGACCGACCCTATCTTGTCCCTCAGGGACGTGACGCTAAGCCTGCGCAGCAATGCGGGTGCGGTCGATATTCTGCGCGGCATCACGTTGGACGTGGCGCGGGGCGAGACTTTGGGGTTGATTGGGCCTTCGGGGTCGGGCAAGTCGTCTCTCCTCATGCTGATGGGCGGGCTGGAGCGCGCCACGGGCGGGGCGGTGATGGCGCTTGACCATGACCTGACGGCGATGGACGAAGATGCGCTGGCACGGTTCCGCAGACGGAATATGGGGGTTGTTTTCCAATCCTTCCACCTCATTCCGACAATGACCGCTTTGGAGAATGTCGCGCTGCCGTTGGAACTGGCCGGCGTGGTGGATGCGTTCGCGCGGGCAGAGGCGGAGTTGCGCGCGGTTGGGCTGGCGGCGCGGCTGGGGCATTACCCGTCCCAGATGTCGGGGGGTGAGCAGCAGCGGGTGGCCTTGGCGCGGGCGGCGGCACCGCGACCGCAGATCCTGCTGGCGGACGAGCCGACCGGCAACCTCGACAGCGCCAATGGCGACGCGATCATGGATATGCTGTTCGGCCTGCGCGACCGCCATGGCGCGACGCTGGTGCTGGTGACCCATGCGGCGGAGCTTGCCTCGCGCTGCGACCGGGTGGTGCGGCTGGCCGATGGGCGGATAGAGGGCGAAGTGCTGCGCGAGGCGGCGCAGTGAGCGCGGCTGGCGGCGGCTTGCGGCTGGCGCTGCGCATCGCGGGGCGAGAGTTGCGCGGCGGTTTGGCCGGGTTCCGCGTGTTCCTGTTGTGCCTCGCCTTGGGGGTGGCCGCGATTGCGGCGGTGGGCATGGTGCGGTCTGCGATCAGTGCGGGGCTGAACGATCAGGGCGCAATAATCCTTGGCGGCGACGCGCAGATGGAGTTTTCCGGGCGCTATGCCTCGTCCGCCGAGACGGCGTTTATGCAGGCGCATTCCGTGCAACTGTCGGGGATTGTCGATTTCCGGTCGATGGCGGTGGTTGGCGATCAGCGCGGGCTGACCGATGTGAAGGGCGTGGATGCGGCCTATCCCTTGGTGGGCAGCGTGCCGTTGCAGCCCGCCATGCCGCTGGCCGAGGCCTTGGCGGTGAAAGATGGCGTGCCGGGGGCGGTGATGGATGGCGTGCTGACCGCGCGGCTGGGGCTGAAGGTGGGCCAGACGTTCAAGCTGGGCACGCAGGCGTTTCGCTTGTCGGCGGAGTTGGTGCGCGAACCCGACAGCGCCTCTGCCGGGTTCGGCTTTGGCCCGCGCACGATTGTGCGGACGGATGCACTGGCAGGCTCCGGCTTGCTGGGGCCGGGCACGATGTTTTCGTCGAAATACCGGATGGAATTGGCAGCGGGAGAGACTTTGCCCAAGCTGAAACAGCAGGCGGTCAAGGCGTTTCAGGATGCAGGCATGCGCTGGACCGACCGGCGCAACGCCTCGCCCGGCATTGCCGAGTTTGTGACGCGCATCGGATCATTTCTGGTGCTGGTCGGGCTGGCGGGGCTGGCGGTGGGCGGTGTTGGCATCTCGGCCGCGGTGCGCGCCTACCTGGAGGGCAAGACGGCGACGATTGCGACGCTGAAAACGCTGGGGGCGGAGGGGGGCACGATCTTCCTGATCTACCTGATGCAGATCGCGGCGCTGACGGTTCTCGGCGTGGTGGCTGGGGTTGTGCTGGGGGCGGGCGTGGTGCTGGCGCTGGCCCCGGTGATTACGGCGGCGCTGCCGTTCCCGGTGAATTTCGCCATCTACCCCGAGCCGCTGCTTGAGGCGGCAACTTATGGCGTGCTGACGGCATTTCTGTTCACGCTGTGGCCGCTGGCGCGCACCGAACGGGTGCGGGCGGCGGCGCTTTACCGCGAAAGCAGCGGGCGGCAGCGCGTGCTGCCCCGCGCACGGTACCTGTTGGCGACGGCGGTGCTGTTCGTGGCGCTGATTGGGGGCGCGGCATGGTTTTCGGGCGTACCGTCGCTGGCATTGTGGTCGGCGGGCGGTGTGCTGGCCGCGCTGGGGGTGCTGGTGCTTGCGGCCTTTGGCGTGCGGTCTTTGGCGCGGTCTTTGGCGCGGCGGTTGCAGGGGAGGTTGGCGCTGCGGCTGGCCTTGGGCGCGATTGGCGGGCCACGGGCCGAGACGACTTCGGTGATCCTCTCGCTGGGGTTGGGGTTGGCGGTGCTGGCGGCGGTGGGGCAGATCGACGGGAATCTGCGCGCGGCGATCCAGACCGACCTGCCGCAACGTGCGCCGTCGTATTTCTTCGTCGATATTCAGCCGAATGAGATTGGCGGGTTCCTCGACCGTTTGCAAAACGATCCGGGCGTCAGCCGCGTTGATACCGCGCCGATGTTGCGCGGCGTGATCACGCGGATCAACGGCAAGCTGGCGCGCGAGGTGGCGGGCAATCACTGGGTGGTGCGGGGTGATCGTGGCATCACGATGTCGGACACGCCACCGCCGAATACCAAGATTACTGCCGGAAAATGGTGGCCTGCCGATTATACCGGCGCGCCGCAGATCAGTTTTTCGGCCAAGGAGGCGGGCGAGATCGGGCTGAAGCTGGGCGATACCATCACGCTGAACATCCTTGGGCGCGATATCACGGCGACGGTCACTTCGTTCCGCGATGTGAATTTCGCCACGGCGGGGATCGGTTTCGTGATGGCGCTGGACCCGGCGGCACTGGCGGGGGCGCCGCATACGGATATCGCGACGGTCTATGCGCAGCCCGAGGCAGAGGCTGCGATCTTGCGCGATCTGGCGGTGAAATATCCCAATATCACCGCGATCCGGGTGCGCGACGCGATCGATCAGGTGACGCAGGCCCTGACCGCCATCGCCTCGGCGACCTCCTGGGCGGCGGCGGCGACTTTGGCGGTCGGGTTCGTCGTGCTGATCGGGGCTGCGGCGGCGGGCGAGCGTGCGCGGGTGTTTGAGGCGGCGGTGCTGAAAACGCTGGGAGCCACGCGAGGGATGATCCTGGCGAGCTTCGCGCTGCGGGCGGCTATTTTGGGCGCGGCGGCGGGGATCGTGGCGATAGTCGCGGGCGGGTTGGCCGGGTGGGGGGTGATGCGGTTCGTAATGCACGCGCCTTATCGGTTTGAGCCGACCTCGGCTATTCTTATCGTGCTGGGCGGGATCGTGGCGACCTTGCTGGCAGGGTTGGTTTTCGCGTGGCGACCGCTTGCGGCGCGGCCGGCGCAGGTTTTGCGGGCGCAAGAATAGGCCGCGCTGCCTGCCTATCGCGTTGGCTAAATATCCCCGCCAGAGGCATCCAACGGCGGGGCGGATACGCCCTCAGCCGATCTGGACCAACACCCGCCCGCCTTCGGCCTTGGCCGGATAGGTCGCAAGGTTGATGCAGACCGGCGCGCGCTTCGCCTCGCCGGTGCGGTAGTCGAACTGGCCGTTATGCTTGGGACATTCGATCATGTAATCAATCACCAGCCCATCGGCGAGGTGGACTTGTTCGTGGCTGCACAGGCCATCGGTGCAGAACCATTGGCCGTCCGGGCTACGGTAGATCGCGAAGGTCTTGCCGCCGTGGTCGAAGCGGATCACGTCCTCTTCCTCGACATCGTCGGTGGCGCAGGCATCAATCCATTGGCTCATCAGTCTGGTCCTTATCTGGTTATTGGGCGGCGGTGCCGAGGGCTGCTGCGTGAAGGTCTTCGCGATAGGGTTTGGCGGTGGCGGGCAGGGCGCGCTTGAGGAAATATTCCTCTGACGCAAGTTGCCGACGCAGCGCGGGCCACATTTCGGCGAAGGCTTGCGCGATAGAGCGGTTGGGCGCGGGCAGGTCGTGTTTGATCATCGCGTGCAGGCGCGGCAGGGCGTGGTAGGGCACCATCGGGAACATGTGATGTTCGACGTGGTAGTTCATGTTCCAGTAGATGAAGCGGCTGACCCTGTTCATGTAGACGGTGCGCGAGTTCAGGCGGTGGTCGATGACGTTATCGGCAAGGCCACCGTGTTGCAGAAGGCCGGTCATCACGTGGTGCCACGCGCCGTAAAGGCGGGGCAGGCCGATCACCATCAGCGGCAGGATCGAGTGCATCGCCAGCGCAAGCGCGAGGGTTGCGGCGTAGATCAGCACCCAGATGCGCGCGACGCGGATTACCTTGGGCTGTTCGGAGGCGGGGATGAAGGTGGCCTCTTGCGCCTCGATCTTGCCCGAGGCGTTCAGCAGCATGCGCGACCAGCCGTTCCACGCGTCGAACAGTCCAAAGAAATTGGCGATGAGTTTGAAGAAAACCGGCGGGCGCATGATGGCGATTTCGGGGTCGCGACCGACGATGTAGGTGTCGGTGTGATGGCGCGCATGGCTCCACCGCCATGTCACCGGGTTCCGCACCATGCAGAAGCTGGCGATGTTGTAGAGAGCGTCGTTCATCCACGGGGTTTTGAACGCGGTGCCGTGGCTGCATTCGTGCCAGCGGCTGTCCATCGACGAGCCGTAGAGCACGCCGTAGGCGAGCCAGAACGGCACTGACCACAGCGAGGGCCAGAGCGCGATGCCGATGGCGGCGAAGGCGATCATGCAGGCGAACAGCACGATGGTATCGCGAATCGCGGGCGAATTCGCGCGTTGCATCAGTGCCTTCATATCCTTTCGCGCCACCTCGGTGTGATACCAGTCAGCAGCGGCGAGGCCGGTTTCCACGGCGCGGCGGGCGTCTGCGCCCAGCAGGCTGTAATCGCGTTTTGGCATGATGTGTTCTCCCCTGTCCGGCGTGAAACTAGGGGAAAGCGGCGATCTCGCCAACTCGGGGGCTGGTGTAATTCGTCAGGATACGTCAGTGATGAGGGGAATTAATGATGTAAAACTATCAAGGAGGGTGAAATGGCGAAGCGGTCAACGATTACCGATGTGGCGCAAGAAGCGGGGGTAAGCATCGCCACGGTGGACCGCGTGCTGAACGGGCGCGAGCGGGTGCGGGCAGAGACGACGCAACGGGTTTATGATGCAGCGCATCGGCTTGGCTATCACGCGGCGGCGCTGATCGGGCAGCGGATGCAGGTTAAGCTGCCGGAGGTTCGGTTTGGTGTGGTGCTGCACAAGCAGGGGCAGGATTTCTACAAGGCGTTCGCGGAGGAGCTGCACCGGGCGGTGGCGGCGGCGGAGGGGGTGGCGGGCAAGCTGGTGCTGGAGTTTTCCACCTCGCAGTCGCCCTCCGAGATGGCGGGGTTGCTGCGCTCGATGGCGGGGCGCTGCGATGTGCTGGCGGCGACGGCGGTCAATCACCCCGAGGTGACTTCGGCGGTGGAGGATCTGCGCGGGCAGGGGTTGCAGGTGTTCTCGCTGCTGTCGGACTTCGGGCAGGGGGTGCGCGCGGGGTATCTGGGGCTGAACAACCTGAAGGTCGGGCGCACGGCGGCTTGGGTGACTGCGTTGGCGGCGAAGGGGGCGGGCAAGGTGGTGGTGTTCGTGGGCGGCTATCGCTGGCACGGGCATGAACTGCGCGAGACCGGCTTTCGCGGCTACATGCGCGAACACGCGCCGCATCTGGAGGTGATCGAGACGGTGGTGAACCTCGAAACCCGGCAGCTGACCTATGAGGCGGTGCTGGCGATGTTGGCGCGGCAGCCGGATCTGCGCGGGATCTATGTGGCGGGCGGCGGCATGGAGGGCGCGATCGCGGCGCTGCGCGAGGTGCGGCGCGATGGGTCGGTGGTGCTGGTGGTCAGCGCGCTGACGGGTGAGTCGCGCGCCGGGCTGGCGGAAGGGGTGGTGACGATGGTGATCGACACGCCGCTGGAAAAGCTGTGTCGCGATCTGGTGGCGCGGATGGTGCGGGCAGCGGGACAGGCTGAGGGCGCGCAAGTGGAAGGCGGGCAGCATTTTCTGCCGCCTGACCTGCATGTGGCCGAGTCGCTGTGACCCGCGATTTGGGCCCGCGATTTGGGGTGGTCTGACTGGTCCGTGAAATGATGGAATCCCATCATGAATCCATCACGATAGCGTAAAATTGGAATTTTTCAGTTGAACGGTGAATAAAATGGAATATCAATTCCATAACCGACTGGCGATGATCTGCCGGGTGACCGGTGAGTCCTTCTGGAGAAAATCCCACGATGCTGCCCTTTGCGTTGAACCATATGACGGCCCCCCGACTGCGCTATGACGCTTTTCTTGATCTGGCGAAGGGGCTGGGCTGTGTCGGGGTCGAGCTGCGCAACGATCTGGGTGGCGCGCTGTTTGGTGGCGATGCGCCGGCGGTGGTGAAGGCGGCTGCGGCACAGCGCGGCTTGCGGATTTTGGGCCTCGCGCAGTTGACGATGTTCAATGACTGGTCCGAGGCAAAACGCGCCGAGGGCGAGGCGCTGATGAAGATCGCGGCGGCGATTGGGGCAGAGGGGATCGCGCTGATCCCGCGCAATGATGGGATTGGTTGCGAGGATGGCGTGCGGCAGGCGGCGCTTAAGGCGTCGTTGAAAGAGCTGCTGCCGATGCTGCGCGCGCATGGGCTGAAGGGGATGGTCGAGCCTTTGGGGTTTGAGATCTGCTCGCTGCGGTCCAAGGCGGAAGCGGTGGAATGTATCGAGGAATTGGACGGCGCGGATACGCTGAAGATCGTGCATGACACGTTCCATCATCATCTGGTGGGCGGTGGCGCGATGTTCCCTGAGCATACCGGGATCGTGCATGTGTCGGGCGTGGTGGATGCGTCGGTGAAGGTTTCGGACCTGCGCGACGGGCACCGGATTTTGGTCGATGAGCGCGACCTTATGGACAACGTCGGCCAGATCAAGCGCTTGCGCGCGGGCGGCTACTCGGGGCCGATTTCCTATGAATCGTTTGCGACGGAGGTCCACGAGATGCCCGATGTTGCCCCGGCCCTGCGCAGATCTATCGCGTTCATCCAGTCGCGCGAGGAGGCCGCGGCGCACTGAGCGGGAGGCGGTGCGGGGAGGTTGCAGCGGTTTTGCAACCGGTTGCAAGAATCGTTGACCCAGCGTAAAAACCGATGCCAACTGCTGGGAAGATCGCGCCCGATGCCCGTTTCAAGTCGGGTTTTTGGGGCGGAGCTAGACCGATGCGACGTTTGGGTTCCGCGCGCCGGAGGCCGGATGTTTCATTAAAATGCGCCTCGAACGGGGCGATCCGGTGGGAGAAAAAGGGTGCGCCGGACACCCTCTGTGGAGGAGAGACCAATGAAAAAGACTCTTATTCTGGCAAGCTTTGCCGCGTTGATGGCGAGTTCTGCCATGGCGACGACGGTTGGCGTTTCGATGGCCGTGTTTGACGACAACTTTCTGACTGTGCTGCGCAACGGCATCCAGGCGGATGCGAAGAAGATGGGCGCGACGGTTCAGGTGGAAGACGCCAAGAACGACATGGCCAAGCAACTTGACCAGGTGAAGAACTTCATCGCGTCGGGCGTTGATGCGATTATCGTGAACCCGGTTGACACCTCGGCCACGCAGGCGATTTCGGACGCGGCAGCCGCGGCGAAGGTGCCATTGGTCTATGTGAACCGTCAGCCGATCAACGTCGATTCACTGCCGCCAACGCAGGCGTTTGTGGCGTCGAACGAAGTGGACTCGGGCACGTTGGAGACGACCGAGATCTGCAAGCTGCTGAAAGCGGAAGGCAAGACCACGGCCAGTGTCTATGTGATGGAAGGTCAGCTTTCGAACCAAGCGGCGGTGCAGCGCACCAAGGACATCCATGACGTGATCAGCGGCCCGAATTGCGGCGTGAAGATCACCATCATCGACCAGCAGACAGCGAACTGGTCGCGTGCCGATGCGCAGAACCTGATGACCAACTGGCTGTCGACCAACAAGCCGTTCGACGCGGTGATCGCGAACAATGACGAGATGGCGATCGGCGCCATTCAGGCGCTGAAGGCCGGTGGCATCGACATGAAGAAGATGATCGTGGGCGGTATCGACGCGACGCAGGACGGCCTTGCCGCGATGCAGGCGGGCGATCTGAAAGTGACCGTGTTCCAGAACGCAGCAGGGCAGGGCGCAGGCGCGCTGGAAACCGCGATCAAGCTGAGCAAGGGCGAGAAGGTGGACCAGAAGGTCTATGTTCCGTTCGAGCTGGTTACCCCGGCGAACATGGACAAGTATATGAAAAAGAACTGATTTTCAGAAACGCGGGATGGGGCGGCGTGGAGGCCGCCCCATCCTTTTCTGAAAACGGCGGGCGGGTTTTACCGCGGCTTGTCGCATCGTTTGGGGAGAACGGAATATGGCGGACAAACAAAACCACGGGATAGGCGGCCTGAAATACGACCAAAGCAAGACGCCTTGGCCACCGGAAACCGGCGTGTTTGTCGCGCTGGTGCTGATTACGGTGGTGTTTGAAGTGCTGAACCGGATGCACGGCACCAGCTTTCTGTTCAACACGCGCGCGGCGGTAGATGCGATCTTCAACAAGCCCCGGCTGGATATCATCATCCTTCAGGTTTCAATCACCGGCATCATCGCGCTGGGAGCGACGCAGGTGATGGTTGCGGGCGGTATCGACCTTTCGGCGGGGTCCGTCGTGGGGGCGACGGCGATGGTCGCGATGAGCTTTGCGCAGACCGCGATGGTGAACGGGCACGCCAACCCCAAGGCGCTGTTCGGGCCTTGGGCGATGGATTTGCCGGCGGTGGACCCGATCCTTGTCGGGCTTGCCTGCGGGATGCTGGCCGGGATGATAAACGGGGTGTTGATCGCTTACACGCGCATTCCGCCATTTATCGCCACGCTGGGCATGATGTTGTCGGCGCGGGGTGCGGCGGATTGGTGGTCGAATGGCGACCCGGTGTCGTTTCCCACGCAAGGCTATGCCAACCTCGCCAATGGCGATGTGCTGAAATATCTGACGTTCGGGCTGCTAAGCTGGCCGGGCGAGAACCCGGCGGTGTTGTTTATTGTGCTGGCGATCCTGCTGTCACTGGTGATGAAATACACGGTTTACGGCAAGCGCTGCTATGCCATCGGGTCCAACGAGGCGGCGGCGCGGATGTCCGGGATCAACGTCGATCGTCACAAGGTGCTGGTTTATACCATCGCGGGGATGCTGACGGCGGCGGCGACGATCATGCTGACCTCGAAGAACCTGTCGGCGCAGGCGGGCATGGGGATGATGTATGAGCTGGACGCCATTGCCATGGCGGTGATCGGGGGCGTGTCGTTGAACGGTGGGCGGGGCACGATCCTCGGCACGGTTCTGGGGGCGCTGATCTTTTCCGTCATCATCTCAGGCTTCACGTCGATCCGGCTGGACGCCTACTATCAAGAGATGGTGAAAGGCGCGATTATTGTGGGCGCTGTCGTGCTTGACCAATGGCGCCAGCGCCGCAACGCGTCGCGGACGTGAGGAGGAAACCATGAGCGAATTTGTCCTCGAAACCCGTGGCTTGAGCAAGCATTACGGCGGCGTGCATGCGCTGGACGACGCGAATTTCGCCCTGCGTCCCGGCGAGCATGTCGCGGTGGTGGGCGATAACGGCGCGGGCAAGTCTACCTTTGTGCGCCAGATCACGGGGGTCGAGCAGCGCACCGCGGGCCAGATTTTTTTCCACGGCTCCGAAGTGCATTTTTCCGGGCCGATCGCGGCGCGGGATCATGGGATCGAGACAGTGTTCCAGAACCTTGCGCTGGCGGACGATCTGGATGTGCCCTCGAACCTGTTTCTTGGGCGAGAGCTGATTAAGCTGCGGCTGGGGCCGTTTTCGATCCTTGACCGCAAGTCTATGCGCCAGCAGACCGAGCAAGCGTTGGTGAAAACGGCGGTGAAGATCCCGAACCTGACCAGCACGATCCGCAACATGTCGGGCGGGCAGCGGCAATGTGTGGCGATTGCGCGGGCGGCGCATTTCGCCTCGAAGCTAATCATCATGGACGAGCCGACGGCGGCGCTGGGGGTGCAGGAAACTGCGCAGGTGGAAAACATCATTCGCGGGCTGAAAGAGCAGGGCGTGCCGCTGATCCTGATCAGCCATAACCTGCGGCAGGTGTTCGATCTGGTGGACCGGATCGTGGTGTTCCGGCGTGGGCGCATCGTGGCCTCGCTGAACCGTGAGGAGACTGACGGCAACGATATTGTGTCGTATATCACCGGGGTTAAGGGGAACGAGGACGCGTATGTCTGATGTGCATGCCGATACGGTTGCGGTTATCACCGGTGGAACGCAAGGCCTCGGCCTGGCCATCGCGCAGGCGTTGATTGCGGACGGCTGCGGGCGGATGGTGATTTCCGGCCGTGCCGTGGCGAAGGGCGAGGAAGCGGCGCGGGTGCTGCGCGAGACCGGGGCCGACGTGCGGTTTTTGCCCTGCGACATGGGCAACGCGGGCGATGCGATTGCGTTGATTGACCGGGCGGCATCGCGGTTCGGGCGGGTGACGGCGCTGGTAAACGCCGCCGCCTCGACCGAGCGGGCGAGCATTCTGGATGCCACGCCGGAGGGCTGGGACGCGATGTTCGCTGTCAACACCAAGGGGCCCACGTTTGCGCTGCAACGCTTTGCGCAGTTGGCAATTGCGGGGGAATATGCGGCCTCGGCGGTGAATATCTTGTCGATGGTGGTGCATTGCGGGCAAAGTTTCCTGTCGCCCTATTCGGCGTCGAAAGCGGCGCTGGCGAATGTGACAAAGAATGCGGCGCAGGCCTTGCGTGGGCACAAAATCCGGGTGAATGGTATAAATTGCGGCTGGATGGACACGCCAGGCGAGGACGAGATTCAGCGCAAGTTTCACGGCGCGGGGCCGGATTGGCTGGCCGAGGCGGAAGCGCGTCAGCCAATGGGGATACTGGTAAAGCCCGCGCATGTGGCGGGGTTGGCCAGTTATCTGCTGGGCGCGGGCTCGGGTGTGATGACTGGCGCGCTGATCGACTTTGATCAGAACGTGACGGGCGCCTACGGCGAGTAGGGACCGAGGATTAACCAAGGTGGGGGAGCCCCCGCCGGATTGCAACGAGGACTAAAATGACACTCAGGTTCGGACTTCTGGGCGCGGGGCGCATTGGCAAGGTGCATGCAAAGGCGATTGCGGCGGATGCCAATGCGACGCTTGTCGCGGTGGCGGATGCGATGGCCCCGGCGGCCAAGGCGATTGCCGATCAATACGGCTGTGAGGTGCGCAGCATTGAGGCGATTCTGGCGGCCAAGGATATCGACGCCGTGGTGATCTGCACCCCCACCGACACCCACGCCGATCTGATCGAGGCCTTCGCCAAGGCCGGCAAGGCGATCTTCTGCGAAAAGCCGATTGACCTGAGCCTGGCGCGGGTGAAGGCCTGCCTGAAGGTGGTGCGCGAGACGAAGGCGGTGCTGATGGTCGGCTTCAACCGCCGATTTGACCCGCATTTCGCGGCGGTTCGCAGCGAGATTGACAAGGGCACGATCGGCGATGTGGAGATGGTGACGATCACCAGCCGCGATCCGGGCGCGCCGCCGGTCGAATATATCGCGCGGTCGGGCGGGATTTTCCGCGACATGACGATCCATGATTTCGACATGGCGCGCTTCCTGCTGGGCGAAGAGATCAGTGAAGTGTCGGCAATGGCCTCGGTTCTGGTTGATCCGGCGATTGGCAAGGCGGGCGATTTCGACTCGGTTCAGGTGATGCTGAAAACGGCAAGCGGCAAGCAGGCGTTGATCACCAACTCGCGCCGCGCGACCTATGGCTATGACCAGCGGATCGAGGTGCATGGGTCGAAGGGTGCCGTTGCCGCCGAGAACCAGCGCCCGGTGTCGATCGAGGTGGCCTCAGCTGCGGGTTACACGCGCCCACCGCTGCACGACTTCTTCATGACGCGCTACACCGAGGCCTATGCAGCGGAAATCGCCGGATTTATTCAGGCGGCTTCGGGTAAGGCGAAGGCGAGTCCCACTGGCGAGGACGGGCTGATCGCGTTGGCTTTGGCGGAAGCCGCGCTGAAATCGGTGGCCGAGGGCCGCGTCGTCAAGATGACGGAAGTGATGGCCTGAAGGCCTTGCCCGCACCGGTTTTGCGCCAGTGCGGGCGTTTTGCGGCCCCGCAGGCCTCAGCAGATGCGGGGCAGTTGTTCGCCCACCAACATATCCACGATGCGGCTGCCGCCGAACAAGGTGCGCATGGTGACGGTGCCGGGATGCGCGGCGGTGGCGCGCCCGATGATGACCGCGCCGCGCCCCGCCTCGGTCGCTTTCATCGCGGCAAGGGCGGCGTCGGCCTGATCTTCGGGCACAAACAGCACCAGCGTGCCTTCATTGGCAAGGTAAAGCGGGTCGAGGCCAAGGATCTCGCACACACCGCGCACCTCGTCGCGCATCGGCAGCAGGGTCTCGTCAATCTCGATGCCGACGCGCGCCGCTTCGGCCATCTCATTCAGCGCTGACGCGAGGCCGCCCCGGGTTGCGTCGCGTGCGGCGCGGGTGGCGGGGGCGGCGGCGAGCACGGCCTGCATCAGGTGGCCAAGGCTTTGGCAATCCGACCGCAAATTGGTCGACAGCGCCATGTCGCCGCGCGCGGCAAGGATGGCGGCACCGTGGTCGCCTAGTACGCCGTTGACGATGGCGACATCGCCGGGGCGGATCGTATCGGCGGCCAGATTGCGCCCGGGGGGGATCACACCGATGCCAGAGGTGGTGACGAAGACACGGTCAGCCGAACCGCGCTCGACCACCTTGGTGTCACCCGTGACGATGCGCACCCCCGCTGCCACGGCCTCTGCCGCCATCGAGGCGACGATACGGCGCAGCAGGGCAATCTCGCAGCCCTCCTCGATGATGAAGGCGGCAGAGAGCCACAGCGGGCGGCCCCCCCCGACGGCAAGGTCATTGACGGTGCCGCAGACGGCGATCTTGCCGATGTCGCCGCCGGGGAATTCGACCGGCGTCACCACGAAACTGTCGGTGGTGAAGGCGAGCCTCGCGCCGGGTTCCTGTAGCGCACCGGTCATCAGGCGCGCCTGATCCTCCATCCCCGGCGGCTGAAACACCTCGGTGAACACGCTCTCGATCAGATCGCGCATCGCCTTGCCGCCGCCGCCGTGGGAAAGCGTCACATGGGTGTCGCGCAAAGCCTTCATCTGATCCTCGTTTTCGCTTCTTCTTGGTAAAAATACTCCGGGGGTGAGGCCGCAGGGCGAGGGGGCAGCGCCCCCTACTCCGCCGCCGCGCGCGCGCCGCCGTATTGCCAGTAGGCGGCGCAGGCCCCCTCTGACGATACCATCAGCGCCCCCAAAGGCATTTCCGGGGTGCAGCCGCGCCCGAATTGCGGGCAGGCGGTTGGCTTGATGCGGCCGGTCATCACCGCACCACAGGCGCAACCTTCTGGTTCTTCGAAGTGGCGCGGACCGGCTGCATACCCAATACAGAATTTTTCTTCACTATCGAAGGCCGCGTATTTCGGGCGGATGCGCAGGCCAGAGGCGTCGATCTCGCCCAAGCCGCGCCATTCAAAGCTCGGGCGCTTTTCATAGACGTCGTCGATGGCGGCAAGACTGACCGGGTTGCCATGTTCCGGCACCACGCGGGCATATTGGTTTTCCACCTCGGCGCGCCGCTCGGCGATCTGGGTCAACACCATCAGGACGGATTGCAAAAGGTCCAGGGGCTCGAATCCGGCGACGACGATCGGTTTGTGGTAATCACGCGCGATGAAATCATAGGGGTGCGTGCCGATCACCATCGAGACATGGCCGGGGCCGATGAAGCCGTCAAGCACCATGTCCGGGTCGTCGAGCAGCGCCTTGATCGGTTCCGGCACCGTGATGTGGTTGCAGAAGATCGAGAAGTTGGTCAGCCCCTCGCGCGCGGCGGCTTGAATCGACAGCGCGGTCGATGGCGTGGTGGTCTCGAACCCCAAACCGAAGAACACGACCTCTCTGTCCGGATTGCGGCGGGCGAGTTCGAGGGCGTCGAGGGGGGAGTAGACCATGCGGATGTCGGCTCCTGCGGCCTTGGCTTGCAGCAGGGATTGTTTGTGGCCGGGCACGCGCATGGCGTCGCCAAAGGTGGTGAAAATGACGCCCGGTTGGCGTGCGATTTCGACGCATTCATCGATGCGGGACATGGGCAGGACGCAGACCGGGCAGCCGGGGCCGTGGATGAATTCGACGCCTTCATGCACAAGTTTATCAAGGCCATAGCGGAAGATCGCGTGAGTGTGGCCGCCGCATATCTCCATGATATGCAGCGGTTTTGCGCGGGTGACGCCGATCTTGTCGGCGGTCTGGGCGATGGCGGCCAGCAGAGATTTCGCCGCCTTTGGGTCGCGGAATTCGGTGACGTATTTCATCGTTGCATCTCCAATGCGGCCTGGCCGGCGGCCATCGCCTCCAAGGCCTCCTGCGCCTCGCCAAGGTCGTGCAGCGCGTCGAGCGTTTTGGCGGCTTCATCCGCGTCGATGCGGCTCATGGCGAAGCCGACGTGGATCAGGGCCCATTCGCCGATCAGCGCTTCAAGCGGGCCGTCGGCGATACAGGCGATGTTGACCTCTCGTCGGACGCCAGAGACGTCGGCCATCGCCATCAGGCGGGCGGGGTCGGTGATGGCGATGATTTGGCCGGGGATGCCGAGGCACATGGGTTAATCCTCCTCTTCTTCCGTGACGCGGCCCATGGGGGCGGTGACGCCGTAGCGGTCCAGTTTGGCGCGCAGGCCGACACGCGACAGGCCAAGTTCGGCTGCGGCGCGGCTTTTGTTCCAGCGGTGGCGGGTGAGCGTTTCGCGCAGGATGCGCATTTCGATCAGTTCGACGCGATCCTTGAGAGTGCCATCAGCAGTCAGCACCGCCTCGGCCGAGCGGTCGGCGCCAGCCTCGCCGGGCGGCGCTTGCAGGATGGACCGAGAGATGAGGTCGGCGGTCAAAACCGGGTCTTGGGCGAGGATCAGCATACGGGTGACTTCGTTGCCAAGCTCGGCAAGGTTGCCGGGCCAGTCGTGGTTTTCAAGGAAGGCGAGGGCGGCATCGTCAAAGCCGTGGACTGGTTTGCCGTGGGTAGCGGAGGCCTCTTGCAGCAGGCTTTGCGCCAGAAGTGCCACATCGCCCGGACGGCTGCGCAGGGGTGGCACGGCGATTTCGGCGACGGAGAGCGCGTAGTAAAGATCGGCGCGGAAGTGCCCCTCTGCCACGGCGATTTTGAGGTCGGTGTGGCTGCCCGCGATCAGTCGCAGGTTGGTGTTGATGGTTTCGTGACCGCCGACCGGCTGAAACGCACCGTCCGTCAGCACGCGAAGCAACGCCATTTGCAGGCGCGGCGAAAGGGTGTCGATGCCGTTGAGGAACAGCGTGCCACGGTCGGCCTTTTGCATCACGCCGACCTTGTGGACCGGCACGCCGGGCAGCGCGCCGCGTTTGGCGCCGAACAGTTCCAGCGCGATGAGGTCATCGGTCAGACCCGCGCAGTTCAGCGCATGGAACGGGCGGTCGCTGCGCAGCGAGCCGTAGTGCATCGCGCGAGCAAGGGCGGCCTTGTCGGTGCCTGCCTCGCCGGTCAGCAGGACGGGGACGTCAAAGCTGGCGAAATGGCGGGCGGTTCGCACGACGGCATTCATGGGCGAATTGGGCGCGCGCAGGATGGTTTCAAAGCCGAGGCCCTCACGCAGTGCGCGGCGGCGTTTTTCGATGCGGGTTTCCGCAGTAGAGCCGAGAAAGCGCATCTCTAACGACAGGCGCTCATAGTCTCGTGTCAATGTGAACAAACGTGCGGCATTGCGGGCGGCCATCAGAAGTTGGTCGGGGTGCCAAGGTTTTGTCAGGAACTGGTAGATGCCCGCGTCGTTGATGGCCGCGACCATCGCCTGCGCATCGGTGTAGCCGGTGATGATGATGCGTACGGTTTCGGGCCAGCGTTCGCGCACGTCAGTCAGGAACTCGACCCCGGTGCGGCCGGGCATGCGTTGGTCGCAGATCACGACTTGCACCCACTCCTCTTCCAACAGGCGCGCGGCGGCATCGGCGTCGGGCGCGGTCAGGATATCGAAGTCGTCCTCCAACGCCATCTTCATCGCCGAAAGCGAGTGCGGCTCGTCGTCAACAAGGAGGATGGCGGGGCGCGCGGAGGCCATCTCAGCCCGCCTTGGCAAGCATTTTGGCGGCGTGTTGCGCCTTTAGCCAGCGCAGCCAGCCGTCCATCCCCTCGCCGGTGCGAGATGAGACGCGCAGGATCTGGATGAGCGGATTGACGCGTTTGAGGTTGGCCTCATACGCGTCCAGATCGGCGTCGCAATAGGGGGCGAGGTCGGTCTTGTTGAGGATGGCGAGTTTGGCGGCGGTGAACATATCTGGATATTTCAGCGGCTTATCCTCGCCCTCGGTGACGGATAGGATGGCGACCTTGGCGTCTTCGCCCAGATCGAATGCGGCGGGGCAGACGAGGTTTCCGACGTTTTCGATGAAGAGGAAGCTACCGGGTTTAAGCGCGAGGTGGTCCATCGCGTGGCCGACCATGTGGCCGTCAAGGTGGCAACCCTTGCCCGTATTGATCTGGATTGCCGGTGCCCCGGTCGCGCGGATGCGGTTGGCGTCGTTTTCGGTTTGCTGGTCGCCCTCGATCACCGCAAGGGGGGTGTCGCCAAGCGCCTCAATGGTTTTGCACAGCAGCGTGGTTTTGCCCGAGCCGGGCGAGGAAACGAGGTTGACGGCATAGGCGCCAAGCGCGCGCAAGACACGGCGGTTGCCCAAGGCGTGGGCGTCGTTCTTGGCGAGAATGTCGGTTTCGACCTCGATCAGGCGGGCCTGCGTCATGCCAGCGACGGAAACCCCCGCAGCGCCGGTGCCGAAGTGGAGATGGTCGTGGGAGTGGCCGTGGTCGTGGCTGTGAGGGTGGTCATGGTCATGGCTATGCGAATGATCGTTCGCACGGGTTCCGAATTTGGGCGCATCACCGCATCCGCAAACTGTACACATCACACAACCTCCATATCCTTGATCCTCATTTCGTCGCCCGCCACGGGAACCAGTCGCCCGCCGCCGCACAGGGGGCAGGGGTCGAGCCGGTCATTGATCTCTACCGTTTCCATGCAGTCGTAGCACATGGCGCGGCCGGGCAGGTCTATCATCTCTAGCGCGGCACCCTCTGCCGGGCTGCCGCGCATCACGACGTCGAAGCAGAACTCTAACGCGCGTTTTTCGACGCCCGCGAAACGGCCAATCTCAAGCCGCAAGATCCGCACTGTGGTAAAGCCGTGGGCGCGGGCCTGATCCTCGATGATGCCACGGATACCTTCCGCGAGGGCCATTTCATGCATTTTCCGCGTCCTCTGCCATGACCTGCGTCAATGTGATCGGGGTGCAGGGGTCGAGAATGTCGAGAACGAGCGAGGCAAGAGAGCGTTTGGCGGCGGGGAGGGTGGCGATGCTGGCCTGAAGCATACCGTTTGCGGCCAGCAGGTGGTCGGTGGGGGTAACGCGATCAAAGGCGGTGACACGACCGTTTTCGCTGCGGGCACGCACGGCGTAGGTGCCGCGCGAAGCAGGGGTCAGCGCGGTGCCATCGGGCAGCAATTGCGGCGCGGGGAGGGTGCCGCTGAGGCATGCTTCTGCGTCGATCACTCTGCCGGTGACGCGCCACAGCGGGCCGCGCCCGTGCGTGATTTCCAAGGATTGTAGCACGGGATGACCTGAGTGGCGCAGCGCGGGAGAGTTTTCCTGTGCGGCGAGGCTAAGCGCGGTTGCGGCGGTGGTCTCGGGCAGTGTGGCTACAGCCTCTCCCGGGGCGAAGGTTTCGCGGAGCGCGGTTAGGAGGGGTGCGGTGCCTTGCGCGGCGTCCAGCCATTCGTTGAAGGCGATGGGCGTCTGCGGCATCCGTGCTGCGGGGCCGAATAGGGCGGTGGCGATTTCGGCGGTTTTGGGGAAAGGCGTGGGGGGCAGGCCGAGGAGGGCGGGCCAGGTGAGGAAGAGTTTTAGCATGTGATCGCGCAGGAGCTCGCTGCGCAGCATTTCCGCCTGATCCGTGAGGGGAAGGCCAAGCGCGAGACGGGCGGCGGTGCCCTGTGCGGCGCGGCACAGGTTGAAAAGACGGGGCAGAATCTCGGCGGCCTCTGCCAGCGGGCGACCAAGCAGGAGCGCGTCAATCGGCAGGGGCGTGCCGGCGGTAATGGTCGCGGCAAGGGACGCGCCCCGGTTGGTGATGATGATCTGCGCCGCCTGTTGCATGGTCAATCGGCCCCCCGGGCGAGGCCTGCGCTGATGACTGTGCGGCGCGTGGGGGCGAGAGGGGCTGGTTCCGGCTGCGGCGGGGGGGCGAGTTCGGCCTCGCGGACGGCGCGGATGTCGGCGGCGCGGTCAGTCTCTGCGCGCGCGTCTGGGGTGAAAAGTGCGGCCATCACGGCCTCTGCCACTTCGACCGCGTCGCGCTGGCTGGCGAAATCGGTCATGGGTGAGAAAAGCGAGCAGGCCTTGTAGCCGCCGACGGTCTCGCGCGTGTTGTGGAGGAATTCATAATCGCCCGAGGGGAAGGTGATGACCTCTTTGGTGCCGGGGGTGAGGGTTGACCAATCCTCGCCTGCCTCGGGGAGCAGGATAAGGTTCATGAACCAAGGTGACAGAAGCACGCCAAGCGGGCGGCCCTCGTGGGGGCGGAAGCCCACGGCCTGCACATGCAGCGCCTTGTTGATGATGGGCACGTCTCGCATTTTGGCATGATAGACCTCGACGAAGTCGGCGACCAGACGCGCCGTGCGGGTGGCGATGTCGGTCAGTGTCGCAGTCTGCGCGCTGCCGGGGTCCTCCAGCACCATGAACTGGGTTTTGGGCGCATCGCAGCCGGGGCAGTGCCAGTCGTCGGGCAGATCGGTGAAGGGGGTACCGGGACTGATCTGGCGGAAATCGTCGCCCTCTGCCGGGTCGTAGGGCGTCCAGCAGATTTTGCATTCCATGATCGCGGCGGGCGAGATGCGGTCGTTCGCGCCGAGGTAGGAGCCCTCAAACCCGCTCATCTGATCGCCTCCAGCACTTCGAGGATGCGCGCGCCGGAGTCCTCGAGATCTTCGGATGCAGCAAGGGCGACCTCGGGCATGGCGGTGACTTCGAAGGTGTCGAGGATGGGGACATCCATAGAGTTGAAGTATTGCACGCGCCAGAGGTTGGGCTGCGCGGTGGCGGTGATGCGGCAATTGCCGTAGCCGCGCGACAGGATGGTGACGGCCCCTTCGCCAAACGCCTCGGCAAGGTAGTGCAGGTCGTCCTCGGTATGGGGCAGCAGGGTGAGGTTGACGACATGGGGTAGGTCGCCGGGGCACCAGTGGGTGGCCTTGTCGAGCAGTTCGGCGAGGATCGGTGGGGCGTTGACAACCGCCGGGGTGAGTTGCGCCGCAGTGCCACGCGCCGCGCGATGGGCGTTGAAGGCGCGCGAGAGCGAGAGGCCGGGGACGGGCGCGACATCAACCCGGTCTATGCCCACGCCTTGCAGCATCCAGACGCCGGCGAATACGCTTTCCTGCACCGCGATTGCCGGGATGCCGCGCAGTTTCATCGCGACTTCGCCTTGGCCCAACGTCTCGGCCATCAGCGTGCGGCTTTGCGGTTCCAACCGCGAGAGGTCGAATTCAGCGGTTTGGCCGGTGGCCGCTGCGATTGCGCAGGCCTCTGCAATGTCACGCAAAGTGGCAAGGGCGGGCGCGACCGAGGCGAGGTTTTCGACGTCCGGCAGGTGCGGCGAATAGGTGCGCATACCCGAGGGCAGCGCCATATAATCAAGCTCCAGCCCATCTTCGGGGGCAGGCTGCGAGCCGGGGCCGAAGCCCATCGGGGGAAGGTGAAAGTCGGCGGGCATGGGTCGGCTCCTTATGCGGGGGTGAGGCCGAGGATGTGGCTGGTGCGGGTAAGGTAGTCGTCCCAGTCGCGCACCTTGGGGATGGCGCCAAGCAGGGTGCCGTTACGGAAGAAAACGAAGCTGGGGGTTTTGAGCGCGCCGGTGGTTTCGCGTAAAGCGGCCTCGATCGCGTCGCCGATCACGGCGCAGTCAAAGCGGCCCTGAAAGCCTTCGCGCAACTCCGGCAGGATCACGGCGGCGTCTGCGGTTTCCAGGTTGCGGACAGCGTCGCCGGGGATGAACAGACAATGCGTTCCGGGAGTGGCGAGGTGCGCGGCAAGCGCATCGGCGCTGTTAAGATGGGGATAGGCGCAGTCGGTCAGCAGACGTTGGATGAGGGGGTGCATGGCGGCCTCTCTATGCGACGGATTTGCCGGCAAGACGCGCGGCTTCAAGATGGGGGGGGAGGGTCGGTGCGCGACCCTCAATATCGGCAAAAGCGTCGCCCAGATCGCCGCCCTGCATCAGCGAGCGCAGACCGCCGAGCGCCGCGGTGATTTGGCTTGCTTGCTCATCGGTCAGCACCTCTCGTGCGGTGCCGAGGAAGGCCAAGACCCAGGTGCCGGGGGTGATGTCGCGCAGCAGGCTAAGGTCCAAGAGTTCGATATGGGTGCCATCGGTGGCGGTAGCGGCGATGCCATCGACGGAAAGGATGCGGTAAGGGACGCCGAGACACATCAGGCGGCACCGGGGAAGAAGCGATCGTCACCAGTGCGGCAGGCATCGCGGTCCGATGGCCGCCCGGCTTCGTAGGCGTCATGGCGGATCGACGGGTGGGCGAGGTCGGGGCTGGGGCAGCCACCGGGTGTTGGGGTAACG
Source organism: Pseudomonadota bacterium (assembly GCA_021779835.1). GTDB lineage: Bacteria > Pseudomonadota > Alphaproteobacteria > Rhodobacterales > Rhodobacteraceae > Solirhodobacter. Next base: position 68,052 of record JAJXZX010000010.1, on the reverse strand, counting down.
CCCCAGCGCGCGAGGATATCGAGCGCCATCTGCAACGCGGTGTCGATGCGGGCGGCAACAAGGGGGCGAAGGCCGCCGCCGAAATCTTCCAGCTCTACCGGCTGGCAGCCGATCAGGGCGAGGCTGGCGGGTCGGTAGCCCATAAGGGTGGCGGTGGCGATCACATCCTGAAAGCCAGTTTGATGCAGGCTCATCTTCTTGGCGCCCATGAAGGCGGGGACATCGTCGCCCTCGATCAGTTTCATGGTGCCGGGGGGCAGGCCGTAGTCGATGGCGTCGAACACCAGAAGCGCGTCGGCCTCTTCAAGGAAGGGCAGCAGATAGAGGCCCTGCGTGCCGCCATCCAGCAGGCGAACATTGGTGGGAAAAGACCAGCGATCGGCCATCGCCTCGATGCAGCGAACGCCGAAGCCTTCGTCCGCCCAAAGCATGTTGCCGATCCCGAGGATCAGAATGCGGGTCATCGGAACCTCCTCCCAAAGCGGTTCGTGTAGTGGTTGGCGGGTATTCACCCTGCCGTTCGGGTGAGAGTATGGTTTTCAGATGGGGGCCGCGTGAGTTTTTGCTGGGTGAGAGAAAATTTTCCAGCATATTGATTCTATATGGAAATAACTTGGTGGTGGCCCGGCGCTGAGCGATGGATATGGAAGGTATGATGCCAACTGGCGCGTAACTTGGAAGTATTGTAACCATGAAAAAATAGGGCGGGCCGAAGCCCGCCCCTGATACCCATCACGCGACAAGTTCAATCAGGGTCGTCGTCCTTGAAGGTGCGGTGGCCTGAGATCATTGTGGAGACGATGGACTGACGCGACATGATATCCTCGCGGATGGCGACGTAGATGTGGATGATCATGAAGATCACGATCCACCACATGCCAAGGTGGTGCAGGGTGTGGATGGTCTGCGAGTTGTGGACGTAGCCGCGCAGCCAACCAAAGAAGAAATCGGGCCAGCTTCCCTCACCCGCGCCTTCGGCATAAAGCGCCCAACCGGTGACGATCATCCAAAGCGTGCCAAGCGTGATGAACATGAACATCGCAAGCTGGGCGAGCGGGTTGTGGCCATGGTATTTCTTGGGTTTGGACTCCAAGAAGAGATACCAGCGGATTTCGGTGAAGATCTCTCGCCACCATTGCGCGCGCCACAGCGGCAATACGAACAGTTGTTTTGCATGGTGGTTGCCGACTACGGCCCAATACATCCGTCCGGCAAAGGCTACGGTCAGGATCATGGCCGCAGAGAAGTGGGTGAAGCGGATATACCCGAAGAAGAAGTGGTTATAGGCCTCTCCGGTGCCCACCACTGGCGGAGTGCCGATGAAGTAGCCGGTGACCATCAGGGTGACGATAGCCAATGCGTTGACCCAGTGCCACAGGCGGACTGGCGCCTCGTAGACGTAAACCGAGGTTTGGCGAACGGCGCTCGGCGGTGTGGGGGGCGGATTGGTGGTTTGCGTAGCCATGATGCGCCCCTTAGCCCAGTGCCAACCAAAGGCCAGCGAGCGTGACCGAGCCGCCAAGGATGCTTTGCAGGGCAAGCGCGTGTCGGCTGCCTGCAAAGGTTTTGGCGATGCCAATCCCGGTAAGGTGCAGGGCCGTGGTCGAGGTGATGAAACCCGCGATGAACAGCGCAGCGGCGCCGGTCGCCTCGGTCGCGTGGGCGTGACCATGGAAGGCGGCGAAGGTGGCGATTGCCACTAACGACAGCGCGGTGAGTGCGCGCGGCTGCGTGTCGCGCGCGGTGATGGTCAGAAGCCCCATCGCGATGACCGAGGCGACAATCACCGCCTCAACCGCCGGAAGCGTGACTTGGGCCCAGCCGAGCGCGGCGCCGATCAGCATGGCGGACAGGAAGGTCGCGGCCCCCATCCAAACGTGGCGCGGCATGGCAAAACCGGACCAGAGCCCGACGGCTAGCATCACCGACAGGTGGTCGGCACCGGTCAACGGGTGGATCAGGCCGGGCAGAAAACCCGAGGCGAGGCCGTGGCCCGGATGTGCGACGGCTGGGGCGGCAAGGGTGATAAGGCCAAGAGACAGCAGGATCTTTTTCATCGGTCTGTTCCTTTCAGCGAACCTTGACCCGGGCCAATTCCTGACCGTCGGGTGACATGACATGGGTCGAGCAGGCGAGGCAGGGGTCAAAGCTGTGCAGGGTGCGCAGAATCTCTACCGGCTCGTCAGGACGCTCCATCTTGGTATCCATCAGGCTCGCCTCGAAGGCGCCGATGTTGCCCTGCGTATCGCGGGGCGAGCCGTTCCAAGTGGTGGGCACCACGCATTGATAGTTCTCGATCCGGCCATCCTTGATGCGGACCCAATGGCCAAGCGCGCCACGCGGCGCCTCGGTCGCGCCGACGCCTTTGGCCTCTTTCGGCCAGGTGGACGGGTCCCATTTCTCGACGTTGGCGGTGTTCGAGTCGCCATTCCTGATTGTGGTGACGAGCTTGTCGAAGAAGTGTTTCTGCAAGCGCCCGCAGTATTCGGATTCAAGCGCCCGCGCGGCAGTGCGGCCGAGGGTGGAGAACAGCGCGGAGACCGGCAGGTTCATCGTGCGCAGAAGGCCGTCAACCTGGTTCTTGATATCCTCGTGGCCCTTGGCATAGCCCACGACGTAACGGGCCAGGGGGCCAACCTCCATCGCGTGGCCGCGCCAGCGGGGGGCCTTGATCCAAGAGTATTTAGCGGCCTCGTCGATTTCTTGAATATTCGTTCGGCTTCCCTTGGCGTTGGCGCCAAGCTCATACTTCGGCTCTGTCACGCCGTCCCACGGATGCAGCCCTTTTCCCGGCGTGCCATAGGTGTACCATGAGTGATCTACGAACTCCTGAATCTGCTCGGGGTCGCGCTGATCGACGTCATGAACCTCTTTCATGTTGCCGTTGATGATCGCGCCACGCGGCAGGTGGAGGTTTCCAGATGAATAATCGTTCGCATTCTCGGGGATGTCGCCATAAGCCATCACCGATTTACCGGACAGCCCGCCACCATAGAGCCAGTTTTTGTAGAAGCCGCCGATCGCGATGACGTCGGGGATATAGACGTTGTTGTTGAACTCGATACATTTCTCGATGATCGACGAGACGAGGTTCAGGCGTTCCATGTTGATGGCGCCGACGGAACCGATGCCATCCATGTTGATCGCGCAGGGAACGCCGCCCACCAACCAGTTCGGATGCGGGTTCTTGCCGCCAAAGATGGTATGGACCTTGACGATTTCCTTTTGCAGATCAAGCGCTTCAAGGTAGTGGGTCGTCGCCATCAGGTCTGCCTCTGGTGGCAGAAGATACGCGGGGTTGTCCCAGTAGCCGTTCTTGAAAAGGCCAAGCTGGCCGGACTCGACAAACTTTTTCAACCGGTTCTGCACATCGCGGAAATAGCCGGGCGACGACATTGGATGCGAGGGGCTGACCGTCTGTTGCAGTTCCGAGGTCGCCTTTGGGTCGGCCTTCAGCGCGTTGATCGGGTTGACCCAATCAAGTGCGTGCAGGTGGTAGAAATGCACGATGTGGTCGTGAATTTGCAGGTTCAACTGCATGATATTGCGGATCGAGTTGGCGTTTTCCGGGATCTTGATCTGCAACGCATCCTCGACTGCGCGCACGCTGGTCAGGGCGTGGGTGCCGGTGCAAACGCCGCAGATGCGTTCGGTAAAGGCCCAGGCGTCGCGCGGGTCGCGGCCCTTCAAGATCACCTCCAGCCCGCGCCACATGGTGCCGGTGGAGACCGCGTTGCGGATGATGCCCTGGTCGTCGACGTTGACCTCGCAGCGCATGTGGCCCTCAATGCGGGTGACCGGATCGACGACGATGCGGCGGCCGGTGTTGTCTAGGTTGAAGCCGTTCGGTGTCGCGCCCATTCCTTAAGCCCCCGTGTTTTCTGATTTAGATTGAGCGACTTGCGCCTTGTCCTGCGATTTTTTCTGCGCCCGTTTCAGCGCGGAAATCGCCGCATGGGCCGCGACCGAGGTGCCGACGACGCCTGCGGCAACCGTGCCGATCTGATCTGCGTTGGCCTCAATGCCGAACTGGTTGATCGTGTGCAGACGGTTGTAGAAGCCGCCCTGATCCCAGAAGCCATCCTCGGAACAGCCGATGCAGCCGTGGCCGGATTGGATCGGGAACGAGGTGCCCTCGTTCCAGCGTACGGTGGAGCAGGCGTTGTAGGTGGTCGGGCCTTTGCATCCCATCTTGTAGAGGCAGTAGCCCTTGCGCGCGTTCTCGTCGTCCCAATGTTCGACGAACTGGCCCGCGTCAAAGTGGGGGCGGCGGTAGCATTTGTCGTGGATGCGCTGCGAGTAGAACATCAAAGGGCGACCCTGACGGTCAAGCTCCGGCAGGCGGTCGAAGGTCAGCATGTAGGTAATCACGCCGGTCATCACTTCAGCGATCGGCGGGCATCCCGGCACCTTGATGATTGGCTTATCGAGGATGACCTTGTGAACTGGCGTGGCGCGTGTTGGGTTGGGCGAGGCGGCCTGCACGCAGCCGTAGGAGGCGCAGGCGCCCCAGCTAATGATCGCCTTGGCATGTTCGGCGGCCATCTTGAGCTGTTCGACAAACGGTTTGCCGCCGATGATGCAATACATGCCGTCTTCGTTCAGCGGCGGGTTGCCCTCGACGGCGAGGATGTAGTTGCCCTTGTATTTCTCGATCGTATCCATCAGGGCAGCCTCGGCCTGATGGCCCGCAGCGGCCATCAGCGTGTCGTCATAATCAAGGCTGATCATCGACAGGACGACATCCTTGGCCAGCGGATGCGCCGAGCGGATGAAGCTTTCGCTGCAGCAGGTGCATTCGAGGCCGTGGACCCAGATTACCGGGGTGCGCGGCTTTGTCCCCATCGCCTCGGCGATTTTTGGGACAAAGGCGGGGCCGAGGCCAAGTGCCGCCGCGGTGAGTGAACAATACTTCATAAAGCTGCGCCGGGTGATCCCCTGGCGGCGCATGACGTCGTAGAATGTTTCGATTGCTTGGCTCACGCTTCCCTCCCTCGTTCGGCTTCGGCCCTTGGGGCCTGTCGCGCCGCATCCCTTTTGGTATGCACGGGGGTGCGGCAGGGATGGGACACATTCGCGCGTGGTGGGTGGCGACCATGAAAAGCTATATACGGCGGGCGGTTGCGTGGGTTTTTGTTGGGTGCTGGCGGTAAGCAGGTGACCGATAGCCAGAGGATGCCGGTTAGCGCGTTTCCGGTGTGGCTATGCTGCGGGCTGCGGCGATCAGCGCCTGACCGAAAGCGAGGCCGCCGTCATTCGCTGGAGTGTTGTGGTGGATCAGCACCGGGATACCGTCAAGCGCGTCAAGGCAGGCGGCAAGCAGGGTAGCGTTTTGGAAGCAGCCACCCGAGAGTGCTACAGCCTTGGCGCGGCCTGTTTCAACCAGTGCGCGGGCGGGGGCGGCGAAGGCGAGGGCAAGGCCCGCGTGGAAGCGGGCGGCAATTAGGCCCACGGGGGCGCCGTTTGCAAGGTCGGCCAGCAGGGTGCGGAACATCGGTGCGGGGTCGATGGTGGCGTCAGTGTGGGCGAAGGCGTAGGGGGCGGCGTCATGTCCCTCGGCCGCTGCCTCCAGCGCCATCGCCGCCTCACCTTCAAAGCTTTGCGCGCCATGGGCGAGGCCAAGCGCCGCGGCAACCGCGTCGAATAGGCGACCGGCGGACGAGGACAGCGGTGCATTTACACCCGCCTTTGCGGCTTGGCGCAGCAAGGCCACCGGGTGCGCGGCAAGCAGGCGGTCAGCGTCGGCCTCCAGATCTGCGGCGTCAAGCCGGGCAAGCAGGTTGCGCCACGGTTCGCGGCTTGCAGCATCGCCGCCGATCAGGGGGGCGGGGGTAAGGTGGGCGATCCGCTCGGTGTGCAGATAGTCACCCAAAAGCAGTTCGCCACCCCAAATGGTGCCGTCCGTGCCAAGGCCAAGCCCGTCGAGGATAATGCCCGCGACCGGACCCAGATCCAATGCCCATCCGCCGTCGCCCATCGCGGCGGCAAGGTGCGCGTGGTGATGCTGCACCTCGATTAAAGGCGCAGAAATTGCCGCACTTCGCTGCGCAGCATGGCGGCTGGCGCGATAGCCAGGGTGGAGGTCACAGGCGATCACCTTGGGGTGGTGATCGAAGAGGTCGGAATAGTCACGGTCGGCATTTTGAAACTCCTCCCACGTCAGCGCATCGTCGAGGTCGCCAAGGTGGTGGGACAGCAGCGCCTGCCCGTTCTTGATGAGGCAGACCGCTGACTTCATCTGGCCACCAAATGCAAGGATTTGCGGCGCGGCGCAGAACCCTTCGGGCAGCGGCAGGGTGCCGGGGACCCGACCGCGCGCGCGGCGCAGGATCATCGGGCCAGACGGTAGGATGCGTTCGACGCTGTCATCCAGACGGCGGACGATGTCACGGTCGTGCATCAGGAAGGCATCGGCAAAGCGGGCGAGTTTGTCGCGCGCCTCATCATTGGCGATCACCTGAGGCTCGCCCGACAGGTTGCCGGAGGTCATGACCAAGGGACCATCGAAGGCCTCCAGCAGCAGGTGGTGCAGGGGCGTATAGGGCAGCATCCACCCCAACGTCGGTTGGCCGGGGGCAATCGCCTCGGGCAGCAGCGGGCCGTTTCTGCGCAGCAAGACGATGGGGGCGGCGGGGTCGGTGAGACGCGCGAATTCGGCTTCGCTGACAATGGCATGGGCGCGCAGGATGGCGGGCGTGGCCATCAGCGCAAAGGGTTTCCCAGGGCGGCGTTTGCGAGTGCGTAGCTGGGCAAGGGCGGTCGGGTTGCGCGCGTCACAGGCAAGGTGAAAACCGCCGAGGCCCTTTACCGCGACGATCTCGCCCGCCCGCAGCCGCGACGCCGCGAGGGCAATCGCGTCGCCTGTTATCTCTTGGCCGTCAATCTCCAGCCACAGCCGCGGGCCGCAATCGGGGCAGGCGATGGGCTGGGCGTGAAAGCGGCGGTCGGCGGGGTTTTGATAATCCGCGCGGCAGGCCGGGCACATATCAAAGGCGGCCATCGAGGTTTGCGCGCGGTCGTAGGGTAGGGCGCGCAGGATGGTAAAGCGCGGGCCACAATGGGTGCAGTTGGTGAAGGCATAGCCAAAGCGCCGCTCTGACGTATCGAATATCTCGGCGCGGCAGGCGGGGCAGGTGGCGGCGTCGGGGGTGACGCGGGTTTCGGCGCCGTGGCCGCGCGAAGGTGCGATGCGGAAGGTGGTGGGGGTGACGGTAAAGCGGAACGGTGTGCTTTCTACAGCGTCAACACGCGCCAGTGGTGGCGCTTCGCTGCGCAGCGAAAGCTCGAACGCATTTAGCGCATCGCCGCAGACATGGATCAAAACGCCCTCGGGATCGTTCAGCACTTCGCCGCGCAGCGAGAGGCGATTGGCGAGTTGCCAGACGAAGGGGCGATAGCCCACGCCCTGCACCTGCCCCCGCACCCGGATCACGCGACCATCGCTCACGTTTCGCCCTTTCATTCTTGCTAAAATAGGCTTTGCCGCATTTCCGCGCTAATGCACCGTGCAGACCATACAGGGATCGAAGCTGCGCACGATATGCTGCACGGCTACCGGTTCGGTTTCGCCGTCCCGCACCTCGGCACCCTCCAGCGCAGCCTCGACCGGGCCGGGTATGCCGTTTGCGTCGCGCGGCGAGAAGTTCCAGGTGGTGGGGGCGATGATCTGATAGCCCGCGATACGGCCCTTTTCGATGCGTATCCAGTGACCGAGCGCGCCGCGAGCGGCTTCGACCAGCCCCTCTCCCTGTCCATCAATCGCGGGTTTGCCTTGCGCCATGAAACGCTCCTCTGGCCGCAGGGCGCGGGTGAGGTCTTCGAGCAAAAGCTGGATGCGCGCGATTTCCAACAGCCGCCCGGTGACGCGGGCGAGCACGCCGCCGTCGGTTGCAAGCGCGCGGGCGAGGGGGTGGCCGTCGATCACCTGCCGCGCCAGTGCGCCGGTTTCCACGGTTTGCCCGGCAAGGCGGGGCGCTTTGCACCAGCTATAGGCGGCGGGCCGCATGTCCTCGTCGGGGTCGGTCGTGCCTGCGAACGGATGGGCCGGACCGCCCAACATCCACGCGTGGCTAATATCCTCGCGGATCGCGGTGGTGTCGAGCGGGCGCAGGGTGCCGTCCCATAGGCCGGCTGCAAAGGCAGGGCCATCGGGCAGGGCATAAGCGCCAAACGACATGTAGCGGCCCGCGCCTTTGCCCATGCTGGCAAGGCCAAGGTCGGCAGCGATTTCTAGGAATAGCCCCGCGTCGCCACTGGTCCAGCGGGCGAGGTCTGCGGGGGTGGCGAGGGCGGCGAAAGCCTCGACCGGCGCGCCGAACAGCACCTCTTCCAGATAGCGGCGGAAGGCGCGGAGCGAGACCTCTATCCGTAGCTTGTCGCGCTGGGTCGGGGATTTTGTGACGCCGCCGGGCTGGATGGCCAGCGTGTGCGGCCACTTTCCGGCAAGCAGGCCAAGGATGTGCATCAATGCTGCGCGTGCCTCGACCGCTTGGCGGACGGCGGAGCCTTGCATGGCGGTGAAACGCTGCACGGCGCGGGGGTGCCACGCGTGGCTGGCATAAACCGGGCGGGTGAAGTCGCACATGAAGAACAGGTTGAAGTGCGTCAGGTGGTCAGACAGGTTTTCGACCGCATGAATGATCGCGGCGGTGCGCGCGCCCTCTGGCGTGGGGGTGATGCCTTGTGCGGCGGCCAAGGCGCGCGCGGCGGCGGCGGATTGGCTGATCGAGCAGATGCCGCAGATGCGCGGCGTCAGCGTCAGCGCGTCGCGGGGATCTTTGCCCAAGAGCATCATCTCAAACCCGCGAAAAAGGGGCGAATTGACGTAGGCGGCTTTGACCCTTCCCGCGTCGGTTTGCAGACGGATTTCCAGATCGCCCTCGACCCGGTTGAAAGGCCCGACCAGCAGTTCGCTCATGCTTTGGGTTTCCTGAGGGTGGGGGGCACGCGGATGCGGTCTGCGGTGGCGTTGGAGGCAATGCGGGGTGGCGTCGCCGCTTTGGACAGCGAGGCGAGCGCCATGAACCACGCCTTTGGCATGTCAGACGGCAGGCCGACCGGGATGCCCGCGATCTTGGGTGTTTCGGTGAAGGCGTGGCGCGGTTCTTCGAATTCCGGCGCGGTGCAGTTGATGCAGGGGTAGCCGCCGCGCGTGCAAGAGCCGTCGCCGTTCCACGGGCGGATGTTGCAATCGCCGACCGCTTGGGTGCCGACGCAGCCAAGGTTTTCCATCATGCAGCCCATTTCCGACAGGGCGCGGGCAGAGGCTTTGTATTCGTAAAACTCGTTTTTCGGGCAGGCATGGTGGACAAGGTGATCGGCGTAGAAGCGGGGGCGGTTGTAGCCATCAAGGCTGGCGGCGGTCAGGCTGTCATCGGCCAGCATCAGTAGGGTTTCCGTCACCCAGTCGGGGTGGGTCGGGCAGCCTGCAACATTGATGACGGGCAGGCCAGAGGCGGCGCGGAAGCTGGCAGGCAGTGCGCCGCCGGGATGGGTGCCCTCATATTGCAGGCCGACCGCGTCCGAGGGGTTGCCGCCCGCCGATGTGACGCCACCGAACGCCGCGCAAGAGCCGACCGCGACGACGTGGCGCGCGACGTGGGCAAGGCGGCGGACCCAGTCGAGCATCGGCGCGCCTGTGCCTGACAGGATGTGATAGCGCCCGGTGCCTTTGGGGCCACGGGTGATCGAGCCTTCAACACACAGGACGTCCAGCCGTTCGGTGCCCGCCAGAATGGCATCAAGGATGGCGCGCGCCTCTGCCCCGGTCTCGCGGCTCAATGCGGGATGCCAGAGCATGCGGATGCCCGCGCCCTCCAGCAAGTCAAAGACATTGGGGTCTTCGGCGCACAAAAGCGACATGGTGCAGCCGCCGCAGCCCGCCGATTGCAGCCAAAGGACGTTTGTGGTCATGGCGTGCCTTTCGGCAAGGTCAGCCGGAAGCAGGCGCCGGGGGGGGCCGTCTCGCACAGGCGCAGCGCGCCGTGGTGTTCCTCGGCGATCTTATAAGAGATGGAAAGGCCAAGCCCGGTGCCGCGCCCAACCGGTTTGGTGGTGAAGAACGGGTCAAATATTTCGGTCGCGACCGTGGTTGGAACGCCGGGACCGTTGTCGCGCACTTGCAGGACGGCGAAATCACCCTCGGCTAGATGCGTGATGGTGATGGCGGCGTCGGCCTGATCCTCCATCGCGTCAACAGCGTTCTGCACAAGGTTCATCACCACCTGCTGGATATGGCCCGGGCGACCCAGCGCCATCAGGCGATCTGCCCCGGCGAAGTGCAACGCGACCTGACGTTTCGAGCCGCGAATGACCCAGTTGGCCGCAACGCGGGTGCAGTCCACCAGATCAAAGCTGACCATCTCACCCGTGCCATCCGACGACAGACGGCGCAGATCCTCGACAATATCGCGCACACGGGCGGCGCCGTCGCGCGCACCTTCGACCGCATCGCGCAGATTGCGCACCTCGCGGTCAAGCTTCAGCTCTTCGCGCAGGCGCACCAGTTCCTCGCGGCTGGCACCGTTTTGAACGCGATCGAAGTAGGTCTCAAACTTGGTGGCGTAACGGTCGAGCGCGTGGGTGTTGGCGTAGACAAAGCTGATCGGGTTGTTCAGCTCATGCGCGACACCGGCCAGCAGGCGACCGAGCGAGGCGAGCTTTTCGCCGCGCACCAGTTGCGCCTGCGCCGATTTCAGATCTGCATGGCTGTCGGCCAGTTGCGCATAGGCCTGCCGCAGTTCGCCCAACGGGCGGCCCATCAACACAACGCCCGCCGCGCGCCCGCGATCATCAAAGCGGGGTGAGAGGTTAAGTTCGACCGGGGTCGGGCCTCCGGGGGTCATCAGCCCGGCCTCCAGCGTGACAGAGGCGCGCGCGGTGGCGGCGCGATGCAGCGCGTCGGCAAGGGCGGCTTGGTCTGTCGGCGCGAAAAGATCGGTGAGGGTGCGGCCGACCAATGCGCCACGCGGGCGCCCGGCGCGGGTCGCGACAGAGGCGCTGGTTTCCTCGACCATACCAGTGCGGGAAACGACGATGAGAATGTCAGACACCGAGGCGAGGATGGAGCCGAGGAAGGCGCGCATACCTTCCAACTCGGCGTTCTGACGCTCCAGACGCTCCTGATAATCGACCAGATCGCTATAGGTGCCTTCGACGGCGGTCAGCACGTCAAGCCAAGCTGCGTCGGAAAACTCCGCCGCGCCGGGGTGCAGATCTTTACCAAAGGGTGCCAAATGCGCCTCCTCTATCGGTGCAGCATAGACCGCTGCGGGGGCCGATGGAAAGCGGGGTTCAGGGGGCGGCGCCGGCAAGGTCGGCAAGGATCGGGCAATCGGGGCGGTGATCGCCCGCGCAGTGGTGGACGAGGTCGGACAGGGTGGCGCGCATCGCTTGCAGTTCGGCGATTTTCGCGTCGATTGCGGTGAGGTGGCGTTGGGCGAGCGCCTTGACGTCGGCGCTGGCGCGGCTTTGGTCCTCGTAAAGGGCAAGCAGGGTGCGGCATTCCTCGATGGAAAAACCAAGGCCACGGGCGCGACCTAGGAAGGCCAGCTTGTGCAGGTCCGCCTCGGCGAAGGCGCGGTAGCCGTTGGCTTGGCGGCGCGGATGGATCAGGCCGATATCCTCGTAATAGCGGATGGTTTTGGGCGGCAGGCCCGCGCGGGTGGCGACCTCGGCGATATTCATCGTTGACCCTTCTCAAACCGGCGCAGGCGGAGCGCGTTGGAAACCACGATGACAGACGAGGCGGCCATCGCGCCCGCCGCCAGCATCGGCGAAAGCATGGTGCCGTTGATCGGGTAAAGTGCGCCTGCCGCGATGGGGATCAGGGCGACGTTGTAGCCGAAGGCCCAGGCGAGGTTTTGGTGGATGTTGCGCATGGTGGCGCGGCTTAGGCGCAGCGCCTGTGCCACGCCCGCGGGGTCGCCTGACATAAGCACCAGATCGGCGGTCTCGATGGCCACGTCGGTGCCGGTGCCGATGGCGATGCCCACGTCGGCGGCGGCAAGGGCGGGCGCGTCGTTGATGCCGTCGCCCACAAAGGCAACGGTGCCGTGGCTGGCCTTAAGGCCTTGGATCGCGGCAACTTTGCCTTCGGGCAGCACCTCTGCAATCACGGTGTCGATGCCAAGCGTCTTGGCGATGCGCTCGGCGGTTTGACGGTTATCGCCGGTGATCATGGCGGTCTTGAGGCCAAGGTTATGCAACGCGGCGATGGTGTCGGCGGCTTGCGGTTTCACCGGGTCGGTGACGGCGATGACTGCGGCGATCTGGCCGTCAATGGCGGCATAAAGCGGGGTTTTACCCTCGGCGGCGAGGCGGTTGCCGGTGCTGGCAAGCGGGCCAACGTCGATGCTGGCGCCGGTCATCATGCGGTCGGCGCCGACCATGATGGCGTGGCCCGACACGGTGGCCGAGACGCCCATGCCGGGGGTGGCGGTGAAGTCGGTGGCGGGCGGCAGGGTCAGGCCGCGCCCCTCTGCCTCGGCCACAATGGCGCGGGCGATGGGGTGTTCTGACTTCGCCTCTACCGCCGCGATCAGGGTTAGGGCCTCGTTCAGGTCGGTGCCGGGCGCCACGGAAAGTTCGGTCAGGCGGGGGTGGCCTTCGGTCAGGGTGCCGGTTTTATCGAAGGCGATAAGCTTTGCGCTTTCAAGGCGTTGCAGGGCCTCGCCCTTGCGGAAGAGCAACCCGAGTTCGGCGCCGCGCCCGGTGCCGACCATGATCGAGGTCGGCGTTGCGAGGCCCATCGCGCAGGGGCAGGCGATGATGAGGACCGACACGCCCGCCACCAGCGCGTTCCCAAGCGCGGGGCTGGGGCCAAAGACAAGCCATGCGATCACGGTCAGCGTGGCAACGGTGATGACGGCGGGGACGAACCAAAGCGTGATGCGATCGACCAGCGCCTGTATGGGCAGCTTGCCGCCTTGCGCGTCGGCGACCATGCGGATGATGCGGGCCAAGGTGGCGTCGTCGCCGGTGCGCGTGACGCGCAGGGTCAGCGCGCCGGTGCCGTTCACGGTGCCGCCAATTGCCTCGGCTCCCGCAAGGGTCTCTACCGGGGCAGGTTCGCCGGTCAGCATGGCGCAATCGACCCAAGAATGCCCCTCGGTGACTATGCCGTCCGCAGGGATACGCTCGCCGGGGCGGACGAGGACGATGTCGCCCCCGCGCAACTCCTCAATCGGCAGGTCAAGGTCAGTCCCGTTGCGGGTGACATGCGCGGTGGTGGGGCGAAGGCCGATGAGGCGGGCGATGGCCTGCCCGGCTTGGCCTTTGGCGCGCGCTTCCAGCATTCGGCCCAGCAGGATCAGGGTGACAATGACGGCGGCGGCCTCGAAATAAACCTCGACAGCGCCTTGCGGCAGCAGGCCGGGAGCGAAGGTGGCGATGGTGGAAAAGCCCCAGGCGGCGGTGGCGCCGAGGGCGACCAGAGAGTTCATGTCAGGTGCGGCGCGCAGCAGGGCCGGGACGCCGTGGCTGAAGAACTGGCGGCCGGGGAAGGCGAGGACGAGGGTGGTTAGTGCAAACTGGATCAGCCAGCTGGTGTGCTCGCCCATGCTGCGCATGATGAGGTGATGGAAGGCGGGAACCGCATGGGCGCCCATCGCAAGGATAAAGATGGGCAGGGTAAGCGCGACTGCGAGCAGAAAGGCGCGTTTTTGGCGGGCGGATTCGTCGGCATGGCGCTGGGTGGATGCCGAGGTTTCGCGGCGAAACGGGGTGGCGTCGTAGCCCGCGCGCTTGACGACGCTGGCGATTTCCGTGGGCGTGACGGCACCGGCCAAATGGTGGACGGTGGCGGTGCCGGTGGCAAGGTTGACCTCTGCCCCGGTTACGCCGGGATAGGCGACCAGCGCGCGTTCGATGCGCGCGACGCACGACGCGCAGGTCATGCCCTCGACCAGCATCTTTGTGTCCTCAGTGCCGATGCCGTAGCCTGCCTTGCGCACCGCCTCTGCGATGGTTTGCGGGGTGACGTCTGCGCCGAAATCTGCGTGCAGCGTGTTCATCGCAAGATTTACGCTGGCCGAGGTGACGCCGGGCAGCGCCTTGACGGCACGCTCGACCCGTCCGGCGCAGGAGGCGCAGGTCATGCCCTCGACATCAAGGGTGGTGGAGAGGGCGGCGGTGGTTTGGGCGGTCATGACGGTTCCTTTCCCGCTATCACATAAGGGTTCCAGTGACAGGAAGGTCAAGGGGCGTGCCGAAAATGCCGCAGGTCAGGCGGGTTTGCAGCCGGGCAGCCCGTTTTTCGCAATCATCGCGCGGCAATGTTCGGCGAAAGCGGTGGTCATGGTGCGGGGAAATTCGGCGCGCGCGGTGGCGAGGCCGAGTTTCAGCGGCCGCAATCCGCCCTTCAGCGGCACGAAGGCAAGACGTTTGCCATCGGGGGCCTGATCCTGAATCGTGCGGGTGTTGATGAGGGAATAGCCGTAGCCATTGGCGACGAGGCTGCGCAGAACGGCCATGTCGCGGGTGCGTTCGGCAATTACGGGGGCCGTGCCGATGCGGTCGAACAGGCCGAGGAAATAATCGCCGGAATAGGGCAGATCCAATAGAACCATCGGTTCGTCCAGCAGATCCTCTGGCACGATTTCTGGTTTGCCTGCAAGGGGATGGCTGGGCGCGACGATAACCCAGGGGTCCAGCGTGGCAAGCGGTTGAAAGGCCACGTCGCCCGGCACGGCGAGGTCGTAGGTCAGGCCGATGTCGATCTCTCCGCGCAGGAGGCCCTCGAGAATATCGGCGTGGTCAAGCTCGTATTGCGTGACGCGGGCGGCGGGGTGGGCGACCTCAAATTGGTGGCGCAGCTCTGGCAGGATCAGGGGGGCGAAGGTCTTGAGGCAGCCAATCGCCAGCGGGCCGGAGATTTCCGAGCCGATGTCGGAGGCGAGGGTGGTCAGCGCCTCGGCGGCGGCGAGGGCGCGGCGGGCCTCGACCATCAGTTGCCGCCCGGCGGCGGTGAGGGCGAGGGCGTGGGCGTGGCGGCGCAGGAAAAGCTGTAGGCCGAATTCGGTTTCCAGTTGCGCAATGGCGGCGGAGATGGAGGGTGACGAGACGTTGACGCGTTTGGCGGCGAGGGCGACCGATCCGGCCTCGCCCACCGCGATGAAATATTCCAGTTGGCGCAGGGTGAAACGAAGGGGCAACGCGACGCTCCAAGTTGGGACTTGGGAGAGTTGACGCAGGGGGCGGCGGCATAGTCAAGCTGCTTGAGGGGGGTTCCGTCGCCGCGCGTTTTGGGGTTTTGTGGCGGCACCAAATCCGGAGAAAGCCATGAACACCCGCGCCATCCTCGACCGCCTGCTTGCGTTTGAGACTGTCAGCTCGCTGCCCAATATCGGCCTGATGGACTATGTCCGTGACCTGCTGGCCGAGGCGGGTATCGCCTCGGTGCTGATCGCGGATGAAACGGGCAAAAAAGCCAATCTTTACGCGACGGTAGGGCCAGAGGGCATCGGCGGCGTGATGCTGTCGGGGCATACCGATGTGGTGCCGGTGGAGGGGCAGGCGTGGACCAAGCCGCCTTTTGCGCTGACCGAGGAGGGCGGGCGCTATTACGGGCGCGGGGCCTGCGACATGAAGGGGTTTGTCGCCTGCGCCATTGCGGCCATGCTGGCGGCGAAAGGGCGCGATCTGAAGGTGCCGCTGCATCTGGCGCTGAGCCATGATGAGGAGGTCGGCTGCCTGGGTGTGCGGTCCCTGATCGAGATGCTGGAAGGCGCGCCGGTGCGGCCGGCGATGTGCATCGTGGGCGAGCCGACGGGGATGCAGGTGGCCACCGGGCACAAGGGCAAGGTGGCGCTGCGGGCGACTTGCATCGGGCGCGAAGGGCATTCGGCGCTGGCGCCGATGGCGCTGAACGCGCTGCACCTTGGCGCGGATTTTCTGAACGCGGTCAGGGCGTTACAGGCTGACGTGGCAGAGCATGGCTTGCGCGATGGCGACTATGATGTGCCCTATACGACGCTGCATGTCGGCAAGTTCAATGGTGGCGTGCAGGTCAATATCGTGCCGAACCGCTGCGTGCTGGACTTTGAAATCCGCTCGCTTGCGGGGGACGATCCCGAGGTGCTGATCGCCCGGTTGCGCGCGGCGGCGGAGGCGATTGTCGCCCCTCTGCGCGGCACATTTCCAGAGGCGGAAATCGTGGTGGAACGGTTGTGGGATTACCCCGGTTTGGGCACGCCATCGGATGCGGGCGTGGTGAATTTCGTCAAGGGGCTGACCGGGGCGAATGGCACGATGAAGGTGGCTTTTGGCACCGAAGGCGGGCTGTTTTCGCAGCGGCTTGGTATTCCGACGGTGATCTGCGGGCCGGGCTCAATGGCGCAGGGGCACAAGCCGGATGAGTTCGTGACGGTGGAGCAGATGGCGCGGTGTGAGGCGATGATGGCGGCGCTGTTGACCCGGCTGGAGGTCGGGATCTGAGGGCCAAAACGGCGTATGGTTTGCGTATGTAAATCGTATGTTTTTCATGCATACGATTGTGCAGCGGCAATCATATTCTTTATCTTGAATTTGTTTAGCCAAAACGCTATCTGGATCGCTAAGGGCGACGCCGGGTCGCCGCTAGCAAAGGACCATGCCAATGACGCTTGACCGCGCTGTTTTGTTTTTCGCCGGGGTGATGATCCTGTTGAGCCTTGCACTGACGCTTTGGGTGTCACCGCTGTTCGTGTGGTTCACCGTGTTCATCGCCGCCAACCTGATGCAATCGGCAATCACCGGCTGGTGCCCGGCGGCGTTGGTGTTCAAGGCGCTGGGCGTCAAGGGCGGCTGCGCGTTCAACTGATTATTCGTCGCCGGGAACGCCATACTTGGGTGCCGCGCGCGGGTCGAGCGCGCGGGTGACATAGGCCGCTGCCTGGGGCTGGTAAACCTGCCACGCGGCGGCAAGCTGGGCGAGGGGGTCGTCGGCCCAATCGCAGCGCAGGTCCACATAGGGCCAGTCCTGTTCGGCCACTATTTTCAGACCGGCAGAGTGAATCGGCCCGGCCTCGCCCCCCAGTGCGAGGCCAGCCTGCATCGCGCTCAGCAGACGGTCGGCAAGCGCGCCTTCAGAGGCGATGAACGTCTCGACCATCGCCTGCGGGATGGCGGCGTCGGCCAGCATATTGCCCCCCGCCGCGACATTGGTGCCGTGCGCCTCGGCCCAGAGGCCAAGCGCGTTCTGGCCGGAATGGCAGGCGGCCCCGCCATGGACATCGACGATCAACACCTGACGATAATCGGCAAAGGGTGCGGTGCGGGTCAGGATCGCTGCGGCCTCTGCTGCCGTGGCGCCATTGGCCAACAGGCGCAGCGCTTGCGGCCCGAGGCGGGGATCGGTGACGTTCTGGCTGGCCACCGCGCCGACATGGGCCTGCGCATAAGCGCAACGCGCGGCGACGGCGGGGCTGGAGGACGCGATTGCGACACCGAACTGCCCGGTGTCCTGGCAGCGGGCGACGAGGGAAAAGGTCATGGCGTTTCTCCTGTTGCTGGCGCCGCGATCAGTCGGGGATCACGGCGGTCGCGTCGATCTCCACCAGCCAGTCCGGGCGGGCGAGCGCGGTTACGGTCACGCCGGTCGAGACGGGGTGAACGCCTTTGATGTATTCGCCCATGGTGCGGTAAACCGCCTCGCGGTGGCGCACGTCGGTGAGGTAAACCACGACCTTGCACAGATGTTCCATCTTGCCGCCGCATTCTTCGATCAGCTGCTTGATGTTTTGCATCACCTTATGGGTCTGCGCGACGGGATCGTGGCTGTCGATATTCTTTGCGGTGTCGAGGTCTTGCGGGCACTGGCCGCGCAGAAAAACCATGGTGCCGCGCGCAACAACCGCCTGCGCAAGGTCATTGTCGAGCTTTTGCTCGGGGTAGGTGTCTTTGGTGTTGAACGGGCGGATACGGGTGTGGGTCATTGGAGTTCCGGGTTGGGTTACGAAGGGATGCGGCCCGCGATGTAGCGGGCGAAGTCGAAATTGGGACGCTCCAGATGGCTGAGCGGGCCGGGGGTGGACATGCCGGCGCAAAGGCCGGCGTAGACCTTCTCGACGCAGCCTTTATCCTCGACGTTGACGTCATCGAGCAGCGCCTTGAGCCGGTCGAAGTGTTCCTTTGATTTCGGGTCGGCGGCGAATTCGGGGGCGAGGCCGCCGCCGAACAGCACGTTGACGCGGCCCGGGCCGTCGGGCGTCAGGCAGAGATACCAGAAATAGCCCGGCGTCAGGGTAATCATCAGCGAGGGGTAGATCGACAACAGCCACGTCGTGCGCCGCTCATCCCCCTTCAGCGTGGTGTTGGAGGGATGCGCAAGCGTCAGGTCAAGCGCGTCATTCTTGATAATGTAGTGGTAGTTGAAGGCAGGCAGGCCCTCGGGGCAGGTCATCTTGAGCAGATCGACGGTGCCGCCGATGGTGCCCGCGTGGCAGACCGGCAGATGGTAGCTTTCCATGAAATTCTCGGCCAGCACCTTCCAGTTGGTCGCCCAGTTGAATTCCTCGCGGAAGGCCTCAACGTAGTTTTCCATATGCAGGTAGCCGACCAGATCCTCGACGTCGCGCAGCACTTCGGCGGGCGGGGGCGCTTCGGGGTTCAGCGTCACCATGATCCAGCCCAGCCATTCGACACAGCGCACCTTTGGCAGCGCGATCTGGTCTTTGCAGAACCCCTCGTTCAGCGTCATCGCCGGGGCGCCGCGCAGGGTGCCGTCAAGGTTATAGGTCCAGGCGTGGTAGGGGCAGACGATGGCGCGCGTGTTGCCGCGCCCCTCCAGCAGGGTTGACATGCGGTGGCGGCAGACGTTGGACATCGCACGGATTTCGCCGTCACGGTCGCGCAGCACGATCACCGGCTCGCCCGCGATCTGCATCGTCAGATAATCACCCGGATTGGGCAGCGCGTCGGCGCGCCCGGCGCAAAGCCAGTCTTGTGCAAAGATGTGCTGCATTTCCTGCGCCAGAAATTCGGGCGAGGTATAGACCGACTTCGGCATCGCATGGGCTTGGGCGAAGGGCACCGACACATTGGCGCGCAGCTCTTCGATCGGCGTCAGGCTAAGATCGTGGGTGGTCATCGCGGGCTCCATGGCGAGGGGGCTTCGGGTTTCTTCTTGGCAAAAATACTCCACGGGGGTGCGGGGGTGTGAAACCCCCGCGGCGCCACCGGGATCCGTTCGCCGCATCGTTGGTATTGAAGCACGACACGACGCCGCTGTCACCTTTGCCCTGAGATCGAGGGCGGTTCGCGGTCGCCCCTTCGGCACAGGATGCTCAGGAAGGGGCTTTGGAAAAAGAAATCATTTCCTTTGTCTGGTGAAGGTTTTTGCTTTGCCCGGGCGAGGAAAAGCATTCTTGCCTCACAGGGGGGGCTTTGGGCCCAATGGGTTTGCGAAGAGGGAGAACAGGTATGGCGCGCGATCCAAGGTATGATGTGTTGTTTGAGCCAGTGCGGATTGGCCCGAAGGTTGCGAAGAACCGGTTCTTTCAGGTGCCGCATTGCAATGGCGCGGGTTATCGCGATCCGATGGCGGCGGTGGAGATGCGGCGCACCAAGGCCGAGGGCGGCTGGGGCGTGATCTTTACCGAGCAGGTCGAGATTCACCACACCTCGGAAATCACGCCGTTCATCGAGTTGCGCCTGTGGGATGACCGCGACGTGCCGCCCTTGGCGAAGATGGCCGAGGCGATGAAATCGCATGGTGCGCTGGCGGGGATTGAGCTGGCTTACTCCGGTATCAACGGGCCTAACCTTTACACGCGCGAGGTGCCGCGGGCGGTGTCGGCGGGGCCTATCCTGACCTTTACCTCTGACCCGGTGCAGGCGCGCGCGATGGACCGGCAGGATATCCGCGATCTGCGGCGTTGGTATCGCGCCGCCTTTCGCCGCTCGCAACAGGCGGGGTTTGATATTGTCTGCCTGTATGGCGCGCATGGTTTTGGCATTTTGCAGCATTTCCTGAGCCGGGCGACCAACCAGCGCGATGATGAATATGGCGGCTCGCTGGAAAACCGGGCGCGGTTTCTGCGTGAGGTGATCGAGGAGGGGCGCGAGGAGACTAAGGGAGAGATGGCGATTTCGCTGCGGCTGTCCTTGCATGAGGAGGGGCCAAAGGGGTTTTCCAACGAGGAGGTGCGCGAGTTCATCGCGAGCCATGCCGAGTTGCCCGATCTTTGGGATCTGGCGCAGGGGACGTGGGAGAAATGCTCTGGCACCTCGCGGTTCGTTGAGGAGGGCGCGCAAGAGGCGCTGGTTGCCGGGATCAAGGCGCTGACACCGAAGCCGGTGGTGGGGGTGGGGCGCTTTACCTCGGCCGATGCGATGGTGCGGCAGATCCGGTCGGGGGTGTTGGATTTCATCGGGGCGGCGCGGCCCTCGATTGCCGATCCGTTCCTGCCCAACAAGATCGACGAGGGGCGGATCGAGGATATTCGCGAATGTATCGGCTGCAATATCTGCGTGTCGGGCGACATGACGCAGGGCATCAGCCGCTGCACGCAGAACCCGGCGTTCATGGAGGAGTGGCGCAAGGGCTGGCACCCGGAGCGCGTGCGCGCGAAGGGGGAGAGTGGCTCGGTTCTTGTTGTCGGCGGTGGCCCGTCGGGGCTGGAGGCGGCGCGGGTGTTGGGGATGCGCGGCTATGCGGTGACGCTGGCCGAGGCCGGGCGCAGTCTTGGCGGGCGCGTGACGCAAGAGCGCCGCTTGCCGGGGTTGGCGGCCTGGGGCCGGGTGGCGGATTACCGGGTGGGGCAAATCGCGCCGATGCCGAATGTCGAAGTGTTCTTTGACAGCCGGTTGACGGCAGAGGACGTGCTGGCCTTTGGCGTCGATCATGTCTGTGTGGCGACTGGCGCGCTTTGGCGGCGCGACGTGGTGGCGCGCTATCATCTGGAACCCGGCGTGATGGATGCGACGATGCCGGTCTATTCACCCGATGATCTGATGGCGGGGGCGGGGCCTTCGGGTGGGCGCGTGGTGATCTATGACGACGACCACTACTACATGGCCTCGGTTCTGGCGGAACTGCTGGTGGCGCGGGGCTGTGCGGTGGAGTTTGTCACGCCCGCGGCGAAAGCGGCGGAGTGGAGCGACAACACGCTGGAGCAGGGGGTGATCCAGCGGCGGCTGTTGGAACTGGGCGTGACGCTGCACCTGAACCGGGCGGTTGGCGCGGTGTTGGCGGGCGGAGTGGAGGTGGAGTGCACCTATACCGGGCGGCTGGGCGTGCTGGACTGTGACGCGGTGGTGATGGTGACGAGCCGGGTCGGGCAGGACGGGCTGTATCAGGATTTGCGCGCGCGCGAGGCGGAGTGGGCCGAGGCGGGGCTACGCTCGGTCCGGGTGATTGGCGATGCAGAGGCGCCGGCGCCGATCGCTTGGGCGACCTACGCCGGGCGGCGCTATGCCGAGGAGATGGACAGCGCGGATATTGGCGACGCGCTGCCCTTCCGGCGGCAGGTGGTGGGGGTGGCGGACTGAGGCCCTGAGGCTACTGCGCGCGGTCGATGCGCACCTGATAGCAGTTGTTGGCGGCAGAGCGGACGTGGACGTAGGCGATGTCACGCTGCGCCAGAAGCTCGGCTGCGCGGATTGGGATGTTTTGCGTCGGGATCACGCCGCCGGTGCCGTAAACGATGCGGTCGCGCGTGTCGTAGCCGCGCAGGATATACTGCGGCGAGGCGAGCATGGCGGGCACCTGCGCGCCGCCGCCCGCCGGGCAGGGATCGGCGCAGAGGAAGATCGGGCCGGTTTCGGCATAGGGCTGCGGCGCGGGGAAGGGACGATGGGCGAGGATGAGGTATTCCTTGCCCTGTGGCACCTGAGCCAAACAGTGGCGGCAGGGCGTGCCGGTGCCGGACGAGATTGCCCGCTCGGGGATATGGCCATGCGCATCGGGCGCGCCGGATTGCAGGGCGCGGACGGTTTCGGTTGGCAGCGGGGTGAAGGTTAGGGTCATTGCGCGCTCCATGTTTTGCCGTATCAGGATCGCGGCAAATGGGCGGGGGCGCGACCCGGAAGCTGCGGCTTTGGCGCGTCTGGAGGCACCCTGAGCGAAGAGCCGCGCATAGCGGGTTCGTGACGCAGGTTCGTTGCAAGCGCACTGGTTTGGGGCCGATCCCGGGCGTAGATTGAGCGGGCTTGGGTTCGTGAAAATGGTGCAACTGTAATGAAACGCATCGAGATCCTCGACGGGATGCGAGGGTTCTTCCTGACATTCATGCTTATCAACCATCTGGTGCTGACCGGAGGGCTGTGGCTTCAGGATTTCACCCTTGGTCAGGTGATGTTTGTCGAGGACGCACAGGGATTTGTGTTCTTGTCGGGCTTTCTGATCGGGTTGATCCAATACGGCCGGATGCAGCGGCGTGGCTATCGTGCGATGCGGCACAGCATCTGGCGGCGGGCGCTGGAGCTGTATGTCTATGCGATGGGGGTGATCGCGCTGGTGTTTATCGCGCGGGGCACGTTGCCCGATGGCGTCGAGGCGTTTCGCAACTGGACGGGGACGGCAAACCCCGGCGATCCGGTGCGGATATTGGCGATGATGGGGCTGGTGTTTCAGCCGACCTACATGGATATTCTGCCGCAATATATCCTGTATTTGCTGGTGGCGCCGCCGCTGATCATGTGGATTGGCGAGGGGCGCTGGGCGTCGGTGCTGACGCTGTCGGTGCTGGTGTGGATGGCGGCGCAGACCGGGGTGGATCAGTTGATCGGCGCGCCGCTGCACGCGCTGGCGCTGACCAGCGACGGGCAGGGCCTGCGCGGCAGTTTCAATCCGCTGGCGTGGCAGATCGTGTTCATGTCGGGCATGGTGTTGGGCACCTTGACGCAGCAGGGCGCGATCGATTGGGGGCGGTTTCTGGCGCCCGAACGCACGACGCTGCCGAAATTGGCGCTGATGGTGCTGGTGTTCTTCTTGCCGATCCGCATCGCCACCGCGCATGGCTGGGTGACGTGGGAGCAGATGACCGCCTTCAACGCGATGTCGATCCGCCCGAGTTTCGGGCTGGTCTATCTGATGAGCTTTGCGTCGGCGGTGGCGCTGGTGGCTTGGGTGGTGGTGGCGGGGCCACGGGCGCAAAGCCGTGCGGTGCAAGCGATTGCGGCGGGGGTGAGGGCGCTGTTGGCGCTGCCCTATCTGCGGCTGATCGGGCGGCATTCGTTGCAGACCTATGCCTGGCATGTCGTGCTGGTCTACGGCGTCTATTATCTGGACAGGGAATATGGGCCGTTTGGCGTTGGCACCAAGACGGTGATGGCGATCAGTTGCCTGATGCTGCTGGCCTTGCCCGCGCTGTGGCGCGAGCATGGACGGCGGATGCTGGGAGTAAGGCTTACCGGCGTTTAGCAGCGGCGGACGGGGCGCTTGCCCCATCCGGCTGGTGTCATGGCGTCAGTTCACCGGGGCGACGAGGAGGCCCAGCGGGCGGCCGCCCAGCAGGTGAACGTGCAGATGCGGCACTTCCTGATGGCTGTGCGGGCCTGCGTTGCTGATGAGCCGATAGCCCGCGCCGCCGTCGCCCGGCAGCACACCCAGCATCGCACCGACGCGGGCGACAGTGCGGGTGAAATCGAGGATTTCGGCATCGGTCGCGTCCGTGGCGAAGTGGTCGTAGTTCACATAGGCGCCCTTGGGGATCACCATCACATGAATTGGCGCCTGCGGGTGGATATCGTGAAACGCGAGGCTGTGCGGGGTTTCCAGCACGGTCTTGTTGGGAATCTCGCCGCGCAGAATGCGGGCAAAGATGTTTTGCGGGTCGTAAGTGTAGGGCATCGGATCCTCGGGTTCAGTCGACGTAAAGGAAATGGGTTGCGGCGATCTCTCGTGCCTGATCGAGGGGCACGGCAAGAAAGGCGGCAAGGGGTGGCGTGTTTTCATCGACCGTGGCGCGTTCCCGCAGGCGATAGAACTCGCCGAAGTTGGCGTCGCTGATCTTGTCGCTTTCGAATTTGACGTCGTAACGGATGGTCGGCAGCAGGCGGTCAATGGTGTCTTTTGGCGTCCGCTCGCCCGCCAAGCCAACGCGGCGGGCGTGGCCGACCAGATAGTCGTCGGAAAATTCACACTCGATTTCCAGCAGGCGGGTGGTGCAGCGGTCGGTGTAGAAATCCTGCATCAGGTCGAGGTTCGAGGGGTCGAGGCAGATGATGAGACGGTCGGTGTCATAATAATCAAACAGCATCCGCATCAGCGCGCGACGGTGGCGGGTGCGTTTTTCCAGCGTGGTCTGGATGCCCCCAAGATCCGGCAGAGGGGTCGATTCCTCGTTGAACAGGTAGTCGATCGCGGGAAGGTTGGTGACCTGCCGCACCCGGTCAACAAGGCGCTTGGCGACGTGCCATTTCTTGCAGGTGACGATCATCAACTCCCGCTCGCGTCCCAGCGAGGATTCGGTTTCCCAGAAACGCGGCGCAAAGCGGCGGCCGATGCGGCCACGCCCGGCAAGGAATTTGAACAGGCTTTGCCCCTCGTTCGAGATCGGAAATTGCACGTTGGTGGCGGCATAAAGGCGACCGAGGCGCAGCTTGAGATCCTGCGCGTCGGGCGAGATTTTGCGCGCGAACAGGAAATCCTGACTGACCAGCATGTCATACTGATCGTTGTAGAAGTTCAGCGGCATACCGTAGTCGGAGAACATCAGGAAGGTCAGCGTGCGCGACTGGATTTGCTGTTCCGGCACAAGATGGCGCACCAGGGTTTGAAAGAAGGTTTCGTCCGGGATCCATGTGGTGCGGAAAAAACGCAGGACGTCCGGGCGTTTGGTGCAGAAATCCACCACCGCCTCGACGGTGCGGCGACGCAGGCACCACCATTGGCTGCCGATCTGGATTTGCAGGTCGTCGGGCACCTTGCGGCTGAGGCCGAGGCGGCGTTGCCACTCGACCGAGGTGTAGAACAGCCACTTGTGGTTTCGCTCGTTGAAGAAATGGCGGTAGATCAGGCGGTCTTCCTTCATGCCGGTCTTGATCCAGTCGGACCGGAAGAAGTCGAAGCTTTCGATGTAGTCCACCGCGTTGCGGTCAAGGAAGGTGTGTGCATATTCGGCCGATTTGATCGGCATGCAGTCGCCCGAGAGCATGTAGAAATGGGTGGCGCGCGGGAAAGCCTCTAGCGCGGTGGTCGTGGCGAGAAGGGTGGCCTCGACAAGGCTCCACTCTCCCCAGCCGCATTTGACCCGGCGCGGCGTGAAGGCGACGTTGGGGTTGTCCTTCAGCGCGGTGCGGATCGCGTCATAGTGTTCTTTTTTCGAGTTGCCGTCGAAGTGGATCGCAATGAAATCGCCAACCGCCGTCAGACGCTCTGCCTGGGCGATGATCCCCTCGGGATCCTTGTGAGACAGCAGAATGTATGCAATCCGGGCCATGCTGCGAAACCAAATCCACTCGACAATCGTAATGTTTTCTAAATAGCTTGATCGGTCATTGAAAAGACAGAGTTTGTTTGCTTTTTTATGGCGGATTGTCCCGGGTGGTGAAAACTGACCGCTGCCGGGTCTTGGAGGAATGAGTTAATGGGCTTTCCTGGTACCTGGATGACCGAAAGCGAAAGCGTCGTGTATCGTGTTGTTCCTAAATGTGCCTGTTCGACGATCGGGCAGATCATGTTCTACGCGGATCATGGGCGCTTTTTCGATGGCGATATCCACGATGCAACCACGGGTATGCACAAATGGGCGATCGAGGCGAGCCAGCCGCTCATCGAGAAGAACGTGAAAACGCATGCGTCATATTCGTTCACCTGCGTGCGCAATCCCTACACGCGCATCCTGTCGTCGTTTTTCGACAAGATCTGTGGCATTCAGCGCAACGGAAAACGCTATCGCGGCAACATGGTGCCGCTGTTGACGCAGAAATACGGCATCGAGGTGGGCTCGCCCGAAAACGGGTTCGAGTTTGACCAGATCGCCAGTTTCCGCCGCTTTCTGCTGTTCGCGCGCGACACCATCCGTTGGCGCAAACCGATGGAGCCGGATATCCATTGGTCGGCGATGTCGGGGCATATCTCGACCTTCATCCTGAACGGCGGGCGCTATGACCACATCTTTTTCACCGAAAAGTTCGACGAGGGGATGCAGCATGTTCTCGACAACATCGAGGTGAAGAACGCGATTGATCTGAAAACCATCCCGCGCTTCAACGAAAGCGAGGGGCATGGGCCGAAGCGGCTGCACCCGGTCGAGGATTACTTTGACGATCTGTCGAAACATCTGGTCTATGAAATCTACAAGAAGGACTTCAACCTGTTCAAATACGACTTTGAAAACCCCGGCAACAAGATGCCGCTGGGCGAGGTCGATCTGGCAGAGGTTCATGCCAAGCTGGGCGAATAGGGCCTGAGCGGTGGCAGAGTTGGGGCGCGCCTTGCGGTGCGCCCTATTGCTTTACACGATGCCGCCGCCAGCGCCGCTGACCGCAGGGCGGATTGCCGCGACGCGGGCGCGGTAGCCAGCGCGGCGGTAGGTGGCGATGGGGTCGATGGCACCGCCAGCCTCTGCCCGCGCCATGGCAAGGATCGGTTCGACATCCGTGCGGAACGCGTGTTTTAGCGCGGTGGTTGCCATCAGCGCGTCATTCGTCGTCTGGAAGCCCTCCAACGCCGTGCGATCTACCAACAGCGCCTGCGCATAGGCGCGCTGCACCTCCATCGCCGAGGCCATCAGGCTTTCGATCGGGTCGGTGACGTTGTGGCTCTGATCCAGCATATGGGCCGGGTTGAAACCCTCGCGCGCCTCGGCGTCCACCAACTCGTTGAAGACAAGAAACAGGCGGTAGGGGTCGATGGAGCCGGTGTCGAGATCGTCGTCGCCGTATTTGGAATCGTTGAAATGAAAGCCGCCGAGTTTGCCGAACTGGATCAGGCGGGCGACGATCATCTCGATATTCACATTGGGCGCGTGGTGGCCAAGATCGACAAGGCATTGCGCTTTGGGGCCAAGGGTTTGCGCGATCAGGTAGTTGGTGCCCCAGTCCTGCACAACCGTGGAATAGAAGGCCGGTTCATACATCTTGTGTTCGGTGAACAGGCGCCAATCGTCGGGCAGGCGGGCGTAGATCTGGGCGAGGCTGTCGAGATAGCGCTCGAATTGCCTGGTGAAGTTGGCTTGGCCGGGAAAGTTGGAGCCGTCGCCAACCCAGACCGTCAGCGCCTTGGACCCAAGCGCCGCGCCGATCTCGATACATTCGATGTTGTGGTCAACCGCTTGGCGTCGGGTGGCCGCGTCGGTGTGCGACAGCGAGCCATATTTGTAGCTGGCGCGCTGCTGCGGCTGATCTTGGAAGGTGTTGGAGTTCACCGCGTCGAAGCCGAGGCCAAGGGATTTGGCCTTGGCAAGGAGCGCGTTTGGGTCCGCCTTGTCCCACGGGATGTGCAGCGAGACAGTGGGGGTGGCGCGGGTCAGTTGCTGGATGACGGCGCAATCGTCGAGCTTGTCGAAGATGTGGCGCGGCTCGCCTTCACCCGGAAAGCGGGCAAAGCGGGTGCCGCCGGTGCCAACGCCCCAGCTGGGAACCGCGACGCCGTAGCGGGCGACCTTTGCCTTGACGGCGTTGATGTCGATGCCTTGGCGGGCGAGGCGCTCGCCCAAGCTGTCGTAGTCGGATTTAAGCGCCGCTGCGCGGGCGGCGTTTTCGGCCTCGATCAGGGATGTGTGGATCATGGTCATGGCTTACCTCGTGAACGCTTGGACGTTGCCTGCATCCACGTTGAGGATGTTGCCTGTCGATTTGGCGGAGAGGTCGGAGGCGAAGAAATAGGTGGCCTCGGCGATATCCTCGGGCAGGACCGAGCGTTTGAGCAGGGAGCGCTGGCGATACATCTCTTCCAGCCCCTCTTTGTCGGTCTGGTAGGTCGAGGCGCGCTGGGTCAGCCAGTCGCCCGACCAGATTTTGGAACCACGCAGCACGGCGTCGGGGTTCACCACGTTGACGCGGATCTGCACACCCGCACCTTCCAGCGCGAGGCAGCGGGCAAGGTGAATCTCTGCCGCCTTTGCGGTGCAATAGGCGGCGGCATTGGGCGAGGCGGCGAGGCCGTTTTTCGAGGCGATAAAGACGACCGAACCGCCGATGCCTTGCGTTTTCAGGATCTTGAACGCTTCGCGGCTGACGAGGAAATAGCCGGTGGACAGGATGTCCATGTTCTTGTTCCACAGCGCCAGGGTGGTTTCCTCAATCGGCGCGGACGAGGCGATGCCCGCATTGGAGACGAGGATGTCGAGGCCGCCAAATTCGACGGCGGTGTCGGCGTAGGCCGCGATGACGGCGGCTTCGTCGGTGACGTTCATGGTCACGGTGCGCACCACGTCGGCGCCATAGCGCGACGTGAGGTTCTTGGCGGTGTCCGCCAGCGCCGCCTCGTCGATATCGGCCAGCATGACGCAGGCGCCTTCGCGCAGGAACCGCTCGGCGGTGGCTGACCCGATGCCGCCTGCGCCGCCGGTGACAAGTGCGATGCGCCCGGCGAGCGATTTCGGTTTGGGCATCCGTTGCAGTTTCGCCTCTTCCAGCAGCCAGTATTCGATGTCGAAGGCTTCCTGCTCGGGCAGGCCGCAGTATTCGGACACGGTGGAGGCACCGCGCATGACGTTGATTGCGTTGACATAAAACTCACCCGAGATGCGGGCGGTGGCTTTGTCTTTCGCGAAGGTCAACATGCCGACGCCGGGGACGAGGTAAACCACCGCGTTGGGGTCGCGCAGGGCGGGCGAGTTGGCGTGTTTGCAGCGGTTGTAGTAGGCGGCGTAATCGGCGCGATAGGCCTCGACCATGCTTTTGAGACCGGCGAGCGTGGCGGCGGTGTCGGGTTTGGCGGGATCAAAGGCGACCACCAGCGGGCGGATTTTGGTGCGCAGGAAGTGGTCGGGGCAGGAGGTGCCGAGGGCGGCCAGCGGCTCCATCCCCTTCGCGTTGACGAATTCGAGGACGGCGGGTTGGTCGTCGAAATGGCCAACCATTGGGTGGCCTTCGGAAATCATGCCGCGGATGGCGGGCATCAGCGCGGCGGCAACGGCGCGGCGGGCGGCGGGGGCAAGGCTTTGATGTTTCGCGCCGCCAAAGATGGTTTTGCCAGCGGTTTCCCCCTCGAACCATTCCATCGCGCGGTTGATGATACGCAGCGTGGTTTCGTAGCAAAGCTTCGCGTCATCGTCCCAAGTGAACAGGCCGTGGGATTCAAGGACGACGCCTTTGGAATCCGGGTGCTCCGCACAGTATTTTCCAAGCCAGAGGCCAAGCTCATAGCCGGGGCGTTTCCACGGCAGCCAGCCGATTTCATCGCCAAAGATTTTTTGCGTCAACTCGCGTGAGTTTTTCGAGGCCGCGATGGCGATGATCGCGTCGGGGTGCATGTGATCGACGTGCTTGCGCGGAACGTAGGCGTGCAGCGGCGTGTCGATCGAGGCGGCGCGGGTGTTGAGGTTGAAGGTACAGTGGGGGAGGTAGCCCACCATCGCATCCTCCTGTTCCACGCCGCGATAAAGGCCCTTCAGCGCGCGCAGCTTGTCCATGTAGAGCGTGGCGAAGCCGTCCATCTTGATGGACCCCACGTCGCCGCCCGAGCCCTTGACCCACAGAACCTCGGCCATCTCGCCAGTCAGCGGGTCGGGCTGCATCACCTTTGCCGAAGTATTGCCGCCGCCGTAGTTGGTGATTCGCTTGTCCGAGCCAAGGAGGTTGGAGCGATACAGCAGCAGCTCTGGCTGGGTCATCTCCTTGGCTTTGCTGTCATCCCATAGGTTCGAAAGCCGGTTGGCGGCGGTGGTTATCGGCATGGTATCCTCCCTCGTGCGGCGCGCATTGGGGCCGCGGAACTCTGGGCAAATGTGCCAGCCTGCGACGGAATGTCAATCATAAACAGTCAAAAACAATCATGCTGCAAGTGCAAACAGGCAATGATGATTGAAAATGATTGACAGTGAGTGGAATCAATGGAAACTTCACAAAACGGGAGGACGATATGCACGAAAGCGAACGCCATCGGATTATTCTGTCTGCGGTGCAGGAACGCCCTGTTGCGACGGTGATTGACCTTGTGTCGCTGACCGGCGCGTCCGAGGCGACGATCCGGCGCGATATTGCAACGTTGCATGTGCAAAAGCGCCTGCGCCGAGTGCGGGGTGGGGCGGAGTCGATTGCGCCACCGCAGTTTGTCGGGCTGGCGGGGCGACCGTTCTCGGTCAACGAAACGATCAATATCGCGGCCAAGCGGGCGATTGCGCGGGCGGCGGTGGAGCTGTGTTCGGACGGTGATCCGATCATCATCAACGGCGGCACCACGACCTTCCAGATGGTGCATCCGCTGTCGGCGCGGCGCTGTCAGGTGTTCACCAACTCTTTCCCGATTGCCGAGCATTTGCTGAAGCATTCGAAGAATACCATCCTGCTGTCAGGCGGCGCGATCTACCGCGAGCAGAATATTATCCTGTCGCCGTTCGAGAATGACGTGACGCGCAATTTCTATGCGCGGCGCATGTTCATGGGCGCGCAGGGGCTGGGGCCGCTGGGGTTGATGGAGGCGGATCCGCTGCTGATTCAGGCCGAGCAGAAGCTGATCGGGCAAGCTGATGAGCTGGTGGTGCTGGTCGATAGTTCTAAATTCCGCAACCGGTCCAGTCTGATCCTGTGCCCGCTGTCGCGCATCCATGTTGTCATCACTGACGACGGGATCACTGACCGCGAGGCGCAGATGCTGGAGGCGGCGGAGATACGGCTGATCGTGGCGCCAGTGGGTGCTGCCGACAGGAAAGGCGCTGTGCAGGAGGGATAGGAGCCTGCGCGGCAGAAACGCTCAAGGGAGGACCAAATGAGCAACTTCAAGAAACTGCTGGTTTCCGCGGCGCTTGCGACCGCAATGTTTGCCAACGGTGCCAACGCGGCGCCGAAACGTATCGCGATTGTGGTGAAGGCGCTGGGGATCGGGTTCTTCGACGCGGTTGATAAGGGCGCGGAAGAGGCGGCCAAGCAACTGGGCGATGTGCAGATCATCTATACCGGCCCGACCAAGACCACGGCGGAAGGCCAGATCGAGGTCGTCAACGCGCTGATCGCGCAGAAGGTTGACGCCATCGCGATTTCGGCGAACGACAAGGACGCGCTGGTTCCGGTGCTGAAAAAGGCGATGGAGCGCGGCATTACCGTGATCTCGTTCGACTCTGGCGTGGCGCCTGCCGGGCGTGAGATGCAGCTGAACGCCTCCTCGACCGAGTTGATCGGCAAGATGCTGATCAAGATGGCGGCGGACAGTATGCCGAAGGGCGGCGAGGTTGCGGTGCTTTCGGCCTCGGCGACGGCGACGAATCAGAACGCCTGGATTGAGGCGATGAAGAAGTCGATGGCGGCCTATCCGAACATCAAGCTGGACGAAGTTGCCTATGGCGATGACATGGCCGACAAATCCTATCGTGAAGCGCAGGCGTTGATGCAGAAATACCCGAACCTGAAGGCGATTATCGCGCCGACCACGGTGGGTATTCAGGCAGCGGCGCAGGCGGTGGAAGACGCCAAGATGGTGGGCAAGATCAACGTGACCGGTCTTGGTTTGCCGTCGGAAATGGCGGGGCATGTCCATTCTGGCGCGTCGCAGGGCTTTGCGATCTGGAACCCGATCGACCTTGGCTATGCGGCGACGATGATTGCCGACGAGTTGGCGGCGAAGAAGGCCGTGGCAAAGCCGGGGGCAGTGCTTGACATGGGCCGTATGGGCAAGGTGACGCTGGACGCCAATAACGAAGGCGCGATGGCGGATCCGTTCTTCTACGACGCGAAAAACGTGGACCAGTTCGCCAAGATCTTCTGATCGGGCGAGGGTTCCCGGCCCGGCGCAATTCTCCCCTGCGCCGGGTCCTTTCTTTTCATTGATATGGGCGTTTGACCATGCAAGCCTCCCCCTCGGACAGGCCGGTGCTGCGGCTATCGGGTATCTCCAAATCCTTTCCCGGCGTGCGCGCGCTGTCCGGCGTGTCGCTGGAGCTTTATCCGGGCGAAGTGACTGCCCTGATTGGTGAAAATGGGGCGGGGAAATCGACGATGGTGAAGATCCTGACCGGGATCTATCAGCCGGAAGAAGGGGTTATCGAGGTTGATGGGATGCCCGCCACCTTTCCCACCGCTTCGGCAGCGGCAGAGGCAGGGGTGACGGCGATCCATCAGGAGACCGTGCTGTTTGACGAGTTGTCGGTGGCCGAGAATATCTTTCTGGGCCATGCGCCGCGTGGGCGCTTTGGGCTGATCGACCGGGCCGCGATGGTGGCGCAGGCGCGCGCCTTGCTGGCGCGCATCGGGGCGGATCTGGACCCGATGATCCCGCTGAAAGAGCTGGGGATTGCGAACAAGCATCTGGTGGCGATTGCGCGCGCCTTGTCGATCGAGGCGCGGGTGGTGGTGATGGACGAGCCGACGGCGGCCTTGTCCTTCAAGGAGATCGAGGAGCTTTACGAGTTGGTGGAACGGCTGAAGGCCGAGGGCAAGGCGATCTTGTTCATCAGCCACAAGTTCGATGAGATCTTTCGCATCGCCGACCGCTGGACGGTGTTCCGTGATGGCGAGTTGGTCGGCGCCGGGCTTATGGCTGAGGTGGACGAGGGGCAGTTGGTGCAGATGATGGTGGGCCGTCCGGTCGACCAGATATTTCCGCCGCGCCACCATGCCTTGGGCGCGCCGGTGCTGACGGTGGCGGGCTATTGCCACCCGACCGAATTCGAGGACATCAACTTCACCCTGCATAAGGGTGAGATTTTGGGCTTTTACGGGTTGGTTGGTGCCGGGCGGTCAGAATTCATGCAGGCATTGTTCGGCATTACCAAGCCCTCCAAGGGGGCGTGCCGGATCGACGACCATATCGCGGTGATCCGCTCTACCGCCGAGGCGATTGGGCAGGGCATCGTTTATGTGCCAGAAGATCGCGGGCGGCAGGGCACGGTGAAGGGCTTGCCGATTTACCAGAACGTGACGCTGCCCTCGCTGGCGCGCACCTCGCGCCACGGGTTCTTGCGGCTGGCGCGCGAATTCGCGCTGGCGCGGGAGTATACAGAGCGGCTGGATCTGCGCGCGGCGTCGCTGGATCAGGACGTGGGGCTGTTGTCGGGCGGCAATCAGCAAAAGGTGGTGATCGCCAAATGGCTCGCGACCAAGCCGCGCGTCATCATTCTGGATGAGCCGACCAAGGGCATTGATATCGGGTCCAAGGCGGCGGTGCATGAATTCATGGCGGAACTGGCGGCGGAAGGGTTGGCGGTTATCATGGTCAGTTCGGAAATCCCCGAGGTTCTGGGCATGTCGGACCGCGTGATCGTGATGCGCGAGGGGCGGATGGTGGCAGAGTTTGACCGCGCCACGATGAGCCCCGAGGCGCTGGTGCGCGCGGCGGCGGGGATTGGCGAAAGGGTGGCGGCATGAGCCGGATGTTGAAGTCCCGCGAGGCGCTGCTGGCGCTGGCGATCCTGGTGCTGATCGGCTTGATCGCCACGCGGTTCCCCGAGTTTGTGGCACCGTCGAACCTTGCCAATGTGTTCAACGACACCGCGCCGCTGATCATTCTGGCGCTGGCGCAGATGGTGGTGATCCTGACCAAGTGCATTGATCTGTCGATTGCCGCGACGCTGGCGCTTTGCGGCATGGTGGCGGCGATGCTGGATGTGGCGGGTGTGCCGATGGTGGTGATCTTGCCGGTGGCGATGGCGCTGGGGGCCTGTCTGGGTGCGGTGAACGGGCTGTTGGTGTGGAAGCTGAACATCCCGCCGATCGTGGTGACGCTGGGCACAATGACGATTTATCGCGGCATCATCTTCCTGATTTCCGGCGGAAAATGGATCAATGACCAGCAAATGAGCCCCTTGTTCAAGTCCTTGCCGCGCGCCGATATTCTGGGGCTGCCAGTGCTGTCGTGGTGCGCGATTGCGGTGGTGGCGATTTTCGCGGTTCTGGTCGGGCGCACCGCGCTGGGGCGCAGTTTCTTTGCGGTGGGCGGCAATGCCCATGCGGCGGTTTATACCGGCATCAACGTGGGGCGCACCCAGTTTGCCGCCTTTGTTCTCTCTGGCACTTTGGCGGGGCTGGTGGGGTATCTGTGGGTGGCGCGCTATGCGGTGGCCTATGTCGATATTGCCAGCGGGTTTGAGCTGGACGTGGTGGCGGCCTGCGTGATCGGCGGTATCTCGATTGCCGGCGGGGTCGGCTCGGTCGGTGGGGCGTTATTGGGCGCGCTGTTTCTGGGCGTCATCAAGAACGCGCTGCCGGTGATCGGCATCTCGCCGTTCTGGCAGATGGCGATTTCCGGCACGGCGATCATT
The DNA here is from genome assembly GCA_021779835.1 of Pseudomonadota bacterium. Lineage (GTDB taxonomy): Bacteria > Pseudomonadota > Alphaproteobacteria > Rhodobacterales > Rhodobacteraceae > Solirhodobacter. The sequence continues at coordinate 33,772 of JAJXZX010000010.1, read as the reverse complement.
CTGGCGATTGCGGTGAATGCGACCGAGGGACGGTCGCGGGGCCGCGTCATCCTTAAATCAGCGGAGCATGTGGCATGAGCGGGGCAAGCGTCGCCAAGGGGCGGCACCTTCCGAACAGTCTGACCAGCCCGGCCGCGCGCATGGTGAAAAGCTGGGAGAGCCTGCTGCTGGTCGTGGTGGTGGTGATCTTTATCGTCAACAGCTTCGCCTCGCCCTATTTCCTTGATCCGTGGAACCTGTCGGACGCGACCTATAACTTCACCGAGAAGTTGATGATTGCCTTCGCGATGGCGCCGCTGATTATTGCGGGCGAGATCGACCTGTCGGTGGCGTCGATCATGGCGCTGGCCTCGACCGCGATGGGATATGCGGTGACGCAAGGCGCGGGGACGCCGGAGTTGGTGGGGGTTGGGGTGACGGTTGGCCTGCTGTGCGGTGTGTTCAACGCGGTGCTGGTGACCGGAATCGGCCTGCCTTCGATCGTGGTGACGATCGGCACCATGAGCCTGTTTCGCGGCATCAGTTACATCGTGCTGGGCGACAAGGCCTATACCGGCTACCCGGCGGGTTTCGCGTATTTCGGGCAAGGCTACGTCTGGTATGTGTTCTCGTTCGAGCTGATCTTGGTGGCGCTGCTGGCGGTGGCGTTCGGCGTGCTGTTACACCGCACCAACTTTGGCCGCGCGGTTTATGCGATTGGCAATAACGCGACGGCGGCGCTGTTTTCCGGCATCCGGGTCGGGCGGGTGAAGTTCATCCTGTTCCTGCTGACCGGGGTGATGTCGGGGGTGGCATCGGTGTGCCTGACCTCTCGCCTTGGCTCCACCCGCCCGTCGATTGCCTTGGGGACAGAGCTGGAGGTGGTGACGATGGTGGTGCTGGGCGGCGTCAACATCCTTGGCGGATCGGGGACGATTCCGGGCGTGGTGCTTGCGGCCCTGGTGATGGGGCTAGTGACCTTTGGCTTTGGTTTGCTGAACGTGCCGGGGATCGTGATGTCGATCTTCATCGGGCTGTTGCTGATCGGGGTAATCGCGCTGCCGCGTCTATGGGCGCAGTTCCGCGCGCGGAGGGGATGAGGATGGAGAAATACGCGTTCACGATGCGCCTCAATCCGGGGATGGAGGCGGAGTATCGCCGCCGCCACGATGCGATCTGGCCAGAGCTGGTGGTGTTGCTGCACGAGGCGGGGGTCAGCGATTACTCGATCCATCTGGACCGGGAAACCAACGTGCTGTTCGGGGTGCTGTGGCGGCGGGCGAATCACGGGATGGACGCGCTGCCGGATCACCCGGTGATGCGGCGCTGGTGGGCGCATATGGCCGACATCATGGCCGTGAAGGCGGATAACGAGCCGGTTTCGGTGCCGCTGGTGCCAATGTTTCATATGCCATGACGGGGCCACGCCACATTGCGGTGATTGATATCGGCAAAACCAACGCCAAGCTGGCGCTGGTCGATCTGGCGACATTGACCGAGATCGCGGTGGTGACGCGGCCCAATACGGTTTTGCCGGGGCCGCCCTGGCCGCATTTCGATACCGAGGGGCATTGGCGCTTTCTGCTCGACGCGCTGGCCGCGTTTCATCGCGCGCATCGGGTCGATGCGATTTCCATCACCACGCATGGGGCGTGTGCGGCGTTACTGGCGGCGGACAGCAGTCTGGCGGCGCCGGTGTTGGATTATGAGCATGACGGGCCGGACCTCGTGGCCAATGCCTATGACGCGCTGCGGCCGGGTTTTGCCGAGACCGGCTCGCCCCGCTTGGCGCATGGGCTGAACCTTGGCGCGCAGTTGCACTGGCAATTTCTGACCGATCCCGGCCTGCCGGACCGCGTGGCGCAGGTGGTGACGTGGCCGCAATACTGGGCGCATCGGCTGACGGGGCGGGTGGCGAGCGATGTGACCTCGCTGGGCTGCCACACCGATCTGTGGAACCCGGCGGTGGGGGCGTTTTCGTCGCTGGTGGCCCGGCTGGGGCTGGAGGGGCGGATGGCGCCGCCGATGCGCTCTGACACCGTGCTGGGGATGATTTTGCCAGAAGTGGCGGCGGAAACCGGGTTGGACCCGGCGACGCCGGTGGTGTGCGGTATCCACGATTCCAACGCCTCGCTACTGCCGCATCTCATGGCTCAGAAAGCGCCGTTCGCCGTGGTCTCGACCGGGACGTGGGTGGTGACGATGGCGGTGGGCGGCAAGGCTACGCCGCTGGACCCGGCGCGCGATACGCTGATTAACGTCAATGCGTTGGGCGACCCGGTGCCCTCGGCGCGTTTCATGGGCGGGCGGGAATATGAGGTGATCCGGGCGGGCCGCGATCTGGTTGGCTCCCCTGCGGATATGGCGGCTGTGCTGGCTGAAGGGGTGATGTTGTTGCCGGCGGTCGAGCCTTCCTCGGGGCCGTTTGCGGGGCGGGCAATGGGATGGCGGCCCGAGGAGACGCGGGGTGATGGCCGGCGCGATGCGGCGCTTGGGTTCTATCTGGCGCTGATGACGGCGGAATGTCTGGCGATCACCGGGGCCGCCGGGCCGGTGATCGTCGAAGGGCCATTTGCTGCGAACGAGGCCTATCTGTGGATGCTGACGGCAGCGAGCGGCCAGCCAGTGCGCCGCGCGCGGTCGCGGACCGGCACCAGCATTGGCGCGGCCCTGCTGTTCGGTGCCGCGCGCGCCCTGGACGGGACCGAGCCGGTTGAAGTTCCGGTTGATTTAGCAGCTTCCCTTGCTGATTATGCGGCGCAGTGGCGCGCCTTGGTCGCCGGGTAAAAGGGGGCCAAAATGGCACGGATGGTGGTGATTTATCGGCAACCTGCCGATCCTGCGGCCTTTGATGCGCATTACTTCACGGTGCATGTGCCTTTGGCAAAAACGCTCCCGGGGCTGACGCGGTATGAGACCAGCCGCGGGCCGGTGGTGCAGGTGACACCGGGGGCGGCGCCCTATCTGGTGGGGATCCTGACCTTTGACAGTCTCGACGCGATCCGCACCGCCTTCGCCAGCGAGACCGGGCGCGCCTGTGCGGCGGACCGCCGGGTGCTGGCCCCGGCGGACGACGATTGCATCATGCTGTTGTTCGACGATCAGGTGGTCTGAGCCTTAATCGAGGCGGAAGTCAAAGTGCTTACGCACCTTTTCCTCGATCTTCCAGATGCCTTTGAAATCCTTTTCCACCACGAAGGCATCGCCTGCGCGGACGGTGACGGGCGTGCCGCCGTCGGGGGTGATGGTGATGCGCCCCTCGATCAGCACGACGTATTCATAGGCGGTGTAGGTGGCGTGATAGCTGCCCGGCGTGCATTCCCAGACGCCCGCAACCATGGTGCCATCGGCGGCAGAATGCAGCGCCCATGTGGTCATCTGCGGGTTGCCTTCGGTAACCACCCATCCGTCGAGCGTGGCGGTGGAGGGGGTGACGGTGCTTGTGGCGGGAAGTTTGGTGACGGTTTGCATGGGACACTCCGGTTAGGTTGGCCGCAGCCTAACGCAGCGGGCGCGGCGGCGTGGGGCGTCGCGCGACACGGGGCGGGCCGAAGGCGACAGCAGGTGCCCGTGCTACCCCAGATAAATGTTGAAGGGCCGGGGATCTGTTCCCGCCCTTCAACGTAAGCGAGGTTTCGCGTCAGACCGACAGACAGATGTATTTCATCTCGAGGAAGTCCTCCATGCCGTGGTGTGAACCTTCGCGGCCGAGGCCGGATTGCTTGACGCCGCCAAACGGCGCGACCTCGGTCGAGATCAGGCCGGTGTTGACGCCGACGATGCCGTATTCCAGCGCCTCTTGCACGCGGGTGATGCGGCCGATGTCGCGTGCGTAGAAATACGAGGCGAGGCCAAAGATGGTGGCGTTGGCCTTGGCGATCACCTCTTCTTCGGTGTTGAATTTGAAGAGCGGGGCGAGGGGGCCAAAGGTTTCCTCGTTCGTGACCATCATGTCGTCGGTGACGTCGGTCAGAATTGTGGGCTGGAAGAACGAACCGCCAAGTTCATGACGGTGCCCGCCCATCGTGACATGCGCACCTTTGGCGGTGGCGTCGGCGATGTGCTCCTCGACCTTGGCGACGGCGTCCATGTTGACCAGCGGGCCGAAATCGACGGTGTCGGACAGGCCATCGCCGACGCGGGTCTTGGCGACGGCGGCGGTCAGTTTGGCGGCGAAGGCGTCATAGACGCCGGCCTGCACATAAATACGGTTGGCGCAGACGCAGGTCTGGCCGTTGTTACGGAACTTGGACGCCATCGCGCCCAGCACGGCGGCGTCCAGATCTGCGTCGTCGAACACGATGAAGGGCGCGTTGCCGCCAAGCTCCATCGAGCACTTCATCACCTGATCGGCGGCTTGGCGCAGCAAGATGCGCCCAACCTCGGTCGAGCCGGTGAAGGTCAGTTTGCGCACAATCGGGTTTTCGCAGAACTCTTTGCCGATATCCGAGGCATGGGTAGAGGTGATGACGCTGAACACGCCCTTTGGCACCCCCGCCCGCTCTGCCAGCACGGCAAGCGCCAGCGCAGACAGCGGCGTCGCCTCGGCGGGGCGCGCGACGAAGGCACAACCTGCCGCGAGGGCCGGCCCGCATTTGCGGGTGATCATGGCGTTGGGGAAGTTCCACGGCGTGATCGAGCCCACCACACCAATCGGCTGTTTCAGCACGGTGATGCGTTTATCACGCATATGGCCGGGGATGGTTTCGCCGTAAACCCGTTTGGCCTCTTCGGCGAACCACTCGATGAACGAGGCGCCATAGGCGATTTCGCTCTTCGCCTCGGCAAAGGGTTTGCCCATTTCGGCGGTCAGGATGCGGGCGAGATCGTCCTGATTTTCCATCATCAGATTGAACCAGGCGCGCAGGATGTTGGCGCGTTCCTTGGCGGCGCGCGCTGCCCATTCCTTTTGCGCCACATTGGCGGCGGCGATGGCGCGGCCGGTTTCGACGCGCGTGAGATCAGGGACGCGGCAGATCGCGTCGCCACGGGCGGGGTTGATCACCTCGAACGTGGCACCATCGTCGGCGTCGATCCATTCGCCCGCGACATAGGCCTTGGTGGCGAGAAGCGTCGGGTCTTTCAAAAGGGCGGCAAGGTTGGTGACGGAATCTAGCATGGGGGCCTCCATGAATTTGCTGGACCATGGATTGCACGGGCGGGCTTCAAATGTCCAGCAATGCGAGGCTGGGTTGCGGGGGCAATGCGCGCTTCGTAAGGTTCGGCGCGAGACAGGGGAGAGCGGTATGGATGCGCGACGCAAGGCGATGGACGAGGCCTATTCGAACGCGGCCTTCATTCCCGGAGGCGACGGCTATCCAGCGCGATGGGCAGCAGAGGCGGCGGCATTTCGCGCCGAGCAGGGCGCGCGGGCGCGGCTGACGGTCAGCTATGGCGCGGGCGCGCGCCAAACTTATGATTTGTTTCTGCCAGAGGGCCGCCCGCGTGGGCTGATGGTGTTTATCCACGGCGGCTATTGGATGGCATTCGCCCCGCGTGATTGGTCGCATCTGGCGGCGGGTGCGGTTGATCGTGGCTGGGCCTGCGCGCTGGTAGGCTACACGTTGGCGCCCGAGGCCCGGATTGCCACGTTGACCGGCGAAGTGGCGCGCGGCATCGCCGCGGCGGCTGCCGAGGTTGCGGGGCCGGTGGTGGTGACGGGCCACTCGGCGGGCGGACACCTGTCCGCCCGAATGGCCTGCGCGGATGCACCCTTAGCGGCAGAGGTCGCCTCACGCTTGCGGCGGGTGGTTCCGCTGTCGCCACTGGGGGATCTGCGGCCCCTGCGCGAGACCTCGATGAACGAGACCCTGCATCTGGACGCAGGCGAGGCTTTGGCCGAAAGCCCCACGTTGCTGGCAAAGCGCGCGGGGGTAGAGGTGACGGTCTGGGTCGGTGGCGCGGAACGCCCGGTTTTTATCGAGCAGGCGCAGGATTTGGCGACGGCGTGGGGTGTGCCATGCCATATCGCGCCACGGCTGCACCATTTCAATCTGCCGGACGACCTTGCCCGCGCGGATTCGGCCCTGATCGAGACGCTGCTCGGCGGTTTGTAGGGGTCTTAGCCGGGCGGGCCAAAGCGGCTTTGCCAACTCGGGATCAGATCGCCGGGGCGCGCATTGGCCGCAAAAATCGCGCGGGCGATGGCGCGGGCAAGGCAGCAGGCGGCAGCATGGCCCAACAGGAACGGATCCGTGACCGGGTCAAGTAGCGCCCGCGCGCCGGTTGCGGCGGCAAACACCAGATCGCCGTCAAACGGCGTGTGGCTCGGCACGATGGCGCGCGCCATACCGTCATGCGCGGCGGTCGCCATGCGCTGCGCTTGCGCCTGCGTCAGGGCGGCGTCGGTGGCGACGATAGCGATGGTGGTCGCCTCGCCCATGCGTTTTCGCGGTTGCGGCTCGTCGGTCGGCGTGAAGCGTTGCGGTTGGCCCAGACCACCGAACTCGCCCCCGATCTCCCACGGGGCGGCCCAGAATTGCGCGCCGTCGCCCACCGTGACCTGACCCAGCGCGTTGACAGCAACCAGCGCGCCAACCGTAATCCCACTGCCCAGCACAACCGAGGCAGAGCCCAACCCCCCCTTTAGCGTCGCGGTTGTGGCGCCAGTGCCAGCCCCCACGCTGCCAATCGCGAAATCCTCGGCCGCCGCTGCCAAAGCGGCGCGGCCAAGCGCTTTGTATGGGTTCTCGACCCACGCCTTATCGCCGCCGTTCAGCAGATCGAACAGGATCGCCCCCGGCACGATCGGCACCTTTTGGTCGCCAACCACAAACCCGCGCCCCATCGCCCTCAAGCCATCCGCCACGGCAGAGGCCGCGTCCAGCCCGAAGGCAGAACCGCCCGCCAGCACCAGCGCATCGACCTCTTGCACCAGCTTGTCGGGCGCCAGCAGATCCGTCTCTCGTGTGCCCGGCGCGCCGCCCATCACATTCACGGCAGCGGTGAAGGGGCGGTCACCCAGCAGCACGGTCGCACCAGAGCGCAAGCCGTGATCCTCGGCATTGCCGACCCGCAGGCCGGGCACATCGGTAATCAGGTTGCGCGGTCCGGCCTGCATCATTGGGCTCTCCAGCAGCGGTCAAACAGAGCGGGGCCCGGAGTAAGGTTCACGACGTTCAAAACTGCCTCCCAATTGCTTTGGCACAAATATCCCACGGGGGTGCGGGGGTGTGAACCCCCCGCGCTCAGATACAGCGTCCGCCGTCGACTTCCATCGCGACGCCGGTAATCATGCTTGCCTCGTCCGAACACAGGAACAGTGCGGTATTACCCATATCCTCGGGTGTGGAAAACCGACCCAAGGGGATGGTGGCAAGGAACTTCGCGCGCATCTCTGGCGTGTCCTCGCCCATGAAGCTTTTCAGCAGCGGCGTTTCCCCCGCCACCGGGTTCAGCGCATTCACCCGCACACCACTAGGTGCCAGTTCCACCGCCATCGCCTTGGTCGCAGTGATGACCCAGCCTTTCGACGCGTTGTACCAGTTCAGCCGCGGGCGCGGGCTGACCCCAGCGGTTGAGGCGATGTTGAGGATCGCGCCCGCGCGGTTTGCCTTCATATGCGGCACGATGTGGCAGGCGGTCAGGTAAACCGACTTGGCGTTGACGGCCAGAACGCGGTCGAAATCGGCCTCGCTCACATCCTCCATCGCGGCGGGAAGGTGGGTGACGCCCGCGTTGTTGACGAGGATATCCAGCCGACCGAAAGCCTCGAACGCGGCGCGGGCCATCGCGGCGACGGACGCGTCGCGGCTGACATCCACGGTTTGCGCAAGGCCGCCGATCTCGTCGGCCACGGCGCGGGCCGCCGCCTCGTTGATGTCTGCGACCATGACGCGCGCGCCCTCGGAGGCAAAACGTCGTGCGATGCCAGCGCCAAAGCCGGAGCCTGCGCCGGTAACGATTGCGGTTTTGCCCTTCAGTCTCATCACGGCCCTCCTCTGTCGCGCCCCAGACTGACCGATCCGGGCGCGAAGGCAAGCGGGTTATTGCCTTGCGCCCTGCGCCATGTCACGCCTTGGCGAAATCAGAAACCGGGAGAGCGCGATGGACAAGGTGGCAGTAATCACAGCGGGCGGCAGCGGCATGGGCGCGGGTGCGGCGCGGCGGCTGGCAGAGGATGGCTTCAAGGTGGCGATCCTGTCCTCCTCGGGCAAGGGCGAGGTGCTGGCGCGCGAATTGGGCGGTGTGGGTGTGACCGGCTCGAACCAGTCGAACGATGATGTAAAGCGTCTGGTTGACCTGACGATGGAGACTTACGGGCGCATCGACGTGCTGGTGAACTCTGCCGGGCACGGGCCGCGCGCGCCGGTGCTGGAACTGACCGACGAGGATTGGCATCGCGGGATGGAGGTTTATTTCCTCTCTGCCGTGCGCCCGACCCGGTTAGTGACGCCGATCATGCAGGCGCAGAAGGCGGGGGTTATCATCAACATCTCGACCTTCGCGGCGTTTGAGCCCGACCCGGTGTTCCCGACCTCTGGCGTGTTCCGTGCCGGGCTTGCGGCCTTCACCAAGCTGTTCGCCGATCGCTATGCGGCAGAGAATATCCGCATGAACAACGTGTTGCCCGGTTTCATCGACAGCCTGCCGGAAAAAGAAGAATTCCGTTCGCGCATCCCGATGGGGCGTTATGGCAAGACGGGCGAGATTGCGGGCGTGATCTCTTTCCTCGCGTCAGAGTCTGCCGGGTATATCACCGGGCAGAACCTGCGGGTCGATGGTGGCATCACGCGGTCGGTGTAACGCGCCCTTAGCCGTGATGGGCGGCGACGGTTTTGAGGGTGGAGAAGCCATAAAGCGCCTCGAACCCCTTTTCGCGTCCGTGGCCGGATTTTCCGGTGCCGCCAAAGGGCAACTCGACCCCGCCGCCCGCGCCGTAGGTGTTCAAAAACACCTGCCCGGCGCGCAGACGTTTTGCCAGCCGTAGCGCGCGGCTGCCGTTTTCCGTCCAGACCGCCGCGACAAGGCCGTAAGCGGTGCCATTGGCGATGCGGATCGCGTCCTCTTCATCGTCAAAGGGCATCACGACCTGCACGGGGCCGAAAATCTCTTCTTGCGCAAGGCGATGGCCGGGCGTCGCGTCGGCAAAGAGCGTGGGGGCGATGTAGTGGCCGCCCTTGGGGGCATCAGTGGCGATCTGGCCTTGGCCGGCGAGCGTCAGGTCAGAGGCGAGGCCGAGATACCCCTCAACAATCGCTTTTTGCCGGGCAGAGATCAGCGGACCAAGGTCGCAGTCGGCGGTGGCGGGGCCTGCGGTCAGGGCGCGGTAGTGGGCGGACATGCGGGAGACGACCTCGTCATAACGCGCGCGCTCGACAAGGATGCGCGACGCGGCAGAGCAGGTTTGGCCCGCGTTTTGCAGGCCCGCGTTGACCAGAAACGGCAACGCGCGGTCAAGATCGGCATCGGCAAACACCAGTTGCGGGCTTTTGCCGCCAAGCTCCAGCGTGACCGGGATCACATTGCGCGCAGCGGCGGCCTGCACCAACTGCCCGGTGGCAAGCGAGCCGGTGAAGCTGAGGTGTTGCACGCGCGCGTGGGCGCTTAGCGCGGCACCGGCTTCCTCGCCTAACCCCGGCACAAGGTTCAGCGCACCTGCGGGCAGGCCCGCCTCTGCCGCCAATGCCGCAAAGGCAAGCGCGGTCAGGCTGGCCTCTTCCGCTGGTTTCAGCACACAGGCGTTGCCCATCGCCAACGCCGCGCCGACCGAGCGGCCAATGATCTGCATCGGGTAGTTCCACGGCACGATATGGCCAGTAACGCCATGCGGCTCGCGCAGCGTGTAGACGGTGTAGCCGTCCAGATAGGGGATCGTCTCGCCCATCAGCTTATCGGCGGCACCGGCGTAAAACTCCATATAGCGCGCAAGGGCGAGTGCGTCGGCCTTGGCCTGTTTCAGTGGTTTGCCGACATCCAGCGCCTCAATCAGCGCCAGATCATCGGCGCGGGCGGCGACCAACTGGCCGATGCGGGCAAGGATGCGACCACGCTCGGTGGCGCTTAGGCGTCCCCACGCGCCATCGCGGGCGGCTTGGGCTGCGGTGACGGCGTCGTCAATATCGGCGGCACTCCCTCGGGCGATCCGCGCCATGACCTCGCCGGTCGAGGGGTTTTCGACCGGCAGAGTGTCGCCCGCGCGGCGCCAGCGTCCGCCGATGAAAACTTGCGCGGGGTCAAACCAGAGGTTGAGCGGCATCTGTCGTCTCCTTGAACCAGCCTTCGGGGATGCGCGGCGTCGCGGCGATCAGGCTTTGCGTATAGGGGTGTTGCGGCGCGTTCAGCACCTGCGCGGTGGCGCCTGTCTCGACAATCTCGCCCGCGCGCATTACCAGCACACGGTCAGTGATGGCGCGCAAAACGGACAGGTCGTGTGTGATGAACAGGTAGGCAAGACCGTGGCTGGCCTGAAGGCTGGCCAGCAGGTCAAGGATCTGCGCGCGCACCCGCACATCCAGTGCCGAGACCGCCTCGTCCAGCACGATCAGCTTGGGCCGGATGATCAGCGCGCGGGCGATGGCGATGCGCTGGCGCTGGCCACCAGAGAATTCGTGGATGAATTTGTTCGCGTCGTCGGGCGTGAGACCAACGGCGGTTAGCGCCTCGTTGATGCGCGCTGCGCCGTCGGTGGGCGGCTTGGGCAACAGGTGGAAGGGTTCCGCGATCAGGCGCGCGACGTGGTGGCGCGGGTTGAAGCTGCCGTAGGGGTCTTGGAACACCACCTGCATTTTCGCCCGCATGGTGGCGTGCATGTGATGTCCGGCGGTAACGGCCTCGCCGCCAAGCTGGATGGTGCCACCTTGCAGGACATCAAGCCCAAGGATGGCGCGGGCCAGGGTGGACTTGCCAGAGCCGGATTCGCCAACAAGACCAAGGCTTTCGCCCTCGTTCAGCGTGAAGCTGACGGCGTTGACGGCGCGGTGATGGCCGGGGGCCGCGAAGGGCGTCGCGCGCGGCAGTTGATAGTCGCGGGTGGCGTTTTCAACGTGTAACAGAGGGGTGGCGCTGGCGGTTGGCGCGCGCTGCGGGACATGGGCCGAAGCGGCGAACAGGCGGCGGGTGTAGCTGTGCGCGCGCTGACGAAACAGCACCTCGGTCGGCCCCGCCTCGACGATGCGGCCCGCTTGCATCACGGCGGTATGGGTGGCGATACCGGCAACCACGGCAAGGTCGTGGGTGATCAGCATCAGCGCCATACGCTCTTGCGCGACCAAATCGCGTAACAGGTCGAGGATTTGCGCTTGTGTCGTGACATCAAGGGCCGTCGTCGGCTCATCCGCGATCAGCAGCTTGGGGCGCAGTGCCACCGCCATCGCGATGCAGACGCGCTGGCGCTGACCGCCCGACAGCTCGTGCGGGAAGCGGCCCAGCGGGATATCCGCAAGGCCGACGCGGTCAAGGTGGTGGCGGGCTTGCGCGCGCGCCACACTCCGCGACGCTGCACCGTGGATCACCAGGGTTTCCGCCACCTGCGCGCCGATGGTTTGCACCGGGTTCAGTGCGGTCATCGGTTCCTGAAAGATCATGCCAATCTCGCGCCCACGCAAGGCGCACATCTGACGCTCGGGCAGCGCGAGAAGATCGCGCCCGCCCATCTGCACCGCGCCGGTTGCGCGCGCGCCGTGCGGCAAGAGTTGCATCAAGGCCAGTGCGGTCATCGACTTGCCGGACCCGGACTCACCGACAAGGCCGAACACCTCTCCCTCCGCCACGTCAAAGGACACGCGGTCAAGGATAGGGGTGCCGTTGATGCTGACCGACAGGTCGCGGGTGCTAAGAAGGGTCATTTGCCGCGCCTTAGTCTCGGGTCAAGCAGGTCGCGCAATCCGTCACCGATCAGGTTGAGGCCCAGCACGGTCAGCACGATGGCAAGGCCGGGGAAGATGGCAAGGTGCGGCGCGAAGGAAATCATCGTTTGCGCATCGGCCAGCATACGGCCCCAACTTGGCGTTGGCGGCTGCGCGCCAAGGCCGACATAGGCCAGCCCCGCCTCTGCCAGAATGCCCAGCGAGAACTGGATGGTTCCCTGCACGATCAACAGGTTGGTGATGTTGGGCAGGATATGTTCAACCGAAATGCGGGCGCGGCGTTTGCCTGCCACTTGCGCGGCGCGGATGTAGTCGAGCGTCCAGAGGCTAAGCGCCGCGCCCCGCGTGACGCGGGCGAAAACCGGCACGTTGAAGATGCCGATGGCAATGATCGCGTTGACGGCAGAGGGGCCGAAAACGGCGGTGATGAGGATGGCGATGACAAGGCTGGGGAAGGCAAAGACCAGATCGTTGCCGCGCATGATGACCTCATCGATCCAGCGCCCTCGGTTGGCGGCGGCCCAAAGGCCAAGCGGCACGCCAAGCGCGATGCCGATGCCGACCGCGATCAGCGCGACCGCAATCGAGGTGCGCGCCCCCACCATCAGCATCGAGGCGACGTCGCGGCCAAAATGGTCGGTGCCAAGCCAATGGACCGGGCCGGGGGGTTGCAGCTTTTGCGCGATGTCGAGCGCCTCAACCGGGAACGGTGTCCAGATCAGCGAGATCAGCGCCATCAGCAGGACCGCGCCGGTGAGGGTTGCCCCGATGATCAGGGTCAGCGGCACCCTCATGCCGGGCGCCTCAGGCGGGGGTCGATCAGGGCATAGGCGAGGTCCACCGCGAAATTGACCACGATGACGGCGGCGACCAGCAGCATGACCACGGATTGCACCACGATCAGGTCACGCTGGGTGATGCCCTGAAAGATCAGGCGGCCAAGGCCGGGCAGGTAGAACACATTCTCGATGATGATGGCGCCTGCGAGGAGGAATGAGAATTGCAGGCCGAGGATGGTCAGCACCGGGATCAGCGCATTGCGGAAAGCGTGGCGGCGAAGGGTTTGCGCGCGGCTAAGGCCCTTGGCGCGCGCGGTGCGGATGTAATCCTGCCCCAGCGTCTCGATCAGCGCCGATCGCATGACGCGGGCGAGGATGGAGGCTTGCGGCAGCGCGAGCGCGATGGCGGGCAGGGTCAGCGCCTTGAGGTTGACCCATAACCCCTTGTCCCAGCCAGGAAAACCCCCCGCCTGCACCCAATGAAGGCGGACCGCGAAAAGGAGGACCAGCAGCATGGCGAACCAGAAATTCGGCACCGCAATGCCCAGCTGGGTCGCGCCCATCACGGCGGCATCGGTTGGGCGGCCACGGCGGGCGGCGGCGATCATGCCGGCGGGGAGGGCGATCAGGGTGGACAGGATCAGCGCGTAGATCGTCAGGGGCAGCGAGACCTGAAGGCGGGCGGCGATCAGGCCCGCGACGGGGACGCGGTAGGTGTAGGAGGTGCCGAAATCTCCGTGCAGCATCCCGACCACCCAAGCGAGGTAACGTGTGGGGGCAGACCCGTTAAGGTGGAGGAGGGTGCGGAGGGCGGCTTCGACCTCGGGGGGCGCGTTTAGGCCCATCATGTAGGAGACGGGATCGCCGGGGATGACCTCGGTTACGGTGAAAATCACGAGGCTGGCCACGATCAGGCTGAGACCCAGCGAGGCGAGGCGGGAGAGGATGAAGCGCAGCATCGGGACCCCTTTCGCGGCCAAGGTTAGGCCGGGCGGCGGTCCGGGTCTAGGGGGTATTGGTCAGGAGTTCGCTTTGGTAACGTATTGATATGGTGAGGTTTCGGATATTCCGTTGGCAAAAATTCAATCGGTGGGTGCGTGGGGTTCGCGGGGAAAAAGAAAGGGGCCAGTGGACCCTGTCCCCCGCGAACGGGCGAGCCGTGCGAACCCCGTGATGCCAAGGACGGTGGCCTCGCCGGGGGGGAGGGGCCGGGTCTAAGGTGTGAGGGCTGGGTGGGGTAGGGGTGGGGAGGAGTGGTGCGCACCCTACTCTTGCTGGAGTTGCCAAGATCGATGGTGCATGCGCTGGTAGTTCTCGACCAAAACGCAAAGCGCGATGGGTGACCGATGCCATTACATGACGGACTCAGACAATTTGAATCGTGGGCCGAAAGGTTCATGCTCGAGGAGAGCCAAAGGAATCTGGTCCGTTCAGTGCATTATCACCTTACCGACAAGAATGGGCTGGAAGGCATCCTTCGAAACCAAGAGGTCTGGTTCACCGAGTTTCAGCATCTCAACGACACGGCTGAGTTGATCCAGGGTGTAACGCTCGTGATCGGGGCGCTTCGGGCAATCGACATGGATAGGGGTGACGGTCGGCTCAAGCTTCTATTCGATTGTGTCGAACACCTTTTGACTAATGACAACATTGGCAAATATCTGACCGCTTTCATTGCCTCGTTTAGCCGGAGCATCATCGACGTGGGCGTGTGGAGGTCGTATGCCGATGACGCGCGCGGATTTGCAATTGGATTTGCACCTAGATTTTTTAATGACCCCCGACCGGACGCCCACCTTCCAGGACGCAATGCTTTCTCCGGTAAGGTCTATTACCCGAGGGGAAAACGCCCAAAGCGTTTGGTGGAACCCTTAGAGCGTGCGGCAGTTGCCTATCAGAATACGGTTGAGCACTACCCCGGCGAGATGGCTGAAAATCAGAGTGCGGAGCAGTCGTTACGACGGCATTTTGCGAACCAACTGATTGCCGAGCCACTGATCTGGAATTGTCTCACGACAAAACATCCTGGCTTCAGATCTGAGCGTGAACTCCGTCTAGTGTTGCTTGGAATGCCCAGTGAGCTCGCACCAATGGTGCGATTCCGCTCGCGATGCGGCGTCGCGGTGCCCTATATCCCTTATCCGTTTGACCGACAGGTCGAAATTTCAAGAATTGTAGTTGGTCCTGCGGCACCTGAGGGAAGTGGTGAGTTTGTTCGTGAGTTGCTGCGTGAACTCGATATGAACGTGCGGGTGATCCGGTCTGACATTCCCTACCGGTCCTTTGCCGACCGATCCTCGCGCCGGAGTTGAACGGCAATTCACTCGTTTGCAGCACCGGCAGGCAACGGCTGCAGGTTCGTAGCCGGGCTGTGTTCGGTCTAGCCGCCCTCGCACCATAGGGCCGCGCCCTGCCTCGGGTGGGCGCTGTGCAGGGGTTGGGGGCGGTTTATGGTGCGGGTTACTTGCGACGGGGTGCGGGGTGCGGCGTTGCGGGGCGGCCTCCCGTCGTGCTGAAAGCACGCTTCGGCGTGACCGGGAGGGAGGGCGCGGCCCGGGCAGCTACGCTGCTGTTTCCGACCAAGGGAGAAGCGTGCCGTATCCCTCTTGCGCGGGGGCGCGGCTCGGCGCATTCTGCCGCCCGAGCCGTGGCGATGGCGTCGCCACAGGGGGGAACCCCGATTGCTTGCGGGCTATGCCCGCTGTCGTCCTGCACGCCGGGACCTTTCGGGGTTCTGGCGAGGGTGCCGCCCCGGTTACGGAGGTCGCGATGACTGAAACTGAACGCCCTGAATTCTATCGGTTCCACAATGGCGACAAGGTCGCTTTGCCCTTTGAGGCTGCGGAATACGATGACCGCATCGCGGGTTTGCGCGATATCATGGAGCTGCACGGGCTGGACGCTGTGGTGCTGACCTCTATGCACAACATCGCCTACTATTCGGGGTTTTTGTATTGCTCTTTCGGGCGGCCCTATGCCTGCGTGGTGACGAAGACTGAGTGCGTGACGATCTCTGCGGGAATTGACGCGGGGCAGCCGTGGCGGCGCTGTCATGGCGACAACATCACTTATACCGACTGGAAGCGGGATAACTACTGGCGCGCGATAGCCTTGGTTATCGGCACGGGCAAGGAGGTGGGCTGCGAGGCGGATCACCTGACGCTGCTGCAATCCGAGAAGCTGAACGCATTTTTGCGCCCGAAGCGGGGGATGGATATTGCGCCGGCGACGATGGCGCAGCGCATGATGAAATCCCCGGCGGAGATTGCGCTGATCCGGGCGGGGGCGAATGTGGCGGATGTGGGCGGCTATGCGATCCGCGAGGCGGTGAAGGCGGGCGCGCGCGAGATTGATGTGGCGATGGCGGGGCGCGATGCGATGGAGATGGAAATCGCGAAGCGGTTTCCGGGGGCGGAGTATCGCGATAGCTGGGTGTGGTTCCAGTCGGGGCTGAACACGGACGGGGCGCATAACCCGGTGACGTCGCGGGCGTTGCAGAGGGGGGATATCCTGAGCCTCAACACCTTCCCGATGATCTCTGGCTACTACACCGCGCTGGAGCGCACGATGTTCGTGGGCGAGGTGGATAACGCGAGCCGGAAGATTTGGGAGGCCAATATCGCGGCGCATGAATATGGCATGAGCCTGATCAAGCCGGGGGTTTCTTGCTCTGAGATCACCCACAAGCTGAACGTGTTCTTGGAGGAGCGGCAGTTGCTGCAATACCGCACCTTTGGCTATGGCCACTCGTTCGGCGTGCTGTCGCATTACTATGGGCGCGAGGCGGGGCTGGAGCTGCGCGAGGATATCG
This sequence comes from Pseudomonadota bacterium, assembly GCA_021779835.1. Classification (GTDB taxonomy): domain Bacteria; phylum Pseudomonadota; class Alphaproteobacteria; order Rhodobacterales; family Rhodobacteraceae; genus Solirhodobacter. The sequence goes on along the minus strand of JAJXZX010000010.1, from coordinate 17,396 downwards.
ACACGGTGCTGGAGCCGGGGATGGTGATCTCGATGGAGCCAATGCTGACGATCCCGCAGGGGCAGCCGGGGGCGGGGGGATACCGCGAGCATGATATTCTGGTCGTCACCGAGGAGGGGGGCGAGGACATCACGCATTACCCCTATGGCCCTGAGTTCAACGTCGTCGGCTAAGGGCCCAAGGATGTGAAGGGGGCGCGTCCTGTCGGGCGCGCCCTTTCGCGTTCAGACCCGCTTGACGAGCCGGATGAGGAACAGAAGGATCACCGCGCCAAGTGTGGCGTGGATGATGGCGGCAAGGGTGCCGCCGCCGAAGCCGAGGCCGATGCGGGGAAAAAGAAAGCCCGCGATGATGGCGCCTAGGATGCCGATCACGATGTTACCGACAAGGCCAAAGCCGTAGCCGGTGACGATCTGACCGGCGAGCCAACCGGCGATGGCGCCGATTATCAGCATGATGATGATGCCCATGAAGCGCGTTCCTTTGTGGTTGCCTATGTGGCACCAGCTTAGGGCATTTTTGCGTTTGCACAGCAGGGATTTTTTGTGCGTGATGAATGCGCCCTCGACGACGCAAGGTGCAACACCTCCGCCGTCGGCTTAGAACCGGATCACGTAGTCCTTGCGGGTGGTTTCCACCACTTCCCATGTGCCGGTGAAACCGGGCCGCAGGATCAGGCTGTCGCCGGGGCGGAGGGTGACGGCGGGCGCGCCATCCTCTGTCACGATCGAAGTGCCCTCCAGGATGCGGCAATATTCCCATTCATCGTAGGACACGCGCCATTTTCCGGGGGTGGATTGCCAGATGCCGGCGAAGAGGCCGGGTTGTTCCTCGATGCTCCACGTCGTGAAAACCGGGTCGCCTGCGATGACCTTGGCACGGTCGGGGCGCTCGGATTCTGGCGCGAAGCCGGTGGGGAGGACACGTTGGAAATGGGGCATGGCAAGCTCTTTGATAGGCGCGCAGCCCCCGGTGTGGGGCGGCGCGAGATGTGGGGGTCAGTTGGCCCAGGAAACGCCGGTCATGTCATTGGCCTGCGTGGGCGAGTTCTGCCACAGGCCGCGCAGGTTGGCGTTGGCGACGCCGGTTTTGGCAAGCTGGAACAGGTAGGCGTTGACGTAATCCTTGGCGATCATCGTCTGTGCCTCTTTCAGGATTGCAGAGCGCTGGGCCGGGTCGGTGGTGTTGGTGAGTTTGGTCATCAGGTCGATGAACGGCTGTTTGCCGTAGCCGAAGTAGTAATCGGGGCGGGCGTAGATGTTGATGTCCATCGGCTCGGTATGGCTGACGATGGTCAGATCGAAATCATGGCGTTTGAAGACCTGATCCAGCCACTGCGCCCATTCCATGTTGGTGACTTCGGTGTCGATGCCGACGGCCTTGAGTTCTGCCGCGATGATTTCACCGCCACGACGCGCGTAGGTGGGCGGCGGCAGGGCGAGGCGGAGTTTGAGGTTCTTCACGCCCGCCTCTGCCAGCAGTTTCTTGGACAGCGCGGGGTCATAGGCGGACAGGCCGGTCAGATCGACATAGTCAGGGTTATGGGGCGAGAAATGGGTGCCGATCGGCTTGCCATAGCCGAACATCGCGCCGTTGATGATGTCTTGGCGGTTGATGGCATGGGCAATCGCCTCGCGCACCTTGACGTTATCCAGCGGTGGGTTGCGGTTGTTCATGGCAAGGATAGTTTTGCCCTCGGTGGTGCCGATCACGACCTGAAAGCGCGGATCGGCCTTGAATTGATCCAGCGTTTCGGGGGCCGGGTAATTGGGGAAGGCGTCGAGGTCGCCCGACATCATCGCGGCGAAGGCGGCGGTGGGGTCAGAGATGAACTTGAAGGTGACCTTGGCGAGCGCCGGTTTGGTGCCCCAGTAGCCGTCCCAACGGGCGAGATCGATGTGGTCGCCCTTGACCCAATCGACGAATTTGAACGGGCCGGTGCCGACCGGGTTGGTGGCGTCCTGCGCCACGGTGCCGGGGTCGAGCATCACGGCGTCGCCCCAAGCCATGTTGAAGATGAAGTTGCCGTCGGGCGCCTTGAGGGTGACTTTCACCGTGGCGGGGTCGATCACATCGACAGAGTCGATATTGGCGAACAGTTGTTTTTGCGCGTTGGTGCTATCGGGCGCGCGGTCACGGTCGAGGTTGAATTTCACCGTGGAGGCGTCGAATTTCGCGCCGTTCTGGAAGGTGACGCCGGTGTGGAGGTGGAAGGTCCAGACGCGGCCGCCCTCGGACACGTCCCAGCTTTGGGCCAGCGCCGGGTTGATTGAACCGTCGGGGCCGAAGCGGGTCAGGCCCTCGTAAAGGTTGGCGTAAGTGACCTCGCGGATCGCGGCGGCGGCGCCTGCGGTGGGGTCTAGCACCGGCGGTTCCAGCACCATGCCGACGTTGATCGTGTCTTGCGCCGCGAAGGCGGTGCCGGTGGAAAGCACAAGTGCCAAGGCGGTGAGTTTGAGGCGAGCGAACATGGGTGTCCTCCGGGTGACGGCGTGGGCCTTGCGGCATGATTGTCCGGTTGGGCGTTTGGATCAAGGGCCGTGACGTGTCGTCGAACTGGCGTTGATGCTGCGATGCAGCTAAGCTGGGGCGGTTCCTGAGGAGGAGAGACGCCATGAGTGCCACCGCGCCGACGCCTGCACCCAGCCCAAATGACGTGAAGGCGCGCAAGGGGGGTGTGCCCTTGGTGGTGCTGACCGCCTATACGACGCCGGTGGCGCGGCTGGTTGATGCGGAATGCGATGTGGTGTTGGTGGGGGATTCGGTGGGCATGGTGCTGCACGGGTTGCCCTCTACCCTTGGCGTGACGATGGAGATGATGGTGCTGCACGGGGCTGCTGTGCGGCGGGGGTTAACGCGCGCGCTGATGGTGATCGACATGCCGTTCGGCAGTTACGAGGAAAGCCCGGCGCAGGCATTTCGCAATGCGCGGCGGTTGATGGCAGAGACGGGGGCCGCGGCGGTCAAGCTGGAAGGCGGCGTCTCGATGGCCGAGACGGTGGCGTTTCTGGTGGCGCGTGGGGTGCCGGTGATGGGGCATGTCGGGCTGACGCCGCAGGCGGTGAACACTCTGGGCGGCTACAAGGTGCAGGGGCGCGGCGCGGACGCCGAGCGGATCGCGGCGGATGCGGTGGCGGTGGCGGATGCGGGTGCCTTTGCGGTGGTGCTGGAGAAGGTGCCGGACGGGCTGGCGCGGCGGATTACGGCGGAAATTGCGGTGCCGACGATTGGGATTGGCGCCTCTGCTGGCTGCGACGGGCAGGTGTTGGTGGTGGATGACATGCTGGGGCTGTTCACCGCGTTCCGGCCCAAGTTCGTGAAGCGCTATGCGGAGTTGGGCGCGGCTGCGGAGGCGGCGATTGCGGGTTACGCGGCGGATGTGCGGGCGCGGCGGTTTCCGGCGGCGGAGCATGTGTTTGCCGACGAGGCCCCGGTGAAGGGTGCGCGCAAATGATCCCGATCGTGCGGACGGTGGCAGAGCTGCGCGGGTTGGTTTCCGGGTGGAAGCGCGCCGGCGAACGGGTGGGGGTGGTGCCAACGATGGGCGCGCTGCACGCGGGGCATCTGGCGCTGGCGCGCGCGGCGCGGGCGGGGGCGGAACGGGTGATCGTGACGATTTTCGTCAACCCAAAGCAATTCAACCGGCCCGAGGATTTGGTGAAATATCCGCGCACTGAGGAGAGCGATGCGGCGCTGCTGGCGCCGATTGAGGTGGACGCGATCTTTGCCCCCCTGCCGGGCGAGGTTTACCCGGCGGGGTTTGCAACTACCGTGTCGGTGGCCGGGGTGAGCGCGGGGCTGTGTGGGGCGGGGCGGCCCGGGCATTTCGATGGCGTGGCGACGGTGGTGACCAAGCTGTTTGGCATGACGCGCGCGGATGTGGCGTGGTTTGGCGAGAAGGACTGGCAGCAGTTGGCGGTGGTGCGGCGGCTGGTGGCGGACATGAATTTGGGGGTGGAGATTGTCGGCCACCCCACGGTGCGCGAGGCGGACGGGTTGGCGATGTCGTCGCGCAACGCGCGGCTGACGGCGGCGGAGCGGGCGGCAGCGCCGGTGTTGGCCGGCGCGATGGGCCGCGCGGCGGCGGCGATGGTGGCGGGCGTGCCTGTGGGCAAGGCCTTGGCTGCGGCGCGGGCTGAGGTGCTGGCGGGTGGCTATCGCGAGGTTGAGTATCTGGAGCTGTGCGATGCCAGCGATCTGTTGCCTCTGGCGCAGCTAATGCGGCCCGCGCGGCTATTGGCGGCGGCGTGGCTGGGAGAGGTGCGGCTGATCGACAATATCGCGGTGGGGTGAAGGGGCCTCCGGCGGGGATATTTTAGCCAAAGCAATCGCGACGGTCAGGCAAGGAGTTCGGCCAGCGTCAGGGCCATGACGCGGGCGCTATCCATCATGTCGTCGATGCCGATCCACTCGTCGGGCTGGTGCGCCAGATCGAGGATGCCGGGGCCGTAGGCGATGCAGTTTTTCAGCCGCCCGATGCGGTCGATGTGTTTTTGGTCATAGGTGCCGGGCGAGACGACGTATTCGGGGCGCTGGGACAGCACGCGTTCGATGGCCTTGGCGACCGAGCGCACGATGGGCGCGTCGCGGTCGGTCATGGTGGGGATCACCTCGAACAGGTCGCGGATTTCGTATTGGAAGCTGGGGCGGCGCTGTTTGACACGCTCCATTAGCGCGGTGAGTTCGGATTTCACCTGTGCGAGGTCTTCCTCGATCAGGAAGCGGCGGTCGAGGGTGATGCGGCAGCGGTCGGCGACGAGGGGGGCGGGGAGGCCGGTGTAGCCCTCGGGTGGTTCGGGTTCGCCGCCGTGGATGGCGTTGATGTTGAGAGTGGATTGGCGCGCGCCGGGCGGGACCACGGGCATTGCGGTGGTGCGGGTGGCGAGGAGAGGGTAGAGCACGTCCTCGATTTCCGCCAGAACCGCGCCCATGTGGCGGATGGCAGAGTCGCCAAGGAAGGGCATGGAGCCGTGGGCGATGCGGCCCTTGGTCTCGACCTCGGCCCACCAGACGCCGCGATGGCCAAGGCAGATGCGGTCTTTGTTCAGCGGTTCGGGGATGATGACGTGCTGCACGCGGTCGGAGGCGAAGTAGCCCTGTTCGGCGAGGTAGGCCACGCCACCGTAACCGCCGGATTCCTCGTCCGCCGTGGCGGAGATTTCGATGGCACCGGCGAAGTCGGGGTAGGCAGCGATGAACGCCTCGGCGGCGATGATCGAGGTGGCGAGACCACCTTTCATGTCGCACGCGCCGCGACCGTAGATTTTGCCGTCCTTGACCTCGCCGCCGAAGGGGTCGGTGGTCCAGCCGTGGCCGACGGTGACGACATCGTGGTGGCTGTTGAAATGCACGCAATCGCCGGGGCGGGTGCCCTTAAACCGGGCTAAGAGGTTCCAGCGCGGGTATGTTTCGCTGTCGGCGATGGCACCATGGGCGCGGATCAGTTGGGTGGTGAAGCCTGCCTGCGCGAGGGTGGCGGCGAGGAAATCGCAGATCTCGCGGTAGTTGAGGCCGGGGGGGTTGAGCGTGGGGATGCGGATGAGATCCTGCGTCAGCTGGATCAGCGCCGCGCGGCGCGCGTCGATTTCGGCCATCAGACGGGAGGAGGCGGGACTATGCATAGCCTGAGCCTAGCGCCACGATGGGCTGGGTGGCAACGGGGTTTGGGCAATGCGGCGTTGCCGAATGTGGGGATGCGGCCTAAAACCGGACAGGCTATAGAAAGGCACGCGGGCGGGGCCTATGTTGGCGGCGTCCTTTGGTGTAGGGGTGGCGAGGATGATTGAGCTATTCCGGCTGGCGGTGTTCGGGTTGATCGGGCTGTCCGTGGCCTATGTGCTGGTCTCGGTCTATTCCGCTTCTGTGCGGCGCGAGAAGCTGGAGAAGGAATGGGATGCCAAGCCGCCAGCCGGGGCCGACCGGGCGGCGCGCACGGCGTTTATCGAAGAGGGGATGCGGGTCTATCGGCACGGGGTGCGGCACAAGCTGATCCTTGCGGTCTATGTGGTGCCAATCATCGTGATAAGCGTGCTGGTTTACCTGCTGAATTTCAATTGAGGGTATGTGATGCGTTATGTGAAATGGACGTTCTTCGGGCTGATCGCGCTGATCCTGTTTGCCTTTTTCGACTATACGCTGCCGCGTCATGATGTGGTGCGGATCGTCGATGCTACGACGCAGCGCGTCGATATGGGCGCGAACGCGTGGTTCTTTGCGGCCCCCGATGTCGGCACCGGGACCACAGGGGCCAATGGGCGCGATGTGAAGTTCATTCAGACCATCCGGCCCGACGGACGCCCCTTGGTGTTTCGCAACGAGGATACCGGCTGGGGCTGGCCGCCCTATTTCAAAGTGAACAGCTTTGATTTGCAGACCGAGGCGAGCAATCTGAAATCGACCTCTGACAATCCGAAATGGGTGATGGTGACGCGCTATGGCTGGCGCAACCAGTTCTTTACCATCTTCCCGAACGCCGTGCGGTTGCGGCAGGTTGACAGCCCGAATGCGACGGTTTTCCCTTGGGTTAATGTGATTATCCTGACCTTCCTTGCATTTATCCTGTTCATGCTGCGGCGCATGTGGATGCAGTTTCGTGAACGCTCCATCGATCCGATGCTGCATGACATGGGCGATGCGTTCGACCGCGCCGATGCGCAGGCACATGATGCCACCGGGCGCGCGCGCGGGTTTTGGGCGCGGTTGAGGGGTAAGTGAGGGGCTTGGCGTGACGCGGAAGGTTTTGGTTACCGGCTCTGCCGGGTTCATCGGCTATCACCTCAGCGCACGGCTGCTGGCGGCGGGATTTGAGGTTGTCGGGCTTGACGGGATGACGGCCTATTACGACGTCACGCTGAAAGAGCGGCGGCATGAGATGCTTGCGCGCTCGCCAAAGTTCCGCGCTGAGGTGGGGTTGTTGGAGGAACCGGGGCGGGTGATGGCCTTGGTGGCGCGGGAAAGGCCCGATGTGATCGTGCATCTCGCGGCGCAGGCGGGGGTGCGGTATTCGATTGACGCGCCACGGTCCTATGTCGAAGCGAACCTTGTGGGGACGTTCGAGATACTGGAGGCGGCGCGGGCGCATCGGCCTTCGCATCTGATGATCGCCTCGACCTCGTCGGTTTACGGCGCGAATACGCATATGCCCTACGCCGAGACGGACAAGGCCGACAGCCAGATGTCATTCTATGCCGCGACCAAGAAGGCGGGCGAGGCGATGGCGCATTCCTATGCGCATCTTTACGACATTCCGACCACGATGTTCCGCTTTTTCACGGTGTATGGGCCGTGGGGCCGCCCCGACATGGCGCTGTTCAAGTTCACCAAGGCAATCCTCGCGGGTGAGCCAATCGACGTTTACAACAACGGCGACATGATGCGGGACTTCACCTATGTTGAGGATCTGGTCGAGGGGATCGCGCGGCTGATTGATGCGGTGCCGGTGCGCTCGGATGCGGCGGTGCCGGAGGGTGACAGCCTGTCACCGGTGGCGCCGTGGCGGGTGGTGAATATCGGCAACGGCGCGCCGGTGCAGTTGATGGCGTTCATCGAGGCGATTGAAGCCGCAACCGGCAAAGTGGCCAAGCGCAACTATCTGCCGATGCAGCCGGGTGACGTGCCCGCGACCTGGGCCGAGACGCGGCTGCAAGAGCGGCTTGTGGGCGCGCTGCCGCGCACGGATATCCGCGACGGTGTGGCGAGGTTCGTGGCGTGGTATCGCGAGTATTACGCGGTCTGAACCTAGCCCACGAAGTCTTGCGTGAAGAAGAACAGACCACAGAAGGCACCGTCGACCTTATACGCGGTGCCGGTGCCAACCTCGCGTAGTTGCGGGTTCAGGATATTGGCGCGGTGACCGGGAGAGTTCATCCAGTCGGTGACGACGGTATGGGCAAGGCTCGCATAGGTCTGCTGGGCAATCAAATGGCCCTGCATGTCATGGAAAACACACGCGCTTTTGCCCGGGGTGACAGTGACATTGTCAAGCCGAAACTGATGCGCGGTCGCGATGTTTTCGGCGGCGAAGTGATAGGGAAGGCCCGCGCTGTTGATGCGGCCTGCCAGCGTAGCCCGTCCGGACGGGCCGCCTTCGTGCGAGAATTTACCACTTTGCACCATCCAGCGGCTGTGGCCAAGGCCGACCTGCTGCAGGCTCGGCGCTGCCGTCAGGGGCGCGCGACCGTTTTGGCAGCGGGCATAGTTGACCTCTGACAGGATGAGATGGTCGAGCAGCTGTTGGTTGAGGTCGGCGCCTGCGGGCACCGGTGCGGACGCGCCGGGAAGCGTGGCAACCGAGCAGGCATAGGCGGCGGGCGCAAACGTCAGCGCGAGGCAAAGGGCGAAAAGCTTGAACATCGGGCACTTTCTCTGCTCAGGTTGGGCGATTGGTTGCGCCTCAGGGTTGCGAAGATGGGACGGATTGGCGCGTTTGGCAACCTTTTCCGTAGCGCTGATTGACAGACTGCGCGGCTTCCCGCATGGCTTTTTAAAAACGTGGGGCAAAGGTAACAAGGGTAGTTTCATGAAAATTGCGATGATTGGCACCGGGTATGTCGGCCTTGTTTCCGGCGTCTGTTTTTCGGATTTCGGGCATGAGGTGATCTGCGTCGATAAAGACCCCAAGAAGATTGAGATGCTCGAGGCTGGTAAGGTGCCGATTTACGAGCCCGGTCTGGACGAGGTGATGGCGCGCAACGTGGCGGCGGGGCGGCTGGGTTTCACCACCGATCTGAAGGCGGCGGTGGCGGGGGCGGACGCGGTGTTCATCGCGGTCGGCACGCCGACGCGGCGCGGCGATGGCCATGCGGACTTGACCTATGTGATGGCGGCGGCCGAGGAAATCGGCGCGGCGCTGACCGGCTATGCGGTGATCGTGACCAAATCGACGGTTCCGGTGGGCACCAACAAGCAAGTGATGCGCACGATCCGCAAGGCGCACCCGGCGGCAGAGTTTGACGTCGCCTCCAACCCCGAATTCCTGCGCGAAGGGGCGGCGATTGACGACTTCATGCGGCCGGACCGCGTGGTGGTTGGCGTGCAAAGTGAACGCGCCAAAGAGGTGATGGCGGATGTCTATCGCCCCCTGTTCCTGCGCGATTTCCCGATCGTGTTCACCGATCTGGAATCCGCCGAGATGATCAAATACGCGGCGAACGCGTTTCTGGCGACCAAGATCACCTTTATCAACGAGATTGCGGGCCTGTGCGAACGGGTCGGCGCCGATGTGAAGGATGTGGCGCGCGGCATGGGCCTTGACGGGCGCATCGGCAACAAGTTCCTGCATGCCGGGCCGGGCTATGGCGGATCATGCTTCCCCAAGGATACCCGTGCGTTAGCGCGGATCGGGCAGGACCATGCGGTGCCGATGCAGATCACCGAGGCGGTGATCAAGGTGAATGAAGAGATCAAGCGGCGTATGATCGACCGGATTGTCGACCTGTGCGACGGCACGGTGAACGGCAAGACAGTGGCCATTCTGGGCGTTACCTTCAAGCCGAACACCGACGACATGCGCGAGGCGCCGTCACTGACCATCATCCCGGCGCTGGTCGGCGGTGGGGCCAAGGTCAAAGTGGTCGATCCGCAGGGTAAGCGCGAGGGCGAGGCTCTGCTGCCCGGCGTGAAGTGGATGGAAGATGCCTATCAGGCGGCGCAGGGCGCGCATGTGCTGGTGATCCTGACCGAGTGGAATGAGTTCCGCGCGCTGGATCTGGCCCGCATCGCCAAGAAGATGGCGACGCCGCAGATGGCGGATTTGCGTAACATCTATTCGGCCAAGGATGCCAAGAAGGCGGGCTTCACCACTTACGTCGGCGTCGGGCGCTAAGCGCGGCGTCAGATGGAGGCGCCCCTCCCCATTGCTTTGGACAAAATATCCCCGCCGGAGGCATGCCCGGCGGGCCACGATCACGCCCTTTGACGTAGCGCGCCAAAACTGACGGCAGCGGCAAAGATCACCGCTGCGACCGCGATGATCGAGGGGCCGGCAGGCGTGTCGAAATGCAGCGACGCGAAAAGGCCACCAAGCGCGGAGGCCGCGCCGATCAGGATGGCGAACAGGGCCATCGCCTCGGGTGTGCGGGCAAAGCTGCGGGCGGCGGCGGCGGGGATGATCAGCATGGCAGCGATCAAGAGGGCGCCAACGACTTTGATCGCCACGGCAACCACGACGGCAAGGGCGAGGGTCAACACCAGACGCTCGCGTGCGGGGTTGAGGCCCGAGGCTTGGGCGAGGTCCTCGCTGAGCGTGGCGGTGAGCAGGGCGGACCAGCGCCAGGCGAGAAGGGCCAGCACGAGGGTTGCGCCGGTCCAGATGAACACCAGATCGCTGCGCGAGACGGCGAGGATGTCGCCGAAGAGGTAGGCCTCCAGATCCACGCGGACGCCGTGGACAAAGCTGATCGCAATCAGGCCGAAGGCGAGCGCGGAATGGGCGAGAACGCCCAGCGTGGTGTCCATCGCCCAGCCACGACCGGCGAGGGTGGAGACGGTCAACGCCATCAAAAGGGCAACACCCAGCGTGCCCGCGAAGATCGACAGTGAAAAGGCCAGCGCGAGGGCGACGCCAAGGATGGCGGCGTGGGCGGTGGCGTCGCCGAAATAGGCCATGCGACGCCAGACCACAAAGCAGCCCAGCGGCCCGGCGGCAAGGGCGAGGCCGACGCCTGCGAGGGCGGCGCGGATGAGGAAATCGTCAAGCATTGGAGGTCTCGGGGCGCTCAGGCGTCATGGGCGTGATCCTCGGCCAAGTGGTGGGGGTGCGCATGATCGTGGCCGTGCCCGTGGTCATGGCTGTGATCGTGGTCGTGGACGTGTTGGTAAAGCGCCAGCGCGCCACGGGTGCCAAGGCCGAACAGGGCGCGGTATTCGGGGGCGTTCGACACCACATGCGGCGCGCCTTCGCAGCAGACATGGCCGTTGAGGCAGATCACGCGATCGGACGCTGCCATCACGACGTGCAGGTCATGGCTGACCATGAGGATGGCGCAGCCAAGGTCGTGGCGCACCTCTTCGATCAGACGGTAAAACCCCGCCTCGCCGGGTTGGTCGAGGCCTTGGGTCGGCTCGTCCAGAACAAGGATTTCCGGCTTGGTCAGCAGCGCGCGGGCCAGAAGCACGCGTTGGAACTGACCGCCGGACAGGTCGGTCATCTGTTTCGCCTCGGTACCCGCCATGCCGGTGCGGGCGAGGGCGGCGCTGGCGTCAGAGGCCGAGTGGCGGGTGGGAAGCGACAGAAAGCGGCGCACGGTCATCGGCAGGCTGCCGTCGATGTGCAGTTTCTGCGGCACATAGCCGATGCGCAGGCCGGGCTTTTGCGTGACAGTGCCGGAACTGGTGGGAAGGATGCCCAGAAGCGCGCGCAGCAGGGTGGATTTGCCCGAGCCGTTGGGGCCGACAATGGTCAGGATCTCGCCCGGGTGGACGGTCATGCTGACGTTGTCGAGCACGGTGGCACCGCCGAAGCGGACAGATACGTCTTTCGCCGCAATCAGGGTCATGCTTGCACCTGCGGGTCGGCGGGCGTTTGGCAGGCGGGGCAGAGGCCGAGCGCCTCGACATTGGCGCGTTCGACCTTGAACCCAAGCTCGCTTGCGGTCGCCTCTAGCGCGGTGCGAATGCGGGCGGCGGGGGCCTCTGCAACGGCGTGGCAGGTGCGGCAGATCAGGAACGCGGCGGAATGGGTCTCGCCCGGGTGCATACAGGCGGTGAAGGCGTTGAGGCGGTTGATGCGGTGAGCCAGCCCGTGCTCGACGAGGAAATCAAGTGCGCGATAGGCGACGGGGGGCTGTTTGCCGAAGCCCTCGGTCGCCAAGCGGTCGAGCACGTCATAAGCGCCAAGCGCGCGGTGATGTTCCAGTAGGATTTCCAGCGTGCGGCGGCGCACCGGGGTCAGGCGCACGCCACGTTCGGCGCTGATCGCCTCGGCGCGGGCGAGAACGTCGCCTGCGCAATGGGCGTGGTCGTGTGGTGCGAAGGCGGGATCGTGGGACATGGGGTCTCGCACTGTTATGATATTACATCGCTTGACATGTTATCATGTAACATAGATAGGGGAGGGCCTGAACGCAATCCCCGGAGTTGATGATGCGCTATGCCCTGACGCTTGCCCTTGTTGCCCTGACGCAGCCTGCCTATGCGGCGGTGCCGAAGGTGGTCACTGATTTCGCGCCGATTCAGTCGCTGGTGCTGCAGGTGATGGGTGATCTTGGTGCGCCCACGGTGTTGCTGCCGACCGGGGGCGACCCGCATAACTTCCAGATGCGCCCGTCGCAGGCAGAGGCGTTGGCCCATGCTGACATTGTGTTTTGGGACGGGCCGGAACTGATGCCCGCCTTGGCGCGGGCGATTGACTCACTGGGCGTGGGGGGGCGCGCAGTGTCGCTGTTGCATGAGGCCGGCGGGCACATGCGGTCGTTTGGCGATGGTGAGGGGGTGGACCCGCACGCGTGGCTCGACCCGGTGAATGCAGAGGCTTGGGTGGGCACGATTGCCGCAAAGCTGGGGGCCTTGGACCCCGACCATGCGGATATTTACAGCGCGAATGCGGCGGCGGCGGCGGCGCGTATCCGGGCGGTGGATGCGGAGTTGGTGGTGGAACTGGCGCCCGCCAAGGGTGTGCCGATTGTCGAGTTTCACGATGCTTTCGGCTATTTTGCCGACCACTACGGGCTGACCGTGGTGGGGGCGATTGAGTTGGGGGATGCGGCCTCGCCCTCCGCCGCGCGGTTAAGCGAGATCCGCGCGACGATTGCCAAGGCCAAGGCGACCTGTGTGTTCCCCGAGTTGGGGCGTGACCCGAAGTTCATTGCCACGGTGACAGAGGGCAGCGGCGCGCGGATTGGCGCGGGGCAAGACCCCGAGGCGACCTCGCTGTCCGACACGCCCTCGCCCCAGCTTTATGAGACCCTGCTGCGCAATCTGGCCAAGACGGTGGCCGATTGCGTCAAGGGGTGATCAGGCCCATTCGCCCTTGCGGAACACCGGGGTGCGACTGCCGTCGGCTGTGATACCGTCGATGTCGATCTGATCCGAGCCGATCATCCAGTCGATATGGATGATGCTGGAATTGCCGCCCTGTGCCGCGATTTGTTCCGGCGTGAGGGTGGCGCCGTCGAGGAAGCATTTGGAATAGCACTGGCCCAAGGCGATGTGGCAGGCGGCATTTTCGTCGAACAGCGTGTTGTAGAACAACAGCCCGCTGTGCGAGATCGGCGAGGAATGTGGCACCAGCGCGACCTCGCCCAGACGGCGCGCACCTGCGTCACTGTCCAACACCTTTTGCAGCACCGCCTCGCCCTTGGCGGCACGCGCTTCGGTGATGGCGCCGTTGGTGAAGCGGACCTCGATCCCCTCGATCAGGGTGCCTTGGTGCGAAAGGGGTTTGGTGGCGCGCACATAGCCCTCGACCCTTTGGGCGTGGGGGGTGGTGAACACCTCCTCTGTCGGGATGTTGGGGTTGCAGGTGATGCCGTTTTTCGCGGTAGACGCGCCGCCGTGCCATTCGTGGCCGTCGGCGAGACCCACGGTAAGGTCGGTGCCGGGGCCGGTGAAGTGAAGCGCGGCAAAGCGCTGGCCGTTCAGCCATTGGGTGCGGCGGCGCAGGTTGGCGTTGTGGGCGGCCCAGTTGGCGACCGGATCGTCGCCGTCGATGCGCGAGGCGGCGAAGATCGCCTCGGCCAGTTTGGCGGTGGCGGCGTTGGCGTCAAGATCGGGGAACATCTGGCGCGCCCAAGCGGGGTTGGGGTAGGCGGTGAGGTTCCAGTTGATGTCGAAGCCCGAGATTTTCGACAGCGCCGGGCGATAGGCGAGCGAGGTCGCCTTGTTGGCGCGGGCGACGTGGTCGGGGTTTTCGGCGGACAGCATCATCGGGTTATCGCCGACCACCGCCATGCGGGCGGTGTTCGCGTCAAAGGCGGCGGCCATGCCGTTGTAAAGCCAGTTGGGCGCGCGGTCGAAGCTGTCCTCGCGCGCGTTGTGGAAGCGGGCGAGGGTGAGTTCCTCGTCCGAGAAGATCGGGGTGACGAGGCCCGCGCCCGCCTTGTAGGCATGGACCGCGAGGCGGCGCACGAAGGGAAGGGCGGCGGTGGGGGCGGTCAGCAAAAGGTCTTGCCCCGGTTGCAGGTTGAGGCCGACGCGGATCGCGACCTCAGCCAGGCGGTCGAGTTTGACGGGGTCGATCGGGGAGTTGGTCACGGGGCTGCGCCTTTGTTGGGTGTGCTTTGGGGGCGAGAGTAGCCGCGATGCGGGCGAGGTCAATGGTCGCCTAGCGGTCAAACTGCGCGCGGTAGTCGCTGGGGGGCAGGCCGGTGTGGCGGCGGAAGGCGCGCGAGAAATAGGGCGGGTCGTCAAAGCCCAATTGGTAGCCGATGCTGGCGATGCCCATGCGGGTGTAGACCAGCAGGCGGCAGGCCTCGCGGAAGGTTACGGCGTCGATATAGGCGGCGACGGTCAGGCCGGTGTCGGCACGGCAAAGGCGGTTGAGGTGGCGGGGCGAGAGGTTGAGGGCGTTTGCGTAGTCCTCTGCCGCGCGGGTTTCGCGGAAGCGGCGCAGGACAAGATCGGCGAAGCGGGTCATGCGCGGGTCGCGGGGGCGGGGCGTGGGGCCGCTGGCGCCGGCGAAGATAAGGCAGGCGATTTGGGTGGCGAGCGCGCGCAGCAGCGTTTTGCGGTAAGAGCGGTCGCTGTCATGTGCGAGTGCGAGGGCGTGGAACAGCGCTGCGGCGGGTTCGGGGGCTGGCGCGGTGAAAAGCTGCGTCGTGGCGGGCAGAAGGTCGGAGGCGGGGCCGAAGATTTCGGGCAGTTCCTGCGTGGGCAGGGTCAGCACATAGCCCTCGGTTCCCGCCGAAAAGGCGAAACCGTGGACGGTATTGCGAGGGACGGAGATCACCATGGGCGGGCGGATGTCCAGCGCGGCGCCGTCGGCCTGCATGGTGATGGTGCCGTGGGTTAGCAGGAAGAACTGGTGCAAATGCAGGTGGCGATGCGCGGCGATTACCCAGTGCAGACCAGCAGCGCGGTCGGCGATGCGCTCGATATGCAGCACATCGGGAAACACGCGCGCCTCGCCGTAAAGCTGCCAAGCGGGGATGGGATCGGGGGCATTCATGTCCGGATAGTGCCAGAGACGGGGCGATCCGTCCATTCGATTGCGCGCGTGGGGGCGCTATCGAGGGGGATGCGCGGAGGGCAGGCAATGAAAACTCAGGTGGCGATTATCGGGGGCGGACCGGCGGGGTTGCTGTTGTCGCAACTGCTGAACCGGGCGGGGATCGCGACTGTGGTGCTGGAGCGTCGGTCGCGCGCCTATGTGCTGTCGCGCATTCGGGCGGGGGTGCTGGAATGGGGCACGGTCGAGATGCTGCGCGAAGCGGGCGTGGGTGCGCGGATGGACCGCGAGGGGCTGGTGCATGACGGCTGTTGGCTGAGTCGGGGCGACGCGATGGTGCGGGTCGATTTCAAGGAAGCCTGCGGGCGGCAGGTGATGGTCTATGGCCAGACCGAGGTGACGCATGATCTGTATGATGCGCAGGAGGCGATCGGTGCGGTGGTGCTGCATGGGGTCGAGGATGTGGCGCTGCACGATCTGACCGGGGCGGCTTATGTGACGTTTACGCATGAGGGGCAGGCAGTGCGGCTCGACTGCGACTATGTTGCGGGGTGCGACGGGTTCCACGGGGTCAGCCGCGGCTCGATCCCGCCAGAGGTGCGGCGCGAGTTTGAGAAGGTCTATCCCTTTGGCTGGCTGGGCGTGTTGTCGGAAACGCCGCCGGTGGATCATGAGTTGATTTATGCCAGCCACGAGCGCGGCTTTGCGCTGGCGTCAATGCGCAACCCGATGTTGTCGCGCTACTATGTGCAGGTGCCGTTGACCGACCGGGTTGAGGATTGGTCGGACGCTGCGTTTTGGGCGGAACTGAAGCTGCGGCTGCCGTCAGCGGTGGCGGCGCAGTTGGTGACGGGCCCGACGATTGAGAAATCCATCGCGCCGCTGCGGTCGTTTGTGTCGGAACCGATGCGCTGGGGGCGTTTGTTCCTGTGCGGGGATGCCGCGCATATCGTGCCGCCGACCGGGGCGAAGGGGCTGAACCTTGCGGCGTCTGACGTGCATTACCTGTCAGAGGCGTTCAAGCGCGCCTATGGCAAGGGCAATACTGGCGGGTTGGAGAGCTACTCTGCCGATGCGCTGGCGCGGGTGTGGCAGGCGATGCGGTTCAGTTGGTCGCTGACCATGATGATGCACCGCTTCCCCGAGCAAAGCGATTATGAGCGGCGGATGCAGGAGACCGAGCTTGCGCTGCTGGAACGCTCGGCGACCGCGCGGCGCTTGATGGCGGAAGGCTACACCGGCCTGCCGTTCTGAACAGGTCTTGCCCCGGCGGGAAAGGGCGGTATCGTCGGGCGGAACGAGGCCGAGGGGATTTGCATGACCGGGACAGACGGGGAACCGAAGGGTGAATTGACGCTGCGCACGCTGGCGATGCCGGCGGATGTCAATGTGAACGGCGATATTTTCGGCGGCTGGGTTCTGTCGCAGATGGATATTGCGGCGGGCATCGTGTCAGGGATGCGCGCGCGGGGGCGGGTGGCCACCGTGGCCATCGACGCGATGAAATTCATCCGACCGGTCAAGGTGGGCGACGTGCTGTGCATCTACGCGCAGGTCGAGCGGGTCGGGCGCACCTCGATGGGGATTGGCATCGAGGCGTGGGTGCTGCGCGACCGCAAGGGCTATCGAGAGAAGGTCACCGAGGCGATTTTCACCTTTGTTGCGATTGATGAGGCGGGCAGGCCAAGGCCGGTTGATGGCGACGCGCCGGGAGCGCGGTGACGCGTCGCAAGAGAGGTGGCTTGTCGCCGCAACTGGGCGTGTTACAAAGGGGATATATGAAACTGCCAAGTGGGCACCCCGATGAAAAACGTCCAAGCAGTCCTTGAGAGTGCCAATGATCCGTTGCCGCCGAACTCTGGCGAGATGCTGGAGAACGCGCAGCGGACCACGGATTTCCTGAAATCCTTGTCGCATCCGGCGCGGCTTGTGATCTTGTGCCGTTTGGCCGAAGGCAGCGCGAGCGTTGGTGAATTGGAAGATTTCCTGCAATTGCCGCAGTCTGCGGTGTCCAAGCAACTGGCGCGGTTGCGCGAGGATGGGCTGGTGGATTGCACGCGCGATGGCCGGTCGATCACCTATTCGCTGTTGGACGAAAAGGCGCGGGTTATCATTAGCACGCTTTATCAGGAATTCTGCGCCTGATGGCGCGTCGCAAGATTTGGCGTTAACGACAGATCGGCCCGGACCTTTGCTAGTCGGTCATGAACAAAGGGTTCATGCGGTGATTTGAGCATGTTGGCGCTGGAATTGGACTTGGAAGGCGGCGAGCAGAACAGCCATTATAGCGGCA
>JAJXZX010000062.1 GCA_021779835.1 Pseudomonadota bacterium | reverse complement strand
TGCTGTGGGCGGCTCGCCTCGACAATCTTTCGGGCGGGCAGGGGCAGGGATGCAATTTCGAGGACGCGGGCCGTTTCTCGGGCAGGCGCCGTTTTCTGCACCAGATGGCGGTGTCTGGATTCGCACTGTGCTTCTGCGCAACCGTTGCGGGAACAATTCTGCATTACGGGTTTGGCCAGACTGCGCCTTACGGGCCAACCAGCTTGCCGAAACTTTTGGGTATCACCGGCGGCGTGCTTCTTTCCATTGGCGCTGGAGGGCTGGCGCAGCTCAAACACCATGGCGATCGTCGCCTTGGAGATGCGCGTGTCTGGAACGGCGAAATGGCGTTTGTTCTGCTACTTTTCCTCATTGCTGCCAGCGGTCTTGCTTTGTGGGGAGGAGCGGCAACGGTTCTTGCCGTATGGCTCCTGACCCTCCATCTCGGGGCAGTGCTGACATTCTTTGTTCTGATGGCATATTCAAAGATGATCCATGGCGCATTCAGGTTTGCGGCATTGGCCGTTGATGCTCAGCGGCGATCGGCGTCCGCCTGAGCGATGGCGTGCCGCGTCGCTCCTTGCCCCGCAATCCTGCCGAACACGGCGCCGATAGTGATCGCGGTGCCAGCAAGATAGTCGGAAGTGATGATGTTCGGGGCCATGATCATCCCGGCTGCAAACAGATTGTCGCACGGCGTGTCATCGTTCATGACCACACGTGCCTGCGGGTCAACGGCCACCCCACGGCCGGTGAATGTGATGCCAGGGCAAAGCGGTATGGCCCAATAGGGCGGGCCCGCGAGGCGTCCGTGTTCTTGAACGGACTTGCGCAGATTACCCGGTTCCACCCGCAGAAGGTCGGCCATTTCCGCGAGGTTCTCTGCCCTCAGCGGCAAAAATGCGGACGGCCCGCTCCGGCATCGGGCGGCCTCATCCAGGATCAATGTGGCCCGTTGCCTAGGGCGCTTAGCGATCAGATTTCCCCACATAGAATAGCGCGACGGGCCTTCCTCGGCGTCTTCGGCGTGGAAACGCCGCCCGAAGCAATCCACAACCATTCCAAGGGGAATATTCTTCACCCGCGTGATAATGCCGCCGTCATGTCGTGGCGAGCGCGCATCGACCGCTACCAGATGGCAGGCACCGGGAACGCCCACCGCTTTTGCGCCCATATTCAGGAGTGACTGTAGGAGCTCTCCCTCGGCGAAAGGAGTTCCCCGGTTCACGAAGTCGGCCATCTCACTGCCAAGTTCAGATTCCAGCCATTGCGGATTGGCCTGGTACCCTCCGGTGCATACGACCATCGCCTTATACGCGACGGTTTGGTGGCTGCCGTGTCTGAGCATTGCCGCCGGGCCGTCTTCGCAGATCGCCGTGATACCGCAGTCGTACAAAACCGTGACGCCGCATCGCATGGCGGCAGCGTAGAGGGCGTTCACCATGGCCTTGCCGCCGCCCAAAACGAATACGGTCTTGCGCGACCCGGGAATGCGCCCGCGCTCGCAATTTTCGAAGACCACGTCCCGCTCCGCCAGCCAGGTCACGACCGTTTTCGATTCATGTGCCAAGGTTTGTGCCAGCGCTTCGTTACCGGCCTCGCCCGCCACCTGCATGATCTCCACGAAATATTCGTCGGCACTGTAGGTGCCTGGGGACAGATGTGACGCTTCATCATGGGCGACGCGAAAGTTTCTCGAATGCCTCGTGTTTCCACCGCGCATTTCGACAGGCGCCTTTTCGGCAAGGATGACGGAGGCACCGGCTTCGCGTGCCGAGATGGCTGCGCACAGAGCCGCCACACCGCCACCGGCAACCAGCACATCACAGGCGAAGGTTGCCGTTCTCATCGGGGTGTCTCGCAAGGGAGCTTTCATCACAGGTCTGCGGCAGTGTTTGCCTTTCGGGCGCCGGGGTCAATGACCGGGGTGGCGATGCCCAAGCTCAGTTCTTAAAAAGTCGATCGAGGACCTCGGCGCCCGTCGCGGTGTGCACTGTGACTGTTAAAAGAAATGTCGGTGCCGACGCCGATGGGGAATTTCTGAATATATGGCCTACACAATGACTTGTGGTCACCTTGGCCTTGGGGAAGATGTCTGCGAGATACATATTGTGTCGACATGCTGGATTTCTTACCGTCGCCACACCATCCGGTGCCCGTTTCGGCGGGAGAATCGGGAACGCGGTGAGACTCCGCGACGTGCCCAACGCTGTAAGGGGGATCCTCCGGACATCAGCCACTGGCCCCACAAGGGTCGGGAAGGCGTCCGGTTGGAAGTGAGCCCAAGTCAGAAGACCGGCCGGATGGGATAGACTCGCCGTGTGGAATACGGCGGGCCTGGTCCATCGAAGGGGAAACAGATGGATATGCTCGTGCCCCCATTGGGGCGGGCGGCGGCATTTGAATATGCCGCTCGCAAGGTCGTGCATCACACCGCCTTAAATCTTCGCTATTTGATCGGCTGTAGCAGGATCAGAAGGCGATCCAGGACGGCAATGTCGTTCTATCAGGTCTGAAGCAGGGCTTTGCCGAGCATTTTGCGGCGACCGGCTGCATCCCCGCTTGGCATCGCGCCAACTGGCCAATCTCAGCGCAGCTTTCTCGACCAAAACGCAATGGTGAAGAACATCGTCTCTGCCAGCGTACGGGCCCTCCACCACGCGGATACTTACCAACAGGAAGAACACCATGCCCTCCCAACCAATCGTTGAAGCTCGATCTTTCGATTATATCCCTGACACAGCGCGGCACGGCAACGTTCGAGGCCAGTTCCAGTTCTGGTTCATGACGAATGCCACAGTCATTACGCTCTATACGGGTGGAGTCGGTCCGATCTATGGCCTTAGCCTCCGGTGGACGTTGGTTGCACTGATCCTCGGGAGCCTGTTGGGCACCATATTCCAAGCTTTTCATGGCGCGCAGGGGCCACGCATGGGCTTGCCGCAGATGATCCAGTCGCGTGTTCAGTTCGGGTCGCGCGGCGCCATTTTGCCTCTTGCAGCAGCGACATTCAGTGCGCTCGGCTTCGCCCTCTTCCTGACCCAGACAGGCGCACAGGCGGTTCAGGATGTAATCGGAGTCGGCAGTTCCAGCCTGCTCCAGATAGTGATCTGCGTCATCGCGATGGCGATCAGCATCGTCGGCTTCAATCTGGTTCTTGGGGTTGAACGGATTGCCTCCTATGTGGTGCTCATTAACCTCGTTGCCCTGACGATCATTGCCATCCGTCTGTTGCCGATCAGCACGATGCTGGGTGAAGGCCATTTCGCGCCAATCGCTTTTCTGGCGCAGGTGGGCGCTTCGGCAATCTACCAGCTCTCCATCGCGCCGATTGTGTCCGACTACACGCGTTATATGCCAAAGCGCACAAGCGCCGCCGCCATTTCTGGCACCGTTTTTGGCGGTACCATGCTTTCCGCGGTCTGGCTCGAAAGCCTTGGGGCCGTGTTGATGATTGCCTATCCGAAAGCCGACGTCGTTGCATCCGTCTATGGCCTTGGAAACCAATTCGGTTTTGGGCTGGGAGCCGCGACGATGACGATCGCCGCCTTCGCCTGCCTGATCACGGCATCGATCGCAATGTATAGCGCTGCTGTGGCACTCCTGAGTGCAGCCGAGGCGTTCCACCCGATCCGCTCGACGGCAGGCCTGCGAGCTATCACAATTACTGTCGGTGGCTTTGCCGTGATCATCGCCAGTCTCTTGATGTCATCCAACATCCTGACTGACTTTGCGGCATTTTTGGCCATATTGGGGTACTTTCTGATCCCTTGGACGGCGGTCAATCTGATTGACTATTATTACGTTCGAAGGGGCAGATTTTCGATCACCGATATTATGCGTCAAGACGGTGGGATCTATGGGCTCTATAGCAAGTCGGGATTGATCAGCTACCTGGTCGGCTTTGTTGCGATGATTCCATTCTTTAGCAATTCACTCTATACCGGCCCCATCGCCTTGGCGCTCGACAAGGCGGACGTTTCCTATTTTGTCGGACTGCTCGTCTCGATTCTTTGCTATCTGTTCATGATGCGAAATCATGACTTCGCGGCGGAACTCGCGCATGTTCGCCGGGCAGCGATTAACACATTGGACGACGACCAATAAATGGTATGCGACGGCTGCAAGCCATCGATTTTTCGGTTGAGCGCGGCGGGTCTATTTCTGCCGGTGTCAGACCGATGAGTTCGTAAGGGTGCCCCGTAATCCCCCCACACCGTGCTTGCGGTGCAGGTCTGTCACGGAAAACCCGGTCTCATGCTCTTTCAGAATGCCGATGATCTGGTCTTCGGTGAACATGCTGCGCTTCATCTCTCTGGTCTTTCGGTTGGGCCAGAGTCTATCTCAAACTCGAATAGTCGCAGGGGGCAACGTCCATCGACGCACCTCCGTTTCACCAAACTCTTGAACGCGACGGCGCGTGGCACGTCAAGCGCCATGGGCGACAATCAATTATTCAGGAATTCTGGATTGGGATTGCCCCTCGCGGCAAAGGCCCAGTCACGAAAAGCGCGCGCTGCTGCCTCTGTTGCGCGGTCTGTCACCTCTCTAGACAGCAGGAAGTACGCGAACTCATTCAGTACCGCGATGCCCGACAATTGTACGAGACGGCCCGTATCCAGATCTTCGCGGATCATCGCGATCGGGCAGAGTGCCACGCCCTGGCCTGATAGCGCAGCCGCTCGCAATAGGTTGAAGTCTTCAAACACGGGGCCGACAAGGGGGGCGGGCATCCTTGTCCCGACCCGCCGAAGCCATGCTTGCCAGCCAGTTGAGTCCGTATCGTGCAGGAGCCCGGCTGCAATGATTTTGTCAGCCGTGGGCGCCCTGCTGCCGAGAGTTTCGATCAGGGCAGTGCTACAAACCGGGACGCTAGCACCTGACAAGAAATACTCACGGGTTACGCCCGGTTGCACGGTCTTTTCATCGGAGAAGACGAAGGCAGAATGGACGTCACGAAAATCAATTGCATGGCCATGAATGGCGTAGATTACGCGCACTTCGATTTCCGGGTGTAAGTTTCGAAATGCTGAGAGACGGGGGATAAGCCAGCACACTGCTACCGAAGGAATAGCCGCAATAACAAGCGGCTTTGGACCAAGGTCAACACGCGCGCGGCGGCACGCGCTCTCAATTTCTGAAAGCGAAAGCGTCAGGGTTCTCGCAAGGTCTTCGCCATGAGGCAAGAGCCGTGGACGGCCAGCGGAGCGGTCGAAGAGCGGTGAGCCCAACCAATCCTCGAGGTGGCGCACCTGATGACTAACCGCCGATTGCGTCACAAACAGCGCCTCTGCCGCTGCATTAAAGCTTCCAAACCGAACAACGGCTTCGAAGGCGCGTAGTGCATTAAGAGGTACCTGAGCCATCGGATACACGACTTTATTCCATGAGATATTCTCATGGAATGGATGAAAAACGATCTTTTGACAAGACCGTTGATTGGCCTGATTTTCAACCAATTGCGGCGCCCATTTGCGCCTCGCACAAGTTGAATGACAGGAGACCACGTATGGAACGTGAACGATTTCAGAATTACATAGGGAACGGCGAAAAGGTCCAGCCGACTTTTTCAGCGTCCGAGATGCAGCGCCGCCTTGACGCTATGCGCGGCCATATGGCGCAGGCTGCCGTGGACGCCGTCCTTTTCACGTCCTATCATAACATCAACTATTACGCAGACTTCCTCTACTGCCAGTTTGGCCGTCGCTACGGATTTCTGATTGACCATTCGGTGGCAACCTCGATCAGTGCGGGTATTGACGGCGGCCAGCCGTGGCGTCGGACTTTTGGCGGCAACGTCACCTACACGGACTGGCAGAAGGACAATTATTTTCATGCGGTTCGAAATCTTACCGGCGGCGTGAAGCGTCTTGGAATTGAGTTTGATCACGTCAATATCGACCTGCTGAACCTCCTCAAGGATGAATTCCCTGGGATGGAATTCGTTGACATCGCGCAACCCGCGATGCACTTGCGCATGATCAAATCCGCAGAAGAGATTGCGCATATTACGCAAATGACCCGTATCGCCGACCTTGGTGGTGCCGCCTGTGCCGAAGCTGCCGCAGTTGGTGTTGCGGAGCACGAAGTGGCGCTCCATTCAACGGCGACCATGGTGCGAGAAATCGCCAAGACTTGGCCGCATGGGGAGCTTCTGGATACTTGGACCTGGTTCCAGTCCGGCTTAAACACCGATGGGGCGCACAACCCGGTGACCAGCCGCAAGATCGAAGCCGGTGACATCCTGTCGCTGAACTGTTTCCCGATGGTTGCAGGCTATTACGTCGCGCTGGAGCGCACCTTGTTTGCAGGCCACGCCAGCGACGAACACCTACGCCTTTGGGAAATCAACTGCAAAGTCCACGATCGCGGCAAAGAGCTTCTTGTGCCAGGCGCGCGTTGCTCGGATATCGCCAAGGAATTGAACGAGATCTATGCCGCAGAAAACCTGCTGCAGTACCGCAGCTTTGGCTACGGACATTCGTTTGGTGTGCTGTGCCACTACTACGGTCGCGAGGCGGGGCTGGAACTGCGGGAGGACTGTGACACGGTGTTGGAGCCAGGCATGGTTGTGTCGATGGAGCCGATGATCACGATCCCGAACCACCTTCCCGGCGCCGGGGGGTACCGTGAGCACGATATCCTTGTGATCACCGACGGCGATAACCAAGGGAACCGGAATATTACGGCTTTCCCATATGGCCCGGAGCACCTGATCCTTCCCGCCTAAGCCTGACGCGCAAGCGTTCGTTCGCTACCCCGCTGAGGAGATCGGCGAGGTGACGAACATCGGGCAATCCAAAGAAAACCAACGTGTCGATCGTCAGGAATATCACAATGGTCAATCAAGCTGCCGTCATCGGGTTCGTACAATTTGACCGTGTGCAGAAAAGCTACGACGGTGAGACGCTGGTTGTAAAAGACCTTAACCTCAAGATTGGAAAGGGAGAATTCCTGACCATGCTGGGGCCGTCGGGGTCGGGCAAGACGACCTGCCTGATGATGCTGGCAGGGT
>JAJXZX010000061.1 GCA_021779835.1 Pseudomonadota bacterium | reverse complement strand
CACGAACACATCCTCGGTGCGCGTCATCACCACCTGCATCCCGGCCCGGATCAACGCCTCGCGCAGCTCGCGCGCGAACTGCAACGTGATCTGCTTCTCCTCAACCTTGCCATTGATCGAGCCCGGATCGATCCCGCCATGCCCCGGATCCAGCACCACCACCAATGGCTTGTCCCCCTTCTGCCGCTGCTTGGGCGGTGGCAACACCGCGGGCTTTGGCAGACTCCAAACAGGGCTTGCCTCCGTCCCCGCCGTCGCCGCAAAGGTCGCCTCGCTGACCGGGTTCAGCTTAACCCGCACCAAAGCGCGCCCCTTTTCATCCCGCGTCGCCATCTCGGCCTGCGCCACGCCGTAGGGCCCGTCCAACTCCATCACAAAGCGCGACCATCCCGGCTGCAACGGCCCCGCCCGCACCGCCTTCACATGACGCGACTGCAAAAACCCCACCGCGTTGAACGCGCTCCACTCCACCTCGCGGAAATCCACCACCAAGCGCGGAGGATTATCCATCGTCGAGATACGATAGGGCACCGGCTGGCTTACCATCAGGTTCAGCGCGATCCCCGTGCCGGTGTCGCGCAGCGCCGACCCTGCGGGCTCATATCGCGCCAAGCCCGACAGCACCGGCGCCGCCCCTTGGGCGCGCGCGAACGGCACGCCAAGCACCACCGCCAAACACACCGCCCCGATCAGCGCCAGCAAACCCCGCATCCGCCTCACCCTACCCGTGCCGCCATGAACGTCTGCAACCGCGCCAACCCCTCGACAATATCCGCCGTCGCCCGCGCATAGGAAAACCGCAGCCAATGCCCGCCGCGCAAGGGGTCGAAATCCAGCCCCGGCGTCACCGCCACCCCGGCATCGCGCAGGATCTCGCCGGCAAAGCCCAGTGCATCCTGCGTCAACTCAGACACATCCGCATAGATGTAAAACGCCCCGTCCGGCGGCGCGATGCGGGTAAAGCCCGCGCGCGGCAACCCCTCCAGCATCAAGCGCCGGTTCTCGGCGTAAACCGCCAGGTTCGCCTGCAACTCCGCCTCACAGTCCAGCGCCGCAAGCGCCGCCACCTGACTGGCATGGGGCGGACAAATAAACATGTTCTGCGCCAACCGCTCGATCAGCCGCACATGATCCGGCGGCACCACCATCCAGCCAATGCGCCACCCCGTCATGCTGAAATATTTGGAGAACGAGTTGATAACATAGACGTCGTCGGAAATCTCCAACGCCGACACCGCCTTCGCCTCATACTCGATGCCGTGGTAAATCTCGTCCGAGATAAAGGCGATGCCGCGCGCCGCACAATGCGCGATCAACGCGCCCATCGCGTCCCGCGTCAACATTGTGCCCGACGGATTGCCCGGCGAGGCGACGATCAGCCCCGCCAATCCTGCTACCGCCTCGAGATCCTCCGGCACCGGCTGCAAGCGATTGGCCTCTGACGCCGCAATCCCCACCGGCTCCAGCGACAGCGCCTTCAATATTTGCCGATACGAGGGGTAGCCCGGCTCGCCTAAGCCCACCCGCTCGCCCGCGTCAAACAGCGCAGTGAACGCCAGCAAAAACGCCGCCGACGATCCCGATGTCACCACCACCCGCGCCGGGTCCAGATCGACGCCATACCAACGCTGATACAGCGCCGCGATCCCCGCGCGCAACTCTGGCAGCCCCAGCGCCACGGTATAGCCAAGCGAGCCCGCGTCCATCGCCCGCACCAACGCCTCACGCGCGCCCAAGGGCGCTGGCGTGCCGGGTTGCCCCACCTCCATATGGATGATGTGCCGCCCCGCCGCCTCGGCCGCGCGCGCCGCTTCCATCACATCCATCACGATGAACGGATCGACCGCGCCCCGCTTCGCTACCCGCATCAGATTACCCCGCACCAACTGCCCAACCCGTTCATCCCAGCCGCAACGCCCAACGTCAAGCACCGCCCCCGATCACGATCTGCGCGTCCCACCGCCGTATGGCCCCGCCACACCTTGCCTCTGCCGCCCGATGTGCGATGCTTCACGCCAAACGCCCCAAAGGGCCGCCAAAGACACGGAGACGACCGATGACCCGCAGCCCCCGCAAAATTGCTCTCGCCCTCACCGCAGCGCTCGCCCTCGCGGGCCCCGCCACGGCGATCGACGTCAACGCCCTCAGCGCCGCCGACCGCTCGGCACTGGATACCGAGATTCACAACTACATCGTCACCCACCCAGAGGTTCTGGTCGAGGCCTACACCGCGCTGCAAAGCAAACAGGCTAATGCACAGGCCAATGCCGATGCAGCGCTGGTGAAAGCCCATGCCGATGCGATCTTCAAGGACGGCTACTCCTACGTCGGCGGCAACCCGAAGGGCAACATCACGCTGGTCGAATTCACCGACTACCGCTGCACCTACTGCCGCAAGGCCTATAGCGAGGTCAGCGACCTGGTGAAATCCGATGGCAACATCCGCTTTATCGTCAAGGAATTCCCCATCCTCGGCGACCAGTCCACGATTTCTTCGCGCTACGCCATCGCGGTGATGCAGGCCGACGGCCCCGCCGTCTATGACAAGATCCACGACGCGCTGATCACCTTCCGCGGCGAGGTCAACAAGGACTCGCTGACGCGCCTGTCCAACCAATTCGGCCTCAACGCCGCCGACCTGATTGCCCGCATGGACAGCCCCGAAGTGACCAAGGTGATCGACCAGAACCACGCGCTTGGCGACGCGCTGCAAATCAACGGCACCCCGACCTTCGTCGTCGCCGACCAGATGTGGCGCGGCTATGTGCCGCTCGACAACATGCGCCAGATCCTGACCAAAATTCGCTCTGAATAACGCGCTTTGCGTTTCTTCTTGGTGCAAATACTCCCGCCGGAGGCGTTCCCCGGCTGCGGTCGGACGCCTCCGGCGGGAGTATTTTAGCCAAAAAGAAGCCGCGTCAACCAAGATTGAAATTTGGTTAACGACACCCAGAAATGTTTTATATCAAGGCTTTAGGGAAATGCTGCACCGGGCAACGCCCCTATTCGGCCGCATCCTTCGCCGCTTCCAACGCGGCGGCCTTCTGTTCAACCAGGCCGACGATATGGTCTACCATCGCCTCATTCCCCAGCTTGTGGCTTTGCTTACCGGCCAGATAGACCATCCCCGATCCAGCCCCACCACCAGTGAAGCCGATGTCGGTCATCAAAGCCTCGCCGGGCCCGTTCACCACGCAGCCGATGATCGACAGGCTCATCGAGGTGGTGATATGGGCGAGCCGATCCTCCAGCGCCGCGACGGTTTTGATCACGTCAAACCCCTGCCGCGCGCAGGATGGGCAGGAAATGATCGTAACGCCACGATGGCGCAGGCCCAATGATTTCAGGATCTCGTAGCCGACCTTGACCTCTTCCACCGGGTCAGCGGACAGCGAAACCCGGATGGTGTCGCCAATCCCCGCCCACAAAAGATTGCCCAGCCCCACCGCCGATTTCACCGTGCCCGACACCAGCCCGCCCGCCTCGGTGATCCCAAGATGGATCGGCGCGTCGGTGGCCTCGGCCAGCTTTTGATACGCGGCGGCGGCAAGGAACACGTCCGAGGCTTTGACCGAGATCTTGAATTCGTGGAAGTCGTTGTCTTGCAGGATGCGGATATGATCGAGCCCGCTTTCCACCATCGCATCCGGGCAAGGCTCGCCATATTTCTCCAGAAGATGCTTTTCCAGACTGCCCGCATTGACACCAATGCGGATCGAACAGCCGTGGTCCTTTGCCGCCTTGATGACCTCGCGCACCCGCTTGGCGTCGCCGATATTACCTGGGTTGATGCGCAGGCACGCCGCGCCCGCCTCTGCCGCCTCAATCGCGCGTTTATAGTGAAAATGGATGTCGGCCACGATCGGCACCGGGCTTTCCGCCACGATCTCGCGCAGCGCGCGGGTCGAGGATTCGTCCGGCGTTGAGATGCGCACAATATCGGCCCCGGCAATCGCGCAGCGCTGCACTTGCTCGATCGTCGCCTTGACGTCTGAGGTGTCGGTGTTGGTCATCGTCTGCACCGAAATCGGCGCGTCGCCACCCACGGCCACGTTACCCACCATGATCTGCCGCGACTTGCGACGCTCAATATCGCGCCAGGGACGGATGGGATTATGGCTCATGACGACCTCACCGAATTTGCTGGGTGATAGATAGGACAAAGGCGCCCCCTCGGCAATTGCCGCAGGTGCGCCTTCACTAATGTTTCACAGGTCAGTGCGTCGGCGTGGCGTCCGCAACCGCATATTTCGCCAGATCTGGGTCGCGCGACACATCGGCTACCGAATAGGTCGCCTGCAGGTTATCCGCGCTTAGCGCGAGGCTGCGCACCACGTTCGATCCCGGCGCCGCCGGTCCCAACGTCTTGCCGTTCACCGCGAAATAAACCGAGCCGGAATTTCCCGCGCGCAACTTCGCCGGTTGTTCGGTCTGCGGCACGGTATAATGTTCGCCCGCGTCGAGGATCTTTTCAAACAGCACGGTGCCGTCCGCCGCTTGCACGCGCACCCATGACGGGCGCACCGCGAAAATCTGCACCGAAGGCGCCGCCGAGGCAACCACCTGCGGCGCGCTCGGATCGCTGGTTCCGTTCCCCGAGGCCAGCGCCGCCGCGACCTGCGAGGCGGTCGTGTCCGTGGTCGTCGGCACAGCAGTCGTCGCCGCATTCGGGTTGATCGCCGCAATCGGCCCATCGCGCGGCACCATCACCGGCACATCCAGCGCTTGCGGGCGGTAAAGCCGATCCAGGGCATCAGACGACGAGGGCGCGTTGATTGCCGCGGTCTTTTCCCCCGCCGGCAGTTTCGCCACACCAGCCAGCGGATCAAGATCAGCCACCACCGAAGGCGCTTGATCGACCGGGGCAACCTGCACGCGCTGCACCTGCTGCAACACCGACCAGCCGCCGTAGCCAATGCCGCCGATCAGCAGCAGCAGCACCAGAACCGAGCCGATCCCGCTGGGGTGAACACCGCTCATCAAGCCACGCCCGCGCGGCACGAAGGTCGCGTTCGGGTTGGCCAGCGGCTCTTTATACTCCGTCTTCGGTTTTGTCTTCACCGGCGCCGACACCACGCGCAGGGACGACGCCTCTGCCGACATGCCGTGCGCCACCGAGAAATTCGCCTCGTTGCAAAAGCGCGTGTAGGCCCATTCCGGGTCCATCGCGAGGTAGCGCGCGTAATAGCGCACATAGCCCGCCACGAAGCCCTGCGTTTCAAAGGCCGAGGTATCGCAGTTTTCGATCGCGGCGATATAGGTCGCCTTTATCTTCAACTCGCGCTGCACATCCAAAAGCGATTTGCCCAGCGTGGCGCGCTCTCCGCGCATCACGTCGCCCAAACGCAACTCGAAATCGTCAAAGCCCTTGGGCTTTTCCTCTCCGGCTGCCGAAGGTTTTCCCCTCCGCAAGATCATGCGCGACGCCCCATGCCTGTCCCGTTTCTTTTACGCGGTTAACTTTGCCAGCTTTAGAATGCGACTCAACCGCCACTTCCTATCGCGAAATTAACACAGGGTCGTGAGTTATGCACTGGCAGAAACGCCTATGCGCTGAGTTCGGCGCGATTCAGCGCACAATGTGCCCACAGCCCGTCCATCGCCTTGACCAGCGCGTCGATCATCGCCGCGTCATGTACCGGCGAAGGCGTAAAGCGCAGCCGCTCGGTGCCGCGCGGCACCGTCGGATAGTTGATCGGCTGCACATAAACGCCGAACTGCTCCAGCAGCATATCCGACAGCATCTTACAATGCTTGGGGTCGCCGACATGCACGGGCACAATATGGCTGCCATGATCGATGATCGGCAGACCCAACCCCTTCAGCCGCAACTTCAAGGTTTTAGCCGCCAGTTGGTGCTTGTCACGCAAGCCCTGATCGGTCTTCAGATGCCGGACCGAGGCCGCAGCCCCCGCCGCAACGGCAGGCGGCAGAGAGGTGGTGAAAATGAAGCCCGGCGCGTAGGAGCGGATCGCATCCACCATCTTCGCACTTGCAGCAATATAGCCGCCAAACACGCCGTAAGCCTTGGCCAGCGTGCCGTTGATGATGTCGATACGATCCATCAGCCCGTCACGCTCTGCCACGCCTGCACCGCGCGGGCCATACATGCCAACCGCATGCACTTCGTCGATATAGGTCAGCGCGCCAAATTCGTCGGCAAGATCGCAAATCTCGCGGATCGGGCCGAAATCACCATCCATCGAGTAAATCGATTCGAAAGCGATCAGCACCGGCCGCCTCTTCTCGATCCCCTCCAGAATGCGGCGCAGGTCGGCCACGTCGTTATGCTTGAAGATGTGCTTCTCGCCGCCGCCGCGCCGGATGCCCTGGATCATCGAGGCGTGGTTCAGCGCGTCCGACACGATCACCAGACCGGGGAACAACAGCGGCAGCGTCGAAAGCGTCGCGTCATTGGCGATATAGGCCGAGGTGAAAACCAGCGCCGCTTCTTTGTGGTGCAGGTCGGCAAGCTCTGCCTCCAAGCGCTTGTGATAGACCGTGGTGCCAGAGATATTGCGCGTCCCGCCCGACCCGGCGCCCGTCGCATCCAGCGCCTCGTGCATCGCGGCCAACACCACCGGATGCTGCCCCATGCCAAGGTAATCGTTGCCGCACCAGACGGTGATGTCCTTTTCCGTGCCATCCGGGCGGCGCCAGACGGCGTGCGGATAGGCCCCGTTGCGGCGCTCGATATCGATGAAAGTGCGATAGCGCCCTTCGCTGTGCAAGCGGTCAAGCGCGGTATCGAGTGCGGCGGTATAGTTCATCATCAGTCTCCCTGGCCCTGCGGCTATGGGTTGTCACTATGGCGTCCGTGTAATCCAATCCTTGATATGTATCAAATCCTTGATGCGCGATTGGTCAAAATGCCACTGCCGCGCTTTTGCATGCCCCCGCCTGACAGTGGCCTGACTGCCGTCTGGACACCGGGCGCGGGACTGATACGCTCCCCTCAAATTGCCCGCTGAAGGAGCCCGCCCCATGTCCATCGATCCCATCCTCGCCCGTATCGACGCCAGCCTGCCGGAAGCCACCGAACGCCTGATGGATCTGCTGCGCATCCCGTCGATCTCGACCGACCCGGCGTATAAAGCGGACTGTGACCGCGCCGCCGACTGGTTGGTCAACGACCTGAAATCATTGGGCTTTGACGCCTCCAAACGCCCCACCACCGGGCATCCGATGGTGGTCGCACATTCCCCCGGCGAAGGCCCGCACATCCTCTTCT
>JAJXZX010000009.1 GCA_021779835.1 Pseudomonadota bacterium | reverse complement strand
TGCCGGGCGACAACCTGAAGTTCAACGTCGAGCTGATCGCGCCGATCGCCATGGAAGAGAAGCTGCGCTTCGCTATCCGTGAAGGCGGCCGCACCGTCGGTGCAGGCGTCGTCTCGAAAATCATCGCGTAACCAAAACCTGGAAGAGGGGCGGTGGGGCGTTCGCGCCCCCCGCTTCCCGCCAAGCCCAGAGGGCAAGATATGCAAGGTCAAACAATTCGAATCCGGCTCAAGGCCTTCGATTACCGTGTGCTGGATGCCAGCACGTTGGAAATCGTCAACACGGCCAAGCGCACCGGCGCTACGGTTCGCGGGCCCATCCCGCTGCCGAACAAAATTGAG
The DNA here is from genome assembly GCA_021779835.1 of Pseudomonadota bacterium. Classification (GTDB taxonomy): domain Bacteria; phylum Pseudomonadota; class Alphaproteobacteria; order Rhodobacterales; family Rhodobacteraceae; genus Solirhodobacter. Next base: position 123,275 of record JAJXZX010000009.1, on the reverse strand, counting down.
AAGTTCACGGTTCTCCGTGGTCCGCACATCGACAAGAAGTCGCGCGACCAGTGGGAAATCCGTACGCACAAGCGTCTTCTCGATATCGTTGATCCGACCCCGCAGACCGTGGACGCGCTGATGAAGCTCGACCTCGCGGCCGGCGTGGATGTCGAGATCAAAGTTTAAGGGGGGCATCAGAACATGCGCTCTGGAGTTATCGCAAAGAAGCTGGGCATGACCCGGCTGTTCCTTGAGGATGGCCGCCAAGTTCCGGTGACCGTTCTGCAATTGGACAATCTGCAAGTCGTGGCACAGCGCACGGCCGAGCGGGATGGCTATTCGGCCGTTCAGTTGGGCGCGGGCACGGCCAAGGCCAAGCGGACCACCGCCGCAATGCGCGGCCACTTCGCTGCGGCCAACGTCGCACCGAAGCGCAAGATCGCGGAATTCCGGGTTACCCCGGATTGCCTGATCGGCGTGGGCGAAGAGATCACCGCTGACCATTATCTTGAAGGTCAGTTTGTCGACATCGCCGGCACCTCTGCCGGTAAAGGCTTCCAGGGTGTGATGAAGCGTCACAACTTTGGCGGTCTGCGTGCCTCGCACGGTGTGTCGGTGAGCCACCGTTCGCACGGATCAACTGGTCAGTGCCAGGATCCCGGCAAGGTGTTCAAAGGCAAGAAAATGGCCGGCCACATGGGTGCAACCCGCGTGACCACGCAGAACCTGCAGGTTGTCCGTACCGACGCCGACCGTGGCCTGATCATGGTCAAGGGCGCCGTCCCGGGCACCAAAGGTGGCTGGGTCACCATCAAGGACGCGGTGAAGAAGGCCGCGCCCGAGGGGATCGCCATGCCGGCGGCGCTGAAATCTGCGAAGGCGGCTGTTGCCGTCGAAGCTAACGCCGAAGGAGCCGCAGAATGAAACTTGATGTGATCAAGCTCGATGCGGGCAAATCGGGGTCGATCGACCTCGACGACGCAATCTTCGGTCTGGAGCCGCGCGCGGACATCCTGCACCGTGTGGTTCGTTGGCAGCGTTCGCGTACCCAAGCCGGTACGCACTCGACGCTGGGCAAATCTGACGTCAGCTACTCGACCGCGAAGATCTATCGCCAGAAGGGCACCGGCGGCGCACGCCACGGTTCCAAGAAGGCGCCGATCTTCCGTCACGGTGGCGTCTATAAAGGCCCGCAGCCGCGCAGCCATGCCCACGACCTACCCAAGAAGTTCCGGGCGCTGGGTCTGAAGCATGCCCTGTCGGCTAAAGCGCAAGCTGGTCAGTTGGTGATCCTGGAGGCGGCCAACATGGCCGAAGCCAAGACCGCAATCCTCGCCAAGCAGGCGAAGGAACTGGGCTGGAAACGCGTGCTGATCATCGACGGCGCGGACGTGGATGCGAATTTCGCCATGGCCGCACGCAACATCGAGGGTATCGATGTGCTGCCGACGATGGGCGCGAACGTCTATGACATCCTGAAGCGTGACACCCTGGTGATCACGCGGGCTGGTGTCGAAGCACTGGAGGCTCGTCTGAAATGAGCGCGAAACCCGAACACTACGACGTGATCCGCAAGCCGATCATCACCGAAAAGGCCACGATGGCGTCTGACGCCAATGCGGTGGTTTTTCAGGTGGCGATGGACTCGACCAAACCGCAGATCAAGGAAGCGGTCGAGGTTCTGTTTGGCGTCAAGGTGAAGGCGGTCAACACCTCCATCACCAAAGGCAAGGTCAAGAAGTTCCGCGGCCGTACTGGCGTGCGGAATGACGTAAAGAAGGCCTATGTGACGCTCGAAGAGGGAAATACCATCGACGTCTCTACCGGCCTTTGATAGAAGGCATCGAATCTCGCGGCCCCGGTCATCCGGGGCCGCAGATCATTTACGAAACTGGGCCAAATTCGGCCCGAAGCTGACGGAAGACAGAAAGCATGGCACTCAAGTCGTACAATCCGACGACGCCTGGCCAGCGTGGGCTGGTTCTGATCGACCGTTCGGAGCTTTGGAAAGGCCGCCCGGTCAAAACCCTTACTGAGGGTTTGACCAAATCGGGCGGACGGAACAACACCGGACGGATCACGATGTGGCACAAAGGTGGGGGCGCCAAGCGTCTTTATCGCATCGTCGATTTCAAGCGTCGCAAAATGGACATGGCAGCAATCGTCGAGCGGATCGAATATGACCCGAACCGGACTGCCTTCATCGCGCTGATCAAATACGAAGACGGCACGCTGAACTACATCCTGGCGCCGCAGCGTCTGGCCGTTGGCGATAAAGTTATCGCTGGCGCGAAGACCGACGTGAAGCCGGGCAACGCGATGCCGTTCTCGGGCATGCCGATCGGCACGATCGTCCACAACGTCGAGCTGAAAGAAGGCAAGGGCGGCCAGTTGGCCCGCGCTGCCGGAACCTACGCTCAGTTCGTTGGCCGTGACGGTGGCTACGCGCAGATCCGCCTGTCGTCGGGCGAGCTTCGCATGGTGCGTCAGGAATGCATGGCGACCGTTGGTGCCGTGTCAAACTCTGACCACTCCAACCAGAACCTCGGCAAAGCCGGCCGTAAGCGCCACATGGGCGTACGTCCGACCGTTCGCGGTGTGTCCATGAACCCGATCGACCACCCGCATGGTGGTGGTGAAGGCCGGACCTCGGGTGGTCGTCACCCGGTTACCCCGTGGGGTAAAGGGACCAAGGGCAACAAGACCCGCAAGAACAAGACGACGGACAAGTATATTGTCCGCTCGCGCAACGCCAAGAAGGGTCGGTAATCCATGTCGCGTTCAGTTTGGAAAGGCCCCTTTGTCGACGCTTACGTGCTGAAGAAAGCCGAGAAGTCGCGTGAAGGCGGTCGTAGTGAAGTCATCAAGATCTGGTCGCGCCGCTCGACGATCCTGCCGCAGTTTGTCGGCCTGACGTTCGGCGTATACAACGGGAAAAAACACATCCCCGTGCAGGTCTCCGAGGAAATGATCGGCCAGAAGTTCGGTGAGTATTCGCCGACGCGGACCTATTACGGTCACGCTGCCGACAAGAAAGCGAAGAGGAAGTAAGTCATGGGCAAGGAAAAGAACCCGCGCCGCGTGGCCGAGAATATGGCGATGGCGAAAGCCAAGATGCTGAAAACCTCGCCGCAGAAGCTAAACCTCGTCGCACAGATGATCCGCGGCAAGAAAGTTGAGAAGGCTCTGGCCGACCTTACGTTCTCGAAAAAGCGGATTGCTGGCGACGTGATGAAGTGCCTCCAGTCGGCAATTGCCAACGCCGAGAACAACCACGGGCTCGACGTCGATGCCCTGATCGTGTCCGAGGCTTATGTCGGCAAGAACCTGATCATGAAGCGTGGCCGCCCGCGTGCGCGCGGTCGTTTCGGCAAGATCATCAAGCCGTTTTCCGAGCTGACCATCACGGTCAAGCAAGTGGCTGACGTTGCAGTTGGGGAGCAAGCGTAATGGGTCAGAAGGTCAATCCGATCGGCATGCGCCTTCAGGTCAACCGCACCTGGGACAGCCGCTGGTTCGCCGAGTCGAAAGACTATGGCAACCTTCTGCTTGAAGACCTCCGCATGCGTGAGTTCATCTTCGAAGACTGCAAGCAGGCTGGCGTCAGCCGTGTGATCATCGAGCGTCCGCACAAGAAGTGCCGCGTCACGATCCACACCGCCCGTCCGGGTGTCATCATCGGCAAGAAAGGCGCGGACATCGAGACGCTGCGTAAAAAGCTGGCGGCGTTCACCAAGTCCGAGTTGCACCTCAACATCGTTGAAGTGCGCAAGCCGGAACTGGATGCGCAGCTGGTGGCCGAATCGATCACCCAGCAGCTTGAGCGTCGGGTTTCGTTCCGCCGCGCGATGAAACGCGCTGTGCAGAACGCGATGCGCATGGGTGCGCTTGGCATCCGCGTGAACGTCGGCGGCCGCCTTGGCGGCGCCGAGATCGCGCGTGTTGAGTGGTATCGCGAAGGTCGTGTGCCGTTGCACACGCTGCGCGCCGACATCGACTATGCGACGCACGAGGCGAAAACCGCCTATGGCATCATCGGCGTCAAGGTCTGGATCTTCAAAGGCGAGATCCTCGAGCATGACCCGCAGGCGCACGATCGTCGCATGCAGGAATCCAACGACAGCGGTGGCGCTTCGCGTCCGCCGCGCCGCGACGACCGTCGCGACGCGCGTTAAGGAGAGAAAAGATGCTGCAACCAAAGCGCACCAAATTCCGCAAACAGCACAAAGGCCGTATTCACGGTGAAGCCAAGGGCGGCTTTAATCTTGATTTTGGCACCTACGGTCTGAAAGCGACCGAGCCGGAGCGGGTCACTGCACGTCAGATCGAGGCGGCTCGCCGCGCGCTGACGCGTCACATGAAACGCCAAGGCCGTGTCTGGATCCGGATATTCCCGGACGTTCCGGTCACCTCCAAGCCTACCGAAGTTCGGATGGGTAAAGGTAAAGGCTCGGTTGATTACTGGGCGGCCAAAGTGAAGCCGGGTCGGATCATGTTCGAGATCGACGGCGTCACCGAAGTCGTTGCCCGCGAAGGCCTTCGCCTTGCGGCAATGAAACTTCCAGTCACGACGCGGATCGTTGTTCGCGAAGACTGGTAAGGCGGGGCGCTGACGCGCCTGCCAAAGATCAATGGCCCTCGCCGGGAACGGCGGGGGCCTTTGCTATGGCGCGGGTGCGAACCTGGGCAACGCGTCGATGAGACGGTTTCGGCCCCTGCGGCGCGTTTCCCGTAACTTTCCCTTGCCCTGAGGCTCCGCCCCCTGTAGAGAACGCCATCCAGCGATTCCGGGTCTCCGGATTCGTTGGTTTAGTATTGATCCACCAGAGGAAAGGTTACCGTATCGGGCCTTCTGGTGACTGAGAAAGGAAGATGGCGATGAACGCCGACGAACTTCGGGGCAAGACGCCCGACCAGCTGCGCGACTCGCTGGTGGCTTTGAAGAAAGAAGCCTTCAACCTGCGCTTTCAGCAGGCCACTGGCCAGCTTGAGAACACCGCTCGCATGCGTAACGTCCGTCGTGACGTTGCTCGCGTGAAAACGATCCTGAACCAAAAAGCCGCTGAAGCGGCGGCGAAATAAGGAGCACGCACATGCCCAAACGTATCCTGCAAGGCACTGTGACGAGCGACAAGAACGAGCAGACGATCACCGTCCTCGTTGAGCGCCGCTTCAAGCACCCGCTGCTGCAAAAAACCGTTCGTAAGTCCAAGAAATACCGGGCGCACGATGCGGCGAACAAATTCAAGGTCGGTGACACTGTTCGTATCGAAGAGTGCGCGCCGATTTCGAAGACGAAACGCTGGACTGTGGTGACCGAAGCTTCGGCTTGATCCTCTAGTACAGCTTGATCGAAACCCTGGGACTCGTTCCCAAAGGTCGGGAGAAACCAAATGATCCAGATGCAGACCAATCTGGATGTCGCTGATAACTCCGGCGCACGCCGAGTTCAGTGCATCAAGGTTCTGGGCGGTTCACACCGCCGCTATGCATCCGTGGGCGACATCATCGTGGTGTCGGTCAAGGAAGCAATTCCGAAAGGCCGTGTTAAGAAAGGGGACGTCCGTAAGGCCGTCGTCGTCCGCACTGCCAAGGAAGTTCGCCGTGAAGACGGCACGTCCATCCGTTTTGACCGCAACGCTGCCGTCATCCTGAACAACCAGGGTGAGCCCGTCGGCACGCGTATCTTCGGGCCGGTGGTGCGTGAACTCCGCGCGAAGAACTTCATGAAGATCATCTCGCTGGCTCCGGAGGTGCTCTGATGGCTGCGAAACTCAAAAAAGGTGACAAGGTCATCGTGCTTGCTGGCAAAGACAAGGGCCAGAAAGGCGAGATCGTGTCGGTCGCTCCGAAAGACAACAAAGCCGTTGTCGAGGGCGTGAACATGGCAATCCGCCACACCAAGCAAAGCCAGACGACGCAGGGCGGACGCATCCCGAAAGCGATGCCGATCGACCTGTCGAACCTCTCGCTGATCGACAGCAAGGGCAAGGCGACGCGCGTTGGCTTCCGCATGGAAGGCGAGACGAAAGTCCGCTATGCCAAGACCACCGGGGAGACAATCTGATGCTTGACGTAAGCACATACACCCCGCGCATCAAGGCGACCTACCAGTCGTCGATCCGCGCCGCTCTGAAAGAGCAGTTCGGCTACACCAACGAAATGCAGATCCCCAAGCTCGACAAGATCGTGCTGAACATGGGCGTCGGCGAAGCGGTGAAAGACACCAAGAAAGTGAAAGCTGCGCAAGAGCAGTTGACGCTGATCGCGGGTCAGAAAGCCGTCATCACCCACGCCAAGAAGTCGATCGCTGGCTTCCGTGTCCGTGAAGAGATGCCGCTGGGCTGCAAAGTCACGCTGCGTGGTGACCGGATGTACGAATTCCTGGAGCGCCTGATCAACATCGCACTGCCGCGCGTTCGCGACTTCCGCGGTGTCAAAGGCTCGTCGTTTGACGGTCGTGGCAACTTCGCCATGGGCCTGAAAGAACAGATCGTCTTCCCGGAAATCGAGTTCGACAAGGTCGACGACGTTTTGGGCATGGACATCATCATCTGCACCACCGCGAAGACCGACGCGGAAGCGAAGGCGCTGTTGAAGCTTTTCAACATGCCTTTCAACAGCTGAGCGCGGGAGGAATAGAGATATGGCTAAAAAGTCTATGGTCGAACGCGAACTGAAGCGCCAGAAGCTGGTGAAACAGTACGCCACCAAACGCGCCGCGCTGAAAGCGGTCGCAAGCAATCAGGAGCTGTCGGTTGAGGAGCGCTTCAAGGCGAACCTGAAACTGGCCGGTCTGCCCCGCAATTCGTCGGCGACGCGCTTGCACAACCGGTGCCAATTGACCGGTCGTCCGCATGCGTATTACCGCAAACTGAAACTCTCGCGGATCATGTTGCGTGATCTGGCCTCGTTCGGCCAGATCCCGGGCATGGTCAAGTCCAGCTGGTAAGGAGATCGCGATGTCTGTGAACGATCCTATCGGCGATATGCTGACCCGCATCCGCAACTCGCAACTGCGTGGCAAATCGACCGTCTCGACGCCGGCCTCCAAGCTGCGTGCTTGGGTGCTGGACGTGTTGGCCAACGAAGGCTACATCCGCGGCTACGAGAAGAAAGAGACCACCAACGGTCAGGGCGAGCTGGTTATCAGCCTGAAATACTTCGAAGGCGCGCCGGTTATCCGCGAGCTTCGTCGTGTGTCTACGCCCGGTCGCCGCGTCTACATGGGTGTCAAAGATATTCCGAGCGTCCGCAATGGCCTTGGTGTGTCAATCGTCTCCACGCCGAAAGGCGTGATGTCTGATGCAGCAGCACGAGCAGCCAACGTTGGCGGCGAAGTGCTCTGCACGATCTTCTAAGGGGGTCTGGAATGTCTCGCATTGGTAAGAAACCGGTCGAGCTGCCCAAGGGGGTTTCGGCCTCCCTGTCCGGCCAGACCGTGGAAGTGAAGGGGCCGAAAGGCACCCGGACGTTCACCGCGACCGACGACGTCACGATTGTGCTCGAAGGTACGCAAGTGAAGGTGACGCCGCGCGGCACCTCGAAGCGGGCGCGCGCCCAGTGGGGCCTGAGCCGCACGATGGTCGCGAACCTGGTTGAGGGTGTCACGACTGGCTTCAAGAAAGAGCTTGAGATCAACGGTGTGGGTTACCGCGCCGCTGCTCAGGGTGCGATCCTGAAGCTGTCGCTCGGCTACAGCCACGACGTAAACTTCGAGGTTCCGAACGGTGTTACCGTGACGACCCCGAAACAAACCGAAATCATTGTGGAAGGCATTGACCAACAGCTTGTTGGCCAAGTTGCTGCGAACATTCGCGATTGGCGTGGTCCGGAGCCCTACAAGGGCAAAGGGATCAAGTACAAGGGTGAGTTCATCTTCCGCAAGGAAGGCAAGAAGAAGTAAGGGCGCGACAGATGGCAAACAGCAAAAGAGATCTGTTCCTGAAACGCCGCCTGCGCGTTCGGAACAAACTGCGGTCGATGGCGAATGGGCGTGCGCGCTTGTCCGTGCATCGCTCGAACAAGAACATCAGCGTGCAGCTGATCGACGATGTGAAAGGCGTGACGATTGCCGCGGCTTCCTCTCTCGAGAAGGATCTGGGCGTCGTTGGCAAGAACAACGTCGAAGCAGCGGCAAAGATCGGCAAAGCAATCGCAGAGCGGGCCAAGAAAGCCGGCGTCGAAGAGTGCTATTTCGATCGTGGTGGTTTCCTCTTTCACGGCAAGATCAAGGCTTTGGCCGAGGCAGCCCGTGAAGGCGGCCTGAAGTTCTAAGGAGACGATGATGGCAAGAGAAGACAACCGCCGGGACAATCGCCCTAGCCGCGAAGAAACCCCGGAATTCGCCGATCGTCTCGTCGCGATCAACCGCGTGTCGAAAACCGTGAAAGGCGGCAAACGCTTCGGCTTTGCTGCTCTCGTGGTGGTTGGCGATCAGCGCGGTCGCGTGGGCTTCGGCAAGGGCAAGGCGAAAGAAGTGCCCGAGGCGATCCGCAAAGCCACTGAACAGGCTAAGCGTTCGTTGATCCGCGTGCCGCTCCGCGAGGGCCGGACGCTGCATCACGACATGGAAGGCCGTCATGGCGCGGGTCGCGTCGTGATGCGGGCTGCCGTTGCGGGTACTGGCATCATCGCCGGTGGTCCGATGCGCGCAGTGTTCGAAATGTTGGGGCTTCAGGACGTCGTTGCGAAGTCGCTCGGCAGCACGAACCCCTACAACATGATCCGTGCAACGATTGATGGCCTCAAGCTGGAATCGTCCCCACGTCAGGTCGCGCAGCGTCGCGGCAAGAAGGTGGCCGACATCCTGAAGAAAACCGACGGCGAAGTCGCCGAACCGGTTGAAGCGTAAGGAGCGGGCCCATGGCAAAAACCATTGTAGTCAAGCAGATCGCATCCAAAGCGCGGCGTCCTGCCAAACAGGAAGCAACGTTGATCGGTCTGGGTCTGAACAAGATGCACAAGACCCGCGAGCTGGAGGATACGCCTTCGGTTCGTGGCATGGTCAACAAGCTGCCGCACCTCGTGAAGATCATCGAGGAACGTGGGTAAGACCTTTGGGGTGGGCAGGTTGCCCGCCCCACTTCGTTCGTTCGGGCAATGACCCGGGCGCTATTCAACAAGATACGCCGTGTTTGCCCCGATCGTCGCTGATAGGGGCAGTTCCGGCCAAGGAGTCAGCGACATGAAACTGAATGAACTTCACGATAACGAAGGCGCAACCCGCAAGAAAAAGCGCGTGGCGCGTGGTCCGGGTTCGGGCAAAGGTAAAACCGCAGGTCGCGGTATCAAGGGTCAGAAATCGCGTTCGGGCGTCGCCATTGGCGGCTACGAAGGCGGTCAGATGCCGTTGTATCGCCGTATGCCGAAGCGCGGCTTCACCAAGCCGAACCGGAAAGAATGGGCCGTGGTCAACCTTGGCCTGATCCAGAAATTCATCGACGCCGGCAAGCTGGACATCAAAGCTGACATCACCGACGACGTGTTGGTGGCTGCTGGCCTGACCAACCACAAGCGCGACGGCGTGCGTGTTCTTGCCAAAGGCGAGCTGACCGCGAAGGTCAAGCTTGTCGTGGCAGGCGCATCCAAGCCCGCCGTTGAGGCTGTCGAGAAGGCCGGTGGCTCGATTACCATCACAGTGACCCCGAAGACCGTGGCTGCTGCTGAATAAGAGGTTGTGAGCGGGCCTTAACCCGCTTACATCATCTTTTAGTTTTCCTGCGCCGCCGACCGGGTAAACGGTTCGGCGGTGCTGTCATGAAAGAGATACGGGCTATGGCATCTGCTGCAGAGCAAATGGCGGCGAACCTAAGCTGGGGCGCCCTGGGCAAGGCAACCGACTTGCGCCAACGCATCCTGTTTACGGTCGGGCTGCTGATCGTCTACCGATTGGGAACATGGATTCCGGTTCCGGGCATCGACCACGTCGCCCTGACCCAGTTCATGGACAAGGCATCGACCGGCATCACCGGCATTCTGTCGATGTTCACCGGCGGCGCGATCCGTCGCATGGGCATCTTCGCGCTTGGAATCATGCCCTACATTTCGGCCTCGATCATCGTGCAGCTTTTGCAGACGATGGTGCCGGCGCTGGAATCCCTCAAGAAAGAGGGCGAGGCCGGGCGCAAGAAGATTAACCAATACACCCGTTATGGCACCGTCGCGCTGGCGATCTTTCAGGGCTGGGGCATGGCGGTTTCGATCGAGGCTGGAAAGCTGGCGCAGCATCCGGGGCTCGATTTCCGTCTGTCCTGTGTTGTGACGCTGGTCGGGGGCACGCTGTTCCTGATGTGGCTGGGCGAGCAGATCACCGCGCGTGGCATCGGCAACGGCGTTTCGCTGATCATCTTTATCGGCATCATCGCTGAAGTTCCGGCCGCCGCTGCGCGTTTCCTCAGCCAGGGACGTTCCGGCGATGTGTCACCTGCGGTGATTATCGGCGTCATGGTGATGGTGGTTTTGACCATCGCCTTCGTGGTGTTCATGGAGCAGGCGCAGCGGCGTATCCATATTCAATATCCGCGTCGTCAGGTGGGGATGAAGATCTATGACGGCGGGTCGTCGCACCTGCCGGTCAAGGTCAATCCGTCGGGCGTGATCCCTGCGATCTTCGCGTCGTCGCTGCTGCTGCTGCCGACGACGATCTCGACCTTCTCGGGCAACCAGACCGGTCCGTTCATGTCGACGATCCTTGCGTATTTCGGGCCGGGTCAGCCGCTTTATCTGGCGTTCTTTACCGGGATGATCGTGTTCTTCTCGTTCTTCTACACGCACAACGTCGCCTTCAAGGTGGATGACGTCGCGGACAACCTGAAGAACCAGAACGGCTTTGTGCCCGGTATCCGTCCCGGAAAGAAGACCGAGGACTACCTGACCTATGTGGTGAACCGCATTCTGGTGCTAGGTGCCGCCTACCTGGCCTTGGTTTGCTTGCTGCCAGAGATCCTGCGCCACGAATTTGCCATTCCGTTCTATTTCGGCGGCACTTCGGTGCTGATCGTCGTGTCGGTGGCGATGGACACGGTCAGCCAGATTCAGTCGCATCTGTTGGCCCACCAATATGAGGGCTTGATTGAGCGGTCGCAACTGCGCGGTAAGAAACGGGCGGCCGTCCGTAAGGCTCCGACCCGGCGATGAACATCATTCTGCTGGGGCCGCCGGGGGCGGGCAAAGGAACGCAAGCGAAGTTGCTGGTGGACGAGCGGGGCATGACCCAGCTCTCTACCGGCGACATGCTGCGCGAGGCCAAGTCCAGCGGGACGGAAATGGGGCATCGCGTCGCCGAGGTGATGAACCGGGGTGAGCTTGTTACCGATGAGATCGTGATCGGGCTGATCGAGGAAAAGCTGGATGCCCCACACGGCAATGGTTTTATCTTCGACGGCTTCCCGCGGACGCTGGCACAGGCCGACGCTTTGGGTGCCTTGCTTGCCCGGCATGGTCAGCACCTTGATGCCGTGATTGAGATGCAGGTCGATGACGCTGCGTTGGTTGAGCGTGTAACCGGGCGGTACACCTGCGCCAATTGCGGCGCCGTCTATCACGACCGGATCAAGCCCGCGGCGACTGCCGGGGTGTGTGACGCCTGTGGCGCCACGCAGATGGTGCGGCGGGCCGATGATACCGAAGACGCATTGAAGCAGCGTCTGATGGAATATTACAAGAAGACGTCGCCGTTGATCGGGTATTACTACGCAAAAGGTGCGTTGTATTCGGTTGATGGGCTGGCAGAGATTGGCATCGTCTCAGCTGCTATTCGAAAGGTTCTTGACAAGACTTGACGTTTCTGCGGCCAAGCCTTGACGTCCCTGGGAAAACCCCATAGATCACGGCGTCTCGTATCGAGAATCGTCTTGACGCGCCGCTTTGTCGGCAAGATTCAAGGCGGATGAGCTGGTCTGAAGTTCGACCTTCGGGCTGCGTTGTGAAAAAAGGTTCTGGTATCACGGAACCGCGACGAAAGGATAAACGCGTGGCACGTATTGCTGGCGTAAACATTCCGACGGGGAAACGCGTCCCCATCGCATTGACCTACATTCACGGTATCGGCTCGCACTATGCCGAACAGATCTGCGAAGCGGTGAAAATCGATCGCACCCGCCGTGTGAACGAGTTGTCTGACGCCGAAGTTCTCGCGATCCGCGAGTTCATCGACGCCAACTTCACCGTTGAAGGCGATCTTCGCCGCGAAGTCGCGACGAACATCAAGCGTCTGATGGACCTTGGCTGCTACCGCGGCCTGCGCCATCGTCGCAACCTCCCCGTGCGCGGTCAGCGCACCCACACCAACGCACGCACGCGCAAGGGCCCCGCTAAGGCCATCGCTGGCAAGAAGAAGTAAGGGGAGACCGACATGGCACGTGAAAAGGTTCGCGCTAAGAAGAAAGAGCGCAAGAACATCGCTGCTGGTGTGGCGCATGTGAACTCTTCGTTCAACAACACCAAGATCCTGATCTCTGATGTGCAGGGCAACGCCATTTCGTGGTCGTCTGCTGGCACAATGGGCTTCAAGGGTTCGCGGAAATCGACCCCCTATGCGGCCCAGATGGCGGCTGAGGATGCGGCTCGTAAAGCGCAGGAACACGGCATGAAGACCATTGAGGTCGAAGTGCAGGGTCCGGGCTCGGGCCGTGAGTCGGCTCTGCGCGCGCTGGCTGCGGCAGGCTTGAACGTCACGTCGATCCGTGACGTGACGCCGATTGCCCACAACGGCTGCCGTCCGCCCAAGCGTCGTCGGGTCTGACGTCGTCCTATTAGCCTCGGGCCGTGCTTTGCGCGGCCCGAGTTCGTTATTTTTGATCCTCGGGCGTCTGCTGCTTAGGGACATGGGCAGGAGACAGGTATGGAGGCGAATAGCATGATCCACAAAAACTGGCAGGAATTGATTAAGCCGATGCAACTCGACGTGAAGCCGGGGGCCGATCCGTCGCGCCAGGCCACCGTCGTTGCCGAGCCGCTAGAGCGCGGCTTTGGCTTGACGCTTGGTAACGCGCTGCGTCGCGTGCTGTTGTCGTCGCTGCAAGGCGCGGCCATCACCTCGATTCAAATCGACAACGTGCTGCACGAGTTTTCGTCGGTGGCGGGCGTCCGTGAGGACGTGACCGACATCGTGCTGAACCTCAAGGGCGTCGCGATCAAGATGGAAGTCGATGGGCCGAAGCGCCTTTCGATCTCGGCCAAAGGCCCGGGTGTTGTCACCGCTGGTGACATTTCCGAGTCGAACGGCATTGAGGTTCTGAACAAAGATCACGTCGTATGCCACCTCGACGATGGCGCCGATCTGTTCATGGAACTGACGGTGAATACCGGCAAGGGCTATGTCGCAGCCGACAAAAACCGCCCCGAAGATGCGCCGATCGGCCTGATTCCGATCGATGCGATCTATTCGCCGGTGAAAAAGGTCAGCTATGAAGTGCAGCCCACCCGCGAGGGGCAGGTGCTGGACTATGACAAGCTGACGCTGAAGGTGGAAACCGACGGTTCGCTAACGCCGGATGACGCGGTGGCCTATGCTGCGCGCATCCTGCAGGACCAACTGTCGATCTTCGTCAACTTCGAAGAGCCGGAATCGGCGACGCGCGGCGATGTGGATGACGGGCTGGAATTCAACCCGTTGCTGCTCAAGAAAGTCGACGAGCTGGAGCTTTCGGTGCGGTCCGCGAACTGCCTGAAGAACGACAACATCGTTTACATCGGCGATCTGATCCAGAAGACCGAAGCCGAGATGCTGCGCACCCCGAACTTTGGCCGCAAGTCGCTGAACGAGATTAAGGAAGTGCTTTCGGGCATGGGCTTGCACCTCGGGATGGACGTCGAGGATTGGCCGCCGGAAAACATCGAAGATCTGGCCAAGCGTTTCGAAGACCAGTTCTGATTGACATAGACGGGGGCTGTCGGTTAGACGGCCCCCGGTAAATGCCCGGAGTGCCGGGGAAAACGTGGGCAATGGTGCCCCAAGGTGAGCGGCTCGCACGACAGGGTCGCCGGACAAAGCAAAACGACGGAGAAGTCCTATGAACCACGGAAACGGCTACCGCCGCCTGAACCGCACCCACGAACACCGCAAGGCGCTGTTCGCCAACATGGCTGGCTCGCTGATCGAGCACGAGCAGATCAAGACGACGCTGCCGAAGGCTAAAGAACTGCGCCCGATCATCGAAAAGCTGATCACGCTGGCGAAGCGCGGCGACCTGCATGCGCGCCGTCAGGCCGCATCGCAGTTGAAGCAGGACATCTATGTCCAGCGCCTGTTTGACATCCTCGGCCCGCGCTACAAAGAGCGTCAGGGCGGCTACGTCCGTGTGCTGAAGGCGGGATTCCGCTATGGCGACATGGCACCGATGGCGATCATTGAATTCGTTGATCGCGACCCGAAAGCCAAAGGCGCCGCCGACAAGGCCCGCGTCGAGGCTGCTGAGGCCTGAAGAGACCTTTAGCTTGAAAATACAGAAGTCCGCCAGCCTGGCGGACTTTTTTGTTTTTGACTGGCAGCTTGGTTCCTGAAAGATACGCACTACTATCGGTGTTGAGAGAAAATCGCGGAAATATATGCAATTGGAAGTTGACGTCAGGGCGGCTGGAAACTCTAAAGGGTGTATGTTGACAGATAGCAGACTCAGTCAAGAACTCAGGCTTCTTGGCAAATTGGCCCCACGTGGCTACGCGATCGGACTGCATATCCGATTTGCTGCGCCCTTGATGACGTTTCACACCTACGACGCCCAATGGCTACAGCACTACACAGAGCAAGGCTATGGCCTGCGAGACCCCCTGATTGGATGGGGCCTCAGCGAGATTGGTGCAATACGTTGGAGCGCGTTGACCGTGCCGGACCCGTTTTCAATCATGACACAAGCCGGGGAATACGGTTTGAAATATGGCGTGGCCGTCTCATGCGGGCCGCTCAGTTCGCGGTCCATTGCGGGCTTTGCTCGTCACGACAGAGAGTTCACTGACGCGGAAATCCGCGAGATTTCCCTCAGCATAAATCGGATGCACGAGGTCACCGAACCACCAGTGGCCTTGACCCAAGCGCAGCGGGACGCACTCAGCCTTATTGCCAATGGCGATCGTCATGCGGCTGCGGCGGCGAAACTCGGAATATCCGAGAGCGCCCTCAAAGCACGTTTGACGGCGGCAAGGGATCGGCTTCTTGCCCGCACCATGGCCGAGGCAATTCAACGGGCCAAGGAGTACAGATTGCTCTGACGGACAGCCTTCCGCTGCAAGGTCGACGATTACTTCAACCAAGCAGGAGGCTATCATGCAAACTACCACCCTTTCTTTCGAAAACATGCACAACCATGGCGAGTTGCTCGCCAATGTGTTTCGCGCGCGGCGGCAAACGTTCATTGTGCAGAACAAATGGGACCTGCCCGAGGCCGACGGAATGGAGTTCGACCAGTACGACACCCCGGCAAGCCGTTGGATTGCCGTGCATGACCTCGGGCAAGTACTGGCTGGTGTGCGCCTTACGCCCACTACGGCGCGGTGCGGAATATACTCGTACATGATCCGGGATGCTCAACGCGGTCTGTTGGATACCATTCCGCAAGATCTCCTTTACGAGGAAGCGCCGGTTGCGTCCCATATCTGGGAATCGTCTCGCATCTTCGTGTCGCACGATGTCCCTGCGGCGGAGCGGTTTCGCGTGAACCTGCATCTTATTAATGAGATGACGAAATCGGCTCGTGAGTTGGGCGCTTCGTGTGTGCTGGGGCTGATTCCCGAGAATGGACCGCGTTGGGGGCGCCGTGTCGGGCTCGACATCGACGTTGCCGGTCGCGTTATGGACTTTGGAGGCAGCGCAAGTCGTTGTGTGAAGATTAATCTAATCGATAAGCTTCACTGACCAAGTCATCCGCGCACTGCGCGCGGGCGACAATTCACCCTTCCCACGACATGCGCCGGGCTTTAGGTTCGGCGCATGTCCGACCTTTTCGACACGCCTAAATCCGCAACGCCCGACGCCGCGCGCCCCTTGGCGGATCGGCTGCGGCCGAAATCGCTTGCCGAGGTGGTCGGGCAGGGGAAGATCCTGTCAGCGGAAGGCCCGCTTGGATCCATGCTGGCGTCGAATAGTCTTTCGTCGCTGATTCTCTGGGGACCGCCTGGCGTAGGGAAAACGACGATTGCGCGGTTGTTAGCCGCCGAGACTGATCTTTTCTTCGTGCAGATCAGCGCGATTTTCACCGGCGTCCCAGACCTCCGCAAGGTGTTCGAGGCGGCAAAGCTGCGCCGACAAAACGGGCGCGGGACATTGCTTTTCGTCGACGAAATCCACCGCTTCAACAAGGCGCAGCAGGACGGGTTCCTGCCCTATATGGAAGATGGCACGATCCTGTTGGTCGGGGCCACCACCGAGAACCCAAGTTTCGAGCTGAACGCTGCCTTGATGTCGCGCGCGCAGGTCATTGTGCTGGAGCGCCTGAGTCTGGCCGATCTGGAACGGCTGGCCCAGCGGGCGGAAAAGGAGCTGGGTCGCGCGCTACCCCTGACTGGCCCGGCACGAGAGCAATTGCTGGAAATGGCAGATGGCGACGGGCGTGCCTTGTTGAACCTGATCGAGCAGGTGGCGGCATGGAAAGCCGCCGCGCCCTTGGATCCGAAGGGTTTGGCGACGCGGCTGATGCGGCGGGCCTCGAAATACGACAAGTCGGGGGAGGAGCATTACAACCTGATCTCGGCGCTGCACAAGTCGGTGCGGGGGTCGGACCCGGACGCAGCACTTTATTGGTTTTCGCGTATGCTCGAGGGCGGTGAAGACCCGCGGTTCCTTGCGCGCCGGATAACGCGGATGGCGGTCGAGGATATCGGGCTTGCCGACCCGCAGGCGCAGGCCGTCTGCTTGCAGGGATGGGAGACCTATGAACGCCTTGGATCGCCTGAGGGCGAGTTGGCGCTGGCGCAGGTGGTGATTTACCTTGCTCTCGCGCCCAAGTCGAATGCGGGTTACATGGCCTATAACGCGGCGCGGGCCGAGGCGCGCAGGTCTGGGTCACAGCCGCCACCCAAGCATATCCTCAATGCGCCCACCAAGATGATGAAAGACCAAGGCTATGGCGTGGGCTATTCCTATGACCACGACGCCGAGGACGGATTCTCGGGTCAGAACTACTTTCCCGACGCAATGAAACGCCCGGTCTTTTATCTGCCCCCCGAAAGAGGCTATGAACGCGAGTTGAAAAAACGAGTCGAATATTTCGCCAAACTGCGTGGCAAACGTCAGGATGGCTGAGCCAAAAACGCGCCGAAAGGACCAGCGCCCATGTTCTTTACCGTACTTCAGGTCGCCGCAGGTGGTGCGATTGGCTCATCAGCACGGTTTTTGATGGGCGTAGCGATCCAGCGCGGGCTGGGCTCGTTCACCTTTCCGCTTGGCGTCATTGCCGTGAACATCCTTGGGTCGTTCATCATGGGGGCGCTGGTGGTTTTCTTGGGGCAGCGCGGGTTGACCCATTATAACGCCTTCCTCGCGACCGGGATACTCGGCGGGTTCACGACGTTCTCGTCGTTCACTTTGGAGGCTTGGCGATTGTTCGAGCGCGGAGAGGTCGGCACGGCGGCGCTTTATGTCGGGTTGTCGGTCGTGGTTTCGTTGGCCGCGCTGGTGGGCGGCGTGCACATGATGCGCGCGGTGCTGGCATGAGCGGCGTCAGCATCCTGACTGTGAGTGTCGAGGACGGCGAGCAGCGCTTGGACCGTTGGCTGAAGCGCCAATTCCCCATGGTTACCCAAGGCGCGGTGGAAAAGATGTGCCGGACCGGCCAGATCCGGGTGGATGGTGGCCGCGTCAAGGCCTCGACCCATGTGGTGCCGGGCAACGTCGTGCGGGTTCCGCCGATGCCAACGTCAGAGGCCCCGCCGCGTCCGCCCGAAACCGGCATCAGCATTTCGGACGAGCGGATGATTCAGGACGCCGTTCTGTGGAAGGACGAGCATATTATCGTGCTTAACAAGCCGCCGGGCTTGCCGAGCCAAGGCGGCTCTGGTCAGGGCGAACGCCATGTTGACGGTTTGGCAGAGGCGCTGAAGTTCGGCTATAAAGACAAACCGAAGCTGGTGCATCGGTTGGACAAGGATACCTCGGGCGTCCTGATGCTGGCCCGCACCGACCGTGTTGCGCGCGCGCTCAGCGAGACGCTTCGCCACCATGCCGCGCGCAAAATCTATTGGGCGGTGGTGGCGGGTGTGCCTAACCCGCGCCAAGGATCGATCAAATACGGGCTGATGAAGGCACCCGGGCGCGGGCGCATGGGCGAGGGCGAAAAGATGGTCTGCGTCCATCCCAATCAGATGGCAGAGCATCCGGACGCCAAACGCGCCCAGACCGATTTCTTTACCCTGTGGTTCCTGGGCACCCGCATGTCTTGGATGGCGCTTGAACCCGTGACGGGGCGCACGCACCAACTGCGCGCCCATATGGCCGAGATCGGGCATCCGATCTTTGGCGACGGCAAGTATGGCGGTTCGGCGCAGGAGAATATGGGCGATGGCTGGGGCGCGCAGGCGGGCGGCGATGTCAGTCGCAAACTGCACCTTCATGCGCGCAGCCTTACGATCCAGCATCCAATCACCAAAGAAGTCATCACGTTCACCGCGCCCTTGCCAGAGCATATGGCGCGGACGTGGAAGCTGTTGGACTGGAAGGAAGGCGACGTGCCGGCTGACCCTTTCGTTAGGTCGAAATGAGCGGTTGGACGGCAAAGCGTTTCTGGACGCTGGCGCAGGCCATTCCGGTTGGCGAGGGGTTTTCTGTCGTCCTGGACGGTCGAGGCGTCAAGACGCCTGCAAAGGCCGATCTGATCGTGCCGACGCTGGCGCTGGCCGAGGCAATCGCGGCGGAGTGGCAGGCGCAGCAGGGCAAGATCAACCCCGCTACGATGCCGTTCACCCGCTCTGCCAACGCAGCGATCGACAAGGTGCGCCCACAATTCACCGAGGTGGCGGCAATGATTGCCGCCTACGGGGACACCGACCTTTTGTGCTACCGCGCAGAATCCCCGGAACGTCTGGTCGCAAGGCAATCGGAAGGGTGGGATCCGCTACTCGATTGGGCAGCAGAGGATCTCGGCGCGCGCCTTACGCCGATCCGCGGCGTAATTCATCGGCCGCAAGATCCCGGCTACCTGCGGATTTTGACGGACCACGTCAGCGCGCAGTCGCCCTTCGAACTCACAGCGTTTCACGATCTTGTGGCGCTTTCTGGGTCGTTGATTATCGGGTTCGCAGCAATTCGTGGCCACTTGCCCCTAGCGACCCTCTGGGACCGGTCTCGAATCGATGAGCACTGGCAGGCCGAACTTTGGGGGGCGGACGAGGACGCCGCAGAGATGGAAGCGTTGAAAAGAGACGCATTCCTACATGCAGGGCGCTTCCACAGCCTTTGTCTGGCGCCATCGCGTTAGCGGAAACCTTTGTGGGGTGGTGAATTTCTGGCCAAGCAGCCCGAATAATTATGCGCTTGTGCAAATATGAGCGGGTATCCGACACTTCGCTTGACGTTTTCAGTCAAATTCGACCAAAGTGCCTATCACTATCGAGGGAACATCTCTCGATTTCGTGATCGGCCCTTAGGGTTGTGAAAACCGTCCGACTAGTGGCGGAACATCAGGAAGAGGTAGAAATGAATAGAACCGTATTTTTGGGCGCGCTGACGGTCGCTGGCCTTGTCGCGAGCTTTGCGTCAGCTTCGACGCTTGATGAGGTCAAGGCGCGTGGCGTGCTGAATTGCGGCGTGAACGTCGGGCTTGTCGGCTTTGCTGCGCCCGATGCGAACGGCAAATGGACTGGCTTTGACGTCGCGATCTGCAAGGCCGTGGCGGCAGCAGTTCTGGGCGATCCCAACAAGGTGAAATACGTCCCAACCACCGGCGAGACCCGTTTCACCTCGCTGTCGTCGGGCGAAATTGATCTGCTTGCGCGGAACTCGACCTGGACCTTCAGCCGGGACGTTGACCTGAAGTTCACCTTTACCGGCGTAAACTACTATGACGGTCAAGGCTTCATGGTCCGCAAGGATCTGGGTGTGACCTCCGCCAAGGAACTTGGTGGGGCGACCATTTGCATCCAAACGGGCACCACGACCGAGCTGAACCTCGCCGACTACTTCAAGACCCACAAGATGACCTACACGCCCATCGCCATCAAAACCGATGCAGAGGGCAAGCAGCAGTTCCTTGCTGGCGCTTGTGACGCCTACACGACCGACCGTTCGGGCCTTGCTGCGCTTCGCGCTGGCTTTGAAAAGCCGGATGACTATGTGATCCTGCCGGAAGTAATCTCGAAAGAGCCGCTTTCGCCGCTCGTGCGTCAAGGTGACGACCAGTGGGCGGATATCGTGCGCTGGACGGAAAACGCTCTGATCGCCGCGGAAGAGTATGGCATCACCTCGGCGAACATCGAAGAAATGGCGAAGGGCACCACCAACCCGGAAATCAACCGGATCCTTGGCACCGAGGGCAACCTTGGCGCGATGTTTGGTCTCGACAAAGAGTGGGCGAAGCGCGCGATTGCCGCTTCGGGCAACTACGGCGAGATCTTTGAGGCGAACATCGGCGTTTCTACCCCGATCGGTCTGGCTCGCGGTTTGAACGCACAGTGGACGCAGGGCGGGCTGATGTACGCCCCGCCGTTCCGTTGATCTGACCTTTGATGGGCGCGCCGCTGGTTCGGTGCGCCCATTCAGCTTCGGCAACAGGGCTCCGGTTCCGCACTGCACCCGCGTGCGGGCATCGACAAGGCAAAAGCCAGCGATGACACCGGCCTTAGGGGAAATGTAAAATGGCGATAACCGATAACGCTCCGAAAGCCTCCTTTCGGTTGGGTATGCTTCTGTATGATGCACGCTACCGGTCGATAACGATTCAGATCCTGTTCTTGATTGCGCTGATGCTTGGGTTGGGCTGGCTGGCCTCCAACGCGGTCGTCAACCTGGACAAGATGGGCTATGTTCCCAGCTTCAGCTTCCTGACGCAGCGCGCTGGCTACGACATCAGTTTCAAGTTGATCGACTATACGCATGACGACACGCATTTCCGTGCGCTGCTTGTGGGTTTGGTCAACACTCTTTTCATCTCTGCGCTGGGCTGCATCACCGCGACCATCATCGGCGTCACCGCAGGTGTTCTGCGGCTCTCTAAAAACTGGGTTATCGCGCGGTTGATGACGCTGTATGTCGAGATCTTCCGGAACGTACCGCTGCTGCTTTGGCTGTTGGTTATCTTCGCAATTCTGACCGAGGCAACACCTGCCCCCAACGCGTTTCGCGGCGCGAATCCCGCAGCCCACATGTGGCTTTGGCACTCGGTTGCGGTCACAAACCGCTACGTCGCCTTGCCCGCCCCGCTGTTTTCGCGGTCGCTGGGAAGCGTCCAGACCGACATGTTGACGCTTGTGGCTGTCATAATCGCGAGCTTGCTGGTGAACCGGTTTGTTGTGCATCGGGCGAGCGCAGTCCAATATGCAACGGGCGTGCGTCCGACGACGTGGTGGAAAAGCCTTCTGATCCTTTTCGTCCCGGCGATTGCTTTGCTGGTGATGCTCGGGTTCCACTTCGAGTATCCGGTGCTGAAGGGCTTTAACTTCTCAGGTGGCATCCAAGCGCCGAACTTTGTTTTTGCGCTTTGGCTGGGGCTTTCGATCTACACCGGCACATATATCGCTGAAATCGTGCGGTCTGGTATCTTGGCCGTCTCTCGCGGTCAGTCCGAGGCCGCCTATGCCTTGGGCCTGCGTCCGGGGCGCACGATGAGCCTCGTTGTGCTGCCGCAGGCGTTGCGTGTAATCGTGCCGCCGATGATTTCGCAGTTCCTGAACCTGACCAAGAACTCCACGCTCGCCGCAGCGATTTCTTATCCGGACCTTACCGCGACTTTGGGCGGTATCACGCTGAACCAGACGGGCAGGGCGTTGGAATGCGTTCTGCTGATGATGATGATCTATCTGATTATCAGCTTGCTGATTTCCTTGGCGATGAACCTCTTCAACCGTTCCGTCAGCCTGAAGGAGCGTTGAGATGACCGACGCAAATACAGCCACCGCTTTCGTTCGCACCGCGATGTTGCCACAACAGCCGCCGCCGATTTCGCAGCGTGGCGTGATAAAGTGGATGCGCGAGAACCTGTTTTCCGGTCCACTCAATACGGTTCTCACGCTCGTGGGCCTCGCCGCCGTCTTCATGATCTTGCAAGGTGTGTTGCCTTGGCTCCTGCACGGTGTCTGGACGGCAAAATCGCTGAATGAATGCCGTGCCATCATTACCAAGACTTGGGGCGATGGAGCCGATGGCGCATGCTGGGCCGTCATCCACGAACGCTGGCCCCAGTATATCTACGGCTTCTATCCGTCAGACCAGTATTGGCGCCCCAATCTGGCGTTCGTGCTGATGCTCGTCGCAATCGCGCCGATTTTGTTTGGCGCCGTTCCGCGTCAGATGCTTCTGTTTACGGCGGCTTTTCCTGCGGTTGCATTCTGGCTGCTTTGGGGCGGAAGCGTATGGCTTGCAGTTGTGATCCTTGCGGGTTTCGCATTGGGCGTCATCGCGCTGAAACTTGGTTTGCGGCTCGGCGGCGCCATTCTTGGCGTTGGCGCTGCGGTGTTGATACCGGTGCTCTGGTGGCTTTTCTTCGCCGGGTCGGCTGCGGGGGCGCTGGACGCCCTGGCCCCGCTTGACCTTGTGCGGGTGCAGTCAGACAAGTTCGGCGGCTTCCTGTTGGCCTTCGTTATCGGCATCTGTGGTATCGGCTTTTCGCTGCCCCTTGGCATCCTGCTTTCGCTGGGGCGCCGGTCTGACATGCCGCTGATCAAGTATGTTTGCGTCGGCTTCATCGAGTTCATCCGCGGCGTGCCGCTGATTACCCTGTTGTTCACCGCATCGTTCCTGCTCAGCTACTTCCTGCCGCCGGGGACGACCTTCGACCTGATCCTGCGCGTTATCATCATGGTCACCCTGTTCTCGGCCGCCTATATCGCCGAAGTGGTGCGGGGGGGCTTGGCGGCCTTGCCGCGCGGGCAATATGAGGCCGCTGACGCACTGGGGCTGGATTACTGGAAGGCACAGCGGCTGATCATCATGCCGCAAGCGCTCAAGATTTCAATCCCCGGTATCGTGTCGAGCTTCATCGGGCTGTTCAAGGATACCACACTGGTTATCTTCGTCAGCCTGCTTGATCCGCTCAAGGGCATTACCGATGCCGTTCGTGCGTCGTCGGAGTGGAACGGCGTTTATTGGGAGCCCTACATCTTTTCCGGCTCGATCTTTTTCATCTTCTGCTTCGGCATGTCGCGGTACTCGCAGTACCTTGAGCGCAAGCTGAAAACAGACCATCGCTGAGGAACACACATGTCCGATACAGCCACCAACCGCCCCGTCGACCGCCGCAACATGACGGTATCAACCGAAGTTGCCGTTCAGATCACCAAGATGAACAAGTGGTACGGCACCTTCCACGTTCTGCGTGACATCGACCTGACCGTCATGCGCGGCGAACGGATTGTCATCGCGGGCCCCTCAGGCTCGGGTAAGTCGACCTTGATCCGCTGCATCAACCGGTTGGAGGAACATCAGGCCGGCCAGATCATCGTTGACGGGACCGAGCTGACCTCTGACCTCAAAAACATCGACAAGGTGCGCTCTGAGGTTGGGATGGTGTTCCAACACTTCAACCTGTTCCCCCATCTGACCATCCTTGAAAACCTGACGCTGGCGCCGATCTGGGTCCGCAAGACGCCCAAGCGCGAGGCCGAGGCGACGGCGATGCACTACCTTGAAAAGGTGAAAATCCCCGAGCAGGCGAACAAATATCCCGGGCAGCTTTCGGGTGGTCAGCAACAGCGGGTGGCGATTGCACGCTCGCTATGTATGAAGCCGCGCATCATGCTGTTTGACGAGCCGACCTCGGCCCTCGACCCCGAGATGATCAAAGAGGTGCTGGACACCATGATCCAACTCGCGGAGGAGGGGATGACGATGCTTTGCGTCACGCACGAGATGGGCTTTGCCCGTCAGGTGGCGAACCGCGTGATCTTTATGGATCAGGGCCAGATCGTTGAACAGAACGAACCGGAAGAGTTCTTCAACAACCCGAAATCTGACCGGACCAAGCTGTTCCTAAGCCAGATTTTGGGGCACTAGGCCTACGCTCGGCGGGAGCCGGGGGCGTTGCCCCCGGTTATTGGCGTAAGTGACTGATAAGCCTGCGACTCTTACGCCACGATCTCTTTCGGAACGATGAAATCGTCGGCGGCTCCGGTTCCGGTGACCAGATCGGCCCAACTGTCGATAGGGAATTCGACGACAAGCGTGGCTGCGGTTGGATAGCGCAGGAACTCTGGGTTCAGAGGGGCGCGGGCGACAAGCCTTTGGGCGAATTCGGCAATGCCGGGATTATGCCCCAACATCAGCACGGTATTGCCCGTCGCGTGTTTCAGCATGGCCAACATAACGTCGGCGCCAGCCTGATAAAGCTTGTCAGTAAAGCGAGGCGCCGCGGCGGCAGGAAGGGCGGGGGCAATCCCGTTCCACGTCTCGCGCGTGCGCAGCGCGTCAGAGCAGATCACCTCATCGGGCACATAGCCGCGCGAGGCAAGCCAAAGCCCAAGCTCGCTTGCCGCTTGATGTCCGCGGTCGTTCAGCGGGCGCTCATGGTCGGGAAGATTTGCATTGTCCCAGCTGGACTTGGCGTGGCGGGTCAGGATCAGGCGCTTGGTCATTGGTGGAACAACCTCATGTGATAGGCGGATTGTTCCGCCACTCTGGCATATCGTTGCGAGATCGGACAGGCCCGTCTGACGGCACAGCCCGTTGTAAGACAATTCGCCCCTGCGTCACTGTCCAGGAAAGTGTGGCAGGCGGGAACGTCATAGCCGGTTTGGGTCAAAGCGGCGGCGGGGCAGGCGGTCAGACAGGGTTTCCCAGCGCAGGTGTCACACGGCCGCTGAGGTGAAGCTGGCAGGTCCAGCCGCTCCCGTAGCGCCAGCGCACCGCGATACGAAACCATAAGGCCAGCCTCAGCATGGACCAAAAGTTGCACGGGAGAGGCCCAGGCGTGGCCCGATCGCAGCGCCCAAGAGTAGAATGGGCGATAGGGTGGCGGTCCAAAGGGGAAAAGCGGCGTCGCGTCGAACTGTGCGGCTAAAGCCCCAATCACCCGGGCCGACCAGCGGTCAAGCGGATCGGGCGCGTGGTCACAAAACTCCGGGCTGGCGGTAACGTGCGGCCAAAAGTCGGGTTCCATTGGCCCAAGCAGGACCAGAGTTTCGGTGCCTGTGGGCACTTGATCGTCGGCACCGGGGTGGAATGCCCCGAACAGGCCCAGTTGAACATGGGCCGCTGCCTCTGAGAGAGCGCCGAGCCCGCTCACTCGTCGCGCGGTTTGATCCGCGGTTCGGTCGAGCGAATCAAAGAGCCTGCGCCGTGGTCCGTGAACAATTCCAGCAGACAGGCGTTGGGGATGCGGCCGTCCAAAATGACAACGGCCCGCACGCCTTGCGAAAGCGCAAGCAACGCAGTTTCGGTCTTGGGGATCATGCCCCCCGCAATGACGCCGCGCTGGGTGAGGTCGCGGACCTCCTCTGGCGAGATTTGCGTCAGCACCTCGCCATTTTCGCCTTTGACGCCAGCCACATCGGTCAACAACAGCAGGCGATCAGCCTTCAGCGCGCCCGCGATTGCCCCCGCCGCTGTGTCGCCATTGACGTTGAACGTCTCGCCGTTGTCGCCGGGGCCCACCGGAGCCACAACGGGAATGATGCCGGCCTTGAACAGATCGTGCAGCACCTGCACCCGCATGTCGCGGGGTTTGCCGACAAAGCCCAGTTCCGGGTCGTCAGGCTCGCAGACCATAAGGTCGTCGTCCTTGCCAGAGATGCCAACGGCGCGCCCGCCTTGGTCGTTGATTGCTTGGACGATTCGCTTGTTAACAAGACCGGACAGCACCATCTCGACCACCTCGACCGTGGCGGCATCGGTCACGCGCTTGCCGCGCACGAATTCCGACTTGATGCCCAGTTTCGCCAGCAAGGCGTTAATCATCGGCCCACCGCCGTGCACCACGACCGGGTTGACGCCGACTTGACGCATCAGCACGACATCGCGCGCAAATTCGGCCATTGCCTCGTCATCGCCCATCGCGTTGCCGCCGAACTTGATGACGACAACGGCGCCAGTGTAGCGCTGCAAATAGGGTAACGCCTCGTTAAGCGTCTTGGCGGTGGCAATCGAATCGCGCATGTTCATCAGCTGCTTTTTCATGGGGCGGGAGTCCTGTTCAGATCTATTCTGGTAGTCGCTTTGAAAAGCCCTGCCAAGACCCGCGCTCCATTCATTGCGTTTTCTGCGCATCAGGATAGGGTCACGGCGACGTGAAGGAGAAATGTGGATGAGCGGCGAAACTACGCAGCGGACGTTGGTGTTGACCGGGGCAAGCCGGGGGATCGGCCATGCGACGGTCAAGCGGTTCTCTGCGGGCGGATGGCGAGTGCTGACCTGCTCGCGTCAGCCGTTTGATCCGCGCTGCCCTTGGCCGGGTGGCGAAGAGAATCACATCCAGATCGACCTTGCCGACCCCACCAAGACGATTGCCGCAATTGAGATCATTAAGGAAAAGCTCAATGGGCGGCTCGATGCGTTGGTTAACAACGCAGGCATTTCGCCGAAAGGGGCCGGGGGCGCGCGCCTCAATTCGCTTGAGACTGACCTGCGGACATGGGGGCAGGTGTTCCATGTCAATTTTTTCGCCCCGGTGGTTCTGGCGCGCGGGCTCAAGGATGAGTTGGCGGCGGCGAAGGGCTCTATCGTGAATGTCACGTCCATCGCGGGGGTGAGGGTGCATCCCTTTGCCGGGGCGGCGTATGCGACGTCAAAGGCCGCACTGGCGGCCCTGACGCGCGAGATGGCGCATGACTTTGGCCCGCTGGGCGTGCGTGTGAACGCGATCGCGCCGGGAGAGGTGGAAACCGCGATTTTGTCGCCGGGAACCGAAAAGATCGTTGAAAAGCTGCCTTTGCGCCGCCTTGGTCAGCCGTCGGAGGTGGCAAGCGTGATCTGGTTCCTCTGCTCGCCTGATTCGAGTTATATTTCAGGATCCGAGATTGAGGTGAACGGCGCGCAGCACGTCTGATGTCGGCTATTCAAGCCCGGCGACAATCGCGCGCAACACTTCGATCCCTTCGCCCTTCTCTGAAGAGGTCAGGATGATTTCCGGGTAAGCAGCCGGATGTTTGGACAGGGCGCCGCGCACCTGCGTCAGGATTGCGTCCTGCTCTGCCTTCAGGATCTTGTCGGCCTTGGTCATAACCACCTGAAACGTCACGGCCGAGCGGTCGAGCAGATCCATGATCTCCTCATCCACCGATTTCACGCCGTGCCGCATGTCGATCAGAACGAACGCGCGGCGTAGGGTCTGACGGCCGGACAGGTAGGATTTTAGCAGGCGTTGCCACTTTTCAACCACGGAAACGGGTGCTTCCGCATAGCCATAACCGGGCAGGTCAACGAGGTAGAGCTCGGTGCCCGCGGCAAAATAGTTGATCTCTTGCGTGCGGCCCGGTGTATTCGACGCACGCGCCAGAGCCTTACGTCCAGTCAATGCGTTGATGAGGCTTGATTTTCCAACGTTGGAGCGCCCCGCAAAGCAGACCTCGATACGGTCAGCGGGCGGCAGACCCTGCATCGCGACAACGCCTTTGACGAAATCGACCGGCCCAGCAAACAACAGGCGGCCCTTTTCGCGCGCCTCGGGCGAGGGGTCTTCCACTAAGGGGAACGGAAGGTTCATGCTAGCACCTCAATCTTATCGCCAAGCGCGATGACGCTGCCCTCGACGACTCGGGCATAAACGCCGAAATTCTGATGGTCAAACGCGGCACGCAATGCCGCCAGCGTATCCGCATCGCGTAGGCCCGTGGCCGGGTTGGTCGTGGTCGCCTTGCAGCGTTTTATAGGCTCTTCAACGTGCAGAAGGGTGGCGCCGATTCGAATGTCTTTCCCGATCCAGCCCTGCTCTGCCCAGGCTTGCGCGCCGTCCACCCACAGGTTTCCACGCCAGCGGTTTGGCGACAAATCAAGCCCCATACGCATCCCGAGATCGGCGTTAGACGCAGTATTCAGGATCGAAACCGAAGGATACTCGGTGTCAGTGACGCCGCGGCCCGGAATCGAGACCAAAGCTTGTGCTGGTGGATGGTCGGGCGTGCATAGCGGGCGCACCCAGTTGATAAAAAGTGCCTGCCCCGCGGCGGTGTCCGGAGCGAAGGTCACATCGGGGCGTGCCGGGTGGCGCAAGGTCAGGCTGGCGCTGCCCTCGTTCCAACTCATGTCGATTGCCATCAGCGCCGGTAGCTTCGATCCGATCATGAAGTTTACGCAGGAAACCCATTCCGGGTTCGCCGCGTCGAACTTCGTGCGTTCATGCGTCACCGCCCAATGCCGGTCCCAAGGCATGCACTGCCCCGCCGAAAGCACAACGGACGCGAGCGTTTCGCGTCCGTGTGATTTGATCGGGTGGCGGGTAATTTGCGCCAGCGTCAGGGTCATTTCTTCGCAGGTTCCCCACGTTTGAAGCTCGAGAGGATGTTACCAAAGATGTCTGGCTTGTGCCCATGGCGGCGCATGATGATGTACTGCTGGGTAAACGTCAGGCTGTTGTTGGTGATATAGTACAGCACCAGACCTGACGCGAAATGCCCCAGCATGAACATGAAGATCCACGGCATCCACGCAAAGATCATCTTTTGCGAGGGATCGGCCGGAGCCGGGTTCAGTTTCTGTTGCAGCCACATCGTGATGCCCAGAAGCAATGGCAGCAGCCCAAGGGAGGCAGAGGCCAGCAGGGTTCCTTCCGCCGGCGCACCCCAGGGAAGCAGGCCGAAAAGGTTCATCCAGGTCGAGGGATCGGGTGCGGAAAGGTCGCGGATCCAACCGAAGAAGGGCGCCTGCCGCAGCTCGATGGTGACGTAGATCACCTTGTAGAGCGAAAAGAAGATCGGGATCTGGAAGAACATCGGCAAGCAGCCCGCCGCTGGGTTGACCTTCTTTTCCTTGTACAAAAGCATCATTTCGCGCTGAAGCTTGGCTTTGTCGTCCCCGGTCTTCTCTTTCAGTTTTTCGATTTCCGGCTGCAATTCCTTCATCCGCGCCATCGACACGTAGGATTTGTAGGCCAGCGGGAACAGGATTGCCTTGATGGTGAGCGTCAAGCAAATGATCGCGAGCCCCATGTTGCCGATCAGAACGTTGAGGTTGTGGAGCAGCCAATAGATCGGCTTGGTGAAGAAGAAGAACCAACCCCAGTCGATCGAATCGATGAAGCGGTCGATGTGGTCCACATTCTGATAGTTGCGGATCGTGTCGTATTCCTTGGCACCGGCGAAAAGCTGGGAACTGACGCCCCCGCTAGCGCCGGGCGCCACCGTCATAGCCGGTTCGCGCGCTTCGGTTTGATAGATGTCACTCGACGCCGTGTATTTCGCGACCTCGGTGAAGGGGGCGCCCGCGTCCGGGATTAACGTTGTCATCCAGTTTTTGTCTGTGAAACCGATCCAACCAGACTTGGCTACATCGACGACCTCAGCAGGGCCACCCTCGCGGGCAACGGCGTCAAGCTTGGTCATGGCGGCGTATTTCAACTCTGTCAGCTTGCCGTCCGCCATCTGCACGACGCCTTCGTGCAGGATATAAGTGCTGGGCGCCGTTGGTTTACCATGGCGCACAACCATACCGTAAGGCGCCAGCGTCACCGCCGCTGTCCCGTTGTTTTGGACCGATTGCTTGACTGTGAACATGTAGTTTTTGTCGATCGACAAAGTCCGCGTGAACACGAGGCCCTTGCCGTTGTCCCACGTCAGGGTCACTGGCGTTTCCGGGGTTAGCTTGGCTCCGGCGGGTGCGGTCCAGATCGTGTTTGCACCGGGGACATCCGTATATGAAAGCGATCCGCCAGGTGCCCAGCCGTAGACTGCGTAGTAGGCATTAGGCTCGCCGACGGGCGACAAAAGCCGCACTTTCGGAGAATCTTTGGCCAGGGTCTCGGGATAGCCTTTCAGCAGCAAATCGTCGATGCGTCCGCCCTGCACCGAAATCGACCCGCTGACACGAGGAGTGTCAATCGTAATCCGTGGCAGGTTTGCCGCGGCGGCCGTCGGCTCGACGGCGGTGGCACTTCCTGTCGCCGCGGTTTGAGTTGGCGTCGGGACGGCAGCCGGAGCGTTGGTCGTCGCCGTTGCAACGGGTTGTGGCGCATTTGCGTCCACTGGCGTGTCAGCCGGCGGAAACATCCAGAACCAGGCAAGGATGACGAGCGAGCTGAGCACAGTCGCGAGAATTAGATTCTTGTTCTGATCGTCCATATGGGACCACCACCTATCCTGTCCGAGGTCAGCCGTGGTTCAACAGACTGGGGGCGGAAAGGTCAAGCGGTTTTGCCGAAAAGCGACATCGCAGCACGGAATGAACCATGCTGCGATGCGCGCAACCCGATGTTAGACCGCATGGCGCCCGATCCTGGGGACCGATGTCAACTTTTCGCGATAGTTTCGGATCCAGGTGGTACTGGTCTCGAAGTCCATGGGGCGGGCAATGCCGAAGCCCTGAATATGCCCGCATTCCAGTTGCGCCAGTGTTGCATGTTCTTCAATCGTCTCGACACCCTCCGCGAGCGTTTCCAACCCTAGCTGCGTCGCCATTGACAGTATCGCTGACACCATACGCTGCTGTCCGGTGTCGGCGTCAACATGCGTAATGAAGGACCGGTCGATCTTGATCCGGCGCACGGAAAAGCGGCGGATATTTGCGATGGAGGCGTGGCCGGTGCCAAAATCATCCAGATCGAGCCCACACCCAAGCCGCGACAACGCCGCGATGTTATGGACGATCACATCGTTGTCCGTTTCTGCGACGACGGTCTCCAGTATCTCGACCGTCAAACGCTCTGGTGTCAAATCGAAACGGTCCAGCTCCCACTTCAGCGCCTCTGCCAGACGCAGGTTGCGCAACTGCTCATGCGAGAAGTTGACGGCCACGGTCGGAACCCGAAGGCCGGCGGCATCCCAGTTTGCCAATGCAGTTAGCGACTTGTTCAGGATCACTTCACCCAGACGTTCCGACAGGCCGGCTTGTTCAATCAGCGGAATAAATTCCGCGGGCGGGATCAGACCTCGCTTTGGATGCTGCCAGCGCGCCAAGGCTTCGAAACCAGTGATCTCTCCGCTAAGGGTAGCAACTTGTGGCTGGAAAAACGGCACGATCTGCCCCTGATCCAGCGCCGTTTGCAGGTCTGCGCGCAGTTCGGTGCGATCGGTCCGCAGCCGTTGCATTTCTGCCGAAAACGCGCGAATGCCGCTGGGTCCGTTTTGCTGAGCGTCGTCCGCCGCGATCTCTGCCGCCTCAAGAAAGGCGGCCCCAGTTGCCTCCGGCACCCGCGAAGCAAGGCAGAACCCGACTGACGCGCTGATATAGATGCTGACAGCGTTCAGACTGATCGGTGCACTCACCACCGCCTGCAGACGCGCCGCCAGTTGAAGGATGCTTTCAAGATCCGCCTGCCGTACCGCGCCAAGGGCTACGGCAAAACTGTCCCCCTCCAACCGTGCAAAGGTGTCGATTTCGCGCAATGCCCCACGAAGCCGGTCCGACGTGCGCTGCAAGATTTCCGCGTGGGCCGCGTGGCCATGCATGTCAATTGCATCGCGCATATCGTCCAGATGGATCACCAAGCACGCGGTCGAGCGCCCATCGCGCGCGTTGCTGGCCAGGATAGCATCGATCTGATCGACCAGCCCCGCCCGCTGAACAACGCCTGACGGGGCTTGTACCGCGCGTGGACCTGCCGAGTTGGTGTGAAACGCGCCCAACATCAGAAACACCAGTGGCAGCCCCAGCGCCGTCATGATCAACATCTGCTCGCCACCCAACCAAAACGCTGCCAGCGTCAGCGCCGGCAGAAAGGCAAGGTTTTCGGGCCTTCTGAGTTGACGGGCGACCTGTTGAATCCCGCCAATAATTTTCGCTCCGGAAACACCCGGCATGATCCACCCCCAATTCAACCGAAGTCAGTCCCTCACTGCCCCGGTCGCGTCAGAGGCTAGGCAAACAGCCTGATCGCATTGTTAATCGCGGGCCATTAGTTGTGGGGGATTTACTTCAAATGCCCCGCTTGCCGGTGCTTCTCCGCGCGTCAGGCCGGCAAAGTCGAACAGGGACGGGTCAAGCAGGTGGGACGGCCGCGTATTCATTAGCGCGCGTAACATGATTTGGCGCCGACCAGGGCTACGCGCCTCCCAGCTATCAAGGATCTGTTTGACCTGTTGACGTTGCAGCCTGTCCTGCGAGCCACATAGGTCGCACGGGATAATCGGATAGGCCATCGCGCGGGCAAAATTGGCGCAGTCGGCCTCGGCCACAAAGGCGAGGGGGCGATAGACGAACAGGTCGCCCTCTTCATTCACCAGCTTTGGTGGCATCGTTGCCAAACGTCCACCATGAAAGAGGTTCATGAAAAATGTCTCTAGAATGTCATCGCGATGGTGGCCCAGCACGACAGCCGAACAGCCTTCCTCGCGCGCTATCCGGTAAAGATTGCCGCGTCGCAGGCGAGAACAGAGGGCACAATAGGTGCGCCCGGCTGGAACCTTGTCCATCACGATGGAATATGTGTCCTGATATTCGATTCGGTGTTTGACCCCCATCTTCGACAGAAATTCAGGCAAAACGGTCGCCGGAAACCCGGGCTGCCCCTGATCCAGATTGCAGGCCAACAGATCGACCGGCAACAGCCCGCGCCATTTCAATTCGTGCAAAATGGCCAGCAAAGTGTAGCTGTCCTTGCCGCCGGACAGGCACACGAGCCACCGCGCGCCGCGTTCGATCATGCCATAGGTCTCGATCGCCTCGCGCACGTCGCGCACGATCCGTTTGCGCAGCTTGCGGAACTCTGTCGAGTGTGGAGCGCCATGAAAAAGCGGGTGAATTTCGTCAGAATCGTCCAGCATAGCGATCTCGCGCGGGGGGATGCCGCTTTATGCCAGAAGGATGCGATCCTGCCTAGCGGATCAGCTATGATTGTGGTCGTGGTCCGGGTCGCAACCCGGCACCGGGTCATAGCCACTTCCGCCCCACGGATTGCAGCGCAGGATACGATATAACGCCAGCCAGCCGCCTTTCAGCGCGCCGTGCTTCTCCAGCGATTCCAGAGCATAGGCAGAGCAGGTCGGCTGAAACCTGCAGCCGTGTCCGACCCATGGGCTGAGCACCAGACGATAGGCGCGCACCGGCAGGGCAAAGACACGGGCGAGGGGCGTCATTTGCGCGGTCCCCGCTCCTTGGGAGGCGGGCGCGGCCGGTCGTCATGCACCTGACGCAGGGCGGCAGAAAGTTCGGTAAGCA
The DNA here is from genome assembly GCA_021779835.1 of Pseudomonadota bacterium. GTDB lineage: Bacteria > Pseudomonadota > Alphaproteobacteria > Rhodobacterales > Rhodobacteraceae > Solirhodobacter. The sequence goes on along the minus strand of JAJXZX010000009.1, from coordinate 89,911 downwards.
TCAGGGCAAAGGTCCGCTCTGCCGTCACCTGAGCGCGCCCGACCAGCACATAATCCCACCCGGCGCGCCCATCTTGCGGCAACACCGCACGGGCGATTTCGCGCAGCCGCCGCTTGGCACGGTTCCGCGCGACCGCGTTGCCAACTTTCTTGGAGCAGGTGTAGCCAATGCGGATGCCCGTCGCCGCCTCATCGTCATTGCGCCGTCGTGCCTGCAACAGGAACCCTGGTGTTCCTTGCCGCCGTGCCTGCGCCGCCCGCAGGAAATCAGCCCGCTTGGCAATCACAGTCGGACATGACAAAACCGCCGCGAGGATATTCGCGGCGCTGGCGCTTGCGCCTGCCACGGGATCCTCCGGCGGTGTCATGGTCTTGGACCCTAAATCCCGGCCTTAGGCCGAGAGTTTTTTCCGGCCGCGCGCACGACGGGCGTTCAGCACCTTGCGGCCGCCGACAGTCGCCATACGAGAGCGGAAACCGTGGCGACGCGCACGGACGAGGTTCGAAGGTTGAAAAGTGCGTTTCATCGCGGGCTCCGTCAAAGTTATAGCAGCCCAAATCCGATGGATTCGAAGGCCGCGCAAGTTCGAAGCCCGTCCTTTACGCAGGCTCGCCCCCCAAGTCAATTCAGGCGCTGGGGATTTCTGAAACATTTCCGCATCGGCCTTGGCACAATCGGTCGGCAACGCCCGAAATCTGCCGCCGCTTATCAACCGCATGTGATCAGGCTACCCTTCCCCTTCGAATGACCGCATGTTGTGAGAGAGCCGCTCACCCGATGTGGTGGGCCCGATGCCCGAAGGACGCTGCCGCAATGATTTTCAGATCGAGGTCAGGCCTTGTCCGTCGCCTGCCGCTTGTTGTGATTGTGATTGCTGCGGCACTCGGTGCATTTACGCTGCGCAATGTGGTGACCTTCGATGCGCTTAAGGCGCACCGTGACGTGCTGATGGCGTTCTGCGCTGCGCATTATGGACTTTCGGTGCTGATATTCCTTATCGCCTACATCACCATCGTCGCCTTCTCGCTGCCCGGGGCGACAATCGCCACGTTAACCGGGGGTTTTCTTTTCAATCTGTTTCCGGGCGTGATCTTTAACGTCACGGGCGCCACGATTGGGGCGACGCTTCTTTTCATTGCCGCCCGAGCCGGGCTCGGAGACCGCCTTTCCGCCCGTTTCGACGCGAGCGAAGGTGCCGCCAAGCGTCTGCACGATGGCATCCGCGACAACGAGCTGTCGTTTCTGTTTGTCATGCGTCTGGTTCCCGCTGTGCCCTTTTTTGTGGCCAACATTATTCCCGCCCTCGTCGGGGTCAGCCTGCGCCGCTTTGTGCTGACGACGTTCTTCGGCATCATCCCGGGCGCCTTGATCTACACCTGGGTCGGTGCTGGCCTGGATATGGTGATCGAAAATGGCGGCATGCCGGATATGGGAATTATTTTTCGCCCGGCCGTGCTGATCCCGCTTTTGATCCTTGCGGCGCTCGCGCTGATGCCGGTGATGATAAAGGCGTTACAGCGGCGAAGGGGGCGGGGATGACGCGGCTAAAAGTCGATCTTTGCGTTATCGGGGCGGGGTCTGGCGGCCTCTCCGTCGCGGCGGGGGCGGTTCAGATGGGCGCGTCCGTGGTGCTTGTTGAGGGCCACAAGATGGGTGGCGATTGCCTCAACTACGGCTGCGTGCCATCAAAGGCACTTCTGGCGGCCGGAAAGGCGGCGCATGCCGCAAGCGCAGGTGCCGCGTTCGGGGTCAGCGCAACGGCCAGCATCGACTACAATGCCGCCATGGAGCATGTCGCCCGCGCCATCGCCACAATCGAGCCGAACGATAGCGAGGATCGCTTCTCCCGGCTGGGGGTGAGGGTGATCCGTGCCTATGCCCGCTTCCTTTCTGCCACCGCGGTCGAAGCAGGAGGCACCACGATTACCGCGCGCCGTTTTGTCATCGCCACCGGCTCGCGCCCCTTCGTGCCAGCGGTTCCGGGGCTCGACAGCGTGCCCTATCTTACCAACGAAACGATCTTTGATCTGCGTGTCCGACCCGACCACCTTCTGATCATCGGCGGTGGCCCCATTGGCATCGAGATGGCGCAGGCGCACCGTCGCCTCGGATGTGCCGTAACGGTGATCGAGGCCGCTGCGGCGCTTGGCCGTGAAGACCCTGAACTCTCTGCCGTGGCGATGGGCGCGCTGAGGGCTGAGGGCGTTGAAATTCTCGAACATGCCGAGGCAAGCGCGGTGCGTGGTCACACTGGCGCGATCACGGTCGTGCTGAAGGATGGGCGTGAGGTGACGGGTTCGCACCTTCTGGTGGCCATCGGACGTCGTGCCAATATTGAACGGCTGAACCTGTCTGCCGCAGGGATCGATACGGAAAATGGGCTGATCCGCGTCGATGCGCATTTGCGAACCAGCAATCGGCGCGTTTATGCCGTGGGCGATGTCGCCACGCGCCTGCAATTCACCCATGTTGCGGGGTATCACGCGGGGATCGTGATCCGCGAGGCGATGCTGGGGCTACCAGCCAAGGTTCGCACCGACCACGTTCCCCGCGCCACCTACACCGACCCCGAACTCGCGCAGGTCGGCCTGACGGAGGCCGAGGCGCGCGCGCTATACGGCGACCAATTGCAGGTCGTCCGCTTCCCCTTTGCCGAGTCCGATCGCGCTATCGCTGAGGGCCGGACGCAGGGCCTGATCAAAGTGATGGTGCTTCGCGGTCGCCCTATCGGCGTCGGCATCGTCGGCACGCAAGCGGGCGAAATGATCGGCCTTTGGGCGCTGGCAATTGCCAACCACCTAAGGATGACCGCCATCGCCGCAACGATCCTACCCTACCCAACCTATGGCGAGATTTCCAAACGAGCGGCAGGAGCCTATTTTTCTCCCAAACTCTTTGATAGTTCTATGGTCAAGCGGATCGTCCGTTGGGTGCAGCGCATCCTTCCCTAAGGTCCCGACAGTAAGGCACAGGCATGTTTCGCAACACACTCTCGGGCCGGTTTTTGATGCTGACGATATTGTTCGTCATGCTGGCCGAAGTGCTGATTTTCGTGCCCTCCATCGCCCGGTTCCGCGAGGATTATCTTTTGCTGCGTCTCGAACGCGCGCAGATCGCGTCACTCGCGTTGCTTGCCAATAATGGCATGGTGTCCGACAGCCTGGAAAAAGAGCTTCTCGCCAACGCGGGTGTGCTTAACGTGGTTTTGCGGCGCGATGCCGTGCGCCAGTTGGTGTTATCGTCGCCGATCCCCAAGCCGATTTATGCAACCTATGATTTGCGCACAGCTGGCCCTTTTCAACTCATCTCGGATGCGATGAACGAATTGATCGACCCGACGGATCGCATCATCCGGGTCATCGGCAATCCGGTGCAGGATGCGGGACTGCTGATTGAGGTCACCACAGAAACCGCGCCGCTGCGCAAGGCGATGATCGACTATGGCCTGCGCATCCTCGCGCTGTCGGCGATCATCTCGGTAATGACGGCTTTCCTGCTGTTTGTTGCGGTGCGTCGCTTGCTGGTGGTCCCTATCAAGCGTGTGGTCAATCACATGACGGCCTATGCCGAGGCGCCCGAAGACGCGCGGCGTGTGATTGAGCCAACCGCCTCTGTCCGCGAATTGCGTGAGGCGGAACTGGCGCTGCAGTCGCTGCAAAAGCAGTTGACCGGCGCGCTCAAGCAGAAAGAGCGGCTGGCGCAACTGGGGGGCGCGGTCGCCAAGGTCAGCCATGATCTGCGCAACATCCTCACCACGGCGCAACTGTTCGCGGACCGGATGGAGTATAGCAAAGACCCCGCCGTGATCCGCGCCGCGCCCAAGTTGGTCAGCTCGATCAGCCGCGCGGTGAACCTTTGCGAAAGCACCCTCGCCTTCGGCAAGGCCGAAGAACCACCGCCCACCCTGAACCGCTTCACGCTGCTGAGCCTCGTCGATGATGTGTTGGAAAGCGAACGCATCGCCGCCGGTGGCGAGGCGTGCAAGATTACGTTCCTCGCTGACGTTGCCGCCAATCTGACCATCCGGGCCGATCAGGAACAGTTGCACCGCGTTCTCTCGAACCTCGTGCGCAACGCGCGTCAGGCTATTGATGCGACCAGCCAGCCGGGGACGATTGAACTTGGCGCGGGCGAGGGTGACAGCGCCTGGTGGATACGCGTTGGCGACACCGGGCCGGGTTTGCCCGCCAAGGCGCGAGACAACTTGTTCACACCGTTTCAGGGCGGTGCCCGCAAGGGCGGCATAGGCCTTGGCCTGGCGATCGCTGCGGAATTGGTGCGCGGGCACGGTGGCCGCCTTGAGTTGGTGCGCTCTGACGAGGACGGAACGGAATTCCTGATCCGCCTCCCGAAGACGGTGACGCAGCCGGAAGCCTAAGATACGAAAAATCGCGCTTGCAATCCCCGCGTCGGCAGCCTAAATGCCGCTCCACTGCACCCGTAGCTCAGCTGGATAGAGCATCAGACTACGAATCTGAGGGTCGGGCGTTCGAATCGCTCCGGGTGCACCATTTCCCCTTTTTGCCATCCGTCAGAGATATCTGGCGTTTCCGTCAAAACACTGACCCAACCCGATTTTCGGGTGTCGTGGTCGGGCTTTGATGGTGCCGGCGCAGCCGAGGACACGGCCCGGTCTGTTCGCCTTGCCCGAGGGGGAAGGGGTGTTTCAGGCCGACCTCAACGATGCCAAGCGCCAAATTGGCTTGCGCAAGCGATCAGACCAAGCAGGTGGCGGGTGACTTCGATACCGGGGCATCGCTGCTGACGGAAAAGAAAAGCACGCGAATCACGTTGGCGGATACGAAGAGCGGCCAGTCGACGCATAAATGTCGGGGTATTTTTACGCACCACCCAGTTGTGGCGCATCCCTTCGGTGTCGCGGCGCGTCAGAACCGCGCGGGCAGGGCGCCCGCCAGCGCCCCCTGCGGCATCCGTCCGGCGAGGGTTTCGGAAATCAGCCGCGCGGTGATCGGCGCCAGTGTCAGCCCGACATGCCCATGGCCGAATGCCAGCATCACCTCGGCCCCGCCTTTTGACGGCCCGATCACCGGCACCGAATCCGGCAGGGAGGGGCGGAACCCCATCCAGGTCCGCGCGGGCTGAGGCAGGTTCGGGAAAATGGCGCGCGCGCCTTCCTCCAGCCGCGCGATGCGATGCCGCGAGGGCGGCGCGGTTAGCCCGCCCAACTCGACCGTGCCGGCAATGCGCAGGCGCCCCGCCATCGGGCACATGTAGAACCCACGCGAGGTCGGGCAGGTGGGCCGCGACAACAGCGGCACCTCCATGTCATATTCGACGTGATAGCCGCGCTCTGTCTCCAGCGGCACCCGGTCGCCTGCTTGCCGCGCCAGTGCCTTGGAATGCGCGCCCGCCGCGATCACCACACGCTGGGCATGCACTTCGAACGGCGCCGCCTCTGCGTCAAACCCGGCCAGCTTCACGCCGTCAAACTGGCGCTGCAAGCCCTCTACCCGACCGCGAAAAATGCGGACGCCCGTTGCCACAGCCGCCTTTGCCAACAGCGCCACCATCTGGCCCGGGTCCGACAGAAACAGCGCCTTGGGAAAGAATGCGGCCCCGCCATCTACGCCCGGCAGGTTCGGCTCCATCGCCGCCAGTTCGGCGGGCGGGATCAGATCAACCGTCACGCCCAACCGCCGCCGCTCGGACATATCCGTGCTGGCGCGGCAGAAATCTTCTTTGCGTTCATACATGTAAAGCGCGCCGCGGTGCTGCAATATCTCCGCCCCGCCAATCTCTCCGGCAAGCTCGACCCACGACGCAGCTGCATCCGCCATCAGTGCCGCGATCACGCCCGCGTTGTGGATCGTTCGCGCGCTGGTCGATTCCCGCGTAAAGCGCAAAAGCCACGGCATCAGGCTCGGCAACGCCGCGCGCCGGATCGCCAGAGGCGAGTTTCGGTCGAACAACAGCGAGGGCAGATTGCGCAGCACCGCGGGCGAGCCCACCGGCATCACCGCATAATCCGCAATCGTCCCCGCGTTGCCGTAAGAGGCGCCAGAGCCCGGCGCCTCCGCATCAATCAGCAGCACCTCGCGCCCTTCGCGCGCCAAACGATGGGCGATGGCAAGGCCGATGACGCCGGCCCCGACAATCGCGACTTCGGTAGAAAGATGCTGTGTCATGGTCCCCCAAGATCGCCGGAAGGTGCCCCTCTGGCGATTCTATCACATGCAGGCGTCAAACAAGGCGCGGGTATTCTCGCGTGTCATCTCGATCGGGTTGCCGCCGCAGGACGGATCCTCCAGCGCCATGTCGGTCAGCATGTCAAGATCGCCGAACTGCACGCCCATCGCGCTTAGGTTCTCCGGGATCGCCAGTTTGCTGCGTAGCTCCATGATCTGATCGTGGAAGCCCGCAAAGCCGCCGTCAAAGCCCAGATAGGCCGCCGCCTTCACAATGCGATCCTCGATGGCAGAGCGGTTGAACTCCAGCACCATCGGCATCACTACGGCGTTGGTCGTGCCGTGATGGGTGCCATAGACCGCACCAACCGGATGGCTGAGCGAGTGGATCGCGCCAAGGCCCTTTTGGAACGCGACCGCCCCCATCGCCGCCGCCGACATCATATTCGCGCGCGCCATCAGGTCGGTTGGATTGGCGTAAACCTTCGGCAGGTTCTCAAACACCAACCGCATCCCTTCCAGCGCGATGCCCTGCGACATCGGATGGTAGAAGGGCGAGGAATAGGCCTCGAGGCAATGCGCCAGCGCGTCCATGCCGGTGCCTGCGGTGATGAATTTCGGCATCCCCACCGTCAGTTCCGGGTCACAAATCGTGATGGAGGGCAGCAGCTTGGGGTGAAAGATGATCTTTTTCTTATGCGTGACAGAGTTGGTCAGCACACCGGCGCGCCCAACCTCCGACCCTGTCCCCGCCGTGGTCGGCACCGCGATGATCGGCGCGATTTTCGCTGCATCCGCGCGCGTCCACCAATCGCCAATATCCTCCAGATCCCAGACCGACACGGTTTGCGCGTGCATCAGCGCAATCATCTTGCCCAGATCAAGCGCCGAGCCGCCGCCAAAACACACGACGCCGTCATGATTGCCCGCCTTGTAGACAGCAATGCCCGCAGCCATGTTCCTCTCATTCGGGTTCGGATCGACCTCGGAAAACACCGCGCGCCCAAGGCCTGCGGCCTCCAGAATATCCAGCGCGGCGGCGGTGATCGGCAAGCTGGCAAGCGCCTTGTCCGTCACCAGCAAAGGCCGCTTCAGCCCTACCGCTTTGCAGTGATCGGCCAGTTCCTTGATACGACCGGGGCCGAATTTGATCAGCGTCGGATAGGACCAGTTGACGTGAGGCACTTTCATTTCGTCACCTTCTTGAGATGGTAGGATTTCGGTCGCGTGATCGAGTAATAGCCCAATGCCGACAGCGATCCGCCGCGGCCTGTGTCCTTGCACCCGGTCCAGCACAGCGCCGGGTCAAGGTAATCGCAGCGGTTCATGTAGACCGTCCCGGTCTCGACCCGCGCCCCCACCGCCGCCGCACGCTCCGCATCGCGGGTCCATAGCGAACAGGTAAGCCCATAGGGCGAATCGTTCATCACCGCGATCGCCTCTTCATCATCGGCAACCGACATGATGCCCACCACCGGGCCAAAGCTTTCCTCGCGCATCACCCGCATCTCGTGGTTGACGTTCACAAGGATCTGCGGTGCCAGATAGGCGCCCCCGTCGTCGGCCGGGAAATGCGCGGGGTCGATCAGCGCGGTTGCGCCATCGGTAATCGCCTCGGCAATCTGCTCGCGCACCACATGCGCAAAACGTTTGTTCGCCATCGGCCCAAGCGTGGTTTCCGCATCGAACGGATTGCCCAGCGTCAGCGCCTTGACCCACGCCACCGCCTTTTCGACAAAGGCATGATAGAGGCTATGGTGAACATAAATTCGCTCAATCCCACAGCAGCACTGACCCGCGTTGAACATCGCGCCATCCATCAGGCTATCCACCGCCGCATCCAGATCGGCGTCGTCCATCACATAGCCCGGATCCTTGCCGCCCAGCTCCAGCCCAAGGCCGGTGAACGTCCCCGCCGCAGCGCGTTCGATATTCGCACCGCCTGCAACCGATCCGGTGAAGTTGATGAAATTGAACGCCCGCGCTCCGATCAGTGTTTCGGTGGTGGCATGGTCCATCACCACGTTCTGGAATACATCCGCAGGTACGCCGCCCGCATGCAGCGCCTCGGCCAGACGCTCGCCCACCAGCAGGGTCTGGCTTGCATGCTTCAGCATCACTGCGTTGCCCGCGATCAGCGCCGGAACGATGGTGTTGATCGCCGTGAGATAGGGATAATTCCACGGCGCCATGACGAACACGACACCCACCGGCTCGCGCACAATCCGCCGCTCGAAACGATCAGACGCTTCGGCAATCATCGGCGCCAGCGCGCTTTCCGCGATGCTTGCCATATAGTCCGTGCGCTCATTCACACCGCCGAATTCGCCACCGTAGCGCGTGGGTCGCCCCATCTGCCACGCCAACTCCTCAACCACGCGATCCTTCATCCCGTTCAGCGCGACAATCCCCGCCTTCACGCGCGCGATCCGCTCGGCCAACGGCAGCGCGGCCCAGCCCTTTTGCGCCGCCCGCGCCCGCGCTACGGCGGCCTGCGCCGCGTCCAGCGACAGGCAGGGCCGTTCGGCATAAACCCGCCCGTCAACCGGCGAGATAACTTCGATCTTCTTCGTCATTTCGTCCTCATCTCACGCCTCAACCGGCGCATTCCGTATCTTCCGGTGCATTCCGCGCCGGGTCCATGATCTGCCGCAAACCGCTCAGGCGCGCTCCAGCCCGCGCTGCACTTCCCAATCGGTCACCACGCGGTTCTGCTCCTCAATCTCCCACTCTGCGGTGCGTGTATAGTGGTCGACCACCGCGTCGCCAAAGGCACGGCGCAACATCGCCGAGCCATGCATCTTTGCCGCCGCGGCACCCAGCGTTTTCGGGATCTCGCGCGCCGTGCCCGCCTGGTAGACATCGCCTGTTGCCACCGGCTCCAGCACCATTTTCTTCTCGATCCCTTCCAGCCCCGCCGCCAGCAAAGCCGCGAGCGCGAGATAAGGGTTCAGGTCCGCCCCGCCAATGCGACATTCCACCCGAATGGCCTTGCTCCCCTCGCCGCAAATGCGGAACCCTGCCGTGCGGTTATCGAGGCTCCACACCGCCTTTGTCGGCGCAAACATCCCCACCACAAACCGTTTGTAGCTGTTGACATAGGGCGCAAGAAAATAGGTGATCTCTTCGGCATGGGCCAATTGCCCGGCGACATACTGGCGCATCAATTCCGACATGCCATGCTCGGCGCTCTTGTCAAGAAACGCGGGCTTGTCGCCTTTCCAAAGCGACTGATGCACATGGCTCGACGACCCGGCGCGCCGATGGTCATACTTCGCCATGAAGGTAACCGAACGCCCCTTCATAAACGCGATTTCCTTGCAGCCACCCTTGATGATCGAGTGCATGTCGGCGGTGTCCAGCGCGTCGGAATACTTCGCGTTCACCTCTTCCTGCCCGGCCTCCGCCTCGCCTTTCGAACATTCGATCGGAATGCCAGCGCCATAAAGCCCGTTACGGATCGCGCGCATCACCTCTTCTTCCTTGGTGGTGCCGAAAATCGAATAATCGACGTTGTAGCCGCCCAGCGTTTTGGGGTCGCGGAATTGCCCGTCCCGCAGCGCAGGATAGCTTTGCTCAAACAGGAAAAACTCCAGCTCGGTCGCCATCATCGGGGTGAAGCCCATGGCCTCGGCCCGCGCCACCTGACGCTTCAGGATCGCGCGCGGCGAATGGGGCACCTCTTCATGCGTGTGGTGGTCCAGCACATCGCAGATCACCATCGCCGTCCCCTCCAGCCACGGGATCAGCCGCAACGTGCTAAGGTCGGGTTTCATGACATAGTCGCCATAGCCCGCCGCCCAAGAGGTCGATTTATAGCCCGGAACCGTGACCATCTCGAGATCGGTCGCAAGCAGGTAGTTGCAGCAATGCGTCTCGTGCCACGCCGTCTCGATGAAACTCTGCGCGTGAAAGCGTTTGCCCATCAGCCGCCCTTGCATATCGATGATGCAGGTCAGCACAGTATCGATCCGCCCCGCGTCTACCGCTTCCTTCAACGCCTCGAATGTCAGATTACCAGCCATCGTTTACCGTTCCCCTGTTTGCGGCATGGGCCGCGCCGCCCGCCATTATCTCGACAGATCGTATGGGCGCCCGCACCGTCCGGCCCCGTGGCAGATGGGCCCTAGACCGCCGTCGGTCACCTGCCCACACCCACCTGCGCAGATGCTCTCACGGTCGTCATCGGCGGCCGATATGTCAAGATTGTTTCGTGGAAATATTCTCTGTTACAAATTGTCCAAATGCCCTAAGTTTCGGCAGTAGCCCGTACGCCGCGATGATCGGAGGCATGAGAGTGACCGTCCACCCCGCATCCCCTGTCGCGTTAGAGCCGATCGAGGCAAAGATCCGCTCGCGTTTTACCACGCTGACCCGCGCGGAACGCCAACTTGCCACTCATATGCTGGGCAACTACCCGGTCGCGGCGCTCGGCTCGATCACCGCGCTTGCCAAGGCAGCAGAGGTATCGACGCCCACCGTGGTCCGCCTGGTGCAGAAACTTGGTTTCAGGGGCTATACCGATTTCCAGACCACCCTGCGCGGCGAGGTCGAGGAAATGCTGATCTCGCCGCTTGCCAAACACGAGCGGTGGACGGATGGCGTCCCAGATACCCATATCCTCAACCGCTTTGCCGATGCAGTGATGGGTAATCTTCAGGCCACGCTGGGCCAGATTGACCACGGCGAGTTCGACGCGGCCTCGGCGCTGCTTGCCGATCCGGCGCGCAAGATCGTGGCGCTGGGCGGGCGCATTACGCACACAATGGCGGATTATTTTGTCACCCACATGCAGGTTGTGCGCCCGAACGTCACCCTGTTGTCCGACCTGTCATCGTCGTGGCCCGCAGCGCTGCTGGACATCGGCCCCGGCGACATCCTCGTGGTGTTCGACATCCGCCGCTATGAAAACTCGGTTCTGCAACCAGTCGAGGTCGCGGTAGAGCAGGGGGCGGAGGTTATTCTTGTCACCGACCAATGGGTCTCTCCGGTCGCCAGCTTTGCCCGCCACCGCTTTTCCTGCCATATCGAGGCGCCTTCGGCGTGGGATAGCTCTGTCTCGATCCTGGTTCTGGTCGAAACCCTGATCGCCAGTGTCGAGGCGCTGACCTGGGCCGACACCCAATCCCGCATGAAACGGCTGGAAGCGCTTTACGACCGCGCCCGCTTTTTCCGCCGGTTCCGCTAGGCCGCCATGTCGTTCCACGAGATAGGCCGGGGAAGATGGATATTTGCACCAAAGCAAATGGCAGGCGGCGCTCAGTAACCCTGCTTACGGTCCACCAGATAGAGGAACGGCTCTCCCGCCTCGCCGCGCCGCACGTTTTCTGCCACCACGACAGAGGCGCTTACCGCCCGCGTATCGGCAGCGATATGCGGCGTGACGGTAACGCGCGGGTGCGCCAAGAAAGGGTGGTCCACCGGCAAAGGCTCCACCCGGAACACATCAAGCGTCGCATGGGCCAACTGCCCTGAGTCGAGCGCCGCCAACAGCGCGGCATCGTCGATCAGCGGTCCGCGTCCGGGGTTGATGATGACCCCACCGCGCGCCATCCAGCCGATGCGCTCGGCATTCATCAGGTTTTCGGTTTCGGCAGTCAGCGGCAGTAAGGTCACCACGATCGCGGCCCCGGTCAACGCGGCGCGCAACCCGTCGGCGCCTGACAGACAGCGCACGCCGGGGACAGCCTTCGGTGTCCGGCTCCACCCCACCACGTCAAACCGCAGCGCCGCCAAGGCCGTGGCGCAGGCTGCGCCCAACTCGCCCAAGCCCAGCACCGCCACCCGCCGCTCGCGCGCCAAGGGCGGGATAACCGCGTTGCGCCACACGCCGTCTTGCCCGAACAGGTGCCGATCCATCCCCAGATGATGGCGCAGCACATGCCCCACCACATATTCCACCATCCCCTCGGTCAGCCCCGGATCGACCATGCGGCACAAGGGCTGCACCAACGTCGCGTTGCCGACGATCCGCTCCACCCCGGCCCAGAGGTTCAGCACCGCCTTGCAGCGTGTAAACGGCGCGAAATCCGTAATCACGCCACCCGGCGCAAATATGATGTAATCGACCTGCGTGGGGTCGGTGCAGGCATCTGACAGCGCCACATCCAGCCCCGCTTCGGCAAACGCCCGCGTCAAAGGCGCGCGATACTCCGGCCACAGCCGCTCTCCCGCCGCGAAATATACATTGATCGCCATGCCGCCCCCGTTTACCGGCCCCGTGGCCGATGAATATGCGCGCTTTGCACTATGCCAAAGGCCGCCAACAGCACCAGCATTGATGAGCCGCCGTAAGAAACCATCGGCAGCGGCACGCCGACCACCGGTGCCAGACCCATCACCATGCCCATGTTCACCACGAAATACAGGAAGAACGTCGCCGCCACCCCCAGCGTCAGCAACGACGCAAAGCGGTCCTTGTTGTTCATCGCCGAGTGGATGCAGAACGCGATGATCAGCGTGTAGAGCATCAGCAACGAAAACGCGCCGATAAAGCCGAACTCTTCCGCCAGCGTGGTAAAGATAAAGTCGGTGTGCTTTTCGGGCAGAAAGTTAAGCCGCGATTGCGTGCCCTGCATAAAGCCGCGCCCGGTCCAGCCGCCCGACCCCAGCGCGATCTTCGCCTGCGAAATGTGATACCCCGCCCCCAACGGGTCCGACCCCGGATCAAGGAAAATGTCGATCCGCTTGAACTGGTAATCCTTCAGCAATTGCCACGACGTGCCGCGCGACGACATCACAGCGAAAATCCCGCCCGCGCCGAGCGCGACAACCGCCGCGAAATACCACCAGCTGACGCCAGCCACGAACATCATCACGCCCCCCGACAGGATCAGCAGGATCGCGGTGCCAAGGTCGGGCTGCTTCATCACCAGCGCCGTCGGCACCAGGATCAGCACCACCGGCAACAGCACCCAGAACGGATGCGAGGTTTTCTTGATATCCAGCCAGTCGTAGTAAGACGCCAACAGCATCACCAGCGTGATCTTGGCAAGCTCTGACGGCTGTAACCGCATGAAGCCCAGATTGATCCAGCGCTGCGCCCCCATGCTGCTTGATCCCGCTACGTCCACCACGATCAGCAAGAGCAGCGAAACGATATAGGCCACGCCAGAGATGTTGCGCCAGAACCAGATCGGCACGAAGGCAAAGCCGAACATGATGACCAGCCCCAGCCCAAAGCGCGCCATCTGTGGCCCGGCCCAGGGCTGAAACGAGCCTCCCGCCACCGAATACAGCATGAGGAACCCATAGCAGGACACGGTGGCCAGCAGGATCACCAAGGCCCAGTTGAGGTATAGCACCTTGCGCAGGCCGGTCGGCACCGTCTTGACGGTATATTCAAGATAACTCATGCCCGTGTCCGCCCCTGTGGCTGCGGCTGAATATCACGCAAAATCAATTGCTGCCGGCTCGCGTCGATCTGCTTGCGCATGCTCGCCGGATAGGCCGTCAACGGCGCGAAGCCACCGTAGAGCGCGTATAGCAATATGTCGCGCGCCATTGGCGCCGCTTGGTGATCGGCGCCGCCATGTTCGACCACGATCGACACCGCGACTTTCGGCGCATTGAAGGGCGCGAAACAGACGAACAGCGCATGGTCGCGCTGGTTCCACGGGATGCTGTGGTCGCCCACCACCCCCGTCTCACGCTCTGCCGCAGAGATGTTGCGCACCTGACTGGTCCCAGTCTTGCCCGCCATCTGCATCGAGGCATCCTCGATGCGTGCGCCCCGCGCCGTGCCGCGTGCGCCATTCACCACGCCCCACAGCCCCGCGCGGATCCCATTGATTGCTGCGGCATCGACGCTTAGCCCCCTCGGCGGCACGATCGGCACGTCAACACCGTTCACCGACTTCAGCAACCGCGGGATCACCATCTTGCCGCTTGCCGTCCGCGCCGCCATCACTGCCAGTTGCAGGGGCGATGACAGAACATAGCCCTGACCGATGGCAGAGTTGATGGTATCCCCGATCAGCCAGTCCTGGTGGCGGTATTTCTTCTTCCAGGCCTTGTTGGGGTTCAGCCCCTCGGCAATCGCCGACATCGGCAGGTCGTGCTTCACGCCCAACCCCATCTCGGTCGCCATCTCGGCAATCAACTCGATGCCCACCCGCTGTGCCACGGTATAGAAATACACGTCGCAGGATTGCGTCAACGCTGCGGCCAGGTCCACCGCACCGTGCCCCGCATGGTTCCAGCAGTGGAACTTGCGGTCGCCGACCTGAATATAGCCCGGACAACGGATCGTTTCATTCAACTTGACCTGACCCGCCTTCAACGCGGCCAGCCCGGTCACGATCTTGAAGGTCGAGCCCGGCGGATACACCCCCTGCACCGCCTTGTTGGTCAGCGGGTGGTGATCGTTGTCGCGATAGCCGTTGTAGTCGGTCGACGAAATCCCCCGCACGAACTTGTTGGGATCGAACGACGGGGTCGAGGCGCAGGCAAGCAGATCGCCCGTTGTCACATCAATCGCCACCGCCGCCGCACTTTCCCCCGCCAAGCGCGCCAGCGCGTAATTCTGCAATTTCGCGTTCAGCGTCAGCTGGATATTCGCCCCCGGCTGCCCATCCTGGCGGTCAAGCTCGCGCATCACGCGCCCGACAGAGTTCACCTCGATCCGCTTCACCCCCGCCGTGCCGCGCAGGGTCTGCTCCAGCTTGTCCTCCACGCCGATCTTGCCGATCTGGAAGCCGGGGATCTGCAACAGCGGGTCTTGGTCGTTCAGGTTCTGCAAATCGCTTTCGCTGACCGGGCCGACATAACCCACGACATGCGCCATGTCCTCGACCAACGGATAGTGCCGCGACAGCCCGAACTCGGGCGTGATGCCGGGCAGGGCTGGGCCGTTCACCGCGACCCGGCTTACCTCTTCCCAACTCAGCCTGTCCATCACCGTTATCGGCACAAACGGGCTATGCCGCTTGATATCGCGCTTGGTCCGCGTCACATCGTCGGCGCTCAGCGGGATCAGCGTGCCCAGCCGCGCCAGCACGGAATCGACGTTGCCCGCATCCTCGCGCACGATGACCGCGCTGTAATTCTGCTCGTTCCCGGCAATCAAAATACCGTCACGGTCAAAGATCAGACCGCGCGCAGGCGGGATCAGGCGGATGTTGATGCGGTTCTGGTCCGACAACATGCGGTATTGCGCGGCATCGACCACCTGCATCTGCCGCATCCGCAGCCCAAGCCCCGCCACCAGCGCCGCTTGCCCCGCGCCTAGCAATAGCGCGCGACGGCTGATCTTCTTGGCGCTTTCGTCGGTATCCTTGGGCGATCGTCTCATATGCGCCTCCCCAAGGCGTCCACTTCCCCCATCGCCGCCTTGCGCAGGCCAAAGGCCAGCCGAGACAGGCCGACAACGATCGGATAGGCCAAAATTGTCACCGCCAGTTGCATCGCGGAAAGCCTCAGCGATGGCTGCGGCAGAAAGACGACCGCAAAGACCAGCCGATAGGCCAACCACATCGCAATCATCACAACCGACACCATCGCCCACTCGACCAGCAGGCTCAACTCACGTGTCAGTGCGCGCCGCCCGCGCAGAAACTCCGTTCCGCCCAACACGATCAGTGCCCACAACCCCGGCGGGCGCATAAGTATCAGATCGGCAAACAGAAAAACCACGGCAATCAGCAGCGCAGGCACAAAATCGGGCCGCCGCAAGACCCAAGCCATCGCCAGACACAGCATCAGATCCGGCCCCGGAATCGCATCCGTCGCGGTGCTGAGCGGCAACAAATTAATCAGAATCAGGACCACGCAAATCGCCACGAACAGCCCCCGATAGGCCCATTGCGGGCTTATGAGCCGTTTAACCATTGGTGCTGACCTGACCCGTCGTCGCGGGCGGCGTGGCGGCTTTGGGCTGCGCTGGCTGCGGCGCCACCGGCGGCACGATCGGCGCGATCAGACTACCCGGATCAATGATCTTCTCGGCCGCATGGCTGCGCAACACCCGCAGAAAATCCAACCGTTCGTAATCCGCCGCCAATCGCACCTTAAGCCGCCGATCCGGCCCCTCCACGACCTGTCCCACCAAGATCCCGGCTGGAAACACCCCGCCATCGCCCGACGAGACCACCTGATCCCCCGGACGGATCAAGTCCGGGTTCTCGACAAAGTTCAGCGGCGGAATTGCGGTATTGTCCCCCTCCAGCAACGCCTGCTGCCCCGAGGGCTCGATCGTCACCGGAATCCGGCTGTTGGAATCGCTCAGCAAGATCACCCGGCTTGTGGTTTGCCCCACGCCCGCAATCCGCCCGACCAACCCCAGCCCGTCCATCACCGCCCAGCCATCGATGATCCCGTCACGCGCGCCGACGTTCAGCAACACCGATTGGCGGAAGGGCGACCCCGAATCCGCCAGCACCACGCCCGTCACATGCGTCAACTGCGGGTCAAGCCGCACCTGATTGAGGTCCAACAGCTTGGCGTTCTTCTGCTCCAGTTGCAGCGCCGCCTCTTTCCACGCCTTCATCTGCTGCAACTCGCGCCGCAGCTCCTGATTCTGGTCGTAAATGCGCGCGTAGGACTGGAAATTCTCGATCATGATCGTCGCCTGCGTCACCGGCGCCATCGCCCAGCTAAAGCTTGGCACAAAGCGGTCGACCAAGGCGGTGCGGAAACGCTCTACCCGTGGGCTGTCGATGCGCCACAACAGGAACAGCGCGATCAGAACAACGACGATCACCCCGATCAGAATACGCCTGATCGGGCCAACGAAGTCTTCCTGATTATATCTGTCTCGTGCCACGGCTGCCCCCGCCTCCGGCGATCGGCCCGATCCTGGCCGCTATCCGCTCAGCTGTCGTAATCAATCACATGGCGGAGTTGTTTTTCATACTCCAGCGCCTTGCCGGTTCCCAATGCCACGCAGTTCAGCGGCTCATTCGCCACCGAGATCTGCAAGCCCGTCTGCTCGCGCAGCGCCAGATCCAGCTCGCCCAGCAACGCACCGCCCCCGGTCAGCATCACGCCGCGGTCCACGATATCCGCCGCAAGATCCGGCGGCGTCGCTTCCAGCGCGATCATCACCGCCTCGCAGATTTGCTGCACCGGCTCGGCCAAGGCCTCTGCCACCTGCGCCTGATTGATCTCGGTTTCCTTCGGCACGCCGTTCAACAGATCGCGCCCGCGGATCATCATCGAGGCGCCGCGCCCGTCGTCGGGCATCCGCGCCGTGCCGATAGAGGTTTTGATGCGTTCAGCGGTCGATTCGCCCACCAGCAGGTTATGCTGACGGCGCAGATAGCTGATGATCGCCTCGTCCATCCGGTCGCCACCAACGCGGACAGAGCGCGCATAAACGATGTCGCCCAGCGACAGCACCGCGACTTCCGTGGTGCCGCCGCCAATATCCACGATCATGCTGCCGGTCGGATCGGTGATCGGCATCCCCGCCCCAATCGCCGCCGCGATCGGCTCTGAAATCAGCCCGGCGCGCCGTGCGCCTGCCGACAGAACCGATTGCCGGATCGCCCGCTTTTCCACCGGAGTCGCGCCATATGGCACGCAAACGATCACCTTCGGTTTGGCAAATGTGCTGCGCTTATGAACTTTCCGCATGAAATGCTTGATCATTTCTTCGGCCACGTCGAAATCCGCGATCACGCCATCGCGCATCGGGCGGATCGCCTCGATGCTGCCCGGCGTGCGTCCCAGCATCAGCTTGGCATCCTCGCCAACCGCCAGAACCTGCTTCTTTCCGTCCTTGACGTGGTAGGCCACGACCGACGGTTCGTTCAGGATGATGCCGCGTCCCTTGACATAAACCAGCGTATTCGCCGTGCCGAGGTCGATCGCCATGTCCGACGAAAAGAGACTTGAGAAACCAGCCATCCTGAAGAGGTCCTGTCCTGCAAAATATAATCAAGACCGGCGACTCTCCGAGGCGCAGGCCGGGGGTCTTATAGGCGGCGCGGGGATAGAGGGGAAGGGGCAGTCGCCGCGCCCCCGGCACGAATCCGCCACATAAAAGTCACCCCTGCGTGACTGGGACAGTCATCGCCGCGTGAGCGGAGCGCGCCTCAAACCAGCGCCTGATAGGCAAGCGCGCGCAACTCTGGCAGCAAGGGCTGCACGCCATGCGGCACCAGTTGCGTCATGGCGATCACCACCATCTCCTCCACCGGGTCCACCCAGAACATGGTCGAGGCCCAGCCATTCCACCCGAAATCGCCGACCGACCCCAGTCCCTGCGTGCGCCCCGGCTCCAGCATCACGCCCACGCCAAGCCCATATCCGCGCCCCTCATAGGTCGGATCACCGCAGGGCGCCCATTCGCGTGCGGCCAACCTGCCGCCGATCTGGTTCGTCACCATCGCCTCAAACGTCTTGCGCCCCAGCAACCCTTTGCCGCGCTGCAACAGCATCGTGGCAAACCGCTGGTAATCGTCCATCGTGGAAAACAGCCCGCCGCCACCACGCTCCATCTTGACCGGCAGGCGGAACTTGGGGTCGTCCATCTCGGCCATCCGGGCAAGACCACCCGGCCCCGGTTCATAACAGGCCGCCAGCCGCCCTTCCTGTTCCGGCGTCAACCCGAACCCGGTATCCCCCATTCCCAACGGCTCGAACACCAGCCGCGCCAGCGCCGCGCCCAAGGTCTCGCCGGTAATCACCTCGATCACCCGCCCCAAAACGTCGTGCGCGATGGAATAGTGCCAATGCGCGCCGGGCTGGAACAGCAACGGCACATCTTTCAGCCGCGCCGTCACATCCGCCATGCTTTCGCCCGCGCGTCCAAAGCCTAAACCCTTGCGCGCAAAGGCCCGCTCCACCGCGTTGCCGCTCGCCACCGGATAGACCAGCCCCGCCTGATGGGTGAACAGGTCATGCACCGTCACCGGGCGTCGCAACGGCTCCACCTCTTCGGCCGCCGCCGCGCCACCAACCCAGACGCCGCCATCGCCCAACCCCGGCAGAAACTCCGCCGCCGGCTGATCCATGCGAAACGCGCCCTGTTCGTATAGCCGTAACGCAGCAAAGCAGGTGATCGGCTTGGTCATGGAATAGATACGCCAGATGGTATCCTCGGCCACCGCCCGCCCGGCCTCGATATCTGCCAGCCCCCGGCGTTTGTCGTAAACCACGCGGCCCTGATGCGCGATCTGCACCGCCATGCCGGCGACATGGCCCGCCGCGACGTGCCCCTCCATCCAACGAGAGACCCGCTTCAGCCGCCCCGCATCCATCCCCGCCCGATCCGCCATAACCACCCTCCGCTGTTGGGGGGCAGAGCAGCGCGGGCAACGCGGAACGTCAACAGAAATCTGCAGCATCGCTGCGGGGCGCGCATTCATCGCGCACCCCGCAAACAGCCGCGATCCTAGCCCTTGGCCATCGCCTCAGGCGCGGTTTTCTGCCGCCGCACGATCAGCTTGTTCAGTGCGTTGACATAGGCCTTCACGCTGGCCACCACCGTATCGGTATCCGCCGACTGCCCGGTGACGATCTTGCCGCCCTCTTCCAGCCGCACCGAAACCGTCGCCTGCGCGTCGGTCCCTTCGGTCACCGCGTGAACCTGATACAGCTGCAGCCGCGCCTCATGCGGGAACAGCGCCTTCACCGCCGCAAACGCCGCATCGACCGGCCCATCCCCGGTGGCGTGAACCGTATGTTCCACCCCGTCGATCACCAAGGTCAGGTCCGCCGTCTGCGGGCTGTCGGTGCCACACACCACGCGCAGATGCTTGACCTGCATGTAATCGTTCTTCTCGTTGGTCGCGCTGTCCTGCATCAACGCGATCAGGTCGTCCTCATAGATCTCTTTCTTGCGGTCGGCCAAAGCCTTGAACCGCACGAAAACATCCGCCAACTGGTTGTCCGCCAGTTCATACCCCAGATCGGCGAGCTTCGATCGCAGCGCCGCGCGCCCCGAATGCTTGCCCATCACGAGGTTGGTTTCCGACAGCCCCACGTCCTTGGGCCGCATGATCTCGAACGTCTCGGCGTTTTTCAGCATACCGTCCTGATGGATGCCCGATTCATGCGCAAACGCGTTCTTGCCGACGATCGCCTTGTTGAACTGCACCGGAAAGCCCGAAACCGTGGCGACCTTGCGGCTGATGTTCATGATCTTTGTGGTATCGACGCCGGTGCGGTAGGGCATGATGTCATTCCTGACCTTCAGCGCCATCACCACCTCTTCCAGCGCGGTGTTGCCCGCCCGCTCGCCCAGCCCGTTGATCGTACATTCGATCTGCCGCGCGCCGGCCTCAACCGCCGCCAACGCGTTCGCCGTCGCCATGCCAAGGTCGTTGTGACAATGCGTGGCAAAGATGATGCTGTCAGCCCCCGGCACCCGTTCCAGCAACATGCGGATCAGCGCGGCACTTTCGCGCGGCGCGGTATAACCCACCGTGTCGGGGATGTTGATCGTGGTGGCGCCCGCCTTGATCGCGATTTCAACGGTGCGGCACAGGTAATCATGTTCGGTCCGCGTCGCATCCATCGGCGACCACTGCACGTTGTCGCACAGGTTGCGCGCATGGCTGACGGTGGCGTGGATACGCTCCGCCATCTGGTCCATGTCAAGGTTGGGGATGGCGCGGTGCAGCGGCGAGGTGCCGATGAACGTATGGATACGCGGGCGGCGGGCGTGTTTTACCGCCTCCCAGCAGCGGTCGATGTCGCCGAAACTGGCGCGCGCCAGCCCGCAGATCACCGCGTTTTTCGCTTGTCGCGCAATGTCGCTCACCGCCTCGAAGTCGCCGACCGAGGCAATCGGAAACCCCGCCTCAATGATATCGACGCCCATCTCGTCCAGCAGCTCGGCGATCTCCAGCTTTTCGTCATGTGTCATCGTCGCGCCGGGCGACTGTTCGCCATCGCGCAGCGTGGTGTCGAAAATCATTACGCGGTCTTGCGCAGACTGCGGTTTCGCGGCGGTCGTCGTAACAGGATCAGTCATGGAATATCTCTTTGGCTGGGGTCTTTGCTTCTGCTTCCGGGCGCTGTCTGATCCGAGCGGCCGCGCCCGGAGGGGCACGCTCAGCGCAGGCTAAGAAGCAGCAGCCCACGGGCGGGCAGGGGGGCGAACCCCCCGGAAGCGATGGCGATATGTTGAGCCCGTGTCATGGGGCCAAACTATACGGGTGATTCCCGAAAAGAAAAGCGCGAAATGCGCTGAAATACCAACAGCCGGTTCCCGCCACAGCCCCGTGCTGCCGCTCAGTTTCCCGGCGCAGGCACAGCGCCCCCTTCCGCTGGCGGCGTCGTGCCAGAGGCATCCGGCGCCACCTTGTCTGATCCGGTCAGCTTGCCATTGTCCCACACGCCGCTCGCCTGCTCGCCGCTGGCATAGTGGATCGTGCCCTGACCCTGCAATTTGCCGTCGCTGAACATGCCGTCATAGGTGTCGCCATTCGGATAGGTCGCAACCCCCTTGCCGTTGATCGCGCCCGCTTTCCATTCGCCGATATATTTGAACCCATTCGGCATCGAGAAGGTGCCCTGACCCTCGCGGTTCCCGTCCACGAATTTCCCGGTGTAGATCGAGCCATCGGCATAGGTGACGGTGCCATCGCCCTCACGCAACCCATTGGCCCATTGCCCGTCATAACGGTAGCCGCCCGGCGCGGTCAGCACGCCTTGCCCATCGTTCTTGGCATCCTTGAAGCCGCCGACATAGACCACGCCATTGGCGAAATGCGCGGTGCCGGTGCCATTGATGACGCCGCCAACCCAGCCGCCCTCATAGGTCGAGCCATCGGCATAGGTGATCTTGCCCTGACCCTCGGCCACGTTGTTCTTGAACGCTCCGGTATAGACCGAGTGGTCCGGGTAAGTGACGGTTCCCTGTCCCTCGATGCGCCCCTCTAGCCAGTCGCCTTGGTAAAGATAGCCATCCTTACCGCGCAACGTGCCTTGCCCCTGCCGCTGATCTGCGACGAAATCGCCGTCATAGGTATCGCCATTGGCCAGCGTGACATGGCCTTTGCCCTCGCGCTTGCCGTTGACGAAGGGGCCGTCATAGACGTCGCCGTTGGGCTGCGTCAGCTTGCCGGTGCCGTTGGTCTGCCCGTCCTTCCAGGTGCCGACATAGATCAGCCCGTCCGGCATCGTCAGCGTGCCCTTGCCCTCGCGCTGCCCGTTGACCAGATCGCCCTCATAGGTCGTGCCGTCCGGATAGGTGATCTTGCCCTTGCCCTGCTGCACGCCATTGGCCCAGTCGCCGTCGTAGACATAACCATCCGACCGCTCCATCCGGCCATGCCCGGTCTGCACCGCGTTCACAAACCCGCCGGTATAGGTCATGCCATTGGCATAGCGGATCGTGCCTTGCCCGGTCATCTGCCCCGCCACCCAATCGCCGGTATAGCTGGTGCCATCCGCCGTGGTGATCTTGCCCTTGCCGTCCGGCTTGCCCTGCTTGAACGTGCCCTCGTAGATCGAGCCGTTGGGGAAATGCGCAACGCCTTGGCCGTCGATCTGCCCATTCACCCAAGTGCCGGTGTAGGTGTAGCCGTTGGGCAGCGTATAGGTGCCCTTGCCGTCCTGAATGCCGTCCTTGAAGGTGCCTTTATAGACCCCGCCATCGTCGTATTGCTTGGTTTGCACCTGATCGTTGGCCTGCGCGCCCGCAAGGGTTGCGACCCCGATCAATAGCGCGGCCACGCCAGCGCGCGCCGCATTCCCGCCCGACTTTTTCACCACGTGACGCCCCCTGACGGCCATTCCTTCGTGCCCCCCCCAGGGGCCGTTGCCGCAAGGGTAAAGGAGGCCCCCAGCGCTGACAAGCGTTTCGCCATCAATCGGCTTTCCCTTGCGCGCCAGTCTGCTAGAACGTTTTGCGACCAAGGATGATGCCATGACCGACCGCTTTCGCCTGACGCTTGCCCAGTTGAACCCGACCGTTGGTGCCATCGACGCCAATGCCGCCAAGGCGCGCGCCGCTTGGGAGGCGGGGCGCGATGCAGGCGCCGATTTCGTGGCATTGCCAGAGATGTTCGTGACCGGCTACCAGACGCAGGATCTGGTGATGAAGCCCGCCTTTCACGCCCATGCAATGCGCGCGATCGACACGCTCGCGGCGGACTGCGCCGATGGTCCCGCGCTGGGCATCGGTGGCCCCTATGCCGAAAACGGGCGGCTTTATAACGCCTATTTCATCCTGCAAGGCGGCAAGGTCGCAGCGCGCCTTCTCAAACACCACCTGCCCAACGATGACGTGTTCGACGAGGTCCGCCTGTTCGACGCAGGCCCGATCTCCGGCCCCTATCGCATCGGCCCGCTGCGCATCGGCACCCCGGTGTGCGAGGATGCGTGGTATGAGGATGTCGCCGAAACCCTCGCCGAAACCGGCGCTGAAATCCTGATGATCCCCAACGGCTCGCCCTATCGCCGTCACAAACTCGACCTGCGCATGAATGTCACCGTGTCGCGCGTGATCGAAACCGGGCTGCCGCTGGTCTATCTCAACACCGTCGGCGGGCAGGACGATCAGGTGTTCGATGGCGCCAGCTTCGCGCTGAACCCCGGCGGCCACCTCGCGCTGCAAATGCCCGCGATGGAGGAGGCGGTGGCTCACCTCGACTTCCAGCGCACCGATGACGGCTGGCGCGCGATCCCCGGCACGCTAACCCCACAGCCCGACGCGTGGGAACAAGACTATCACGCGATGGTCCTGTCCTTGCGCGACTACCTTGGCAAATCCGGTTTCAAAAAGGTGCTGCTCGGCCTCTCCGGCGGCATCGATTCCGCCCTTGTCGCCGCCATCGCCACCGACGCGATCGGCGCCGAAAACGTGCATTGCGTCATGCTGCCCTCCGCCTACACCTCGGCCCATTCGCTGGAAGACGCTGCCGCCGTCGCCCATGCGCTGGGCACCAAGTTTGACACCGTCGCCATCTCCGGCCCGCAAGCCGCCGTGACTGATGCCCTCGCCCCCCTCTTCGCCGGAACCGAGCCGGGGATTACCGAGGAAAACATCCAGTCCCGCCTGCGCGGGCTCCTGCTGATGGCGCTGTCGAACAAGACCGGCGCCATGCTGCTGACCACCGGCAACAAATCCGAAATGGCAGTTGGTTACTGCACGATTTATGGCGACATGAACGGCGGCTATAACCCGATCAAGGATCTCTACAAAACCCGCGTGTTTGAAACCTGCCGCTGGCGCAACCGCAACCACCGCCCGTGGATGCAGGGCCCGGCAACCGAGGTGATCCCGCTCCGCGTGATCGAAAAACCGCCCTCCGCCGAACTGCGCCCCGACCAGACCGATCAGGACAGCCTGCCGCCCTACGAGGTGCTCGACGCCATCCTGGAAGGTCTGGTGGAAAACGAGGCCTCCGTCGCCGACCTCGTCGCGCAAGGCTTTGATCGCGCCACCGTCAAGCGGGTCGAACACCTGCTCTACATATCGGAATACAAGCGCTTCCAGTCTGCCCCCGGCACCCGCCTCACCGCGCGCGCCTTCTGGCTGGACCGCCGTTATCCCATCGTCAACCGCTGGCGCGACCCAAGCTAAAGCGGCCGCGCCACGCGATAAAACGGCTGGCCAAACACGCCCGTCCTGCTACCTTCGTCAGGCGAGAGGGCGAATGCCCCCGCGTAGGCCAAGGGGAGAGCCGCAATGCACATCTATAAAAGCCCGCTACCCGATGTGGCGATTTCCGACCGCACCATCACCGATGTCGTGCTGGACGGTCTGCGCATGTTGGGCGACAAACCCGCGCTGATCGACGCGCTTGACGGCCATACGCTTAGCGGAAATCAGGTGATCGACACCATCCAGCGTCTTGCCGGCGGCCTTACCGCGCGCGGCCTCGGGCCGGGCCACACCATCGCCATCCTTGCGCCCAACGTGCCCGAATATGCCGGCATCTTCCACGGCATCGCCTACGCCGGCGCCACCGTCACCACCATCAACCCCTCCTACACCGAGGATGAGATCCGCTATCAGCTCAACGACTCCCGCGCCGAGATGCTGATCGCCCATCCCGCCGTTCTCGACACCGCGCGCAAAGCGATTGCAGGCACCTGCGTCACCGACCTTATCGCCATTGGCACCGCCGAGGGCACGACCCCGCTTTCCGCCCTCATGGGCACCCCGCAAACCGACCACACTCCGGTCGATACTGCCACGCATATCGTGGTGCTGCCCTATTCCTCCGGCACCACCGGCCTGCCCAAGGGCGTGATGCTGACCCACCGCAACCTCGTCGCCAACGTCGCCCAAGCCACCGACGTGCTTGACGGCGATGCCGGGGCCACGCTGGCCTTCCTGCCCTTCTTCCACATCTACGGACTAGAGGTGCTGATGAACCTCTACCTCGCCAAAGGCGGCACGCTCGTCACCCTGCCGCGCTTCGATCTTGAGGTCGCGCTGCGCATGATCCAGACCCACCGCATGAAGCGCTTCTTCGTCGCGCCCCCGGTCGTGCTGGCGCTGGCAAAACACCCGATGGTCGATCAATTCGACCTGTCGTCCCTGACCGGCGTATTCTCCGGCGCGGCCCCCTTGGGCGCGGACCTGACCCAGGTCGCCGCCGCCCGTCTTGGCTGCGCCGTCGTGCAAGGCTACGGCATGACAGAGATGAGCCCGATCAGCCACTTTACTCCCCCAGGCGGCGGCCGCCCCGGCGCCTCCGGCGTCACCGCCCCCTCCACTCTGTCGCGCATCGTCGATCCCGAAACCGGCCAAGACGCAGCCCCCGGCGAGGTGGGCGAGCTTTGGGTGAAAGGCCCGCAGGTCATGGTGGGCTACCTCAACAACGCTAAGGCAACCCAGGCGACACTTACCCCCGACGGCTGGCTCAAAACCGGCGACATCGCCCGCATCGACGCAGACGGCTACATGTTCGTCGTCGATCGCGTGAAAGAGTTGATAAAATACAAAGGCTTCCAAGTCCCCCCGGCAGAGCTGGAGGCGATTATCGTCACCCATCCCGCCGTCGCAGACGTCGCCGTGATCGGGGTGCCGGATGATGAAGCGGGCGAATTGCCGATGGCTTGGGTGGTGACCAAACCCGGCGCCATCGTCACGCTGGCAGAGGTGCAGGCCCACCTTGCCCCCCACATCGCGCATTACAAACAGATCCGCAGGCTCGCCCTGATCGACGCGATCCCGAAATCCGCCTCGGGCAAGATCCTGCGCCGCCTGCTACGCGGCAAGGCGTAACGCGCGGGGCTTACCCCTGCGCGCGGATCTTCTGCATCAGCGGCATCACTTCGGCCATCTCCGGCCCGTGCGCTTGGCCCGTCAGCGCCTTGCGCAGCGGCATGAACAGCCCCTTGCCCTTGCGCCCCGTAGCCTCTTTCACCGCAGCGGTCCACTCGCTCCACGTCGCAGGCCCCCAAGGCCGCGCCGGCAGCATCGCCACCGCTTGCCGCACGAAATCGGCATCCTCGGCATCAATCATCGGCTCCGCCCCGTCGCGGAACAGGTGCCACCAGCCCTCAAGATCGCCGCGCACGTCGATATTGTCCTTCGCCACGCGCCAGAACGCCTCGGCCTGATCGGCGGGCACGCCAAGGGCTGCAATCCGCTCTGCCACCGCGGCGAACGGCAGACCCTGCACATAGGCGCGCGTCAACGGCTTCAGATCGTCCGCGTCAAACTTGGTTGGTGCCGCGCCAAAGCTTGACAGATCGAACGTGGCGATCAACTCGTCCAGCGATCCCACCAGTTCCACCGGCTGCGACGATCCCAACCGCGCCATCAGCGACAACAGCGCCATCGGCTCGATCCCGCCCGCCCGCAAATCGCGCAGGCTCAGCGTGCCCAACCGCTTCGACAGCGCCTCACCCTGCGGCCCGGTCAGCAGGCTGTGATGCGCGAACGCCGGAACCTTGCCACCCAGCGCCTCGATAATCTGAATCTGCGTCGCGGTGTTGGTGACATGGTCCGCGCCGCGCACGATATGCGTCACGCCCATGTCGCTGTCATCCACCGACGAGGCAAAGGTGTATAGCCACTGCCCATCCGCCTTCACCATCACCGGGTCCGAAACCGACGCCGCATCAATCGAGATCGGCCCCAGAATACCGTCTGTCCACTCGATCCGCTCCTGATCCAGCAGGAACCGCCAATAAGGCGCCCGCTCAGCGCGCAGCTTGTCTTTTTCCGCAGCCGACAGATGCAGCCCGGCGCGGTCATAAACCGGCGGCTTGTGCATGTTCAGCTGCTTCTTGCGCTTCAGGTCAAGCTCGACCGGCGTCTCGAACACCTCGTAAAACCGCCCCTTGGCGCGCAGATCATCCGCCGCCTCGGCATAGCGATCCAGCCGCAGCGACTGCTTCTCCAACCTGTCCCAGGTCAGACCCAGCCACTCCAGATCTTCCATGATCCCGTCGGCATATTCCTGCTTCGACCGCTCCTGATCCGTGTCGTCCAGACGCAGGATGAACGTGCCGCCCGCCTTACGGGCGATCAGATAGTTCATTAGCGCAGTGCGCAGATTGCCGACATGGATAAAGCCGGTGGGCGAGGGCGCGAAGCGGGTAACGGTCATTTGGGCAAAACTCCTGTTGCGCATCCTGTTTCACAATGGCCCGCTTTTGTCCATAAGAACGGGCACGTTCAGCCATGCCGTAACCGCAGGTCTAACCGCTGATCCGTGCCGCGCCCAATGCCGCCAGATGCCCGTCAACCAGCGCGCGCTCCGCGTCCGTCAACTGCTGCGCGCGCGGATATCGCGGCGCCGCGCGGTCATCCAGAATCGGCGCCTCCCAACCTGCCGTAGTGGCAAAGAACCGCGCCACCCCTTCGTCCCCGAACTCCGTCGCAAAGCCCTGCACCACCACATCCAGATAACTCAGCAAGATCGGATGATCCGCCAGCGCCCGCGCCACCCCGTCCTCCGGCACCGCGTAAATCTGCACCCTCGCCGCACCCGCCAACCCATGCCAGATTGCCCCCGCCGCCAGCGGCTCCCGCGCATAGGCAAACTCGCGCGCGTCCAGCGCCGCCCAATCGCCGCGCGGAACCGCCGCCACCAGCCCCTCGATCTCGCAATCCGCATCCGGCGCAACGCTCAGAAACGCCAACTGCCGGTGCCCCGTCGCGCGCCACACCCGCCGCCAGCCCGAAACCCGCGCGGGCAGCGCCGGGGCATAGTCATGCGTCCGCCGGTTCACCAGTGACCCATAGCCGAAAAACACATGTTCCATCCCGCCCCCAATTTCTTCTTGGCAAAAATACTCAACCGCAACCGCAGCCCACAGGCACGCCGCATCAATCCAGACGCCGCACAATCATACATACGAAAAACATACGATTTACATACGAAAAACACATCGCAAAAATTGAGCCGCCACAACGGCTTGCCCCCAATTTCCGCCCCCTGCGCAAATGTCGCCCGAGCCCCTCGACATGCCGCTTTCAAAACATCCCCCTTGCCAGTCCAATCGTGGCCCGCTAAGCCATGAGCGTCAGAACCGGGAGAACCCGGCGGGGCCCAAACCCCGGCTGGTGCCGAAGGAGCAACCGCCCCGGTAAACTCTCAGGCGCAAAGGACCGTTCTGACACACGGACTCTGGAGAGACCCTGCAGAAGGGCGCCGAAGGGATAACGATCTCAGGCGAAAGGACAGAGGGGGCATCGGAACGCGGGCTTTTGCCTGCCTTAACGGTGCCGGGACACTTATGACCGGCGTGATATAAGGGGGGCGGCATGGCCGACCTGAAACGCACGGCTCTTTACGACCTCCACCTCGCACTTGGCGCAAAAATGGTCCCCTTCGCGGGCTATGAAATGCCGGTGCAATACCCCGCCGGGGTGCTGAAAGAACACCTGCACACCCGCGCCAGCGCTGGGCTTTTCGACGTCAGTCACATGGGCCAAGTCATCCTGCGCCCCCGCTCCGGTCGCCTCTCTGATGCCGCCGCCGCGCTGGAAACCCTTGTTCCGGTTGATATTTTGGCGCTGCCAGAGGGCCGCCAGCGCTACGCCCTTTTCACCGCCCCCGATGGTGGCATCCTTGATGACCTGATGGTTGCCAACCGGGGCGATCACCTTTTCGTCGTGGTGAACGCCGCCTGCAAAGAGGCCGACGCTGCCCACATGCGCGCCCATCTTGCCGGTGCCTGTGAGATCACCGAACTGCCCGAACGCGCGCTTTTGGCGCTGCAAGGCCCCGCCGCAGAGGGCGTGCTGGAGACCCTCGCCCCCGGTGCTGCCGCGATGCGTTTCATGGATGTGGCCACGCTCCACTGGGGCGCGGTCGAACTCTGGGTCTCGCGCTCTGGCTACACCGGCGAGGACGGCTTTGAAATCTCCCTCCCCGCCGACAACGCCACCGCCTTTGCCCGCGCGCTGCTCGCCAACGCCGCCGTGCAACCGATCGGCCTAGGCGCCCGCGACAGCCTGCGGCTTGAAGCGGGCCTCTGCCTTTACGGCCACGACATCGACACCACCACCTCCCCCATTGAGGGGAACCTCAGCTGGGCGATCCAGAAATCACGCCGCGCCAATGGCTTACGCGCAGGCGGCTTCCCAGGCGCGCCCCGCATCCTTGCCGAACTCGCCCAAAGCCCCAGCCGCCTGCGCATCGGCCTGCTGCCCGAAGGCCGCGCCCCGATGCGCGACGGCACCCAGCTTTTCGCGGGCCCCGAGGGAGGCGAGGCGATCGGCCACATCACCTCTGGCGGCTTCGGCCCCTCGCTCGGCGCACCGATTTCGATGGGCTACCTGCCAGCCTCTCTTTGCGCCGCCGGAACAACGGTTTACGCTGAGGTCCGGGGCAAACGTCTGCCCGCGACGGTCGCCGCGATGCCCTTCCAACCCACAACCTACAAACGCTGATGAGGACCCCATGAAATACACCGAAGATCACGAATGGCTGCGCGCGGAAAAGGGCGAAGATGGCAGTGATATCATCGTCGTAGGCATCACCGAGCACGCCGCGACCCAGCTTGGCGATGTGGTGTTTGTCGAGCTGCCCGACATCGACGTGATGGTCGCCTCGGGCGATGAGGTCGTGGTGATCGAAAGCGTCAAGGCCGCCTCTGACATCCTCGCCCCGATCGATGGCGAGATTGTCGAGGTCAACACCAAGGTCGCCGACAACCCCGGCCTGGTGAACGAAGACCCGCTGGGCGATGCGTGGTTCTTCAAGATGAAAGTCGATGATCCGGCCGTGATCGACCAGTTCATGGACGAAGACGAATACAACGACCTTATCAGCTGAGGCGAAAAATGTCCTTTATTCCAACCGCTTACGACCCATACGACTTTGCTAACCGCCGCCACATCGGTCCCTCTCCGTCAGAGATGGCAGAGATGTTGGCGGCTGTAGGCGTGCGGAATCTGGACGAGTTGATTGCGCAGACGGTGCCCGCCTCAATCCGGCAGAAAGTGCCGCTGGGCTGGGCACCGCTATCGGAACACGACCTTCTGGCGCGGATGCGCGAGGTGGCCAAGAAGAACCGCGTGATGACCTCGCTGATCGGGCAGGGCTATTACGGCACGGTGACGCCGCCCGCTATCCAGCGGAATATCCTTGAGAATCCAGCGTGGTATACCGCCTACACCCCCTACCAGCCCGAAATCGCGCAAGGCCGGCTGGAGGCGCTGCTGAACTACCAAACCATGATTGCCGACCTGACCGGCCTGCCGGTCGCCAATGCCTCGCTGCTGGACGAGGCGACGGCGGCGGCAGAGGCGATGACGATGGCGGAACGTGTCGCCAAATCCAAGGCGCGCGCGTTCTTTGTCGATCAGAACTGCCACCCGCAAACCATCGCCGTGATCCAGACCCGCGCCGAGCCCTTGGGGATCGAGGTGATCGTCGATGCGCCAGAAGCCCTTGATGCCACACGCGTTTTTGGCGCGATCTTCCAGTATCCCGGCACCTTTGGCCATGTCCGCGACTACACGCCCGAAATCGCGGCGCTTCACGCGGCCAAGGCGGTGGCCGTGGTGGCAACCGATCTTTTGGCGCTGTGCCTGCTCAAGGAACCCGGCGCGATGGGTGCCGATATCGCCGTCGGCTCGGCACAGCGTTTTGGCGTGCCGCTGGGCTACGGCGGCCCTCACGCGGCGTTCATGTCCTGCAAGGATGACATGAAGCGCGCAATGCCGGGGCGTATCGTCGGCGTCTCGGTCGATGCCCGCGGTGGCCGCGCCTACCGGCTGTCCCTGCAAACACGAGAGCAACATATCCGCCGCGAAAAGGCGACCTCGAACGTCTGCACTGCGCAGGCTCTGTTGGCCGTAATGGCCTCATTCTACGCGGTTTTTCACGGTCCGCTCGGCCTGCGTGCGATTGCAGAGCGGGTGCATTTCCTGACCAACCGTCTGGCGCGCGCGTTGAAGGCGGCAGGGGCCAAGGTCTCTCCCAAGGCGTTTTTTGATACGATCACGGTAGAGGTTGGCGTGGGCCAGGCCGGTATTCTGGCGGCGGCGCGGCAAGAGGGGCTGAACTTCCGCAAGATCGGTGCGGATCGCGTCGGCATCAGTCTGGACGAGACCTCGGACGAAAAGGTGCTGATCCGCGTCCTGCGCGCCTTTGGCATCGACGGCGTGCCGCCCCACCGCGCCAGCCTTGGCTTCCCCGAGGCGATGCTGCGCGAAAGCGAATACCTGACCCACCCGGTTTTTCACATGAACCGCGCTGAATCCGAGATGATGCGCTACATGCGCCGCCTGTCGGACCGCGACCTCGCGCTCGACCGGGCGATGATTCCGCTTGGCTCTTGCACGATGAAACTGAACGCGGCGGCAGAGATGATGCCGATCACCTGGCCCGAGTTTTCCGCCATGCACCCCTTCGTGCCGCGCGATCAGGCGGCGGGCTATACCGAGGTGATTACGGATCTGTCGGCTAAACTGTGCGAGATTACCGGCTACGATGCCTTCTCGATGCAGCCAAACTCTGGCGCACAGGGCGAATATGCGGGCTTGCTGACCATTCAAGCCTATCACCGCGCGCAAGGCCAAGGGCATCGGCGCGTGTGTCTGATCCCGGTTTCGGCGCACGGCACCAACCCGGCCTCGGCGCAGATGGCAGGGATGCAGGTGGTCGTGGTCAAGGCGCTGGACAATGGCGATATCGACCTCGATGATTTCCGCGCGCGGGCGGCAGACGCGGGCGAAAACCTTGCCGCCTGCATGATCACCTACCCCTCTACCCACGGCGTTTTCGAGGAAACGGTGCGGGAGGTTTGCCAGATCACGCACCAATATGGCGGGCAGGTCTATATCGACGGCGCCAATATGAACGCGATGGTCGGGCTGGCGAAACCCGGCGAGATCGGCGGTGACGTCAGCCACCTCAACCTGCACAAAACCTTTGCCATCCCGCATGGCGGTGGCGGGCCGGGAATGGGGCCGATCGGGGTCAAGGCGCATCTGGCGCCGCATCTGCCGGGCGATCCCTCGGCGGGGGGCGAGGGGCCGGTTTCGGCGGCACCCTATGGCTCGGCCTCGATCCTGCTGATTAGCTGGGCCTATTGCCTGATGATGGGCGGGCCGGGGCTGACGCAGGCGACGCGGGTGGCGATCTTGAACGCCAACTACATCGCGGCGCGACTGAAGGGCGCGTTCGAGGTGTTGTTTGTCGGCAAGCAGGGCAGGGTGGCGCATGAATGTATTCTCGACACCCGGCCCTTTGCCGACACGGCGCATGTCACCGTCGATGACATCGCTAAACGTCTGATCGATAACGGCTTCCACGCGCCGACGATGAGCTGGCCTGTGGCGGGCACCTTGATGGTGGAGCCGACCGAAAGCGAGACCAAGGCAGAGCTGGACCGGTTCATCACCGCGATGCTGGCGATCCGCGCGGAGATCGCGGCGGTGGAGCGGGGCGAGATGGATGCGGAGAATAACCCGCTGAAAAACGCGCCGCATACGGTTGAGGATCTGGTTGCCGACTGGGACCGCCCCTATCCGAGAGAGCAGGGATGCTTCCCGCCAGCCTCATTCCGGGTCGATAAATATTGGCCTCCGGTTGGGCGGGTTGATAACGTTTATGGGGACCGAAATCTGATCTGTATCTGCCCGCCGTTGGAGGCGTATCAGGACGCGGCGGAGTAAGGGTTGCACTGTGCAATGCTTGGATACCTCGTTGAAAGACCACGATTGCATTACTTGTGCGACCAAACGAAACTGATTTCGCGGGATGTTTTCTCGCGGAATCGGGTTTGCTCAAGCCCCGGCTCAGGGCGCAAAAACGCCCGCCAAACCCGATTGCAGCGCGAAAGCGGCCAGCGTCAGGGCCAGCGTTGGGGGCATTACCCAAAGGCCTACGCGCAGAAATTGGCCGGCGGAGACATGCAGGTTCTCTTTGCGCAGCGACACCAGCCAGAGGATCGTGGCGAGAGAGCCTGTCACCGACAGGTTCGGCCCAAGGGCAACGCCGATCAGCATGGCGCCTACGATGTGTGGCGGCAGGTTGCCAGTGTGGCTCGCCGTTGCGGCGACAAGGCCAACGGGCAGGTTGTTGATGAGGTTGGAGGCCAGCGCGAAAAGGGTGCCGATGCCGCTTGCCGCCATGTTGGGCGCTGTTTCAGCCCAAAGGTGCAGCATCGCCACGGCGTGATCGGGCAGGCCGGTGGCAAAGACCGCGCGGACCACAACGAATAGGCCTCCGACCAGTGGCAGCACGCCCCACGAGACCTGATGCAGCAAGGCAGCGGGCGAGCGCCGGGTGAGGGCGGTCACGAGCGCCACCACGGCAAGGCCCGCGCCAAGGGTGGGCAGCCCGAGCGGCGCGCCAAGGGCGGAGGCCGCGATCAGCCCCAGCGCGGTGGCGATGAGGCCAAGGGCGGCCGCGCGGGCGGCGGGCTCCAGCGCCGGGATTTCGACGATCTGGGGTTGGGCGCTGGCAAGATCGCGCCCGAAGGTCAGGCGCAACATCGCGTAGGTAGCAAGGATGGCAGCAACCGAGGGCAGCAGGAACATCGCCAGCCATGCCCCCAACGGCGGCATGGCGCGGGCATAGATCACAAGATTCGCGGGGTTCGAGATGGGCAGAACAAAGCTCGCCGCGTTGGCAATCATGGCGCAGGCAAAGAGGTAGGGCAGGGGCTCCACCTTCGCGGCGCGGGCGGTGGCATAGACGGCGGGGGTCAGCACCACGGCGGTGGCGTCGTTGGACAGGAACACCGTGACCAGAACGCCAATGCCATAGACGATGAGGAACAGGCGCTCCGCCGAGCCGCGGGCGGCGCGGGCCGCCCAAGCAGCGAGCGTGGTAAACAGCCCCTCGCGCCGCGCGACTTCGGCCAGCAGCATCATGCCGATCAGGAAGGCATAGACGTCTTGCCCGTCGTTGACCGCGCTGAGGGCGGCGCGCCAGCCAAAGAGGCCAGAGGCCACCAGCACGGCGGCGCCGAGGGCGGCGAAGGCGTATTCGGGCAGGCGGAACGGGCGGAACAGCACGCCAAGCGCCGTGACAAGCGCGATGGTGACGGTGATCGTGGTGTGCATCTGCGCCTTGCTCGTGGGCCGGATATGGCCCGTCTGGCAGAGTGATGCACCGCTTGCGACCGGTCGGCAAGATGCGGCGATTGACTGCCGTGCCGGGCCGATGGTGGCGGCCCTTGAACGGGTGTGTGCGGTTCTTATATTCACGTTGGTGAATACTTTCAGGAGGCGGCGATGAGCGAGGGCGTAAAGCTGGTCTGCACCGCGTGTGGGCAGGCGAACCGGGTGCCGCAGGCGAAACTTTCGGAGGCGCCGAAATGTGGGGTTTGCGGGGCAAAGCTGGTGGATGGCGTGGTTGGCGTGCTGGATATGGCGACGCTGACCAAGGCGACGCGCACCGACGATCTGCCGATGATCATTGACTTCTGGGCGCCGTGGTGTGGCCCGTGCCGCATGATGGCGCCGGAATTTGCTAAGGCGGCCAAAGCGTTGGCGCCGCGGGTGCGGTTCACCAAGATCGACACGCAGGACCACCCCGAGGCCTCGACCCGGTTCGATATCCGGGGCATTCCGCTGCTGATCCTGTTCCACAAGGGCCGTGAAGTGGCGCGGCTTTCCGGTGCGCGCCCGGCGGCCGAGATCGAGGCCTTTGTGCGCAGCAATGTCGCAATGGCGACCTGATCGCCGCCGCTTGACAAGGGCGCGGGCTTACGCCAAAACCCGCGCCAAGTGGGGTCGTAGCTCAGTTGGGAGAGCGCGTCGTTCGCAATGACGAGGTCAGGGGTTCGATCCCCCTCGACTCCACCAATTACATATATTTGATTAATATCAAAGGCTTAGCGGCATTCTTTGACCAACCTTGACCACCCGTTTTGACCAATCTAGAGGCACCTGAACGAGCGCGATTCTCTGGCGACGTATCTTAGGCCGTACGATGGACAAAGGTTCCCACCTGTAAACGATGTTGTGCTGTGCCAAGATAGTCTGAGGGTGGGCGTTGGTGCGGGCGATAGGTATATCGCGTTCAAGAAACAAGAGGCCGTGCGATGTACAGATTTTTCTACGATCTTGCCGTCTATCGTTGTTCGCGTGCGGAGTACGATGCTTGGTACAAGGCGGCGGAGGGGAAGTATATTCGGGAGGCGCTTGGGGACCGTACTGAAAGAGGGGCAACCATTCATCTGAAGGAAACCTTCTTTAGGCGATATGGGGGGTGGGAATTCAATGAGACTGTTGGTTTCATTAAACTGCACTTCCTCGGCTCCCAAATCAGGGGTGCCTACTTCAGTTCATTGAAAGAGCGAGCAGTTTTGTCGCGCCGCAAGATATTCATCATGGAGGAACTCAAGCTCGTGCCTGAAATGGATATTCCGCATCCAGCAAGCAGCAAGTCCATATTGGATGTCATCAATAATTACTTAGAGGAGTGCCGTCGTACCCTGCCAAGAGGTTTTCTTATCGACACCGAACTGTTTCAGGAAATTGCCCCGCATATGGATTGGCTTGCCCTTTACTCAAAGTCGAAGTGAGCCTGTACGGGCTTTGGGACGGACTCCGAAAACAATTGATACGTCCCAACGCATGCAAGCGTTTGAATTTATCTCCATCACATCCCCCACCGCGCCAGTGCCTCTTCAGCGCCTGCCATGTCCCCCTTCACACGCAACACAGTCTGCCGTGTGAGGCCTGTGGCCTTGGAAATCTCTGACGTTCCCGCGTTCATGGCCAGCATGTCGCACACCAGTTTGAACGCCTTGCGGTCATAGCTGGGCTTCTTCCCGAGGTAGGCTTTCCCCTCCCCCTTCGCAGCCGCTATGCCCGCCCTTTGGGCCTCTTTCGTGGCCTCTGCAATAGGCCAGTATGCGCCTGCCATGGAAGGCGGGCAGAACCGCGCCGGGTTCTTCGCTGCGCAGAATGAAGCGGTGCCATCCGACGGCGATCCACAGGCCGGCCAAAAC
Organism: Pseudomonadota bacterium; assembly: GCA_021779835.1. Lineage (GTDB taxonomy): Bacteria > Pseudomonadota > Alphaproteobacteria > Rhodobacterales > Rhodobacteraceae > Solirhodobacter. Next base: position 53,486 of record JAJXZX010000009.1, on the reverse strand, counting down.
GGCGATCGCCATGGTGAGGGTGACGTTACCCCACCTGAAAGTGCTAGAGATGAAGCTGCGGCCAAGGGCTTTCTGGTCGTAGAACATGGGGCCGATCAGCGTCAGTTTCATCACCACATCTACCGCATAGATCAGGGCGGATATTCGAAGCGCTGCACCAAGATTGTCAAAGACTTGCCGGATCGAATGTTTCAGGATCTTCACAGCAAGCATGCGCACTCTTCCTAAAGGGCAAATCGCCCATCACTTTCGCGCAAAAGCTGCAAGATCAGTGGGGTGAATACAAGGCGCATCGCGCGAGGGGCATCACGTTCGCGTGATGCCTAGCTGTTGGCTGCGCGTGGCAGGTCGAGATGCACCACCAACCCCGGTGTGTTGTCGCCAAGCGTGAGGGTGGCGTCGTGCAGCGTCGCGATCCCGGCGACCAGCGCCAATCCAAGGCCGCTGCCCGGCGTGGTGCGGCTGCGTTCCAGACGGTAAAGACGGCGCAGGACGTTTTCACGCTCCTCCACCGGGATACCTGGGCCGGTGTCGGTGACGCAGAGATGCGCGCGCTCGTCGGCGGTGAGGGTCACGTCGATCCGGCTGCCAGAGGGCGTGTGGCGCAGGGCGTTTTCGATCAGGTTGGCAAGCGCTTGGCCGAGGAGTGCCTTGTCGCCCTGCACCATGACGGGCGTGTCGGGCAGGGTAAGGGTCAGGGTCTGGCCCTGATCCTCGGCCGTGGGTTGGTAGATTTCAGCGAAGGTGCGGGTAAGGTCGGTGAGATCGACGGGGGCAAAGCGCGCCTTGGGCGAGCCGCCCTCGATCTGCGCGATTTGCAAAAGCGACTGGAAGGTGGCGACAATGCCATCCGCGTCTTCGCGTGCGCGGGTCGCGAGGGTGGCGCTGGCCGGCGCAAGGTCAGGCTGCGCCTCTAGCTGGTTGAGCAGCAGCGAGACGCGCTGAATCGGGGTTTTCAGGTCATGGGCGATGTCGGCAGAGACCTGTCGCAGCGCCTCTGTCGCCGATTGCTGGCGCGCGGCCATACGGTCGATATGGGTGCCGATCAGCGAAAGATCGTTGTCGCCGGGCGCGCTGTCAACGCGGGCAGAGAGGTCGCCCGAGGTCAGGCGTTGCAAGGTGTCGGTGATGCGCTCCACCCGCAGTTTGCTGCGGTGAGCAAGCCAAAGGCCGCCGCCAAGCGCGATGGCGAAGGTGGGAAGCAGGCTAAGGATCAGCACATCGAGGAACATGTTCCCAAGCGCGATCACCGGCTGGCGGTTCTCGGCGATGATAAGCTGGCCGCCGAAGAAATCCCCGGCAAGGCCAAGGTAATTGCGCGGGCCGCTATGGGCATTGGGGCCAAGGTCGAGTTGCAGGAAACCTTCGGGGCCACGCATCAGGGCGGTGTTGCCATAGACCTGCCCATCAGGGGCAAGGTAGGTCAGCACGCGCTGCGATGGATCGGTGACGGCGCCCTGATTGGCGATGATGGCGGAAAGCGCAGCCGCGGAGGGCGCTGCGGCGAAGCCTGCCATCTGCTGTTCCAGATCGGCGCGCATCCCGGCGTAAAGCGAGTTGCGGATCACAAGGTAGGTGCCGCCAAAGCTGGCAAGACTGACAAGGGCGAACAGCGCCACGAGGAAGATCGCGAGGCGCACCGGGGTCGAGCGCAGAAGGGCGCGGGGCCAGCGCATCACGCCTCGATCCGGTAGCCCGCGCCACGCACGGTTTTGATGAGTTCGTGCTCGAACGGTTTGTCGATCTTGGCGCGCAGGCGGCTGATGTGGGTTTCGACCACGTTGGTTTGGGGGTCAAAGCGGATGTCCCAGACCGACTCAAGCAGCATGGTGCGGGTCTGCACGCGACCCTTGCGGCGCAACAGTTGCTCTAACAGCGCAAATTCGCGGGGAAGCAGGTCGATTTCCGTGCCCGCGCGGGTGACGCGGCGGGTCAGCAGGTCCATCGTCAGGTCGCCTGCGGTGAGTGCGGTGGTTTCCGCCTGCATTTGCGGGCGGCGGGCGAGGGCAGCAAGCCGGGCCGACAACTCGCCAAAGGCGAAGGGTTTGACGAGGTAGTCATCGGCGCCGGCGTTCAGCCCCTCGATCCGGTCATCGACGCCGCCAAGCGCGGTGAGGAACAATACCGGCGTGCGGTTGTGGGTGGCCCTGAGCGCCTTGACCAGCGACAGCCCGTCAAGGCCGGGTAGCATACGGTCGATCACCATGACGTCGAATTCGCCGGTGGTAGCGCGGATCAGGCCGTCACGGCCCTCACCCAATTGATCGACAGCGTGGCCTTCCTGACGCAGCCCCTCGGCGATGTAGGCGGCGGTGGTGGGGTCATCTTCCACGACGAGGATTTTCATTGGCGGTCCTTCGCGCTTTGTCCTCCGCCCAGACTGGCACGCCCCGGCGGGGAGGTCGAGGTGGTGCCGGAAAGGCCGGGGTCAGGCGCTCTGGCCAAGCCGTGTATCGCGCGACCAGCGCCAGCCGACGATGTGATCGCCCGGACGCGGCGCACCAAGGCGCAGCGCAATCGACAACATGGCGCCGATCACCAGGCCAATGCCGATGATGATCAGGCCGACAGAAAAGACGGCAAAGGCGGCAAGCCCGGTGAGGACAAGCGCGAGAAGCGAACGAAGCGTTTGCATCAAAGTATCCTTAGCAGGGGTTTCCATGATGTTACGTTCGCAGATGGGGTTTCCGGCGCGCTGTCGGCAAGATTGCAAGAGTGTAATCTTGGCGCGAACCACGACACGAGGGCGTGAGAGCGATGTGATTGAAAATTGCAGATTTGTAATCCGGATGAGAGGGGTCTGCGAGAGCACCGACGCATCTTGAGGAGACAAGGCCGGGCGGAACCCCGGACCATCCAGATCGACAGGAGTTCTTCGATGCAAACTGATCTTCGCTTAACCTCGCGCCGCAAAACCGTTGCTGTGGCGCTTGTCGCCGCCCTTTCCGCGTCTTCTGCGTTGTCGGTGGTGCCGGGCGCGGCTTTCGCGGAACCTGCGGGCGGCTATGCCAACCTCGTGCAGAAAGTGTCGCCCTCGGTCGTCTATATCGAGGTGACCGAGAAAGCGCCGCAAGTGTCCGACAGTGGTGGGCAGATGCCGCAGGGCTTTCCGTTCCAGGAATTCAGCCAGCAATTCGGCATTCCCTTCCCCGGCATGCCGGGCAACGGCTACCAGCAACAGCAGGCGCCGCAGGGGCATGGTGTCGGCTCAGGCTTTATAATCGACCCTACGGGGCTGATCGTCACCAACAACCATGTGGTTTCCGGGGCGTCGGCGGTGAAGGTGACGTTGACCGACGGGCGCACGTTTGACGCCAAGGTGCTGGGCACTGATCCGATTACCGATGTGGCGCTGATCAAGGTGGATTCGCCCGATCCGCTGCCCGCAGTCAGCTTTGGCTCGTCCAAGGATATTCGCGTGGGCGATGATGTGATGGCGGTTGGCAACCCGTTTGGCCTGAGCAGCACGGTGACGACGGGCATCATCTCTGCCAAGGCGCGCGATATTGGTAGCGGGGCCTACGACAACTTCCTGCAAACTGATGCTGCGATCAACAAGGGCAACTCTGGTGGGCCGCTGTTCAATGATGCGGGCCAGGTCGTGGGGATGAACACCGCGATCATGTCGCCGACAGGCGGCTCGGTGGGCATCGGCTTCGCGGTGCCGTCCGATCTGGTGCAAAATGTGGTGGCGCAGCTAGAGCATGGCGGCAAGGTCGAACACGGCTGGCTCGGTATCCAGATCCAGCAAGTCTCGCCCGATATCGCGGCGGCGCTGGGCATGAGCAAACCGATGGGCGCAATGGTGGCGGCGGTGACGCCGGATAGCCCGGCAGCCAAGGCCGGGCTGAAGCGCGGCGATATCATCACGGCGTTTGGCGGCACTGATATCAAGGTGCTGCACGACCTGCCACGCGCGGTGGCAATGACTGCGCCGGATACCAAGTCGCAGATAGACGTGTTGCGCGCGGGCAAGAAGCTGAGCCTTAACGTCTCGGTCGGCACGATGGCACCGCAAAAGGCGTGACGGTCACAGGGGGGCGCCTTTGCCCCCTGAGGTCGGGCGCAACAAGGGTCAGAGTTCCCCAAGGCGCCGTTGCCGTCCGACCCGGGCCCGCCCTTTCGATGAAGGGGCGGGTCTTTGGCTATGCGGGCAGGGGCGCGAGTGCCGCCATCGCATCGGCCGCGATTTGGAACGAGCGCAAGCGGGCCTTGTGGTCGTGCATCTGGCCGGTCAGGATCACCTCGTCGGGTTGATAGCGGTCGATCAGGGCAGCAAGTTCGCGTTGCACCGTGGCAGGGCCGCCGGTTGCCGAACACGACAGCGCGTGCCCTACCTGACGCAGCATCGCGGGGTCCACCACGGCGGCGACATCGGCAACCGGGCGCGGCAGTTTGCCGGGGCGGCCAGAGCGCAGATTGGCGAAGGCTTGCTGCATCGAGGATTTGAGGTAGGTGCCCTCGGCATCCGTCTCGCCCGCGAACACGTTGATCGCCAGCATGAAATGCGGGCGCGCAAGCGTGGCCGAAGGGCGGAAGGTGGCGCGGTAAATCTCCAACGCCTCATCCAGTGCTTGCGGCGCAAAGTGCGAGGCGAAGGCGTAGGGCAGGCCCAGATGGGCGGCGAGTTGCGCGCCGTAAAGGCTGGAGCCCAAGATCCATAAGGGCACATGCGTGCCTGCGCCGGGATGGGCGCGCACCAGATCGCCGGGCGCGGGCTCGCCCAGATAGCGCATCAGTTCCACCACATCATGCGGAAAACTGTCTGCCCCAAGGCCCCGGCGCAGCGCCTGCGACGTTGCGCCGTCGGTGCCGGGCGCGCGGCCAAGGCCAAGGTCAATGCGGTCTGGGTAAAGCGTGGCAAGGGTGCCGAACGCCTCTGCCACCATCAACGGCGCGTGGTTGGGCAGCATAATGCCACCCGAGCCGACGCGGATGGTTTTGGTCCCCGCCGCGACATAGCCGATGGCGACCGCCGTGGCGGCACTGGCGATGCCGGGCATGTTGTGATGCTCGGCCAGCCAAAAGCGCTTGTAGCCCCAAGCCTCGGCATGTTGGGCGAGGTCGAGCGTGTTGTGCAGCGCATCGGCAGTGCAGGCACCTTCGGGCACCGGCGACAGGTCAAGAACGGAATAGGGGATCATCGGGCGCCTCTTGCAGGGTGTCAGACGGATATGGGGGTTTTGTGCGCCAAGGCAACCGGCGCCGCCTGTGACGCCCCAATTGCTTTGGCCCAAATATCCATCTTCCCCGCTTAGGGCCGGGTGCCGCCGATGGCATCCGTCACCTCATCCGCCGCCGCGCGGACCAAGGCACCGATGGCGTCGGCCTTGGACAGCGCCATACGGAAGGCGGGGCCAGAGACGGAAAGACCCGCCACGGGTTCGCCGTAGCCGTTGAAGATTGGCGCGGCGACGCAGCGCATGCCTTCGGCGCGTTCCTGATCGTCGATGGCAAAGCCGCGCTCTCTCGTGCGGGTAAGGTCGCGGCGCAGGCTGCTATCGGAAGTGAGCGAAAGCGAGGTGGAGCCCTCCAGCCCACGATTTGCCACCACTTGCGCCACGCGCGCCTCTGGCAACCACGCCAGCAGCGCCTTGCCGATGCCAGAGACGTGCATCGGGCTTTTGGTTCCTGGCGGAAAGAAGGCGCGGATCGCCTCGTGGGTTTCGACCTGCGCCAGGAACAGCACCTCGTCCTGGCTTTCGACGCCAAGGTTGGCGGTCTCGCCCGTGGCGCGCATCAGCGTTTGCATCGGCGCGCGGGCGCGGTCGGCGACCTTGGTGCGGCGCAGGAAGGCAGAGCCGATGCGGAAGGTTCCGGCGCCAACGTGCCAAAGCTGGCCGGGTTCCTCAACCTCGACCATGCCGTGGGTTTGCAGGGTGGTCAGCACGCGGTAGGCGGTGGCGGGCGAGGTTTCGGTGCGCGCGGCGAGTTCGCTGAGCGTCAGGCCACTCGCGTCGCTAAGCGCGCGCAGCAGGGTCATGGCGCGGTCAAGTGATTGGACGGTGTTCTGTTCGGTCTTGTCGTGGAAGGATTTAGGGCGGCCACGGGGGCGGGGTTCGGGCATTGGCAGGGGCCTTTCGTGGGGATTCTTCGCGGGTATGAAATTTGATTTCGCTGAGTGAAAAAATGAAAAGTGCTTTGTAGCATGAAGCTTACCTTATTTATGTCAATTATGAAAAATGTTTTCGAAAAAATTGCGAGCGGCGCGTACTGCGCCTAATGTCCCCCCATGCAGCAAGAGGACAAGCGCATGACCAGCCAGAACCCGGTTTTCATTCCCGGCCCGACCAATATCCCCGAGGTGATCCGCAAGGCCTGCGATATGGGGACGCTCGACCACCGTTCGCCCGCCTTCGCGCGGATATTCAAGCCCGCGGTAGAGGGCGTGAAGGCGGTGCTGGGCACCACGACGGGCGAGGTCATCATCTTCCCCTCGACCGGAACTGGCGGCTGGGAGGCGGCGGTGTCGAACACTCTGTCGCCGGGCGATACGGTGCTGGCGGCGCGGTTCGGCATGTTCAGCCTGCGTTGGATCGACCTGTGCCAGCGGCATGGGCTGAACGTCGAGGTGATCGAGACGCCTTGGGGGCAGGGCGCGCCCTTGGCTGCAATTGAGGCGGCGCTGCGGGCGGATAAATCCCACAAGATCAAGGCGGTGCTGGGCACGCATAACGAGACGGCGACGGGCGTGCGGTCAGACATCGCGGGCTTGCGCCGGGCGATGGATGCGGCGGGGCATCCGGCGATGCTGTTTGTCGATGGGGTGTCCTCGATCGGGTCGATGCCGTTCGAGATGGATGGCTGGGGCATCGACGTGGCGATTGCGGGCAGCCAGAAGGGCTTTATGCTGCCTGCCGGCCTCGCGATTGTCGGGATCAGCCAAAAGGCGATTGCGGCGATGGAAACCGCCAAGCTGCCGCGCACCTTCTTTGATTTCGCTGATATGCGGCGCACCTATCTGGCGGGTGGCTTTCCCTATACGCCGCCGGTCGGTTTGCTGAACGGTCTCGCGGTCGCGGTGCAGATGCTGCGCGACGAGGGGTTGGCCAACGTCTATGCGCGCCATCACCGGATTGCCGAAGGCGTGCGGCGCGCGATTGCAGCCTGGGGGATGCGGCCCTGCGCGGCGACGGCGGATCTGTATTCCGACACGGTGACGGCGGTTGTGGTGCCCGAGGGTTTCAACGGCACCGACATCGTGAAGCTGGCCGCCGAGAAATACGACGTCGCTTTTGGCGTGGGCCTCGGCGAGGTTGCGGGCAAGGTGTTCCGCATCGGGCATCTTGGGATGCTGACGGATGTTATGATGCTGTCGGGGCTGGCCACGGCAGAGATGTGCATGGCCGATCTGGGCTATCCGATCAAACTCGGCTCGGGCGTTGCGGCGGCACAGGAGTATTATCGCAGCCACGGCGCGCAGGCGATCCGGGTGGCGGCATGAAGGACGGGGCAGAGATGTATATTCCCACATTCGACGATGTGCTTGCGGCAGAGGCGCGGATTGCGCCGTATATTCACCGCACGCCGGTGTTGACCTCGAGCTACCTCAACGCGCTCACCGGGGCGGAATTGTTCTTTAAATGCGAGAACTTCCAGAAGGCGGGGGCGTTCAAGGCACGCGGCGCCTCCAACGCAGTGTTCGGGCTGACCGAGGCGCAGGCGGCGCGCGGTGTGGCGACGCACTCCAGCGGTAACCACGGGCTGTCGCTGTCTTATGCGGCGGGGCGGCGGGGGATTCCCTGCACCGTGGTGATGCCGCGCACGGCCCCGCAGGCCAAGAAGGATGCGGTGAAGGGCTATGGCGGGCGCGTAGTGGAATGCGAACCCTCGACCTCCTCGCGCGAGGAGGTTTTTGCTCGCGTGGTGGCGGAAACCGGCGCCGAATTCGTGCATCCCTACAACGACCCTCGCGTGATCGCCGGGCAGGCGACCTGCTCGCGCGAGTTGAACGAGCAGGTGCCGGGGCTGGATGCAGTGATTGCACCGATTGGCGGCGGGGGCATGATTTCGGGAACTTGTCTTACGCTTTCAACATTGGCGCCCGGGGTGAAGATTTACGCCGCCGAGCCAAAGCAGGCCGACGACGCGGCGCGCAGTTTCCGCGCCGGGCACATCATCGCCGATGACGCGCCAGAGACGGTGGCGGACGGGCTGAAGGTGCCGCTGAAAGAGCTGACATGGCATTTCGTGCAGCGTTTCGTGACGGATATTCTGACCGCCGAGGAGGAAGAAATCGTCGACGCGATGAAGCTGATCTGGAAGCGGATGAAGATCGTGATGGAGCCGTCAAGTGCGGTGCCGCTGGCAGCCATCCTGCGCAACCCCGAGGTTTTTGCCGGCAAGCGCGTCGGCGTCATCATCACCGGCGGCAACGTCGATCTGGATAAACTGCCCTGGATGCAGGGCTAAGGAGGACACGCTATGAATGCGCCTGTGACGTTCAACAATCTTGAAGTTGGCTATGACATTCCGGCAGCACCGGGGATGACCGAGGCAGAGGTGCAGACACCCGCGCTGATCGTCGATCTGGATGCGCTGGACCGCAACATCGCCAAGATGCAGGCTTCGGCCAATGCGATGGGCGTCCGGCTGCGGGTGCATGGCAAGATGCACAAATCGGCGGATATCGCGCTGATGCAGATCGCGGCGGGGGCTTGCGGCATCTGCTGTCAGAAGGTGGCGGAGGCCGAGGCGTTTGCGCGCGCCGGGGTCAAGGATATCCTCGTGTCCAATGAAGTGCGTGACGCGGCCAAGATTGATCGGCTGGCGCGGCTACCGAAACTGGCGCGCACCATTGTTTGCGTCGATGATCTGGCCAACGTGGCCGACCTGTCGGCGGCGGCGGCGCGGCACGGCACCACGCTGGAATGTCTGGTCGAGATCGACTGCGGCGCGGGGCGTTGCGGGGTGAACTCCACCCCCGCGGTGATGGAAATCGCGCGGGCGATTGCCGGGGCGAAGGGGCTGAAATTCAGCGGGATTCAGGCCTACCAAGGCGCGATGCAGCACCTGACGGATTATACTGAACGCAGCAAGAAGATCGACATTGCGGTGGGCATGGTGCGCGAGGCGGTGACGGCGCTGGCGGCAGAGGGTCTGACCTGCGACATCGTTGGCGGCGCGGGCACCGGCAGCTATTATTTCGAGGGCGCGTCGGGGGTTTACAACGAACTGCAATGCGGCTCTTACGCCTTCATGGATGCCGATTACGGGCGCATCCACGACAAGAACGGCAAGCGCATCGACGAATCGGAGTTTGAGCACAGCCTGTTCATCCTGACCTCGGTGATGAGCCATACCAAGGCCGACAAGGCGGTGTGCGATGCCGGGTTGAAGGCGCAATCGGTCGATAGCGGGCTGCCGGTGGTGTTCGGGCGCACGGATGTGGAATACGTCAAATGCTCGGACGAGCATGGCGTGATTGCGGATCCGGCGGGCGTGCTGGCGATCAATCAAAAGCTGCGGCTGGTGCCGGGGCATTGCGACCCGACCTGCAACGTCTACGACTGGTATGTTGGCGTGCGCGGCGGCAAGGTCGAGCGGTTGATCCCGGTCACCGCGCGCGGCAAGGCGCTCTGACCCGGGTTTCTTCTTGGCGCAAATACTCCCCCGCCGGAGGCGTCCCCTGCGGGGGCAAGTGCGCTCCGTGCGGGGGAATTTAGGGACAGAAAATGGGGGGCGGGCGATGATTATCGTGCCAGAGCGAGAGATTGCAGCGCTGATCTCGGAAGAGGCGGCGTATGAGGCGGTGGAGGCGGTGTTTGCTGCGATGGCGCGGGGCCAAGCGGTGAACTTTCCCGTGGTGCGCGAGGCGATCGGCCATGCAGAGGCGCTCTATGGCTTCAAATCGGGGTTTGACCGCGCTGGATTGGTGCTGGGCGTCAAGGCTGGGGGCTATTGGCCGGGCAACATGGCGCGCGGGCTGACCAACCACCAATCCAGCGTGTTTCTGTTCGATCCCGATACGGGCATGGTGTCGGCGATGGTGGGCGCCAACTTGCTGACCGCGCTGCGGACTGCTGCGGCTGCGGCGGTTTCGGTGCGGCATCTGGCGCGCAAGGATGCACGGGTTCTGGGCATGTTGGGGGCCGGGCACCAGTCGGCCTACCAGCTGCGCGCAGTTGCGAAGCAGCGCCAGTTCGAAAAGGTCGTGGGCTGGAACATGCACCCCGAGATGTTGGGGCGTCTGGCCGAAACGGCGGCCGAGGTCGGGCTACCGTTCGAGGCGGTCTCGCTCGAGGGGCTAGGCGCGCAGGCGGATGTGATCGTCACGATCACCTCATCCTTTGCGCCCTCGCTGATGGCGGACATGGTGAGGCCGGGCACGCATCTGGCCTGTATGGGCACCGACACCAAGGGCAAGCAAGAGGTCGAGGCGGCACTGTTGGCACGCGCGCGGGTGTTCTGCGACGAGCGGGCGCAGTCAATCACCATCGGCGAGGCGCAGCATGCAGTCGCGGCGGGGTTGATCCGGGCCGAGGATATCGTCGAGCTTGGGGCGGTGGTGGCCGGGATCGACCCGGGGCGGCGCTCGGATGACGAGATCACGTTGTTCGACGGAACCGGCGTTGCGTTGCAGGACCTGGCGGTGGCGGCGAAGGCGGTGACCGTGGCGCAGGCGCGTGGCGTTGCGGTTGAGGTCGCTGTCTGAGGCGCAAGATCGCCCTTGCAGAGGAACCGGGCGGGCGGCAGTGTGCCGCCCGTTCGCATTGGGGGTGATCGGCATGGTCAGGGTATTCGTCAACGGGTTCGGGCGTATCGGGCGGTCGGTTTTGCGCGCTTGGGCGTTAGGCGCGGCGCCGGGGGTGGAGATCGTCGGGATCAACGATATCGCCACGGCGGAAAGCTGTGCCTACCTGTTTGAATATGACTCGGTCTTTGGCCCTTGGCGCGGCCGCGTGGCGTTGGAGCCGGGCGCGTTGGTAGTGGATGGACGTCGCGTGCCGTTAAGCCATCAGCGCGACCTGTCGGTGATGGATCTGTCGGCCGTCGATGTTGTGATGGAATGCACGGGGCGCGCGGACAGCGCCGAGGTTGCGGGGCGCGGGCTGTCGGCGGGTGCGCGGCGCGTGCTGGTGTCGGGGCCGTCCAAGGCGGCCGAGGCGGTGGTGGTGCTGGGCGCCAACGAGGATGCGCTGCTCGCGGCGTTGGCGGCGGGGAAACGGGTGATTTCCAACGCCTCTTGCACGACGAATGCGCTGGCGCCCTTGGTGCGGCGGATCGGGGCCGAGTGGGGGATTGCCACCGGCTACATGACCACGGTGCATTGCTATACGGGTAGCCAGCCCACGGTGGATGCGGCGGGGCCGGATCTGGCGCGCAGCCGGGCGGCGGCCTTGTCGATGGTGCCGACCTCGACCTCTGCCTCGCGGTTGCTGGACTTGGTGTTGCCGGCCTATGCAGGGCGGATCGAGGGCTCGGCGGTCAGGGTGCCGGTAGCCTCCGTTTCGGCGGTGGACCTGACGGTGATGACGGAGCGGCCAGCGACGGTGGCAGCGGTCAATGAGTCCCTGCGTGCGGCGGGAGGCGTGATCGGCTGGACCGAGCGGCCGCTGGTGTCGTCCGACCTACGGGCACGGCCGGAAAGCATCGTGATGGCGCTGCCGGAAACCGTGGTGACGCGCGGCGGGATGCTGCGGGTGTTCGGCTGGTATGACAACGAATGGGGCTTTTCCAACCGCATGTTGGACGTGGCGCAGTTGATGGCCTGAGAGAGGCGGTGCCGCCGTAGCCGGGCGGCACCTGACTTTCGCTACACCGTGGTGCGCGCGCCAAGTTCGACGACGCGGTCGCGCGGCAGGTGGTAGAACTCGCTTGGGTCGGCGGCAAAGCGGCTGAGCGAGATGTAGAGCCGATCCAGCAGCCGCCCGACGCCATGGCGCTGGCCAAGGATCATCTTGCGGCGGCCCAGGAAGAATGACGACGACATCACGTCGAACTTCAGCCCGGCGCGGCGGGCATGTCCCAGCGCGCGCGTCAGGTTCGGCGTTTCCATGAAGCCAAAGCGCACCTTGACCCGCGCGAAATGTTCGTCGATGCGGGAATACTCGACACGTTCTGCTTCAGACGCGCGTGGCACGCGCAGGGTCTCGATGGTCAGCATGACGTTCTGATCGTGCAGCACGCGGTTATGTTTGAGGTTGTGCAACAACGCCTGCGGCACCGCCGAGCTATCAGCGGTGAGGAAAAACGCCGTGCCATCGACCCGCTGGATTGAGGCGGAATGGGCGATGGAATGGGCGAACCCATCCATATCGACCTTTTGCTTGCCCTCGCGTGCCAGCACAAGCTGCGTGCCGCGCCACCAAGTCCACATGACGATGCCAAGCATCGTCGCGAGTGTGACCGGAACGTAGCCACCGTCCGGCAGTTTCAGCAGGTTGGAGAACAGAAACACCAGCTCTAGTAGCGCGAGCGGGGCAACGACGGGCAGCACGAGCCAAAGGCTACGCCCCCAGGCGCGATGCGCCAGCACAATTGCCAGCGCGGTGGTAACAATCATCGTGCCGGTAACGGCGATGCCATAGGCCGAGGCCAGCGCATCAGAGCTGCGGAACGACAGCACCAGCCAGATCACCCCGAAAAACAGCATCCAGTTCATCGAGGGGATATAGATCTGCCCGCTTTGGCTTTCCGACGTGTGCAGGATGTTCAGGCGCGGCAGGAAGCCAAGCTGAATCGCGGCGCGGGTCATCGAATAGGCGCCGGTGATGACGGCCTGCGCAGCGATCACGGTGGCGGCGGTGGCAAGCGCCACCAACTCGGGCAGTGCCCATTTCGGCACCATCAGGAAGAACGGGTCCGAAATCGCCTCGGGGTGGCTCAGCACCAGGGCGCCCTGGCCCAGATAGTTCAGCAGCAGCGAGGGGAACACGAGGCCATACCACGCAAGGCTGATCGGTTTGCGGCCAAAGTGGCCAAGGTCGGCATACAGCGCCTCGGCCCCGGTGACGGCAAGGAAAATGGCGCCAAGCACGGTGAAAGCGATCGGACCTTCCTCGATCAGGAAAGACACCGCATAGCGCGGATCGAAGGCAAGCAGAACGTACGGGTTGGCGATGGTTTGCACGATTCCGGTGCCGCCAAGGACGAGGAACCAGACCGCAGTAATCGGCCCGAAGGCGGAGGAGATCGTCGCGGTGCCGTGGCGTTGAACAAGGAACAGCGCAACGAGAATACCGAGCGTCAGGGGCAACACGAAGGTAGCGAAGGCTGGCGTGATCAGCTCCAGCCCCTCAACCGCCGAAAGCACGGAAATTGCGGGCGTAATTGCGGCGTCACCGAAAAAGAGCGCGGCACCCGAGATGCCAAGCAGCAACAGCGGGATCGAACGGCGGCCGATGGCAAGCCGCGCGAGGGTGTAAAGCGACAGCACACCGCCTTCGCCATGGTTGTCGGCGCGCAAAAGGACGGTGACGTATTTGATCGTCACGATGATAATAATAACCCAGATCAGCACAGAGATGATCCCCATCACCTCTGACCGCTCCAACCCGTCGAGCGCGGCCGGCTTGAGCGCCTCTCGCAGGGCGTAGATAGGGCTGGTGCCGATGTCGCCATAGACGACCCCGACCGCGCCCAGCGTCAGCGCAGCAAGGCCGCCATGCGATCGGTCCTGTTCATCGCTTGCGGCTTGCTCGTCCGCGTCAGCAGCGGGAACGTCGCCTCCGATGGGCAGGTCACTCAATTTCATGATCATTATGGGGTCTCTGATTGCGCGTTTGGCCTAAACCGGCTCAAAAGCGAGGGATGATGCAACTGGCCCGAAGGCACAACTCCAACTATATTTGCGCGCCACATATCCGACGCCCTGACGACCCGGAGACTCATTGCGCTGAGGCTGCGGACCATGACCGTTTCCCAAGGAAGTTCAAGATACCGTGAATGTAACAATTTACACGAAGTCGTGACTGTTGCCGGCAGGCCGACAGTAACGTCCAGAGAACCGCGCGCGGCTTGAGACTGCACCAATTGCGCGCTAAAAGCGCCGCGCTAAGCCGTCGCGCGACGGCGCTGTCGTGTGACTGTCATACGCGGTGCGTAAAGCAGCCACGTTGTCGGCGGAAAGTCCTGCGTGAGGCGAGGACACGAAGCATGTCACAGGAATTCGGAACCGATATGAGCGGCAAAGACGACCTAACCGAAGATCCGATCGCAGCGGGCGAGTATTTCGGACGGACCGATGCGGCAGGGCAGGCATCCGATGACAGTGACTCCGACGAGTCATTGGTCGAACCGGATGTGCCAGAGTCAGAGCCTGCGGACGCGGGCGATGCGACGGGCACGCGCATCAAATCCAAGAAGAAACCCTCGTCGATCAGCGGGCGCAAGTTCCGCAAGCGCGATCTGATCCGCGTTGACCATTTGCGCCCCAACCTTGCGGCGCGCATCCGCTCTGACCATCCCAACCTGCCACGCGACGCCCGCATCAGCCGCACCGAGCTTGCGCGCTATCGCATGATGTATGTCGAAGAGCTTTTGCAGCAGGAACACGGCGAATTCACCGAGCTTGACCGTCAGGTGGTGGAAAGCATCGCACGGCAGGACACCATCTCGGAGAACAGCGAGGAAGAGTTCGAGGAACATCGCACGCTGGGGCAGAAACTGTCAGACCATCTGGCAAGCTTCGGCGGCAGTTGGGCCTTCTTGATCTCTTTCTCGCTCGTGCTGATGATCTGGATTGCCATCAATGTGTGGCAGGGGCAGACGCAGGCATTTGACCCCTATCCGTTCATCCTTCTGAACCTCCTTTTGTCGTGCATCGCCGCCGTTCAGGCGCCGATCATCATGATGAGCCAGAAACGGCAAGACGCGAAAGACCGCCTCCGCTCGTTCAACGATTACCGGGTCAACCTGAAGGCTGAACTCGAAATCCGCCATCTGCATGAAAAAATGGACTACCTGATCTCGCGTCAATGGCAGCGGCTGGCGGAAATGCAGCATATGCAGATCGAGATGATGGAGGAAGCGCGCGACGACCCGCGTCCGCGCAAGGTGCGCCGCCCAACGACGCCACGCCCGAAGCCCAAGTGATCCTCTGTCGGATCAGTTGGCCAACTCGGTCTCGATCCGCGCGGAAGCGCTCAGCGTGCGATGCACCGGGCAGCGGTCGGCGATCTCCAACAGTTTGGCGCGCTGGGTGGCGTCAAGCTTGCCCTCCAGCGTCACGCGGCGGGTGAACAGGTCGATCTTGTCGGTGCTGGAACAATGCGTGCAGTCCTGCGCGTGAACCTTGTCATGCGTGACCTCGACCTGCACCTGCGCAAGCGGCCAGCCCTTGCGGCGGGCGTAAAGGCGGACGGTCATCGACGTGCAGGCGCCAAGACCGGCGGCAAGGAATTGATAGGGCGACATGCCGCGATTGGTGCCGCCATAGGCCTGTGGCTCGTCGGCAAGGACATGGTGCAGCGGGCCTGCGTTGACGTCTTGCAAAAAGCCACGCGGGTCGGCTTCGGTGACGCGGGTGACGCCCTCAGGCGCGCCGGGGGGCGGCGCTGGTGGGCGCAGATCCAACGTGCGGGCGGCGAAGGCGGCAATGGTCGCGGCCACGGTTTCCGCGTCACCCGGATCAGAGATCAGGTGATCGGCGCCATCCAATGTGGCAAAGCTTTTAGGATGGCGCGCGGCGGCAAAGATGCGGGTGGCGTTGTCAATGTTGACCACTGCGTCGCGTGGCGCGTGCAGCACCAACAGCGCGCGGTTCAACTTGCCAAGGTCTTGGCTAAGTTTACCCGGCGCGATGTCGTCAATAAACGCCTGATCGACACGAAACCTGTGCGCCCCCAGCCTGACAGTGGCCCAGCCGCGATCGTCGGGATGCTCCAGCGCGCCCGCGTAGTTCCCGTCGGCATGGGAGGGGTCAAACGGCGCGCCGATGGTCACCAGCGCCTTGGCCGATGCGATCCACGGCCCGGCGCACAACAGCGCCGCACCGCCCAGCGAATGACCGATCAGCAGCGAGGGCGCCATGGCGCGTTGGGCCAAAGCATCGGCGGCAAGCTTCAGATCGGGGGCATTGGCGTTGAAGGTCGGGTTCTCGACCTCGCCGCTGGGGTGGCCCAAGCCGGTGAAATCAAAGCGCAGAACCGCGATACCCATCGACGTCAGGCGTTTTGTGATGCGCCGCGCGACCAGCGGGTCCGCGCTGCAGGAAAAACAATGCGCAAACAAGGCGGTAGTCAGATGCGGGCCGTCGGGCAGATCAAGGCGGGCGGCAAGCCGGGTTCCGGCGCGGCCTTCATAGGTCAGTCGTTCGGTGGGCATGGCAGCACTCCTTCGCGG
The DNA here is from genome assembly GCA_021779835.1 of Pseudomonadota bacterium. Taxonomy (GTDB): domain Bacteria; phylum Pseudomonadota; class Alphaproteobacteria; order Rhodobacterales; family Rhodobacteraceae; genus Solirhodobacter. Next base: position 37,202 of record JAJXZX010000009.1, on the reverse strand, counting down.
AGATACCTGCCGATTTGGGGATGCTGTCGCAAGCATGTGTCAGCCGCGTCACGCCATGGTGACGGGCTGACATAATTGTTTCAATGCGTGCTGTGATACAGCTCCCACTCTTCCACGACACGGCCACCTGGAAGGTGGCAATAGGCGAACTGACCCGACGCGTCACCGACGATTTGCAGTTTGCCATGTTGTTGCACGCAATAGACCGAGGCCGGGTTGGCCATCGTGGCGGCCTTGGTCGCCGGGGCCGAAGTGATCGGCGCGGGCTCGCAGGCGGCGAGCAGGAAGGGAAGGAGAAGCAAGCGTTTCATAAGAGTCCCAGCAGTCGTTGATCAAAGGGATAGGTGGTCAGCACCTCCGGCCCAGTGTCGGTGACAAGTACCTGATTTTCAAGCTTGATCGAAAAGTCGGCGCCTTCTTGCGCAACCAGCGCCTCGACGCACAGAACCATGCCGGCCTCGATGTGGTAGTCAAAGGCGCCTTCGGTGAAGTTTTCGGGGTAAGTGATCAGCGGCCACTCATCGCACAGCCCGACGCCGTGCATCCGACAGCCATACTGTCGTGCCCGGTATTCCGGGGCCAACTGGTGGCCGCCAAAGGTCAGCTCGCGGAAACTGACGCCGGGTTTCAGAAGCTGCGTGTTGGTGTGGATATGCTCGTGCGCGTGCTGCATCGCGGTAATCATCGCATTGGTCGGGCGCCCTTCACCAATCCACCACGTTCGCGAGTTATCGATGCAGATGCCGTACGACCCGATCAGATCAGTATCGAAGGCGAGGATCTCATCCGGTTGCAAAATCCGCGGCCCACATTCCTGAAACCATGGGTTCGTGCGTGGGCCGGTCGCAAGCAGCCGCGTCTCGATCCATTCTCCGCCACGCTTGATGTTTTCGGCGTGCAGCACGGCCCAGATCTCATCTTCTGATCGGCCCGGCTCTGCGGCGTCGTGCATCGCGGCCACGGCCTTTTCGCAGGCGTTATGGGCGCAGCGCATCGCGGCGATTTCGTCTGGGCCTTTGATGGCGCGCGTCTTTTCGGTCAGCTCTTCGCCTTCCATCACGGCGAAACCCTGCGCCTCTAGCGCGCGGTAGCCGTGCAGCATGATCTTGTCGACGCCAAGACGCAGGTTCGCCCCGCCATGGTCGCGGATCAGATCCTTCACTTCGGCGGCGAACCGGCGCGCGAGATCGGCGGCGCGGTCGCCGCTATCGAAGTAGAAGAAATCCGCGCCAGAGCGTTGTTCACGCACCAGAGGGTTGAACGTGGATAGAAACGGCGACTGTTTATAATCCCACATCACCATGTAGCCATCGGCGCAGACCAAAAGCGCGCGGAACGGGTTGTGGGCGTTCCATAGCTGCATGTTGGTGGAATCGGTCGCATAGCGGATGTTGAGCGGGTCAAACAACAGAACACCGCCCCAGCCGCGCGCGTTGATTGCCGCAACAAGGCGCCGCCAGCGGAACTCTCGCATCCGGGGCAGGTTGGGAAGGTGAAGGCCCGCCGCAGCCCACTCGTCAAACGCAAGCTGGGTCGGGCCAATCTCTACCCGGTTCGCATCGTTGGGCGTGCCATCGCCCAGCGTCGCGCCGCGATTGGGGTCGATTTTGCGGATGTCGGCATAATGTGGGGTCATGGTGCCTCCGGAGCTTGCGGTCAGGATGGGGGCCGCGCCGGGCGTTGGCGCGAGGAATTGCGACTGCGTGCGTCGGTTTCGGGCACAGCGCCGTCGGCGCCCGGATTGCCGGGGATGCAGCGTATCGGCTATGTCAGGGGCATGACCCTGATTTTGCACAAACACCTGCCGTTCGCGCCCTGGGCCGATGCCCGCACCCGCCGCTTGCCGGGGATATTGCCGGTGGAGCCGGGCGATTGGCTGCGCATCGACGAGGCCTTCGCGGGCCAGATGGCCGAACGCGATCGCTTGATCGCCGAGCGGCCTGCGGCGGTTCATGCGTTGTCGGAACGTGGCCGACCAGCGGCCGAGGAGTTGCTGGGCGTCGTTCTGGCTGACCTTGAGGCGCGGCCAGACTACGCGGTCAGCGCCACGGCGGTGACACGGCCGGATGGTGTGGTGGTGGCGTTGGACCGGGCGCAGCCGATGCTGACGCTGGGGCGGCTTTGCCAAGACGACTTTTGCCTGTTGGAGCAGGCAGAGGGCGAGGCGGAGCATGTGTTGACCGGCGCGATCCTGTGCTTTCCGGCAAGTTGGACGCTGGCGGAAAAGTTCCTGCGGCCGCTGATCGGTATTCACCACAACGTGCCGGTTTATGACCTGGAAATCGCCAAGCGGGTGCAGCGCCTGTTCGACGCGATCCGCCCCGGCGCGGCGCTGTGGCGGGCCAATGCGCTGCATTACAGCGACGGCACCTTGCACCATCCCCGCACCGAAGCCGCGCCGCGAGTGAAGCCGGTGGGCGACGCGCCCTTCATCCGCTCGGAACGGCAATGCTTGACCCGCCTGCCGGAAACCCGGGCGGTGGTGTTCTCGATTCACACCTACCTGTTGCGCATCGAGGATCTGACGCCGGATCAGGCACAGGCGTTGCGGGAAAACCCGATAAGCCGCGCCTGATGCCGGTAGCGGTCAGGCGCCGTGAAGCATGAGACCCGGCGCGAAGGTATGCAGCATACCCACGACCACGCCGGTCACAGCCATCATGCGGGCGGTAACGCGAGAGTCCTCGCGGCCTAACACGTTGTAGGTCAACAGCGCCGCGCCAACCGGCAGCGACACCATCAAAAGCGTGGTGTTGAAGGTGTAAAGCGTCAGGCGCCGCGCCAATGGCTCTTTCTCTTTGACCGCTGCCTCCGGCTCCGGCGGATAAAGCGCGGCGCGGATGCGCGACAACTCTTCCTGCATCGGATGGGGCAGATGCGGGGTGTCGTTGGCGGCCATGACACGAATGTTCGGCGCCTGCATCGGCGGATGTTGTGGCAGGAGCGGCGCGGGACGCGGCGGCGGTTCCTTCACCAGCGATGGATAGACCTGCCGTGGCTTGATCTCTGCCGCGGCGCGATCCATCAACCGTTTCTCTGGCACCGCGCCGAATTTCGAGCCGTGGTGCGCGGCAATCTTTGCGTCGTCGTCCTCGATAAAGATTGAGGCTTTCTCCGGCGGAAGATTGATCGCGATATCAACCAGTTCGTCGAAGTGATCGGCGGTAAAGACGCCGCCGATCTGCTTCCACAGTGTCAGATCGGCGGGGTGCCAACGGTCGATGCTGTCGATTACGGTGCTGCAAAGCGCCTGCGCATTGCGCGCAATCAGGGTCGCTTCGCCCCGGCGCGGGCCAGGTCCGACAGCCATCACCAAGGCGGCGGCATAGTGCGCCTCGGCCTGTTTCGCATGCGAAACAGGCCGAGGCGTGAAGGTGTCAAACCCGATGACCAAGCGCGACCCGTCGATGTCAAACTGGACGTAATCGTCGTTGTCCCAGCTCATTTGAAAGTGGACGTGCGCGGTGTCGCGCAGCGCCTTTTCGAGATTGTCCACGCAGCGCGCGAAGTTCAGGTTCGGCCGCTCAACATACAGGAGCGAGACACTCGTACTTGTATCGATGGCAACCATTTTGGGACCCTCCAACCAAGTTCCATTGGACTATGGCGGGCGAGTATGCCGCCAATAAGGGGGGATTGTGGAGAATTCCGGAACATTGCGGCAGCATTGAGTATCTAAGGGTTGAGTGGTGCACAGCGGTTCTGCGAAAGACGAAAGGGCGCCCTAGGGCGCCCTTTGCTTGCAATCGTTTCGAAATCAGCAGGAATAGTACATCTGATATTCGATCGGGTGGGGCGTATGCTCGTAGGCGTAAACCTCTTCCCACTTCAGCGCCATGTAGCCTTCAAGCTGGTCCTTGGTGAACACGTCGCCGGCCAGCAGGAACTCGTGGTCGGCTTCCAACTCGGTCAGGGCCTCACGCAGGCTGCCGCAGACGGTCGGGATCGACGCCAGTTCTTCCGGCGGCAGATCATACAGGTCTTTGTCCGACGCCGGGCCCGGATCGATCTTGTTCTTGATGCCGTCAAGGCCGGCCATCAACAGTGCCGCGAACGCCAGGTAGGGGTTCGCTGCCGGATCGGGGAAGCGCGCCTCAACACGTTTCGCTTTCGGCGATTCCGTCCACGGAATACGAACGCAGCCAGAGCGGTTGCGGGCCGAGAACGCGCGCAGAACCGGGGCTTCGAAGCCAGGGATCAGACGCTTGTAGCTGTTGGTCGAGGGGTTGGTCAGCGCGTTCAGCGCCTTGGCATGCTTCAGGATGCCACCGATGAAATACAGCGCCTCTTGGCTGAGATCGGCGTATTTGTCGCCCGCGAACAGCGGCTTGCCGTCTTTCCAGATCGACATGTTGACGTGCATCCCCGAGCCGTTGTCGCCCTTCATTGGCTTAGGCATGAAGGTGACGGTTTTGCCATAGGCATGCGCCACGTTGTGGATGACGTATTTGTATTTCTGGATGTTGTCGGCTTGCTCAACCAGCCCGCCGAAGATCATGCCCAGTTCGTGCTGGCAGGTCGCCACTTCGTGGTGGTGCTTGTCAACCTTGATGCCGATGCGCTTCATGGTGGACAGCATCTCGCCGCGTAGATCCTGCGCTTCATCAACCGGGTTCACCGGGAAGTAGCCACCCTTGTGGCCAGCGCGGTGGCCCATGTTGCCGGATTCGAATTCGGCATCCGTGTTCCAGGCGGCGGCTTCCGCGTCGATCTCATAGGCCACTTTGCGCGGCGTGATCGAATAGCGGACGTCGTCGAAGATGAAGAATTCGGCTTCGGGACCGAAGTAGGACGTGTCGCCAATGCCCGAGGCTTTGAGGTAAGCCTCTGCCTTCATCGCGGTCGAACGCGGGTCGCGGCTATAGGCCTCGCCGGTGTCGGGTTCGACGACGTTGCAATGGATGCAAAGCGTCTTTTCCGCATAGAACGGGTCCATATAGGCGGAGGTCGTATCCGGCATCAGTTTCATGTCGGACTGGTCGATCGACTTCCAGCCAGCGATCGACGAGCCGTCGAACATGAAGCCTTCGTCAAGGAAGTCTTCGTCGACCAGATCGGCGACGACGGTGACGTGCTGCAGCTTGCCGCGTGGGTCGGTGAAGCGGATGTCGACGTATTCGACGTCCTCATCCTTAAGGGTTTTAAGAACCTTTGCCTTGCTCATGTGACCATGATCCTTCTGTTGAGCATGTTCGAATACGGCGTGTCGCCGGATGGGTATCAGACCGCTTCGTCACCGGACTCGCCGGTGCGGATGCGGATCGCTTGTTCGCAGGGGTAAACGAAAATCTTGCCGTCGCCGATCTTGTCGGTGCGGGCGGCGGCGATGATTGCGGCGATGGCGCCGTCAACCTGATCGTCGGCCAACACCACCTCGATTTTCACCTTTGGCAAGAAATCGACGACATATTCCGCGCCGCGATAAAGCTCGGTGTGGCCTTTTTGGCGACCGAACCCTTTGACTTCGATCACCGAAAGGCCCTGAATTCCGGCCTCTTGCAGGGCCTCCTTGACCTCATCGAGCTTGAACGGCTTGATGATCGCCTCGATCTTCTTCATGGGCCGACTCCCTGACGAAACTGTTTGTCCGATTGTGTCTGACCATTTCTGATAGGGAGGAACAATTGGATAGGGTTTTGTAAGCATCCTGTGCGCGGGGATTCTGGGGTGCGGGATGTTGTTTTGTGCATAGCGCGTAAAATTAGGGCGATTTGAAAACTTTTGCGAGGACGTGATGACCGAGCTGCTGACATCTGCCCAAATGCGCGCCATCGAGGCGGCGGCGATTGCTTCTGGTGCCGTCACCGGGCTGGAACTGATGGAGCGTGCCGGGCGCGGCGTGGTTGACGCGGTGTTCGCCGAGTGGCCGGAACTGGCGGCGGGATCCTTCCGCGCGGTGGTGTTGTGTGGGCCGGGGAACAATGGCGGAGACGGGTTCGTCGTGGCGCGGCTTTTGAGCGAGTGGGGCTGGAAGGTGGAGGTGTTTCTGTATGGGAACCCCGAAAAGCTGCCGCCGGATGCGCGGGTGAATTATGAGCGGTGGTGCGGGATGGGGGAGGTGGGGGCGTTAAGCGTTCCCATGCCGTCCGGCGCCGAGAGTGATTTGCAAATCGAAAGGGCGCAAACTACTGTTGGAACGCGCGGACCGGCGCTCATCGTTGATGCGCTATTCGGAACAGGTTTGGCGCGGCCCATGGAAGGGCTGAAACCGCTCACTTCCGAGATACAGATGGGTTGTGAAGCTGATAGCGACCATTGGTGGCCCCGCGTGGTCGCGGTGGACATTGCGTCGGGACTTTGCGCTGACAGTGGCCGTGTCATTGGTGGCGAAGATGGTGCCGCAATCGGCGCACATCTTACGGTCACCTTCCACTCGATGAAATTGGGTCACATGCTTGACGCCGGGCCTGAATTCTGTGGCCGTCTTGTTGTCTGCTCGATCGGGCTTGAGGATGACTGGATAAGAAATCGAAAGGCTCTTGCTGACTTGCATGGAATGTCTCGGCCTGCACGCATTGGCAAGGTTGTGGCTTCACTCGTGGACACTACGCGCCCGCACCCTGACGTGGCTAAATCGTCAGGTCACAAATATTCCCATGGTCACGCCCTAATTCTCTCGGGCGCCTCCGCCCACGGTGGCGCTGCCCGCCTCGCGGCGCGGGGCGCTTTGCGGATCGGGGCGGGGTTGGTGACGGTGGGTTGCCCACCAGACGCGTTGGCCGAGAACGCGGCGCGGCTGGATGCGGTGATGGTGCGGGCGGTGGCGGATGGCGCGGCATTGGCGGCGGTGTTGCAAGATGCCCGGATCAACGCGCTGTGCCTTGGGCCCGGGTTGGGGGCGGAGCGGGCGCGAGCTTTGGTGTCGGTGGCGCTTGGCAGCGGGGAGCAACCCCGCGCTACGGTGCTGGATGCGGATGCGTTGACGACGTTTGCGCGCGATCCGGAGGCGCTGTTCGCAATGCTGCACGAGCGTTGCGTGCTTACGCCGCATGGGGGCGAATTCGCGCGGTTGTTTCCGGACATTGCAGAGCGGCTTGCGGCGGTGCCGACCAAAGGCCCCGCCTACTCCAAGGTGGATGCGACCCGTGAGGCGGCCGCGCGGGCAGGCTGCGTGGTGCTGTTCAAGGGGCCGGATACGGTTATCGCTAGCCCGGATGGCGGGTGTAGCATCAACTCGGCGGCTTACGAGCGGGCGGCGCCGTGGCTCGCGACCGCAGGGTCGGGGGATGTGCTGGCGGGGTTTATCACCGGGCTGTTGGCGCGGGGATTTGCACCGAAGCAGGCTGCCGAAACTGCCGCATGGTTGCATGTGGAATGCGCGCGGTCATTCGGGCCGGGTCTGATTGCGGAGGATTTGCCCGACGAGCTACCGAAGGTTTTCCGGCAGCTTGGTGTTTAAGCGTGCCGATCAGGCCTCGACCGAGACCTTGTCGCAGCCAAGCTCGACGCCGTCTGCGTAGATGGTCTCTTCGCTGTCGAAGGCGAGCGTGAAAAGCCGGGCTTCATCCATGTGGATGACGCGCACGAATTGGCCGTCGGTCAGACGCTCGACCGGCACCATCGCTTGCCGGGCATGAAAGATCGCCTGTGCGCGCCAGTCGCGCACCAGAACGCGTTGCGCCACGCTCATATACAAATCGCGGCCGGGGCGGTCATGGCCCAGCGAGCCCGCCCGCACTTTGACAACGCGGACATCCGTTACCAGACGCGCGCTGATGCGGCGCAGCACGCGGACACCGCTTCGGGTGATGACGCGATCGCCTTCGCTGAGAAACTCTACCGGGATTTCGCCGTCGAGGGTGAGCACATGGGTTCCCGCCAGAACGCCCGACAGCGTCTCCGACTCGACCGGGGCCGGGGTCTGCACTTGTGTGGTGTTGGTCATCAAGCCGGACATGGCGCGCTCACTCTGTTGCTTGCCCCCCTTGTTACCCACAATTGTGGCAAGAATTGGTTAAGCGCGCGCCTTTTTTCGTGCCACCTTTTTCCTCTCGCATCCCGCGCGCGCCTTTGTTAGAACGGCGCGGATTTCGGGGCGGCCCTGTCGGGAGGATCGACAAGGCTGCCTCTTGCTTCATGCGGGTGTGGCGAAATTGGCAGACGCACCAGATTTAGGTTCTGGCGCCGCAAGGCGTGGGGGTTCAAGTCCCTCCACCCGCACCAAAGAGGAAAAGAGGACGGATACATGCAGGTCACCGAGACCCTGAACGACGGTCTGAAGCGCGGCTACACCATCACGGTGACCGCCGCCGAGCTTGATGCGAAAGTGCAGGAAAAGCTGGTCGAGGCGCAGCCCGAGGTGGAAATCAAGGGCTTTCGCAAGGGCAAGGTGCCGATGGCGATCCTGCGCAAGCAGTTCGGCCAGCGCCTCACCGGCGATGCGATGCAGGAAACCATCGACGAGGCGATGAAGGGTCACTTTGACGCTTCCGGCGACCGCCCGGCGTTGCAGCCTGAGGTCAAGATGGTCAACGGCGACACCTGGACCGAAGGTCAGGACGTCGTGGTCGAGATGACCTACGAAGCCCTGCCTGCGATTCCCGAAGTGGACGCGTCCAAGGTTTCGGTCGAGAAACTGGTCGTGAAGGCCGATGACGCCGCTGTCGACGAGGCGCTGAAAGACCTTGCCTCGAACGCACAGGACTTTGAGGACCGCAAGAAGGGTTCCAAAGCGAAAGACGGCGATCAGATCACCATCGACTTCGCGGGTTCGGTTGACGGCGTCGCGTTCGAAGGCGGAACGGCGGAGGACTATCCGCTGGTTCTGGGTTCGGGCTCGTTCATTCCGGGCTTTGAAGAGCAGCTTACGGGCTCCAAGGTCGGCGATGACGTCACGGTCAACGTGAAATTCCCCGAGGAATACGGCGCTGCGCATCTGGCAGGCAAAGCCGCGGTGTTTGAGTGCAAGGTGAAAGCGCTGAAGGCGCCGAAGCCGGCCGAGATCAACGACGACCTGGCCAAGAAATACGGTGCCGAAAGCCTTGACGCGCTGAAGGGCCAGATCGCCGAGCGTCTGGAGGCCGAGTATGCCGGTGCCGCGCGCGCGGTGATGAAGCGTTCGCTGCTGGATCAACTCGACAAACTGGTCAGCTTTGAGCTGCCCCAGTCGCTGGTTGACGCAGAGGCGGGCCAGATCGCGCACCAGTTGTGGCATGAAGAGCACCCGGAGCACCACGATCACAACCACGCCGCGATCGAGACCACGGAAGAGCATAAAACGCTGGCCGTGCGTCGGGTTCGTCTTGGGCTTTTGCTGGCCGAAATGGGCCGCAAGAATGAGATCGACGTGACGGATGCCGAGATGACGCAGGCGGTGCTGGCGCAGGCGCGGCAGTATCCGGGGCAAGAGCGTCAGTTCTTCGAATTCGTTCAGAAGAACCCGCAAATGCAGCAGCAGCTTCGCGCGCCGATTTTCGAGGACAAGGTCGTCGATCATATCGTTGCCGGGGCGAAAGTGACCGAGAAAACCATCAGCAAGGATGAGCTTCAGAAAGCCGTCGAGGCGCTGGACGAGATGTGATTTTTCCCGCTTTTGGGAAAACGGGGCCGCGCTTGAAAAAGCGCGGCCTTTTGCGTTTTGGGGTGGGCGTTGCACGGTGAAACACTTGGGTATCATATTGATTTGGTATCGGTTTCGTTTTTTTAACCAGACTTTAGCGATTTGACGGCGGGGCGGTTGGGCTGCTGCGCCGATCTTGCCATCCCGCAGAATTGCCGCGACAGTCGGCGCAAAAAAGGGGGGCGTCGATGACTGCGAATATATGGCCGCTACTGGGCACCGGGTTCTTGTTGGGCTGGTCGGTGGCTTGGCCGCCGGGGCCGATCAATACCGAGATCGCGCGGCGCTGTGTGGCGCGGGGGTTTTGGGCGGGGTTCGGCCTTTTGTGTGGCGCGTGCAGCGGCGATGCCTTGTGGGCGGCCTTGGTGGCGCTGGGCGTAGGGCTACTGTTCACCGGCAGGCTGGCGCAGGAGGTGATGGGAACCGTGTCAGTCGCGCTGTTGGCGTTCCTGATGTGGACCTTTTTCCGGCGTGCCTATGACGCGCTGACCAAGCCCGCGGTAGCCCCGGCACCGTCGAAGTTTGACAGCACACGGGCGAGCTATGTGCTTGGCTTTTCGATGGCGATCACCAGCCCGTGGAACGTGACCTTTTGGCTCGCGGCGGTGGGGCGGCCCGAGATGGCCAATCTGGGGGTCGGGTCGCTGATGCTGATCGTTGCCGCGGTGTTGCTGGGCGCGCTGACGTGGGGGCTGATCTGGTCCAGCACGGTGATGCTGGTGCATGCCCGCGTCAGCGCTGCCGTGGGTAAATGGGGCAGTGTGGTGATGAACGGCGGCACCGGAGTGTTGATGCTGTATTTCATCGTGGGATCGTTGCGCCGCCTGTTGGGCGCATAAAAAAGGCCCCCGTTTCCGGGGGCCGTATGGAGTATGGCGGGGGCTTTATGCCTCTGCCGCTTCTGCCGCCTGACGCGCGTCGTCAAGCGAGCCTTGGGCGCCGTTGAAGAAGGCGTTGAGGATCACCGCCGAGGTCGCGGCCAGCAGGATGCCGGATTCGACCAGGGGGTGGATCGCCGCAGGCATCCACTGGTCAAAGTTCGGCGCCACCATCGGGATCATCCCCATGCCGATCGAGATCGCCACGATGAACAGGTTGTGGCGGTTATGCTGGAAATCGACCCGGCTGAGGATGCGAATGCCCGTGGCCGCAACCATGCCGAACATCACCAGACCCGCGCCGCCCAGAACCGAGGTTGGCAGCGACGCGACCAGCGCGCCCATCTTGGGCACGAGGCCGAGCACAACCATGATCGCGCCCGCCGTCACCGTCACATAGCGCGACTTGATGCCAGTGACGCCGACAAGGCCGACGTTTTGCGAGAACGAGGTGTAGGGGAAGGTGTTGAACAGGCCACCGATCAGGGTGCCAAGGCCATCGGCACGCAGACCGGCTGCAAGGCGGGGTTGGGTCATCTTCGAATCGGTCATGTCGCAAAGCGCGAGGAACATGCCGGTCGACTCGATCATCGTGATCAGCATCACGAGAACCATGGTCAGGATCGGCACCAGTTGGAACACCGGGGTGCCAAAGTGGAACGGCACGATCGGGGCGAACCAAGCCGCGCCGCCGACGTAGGAAAAGCTCATGGTGCCGACGATGGTGGCAACGATGGCGCCGACAACGATGCCCATCAGGACGGCGATGTTGGACATGAAGCCCTTGGCGTAGCGCGCGAAGGCCAGCACCACGACAAGGACCAGCGCCGAGATCATCAGGTTGGTCGGCGTCGCGTAGGCCGGGTTTGGCACGCTTGCGGCGAGCTTCAGGCCGTGCGGCACGGCCGGAACGGTGGAACCTGTCGCGGCCGCAAGATCACCGATCTGTTTCAGCCAGTCGGTTTGCGCCGGATCGACAAGGCTCGGCGGTGTGACGGCGGGGGTGCCGAACACCCACCAGATGCCGATCTGCATCAGCGTGATGCCGATCACCGTGATAACGGTGCCGGTCACCACCGATGGGAAGAAGCGCAAAAGGCGGCTTGCGACAGGCGCGATGAACATGCCAACGACGCCGGCGGCCATGATCGAGCCGAAGATGATCTGTGCGCCCTCTGCCCCCGGATGCGGGATGGCGATGGCGATCATCGGGCCGACCGAGGCGAAGGTGACACCCATCATCACCGGCAGGCGCACGCCAAACCATTTTGACAGGCCGAACGACTGGATCATCGAGACGATACCGCAGGCGAAGAGGTCGGCGGAGACGAGGTAGGCGACCTCGGGCCGCGAGAGTTTCAGAAAGCCGCCGATGATATAGGGCACCGCGATGGCACCAGCATACATGACGAGGACGTGCTGCAGGCCGAGGGTGAAGAGCTTGCCGGACGGCAAGATCTCGTCCACGGGTTGGGTTGAAGTGGTCATTGACGTGTCCCTTTGTTGGTTTCCATTGGGGCCCTGTTTTTGGGTTCCTCTGCACGTCTGGCCCCAGCGCACGGAGTTTTGTCGGGATCAGGCGGCTTCGACCCTCCAGGGGAGGGGGAACCAGTATTCCTGAATATTGGGGGTGGTGCCGATGCGGTCAACGACGGCGAAAAGGCCGGGCGCGTGCAGCGGCGTCAGGACGCCATGCCAGGTGCCGCGGTGCAAGTTGATGCCTTGGCCCGGCGCGGTAAGGAAAGCACGCGGGGTGCCGGGGGTGCCGTTCTCATCCGGCGCGGCGATGACGAGGAAGGGGTGTTCGGTCATCGGCAGGAAGGCTTGGGAGCCTTCAGGGTGGCGTTCGACCATCTCCAGCCGGTAGGGGAGGGCGCGGGGCTCGGCGTTGAAAAGGCTGATACCAGCGCGGCCTTCGGGGCCGAAGTCCAGCAGGGCGCGGTCATGGTAGCGGCCGCACAGGCCCTGATTGATCAGGCGGTCCGGCAGGCCGGAGGTGTCCAGCACGTCGCCAAAGGGCGCGAAGGCGGCGGCGGTGAGGGGTTCGGCGCGGACAATATTCATGCGCGACCTCCGGGGGCGCGTATCGCCGTTTTGAGTATTTTTGCCAAGAAGACGCTGTGGCGGGCGGTCATTTTATAGGCCCGAACGCGCCGGGGCCGCGCAGGCGGGCGTGGCGGTTGACGTCTTTGTAAAGCAGATAGCGGAACGGGCCGGGGCCGGCGGCATAGCAGGCTTGCGGGCAGTAGGCGCGCAGCCACATGAAATCACCGGCCTCGACCTCGACCCAGTCCTGGTTGAGTTTGTAGACCGCCTTGCCTTCGAGGACGTAGAGGCCGTGTTCCATCACATGGGTTTCCTCGAACGGGATCAGACCGCCGGGTTGGAAGGTGACGATATTGACGTGCATGTCGTGGCGCAGGTCGCTGGGGTCAGCGAAGCGGGTGGTGGCCCAGCGGCCCTGCGTGTCGGGCATCGCGATGGGCGCAACCTCGGCGTCCGAGGTGACGAAGGCGTCTGGCGCGGGGATGCCGGGCGCGGGTTCGTAGAGTTTGCGCACCCAGTGGAAGCGGGCGGGAGTGGGGCCGGTCGATTTCAACCGCCACGCGCAGCCCGCGGGGATATAGGCGTAGCCGCCGGCCGTCAGCTCATACTCAAGGCCATCAAGCGACAGCCAGATCGTGCCTTCGGTAAGGAACAGCACGGACTGCGCGCCCGCTTCAGGGTCGGGCGTGTCGGAGCCGCCGCCGGGCGCGACCTCCATCACATATTGCGAAAAGGTTTCGGAAAAGCCCGACATCGGCCGCGCGATGAGCCAGAGGCGGGTGTCGGTCCAGCCTGGCAGGTAAGAGGTGACGATATCGGAAAACACGCCCTTGGGCAGGAAGGCATAGGCGTCGGTAAACACCGCGCGGCCGGTCATCAGGGCGGTTTGTGGCGGCAGGCCGCCTTTCGGGGCGTAGTAGGCGGTCATTTGAACATGTCCTTGAGGCGCAATTCGGCGATCCGTTCGACCTGACGGCAGGCCTCGGAAAATTCGGTTGGGCGGTCGTGGCCAAGGCGGCGCTGAAAGGCAGCGAGGATGCTGGCCTTGGTGTTGTCGCGCACGGCGATGACGAAGGGAAAGCCGAAGCGCGTGACGTAATCGGCGTTCATCTTCTCGAAATTTGCGCGCTCGGCGTCGGTGAGCGCGTCAAGGCCCGCGCCTGCTTGTTCGGCGGTAGAGGCCTCGGTCAGGCGTTTGGCTTGTGCGAGTTTTCCTGCAAGATCGGGGTGGGCGGTCAGCACGGAGAGGCGGCGCGCCTCTGGTGCAGAGCGGAAGATGCGGGCGAGGGCAGAGTGGACGCCGATGGCGCTGTCATGGGCGGGGCCAAGCTCCAGCCCCCAAGCGAGGTCGGCGATCCACGGGGAATGCTCGAACACGCCGCCGAAGCGTTCGACAAAGCGGGTGCGCGTCATCTGGCTGGGGCGCTCAAAACGTTTGTTGGGATGGTGCGCAGCCCAGTGATTTGCCACATCGATGCGACGCGGGAACCAGACGTGGTCGTGGCCCCGCGCATAGTCGAGGAAGCGCTTGAGCCCCACAATCTTGCCGGGCCGCCCGATCAGGCGGTTGTGCAGACCGATCGACATCATCTTGGCCGCGCCCGCCTCACCCTCGGCATAAAGCGTGTCGAAGGCGTCTTTGAGGTATTGGAAGAACTGCTGCCCCTCAATGTAGCCGGGCGCGGTGGCAAAGCGCATGTCGTTGGCTTCCAGCGTGTAGGGGATGATAAGCTGGTCACGCGCGCCGACCTCCAGCCAATAGGGAAGGTCGTCGTCGTAAGTGTCGGAGATATAGGCGAATCCGCCCTCTTCGGCCACAAGGCGCACAGTATTGGCAGAGCAGCGCCCGGTATACCAGCCACGCGGGCGTTCACCCACCACCTCGGTATGCAGGCGGATCGCCTCAGCAATCGCGGCGCGCTCGGTGTCTTCCGACATGTCCTTGTGTTCGACCCATTTCAGGCCGTGGCTGGCGATTTCCCAGCCTGCGGATTTCATCGCGGCGACCTGTTCGGGGTTGCGCGCAAGCGCGGTGGCGACGCCGTAGATGGTGACGGGGATGTTCATGCTGGTGAACAGGCGGTGCAGGCGCCAGAAACCGGCGCGGGCACCGTATTCGTAGATCGATTCCATGTTCCAGTGGCGCTGGCCCTGCCACATGGCGGCACCGGCGATGTCAGAGAGGAAGGCCTCCGATGCGGCATCCCCGTGCAGCACGCAATTCTCGCCGCCTTCTTCGTAGTTCAGCACAAATTGGACGGCGACGCGCGCGGCCCCCGGCCATGCCGCATCGGGGGCATTGGCGCCATAGCCCAGCATATTGCGCGGATAGCGGTTCATCGGTCCCCCCGGTGGCGGCTGTCGTTCATTATCTTGTAAGACAAATAAATCCGCGGGGTTTTCAATAAATTCAAGAAAGACCTTTTGCCGAGATCGTCTGTCGCATCTTTGCACGGAAGCGGGCAGAATTGGCGACAGTTTGGGCTGATTTGGGAGGCTTCGGAAATGGCGCGCGGATTTCTGACGACGCATGTGCTGGATACGGCGCGCGGAGTGCCTGCGGCGGGGATGCACATCGACCTGTACCAGGTGCACGGCGAGACGCGCCGTCACCTGCGCAGCATGGTGACCAATCACGACGGGCGCACCGACAGCCCGATCCTGCCCGCCGAGGAATTCGCCCCCGGCAGCTATGAGCTGGTGTTTCACGCGGGCGATTACCTTGACGCGACCGGCGCCGCACCAGAAGCGCCGCGGTTTCTGGATGTGATCCCGATCCGCTTTGGCATCTCGCAGGGCGACAGCCACTATCATGTGCCGCTGCTGATCTCTCCGTTCAGCTATTCAACCTACCGGGGAAGCTGAGCGCCTAAAGCGCCATCTTGGAGGCCTGCACCCCGGCGATCTCCGCCTTGCAGCGCGCGATCATGAAATCGACGAACAGGCGGATCTTGGGGTCTTTGAAGCGGCGGTGCGGGTAGAGGCACGACAGTTGCGTGGGCAAGGGCGGGGTGGCGGCGGCGACAGGCACGAGGCGACCGGCGCGCAGGTGGTCTGCAACCTCGAACGCGGGTTTCATCACGATGCCACGCCCGTCGAGCGCCCAAGCCGTCAGCACATCGCCGTCATCTGATTCGAAGGGGCCGCTGATTTCAAACCGGCGCGGGCCCTCGGGGGTTTGCAGTGTCCACTGGAATTCCTTGGCGCCGGGAAAGCGCAGGTTGAGGCAATCGTGGTGGTCGCGCACTAAAGCCTCGCCATCCGCGGGATTGCCACGGCGCGCGATATAGCTGGGCGCGGCGCAAAGCACGCGCGGGCAATCGGCGATGACGCGGATCTTCAGGTTGCTGTCATCGAGCAGGCCAAGGTGGAAGGCGACGTCCAGCCCCTCAGCGGTGACGTCGATCGAGCGGTCTGACAGGCGCAGGCGCACGTCGATCTGGGGGTATTCGTCTTTGAACACAGGCACTTGCGGCGCAATCAGGCGGCGACCGATGCCCAAGGGGGCGGCAACAAAGATCGTGCCGCGCGGGTTTTGCGTGGCGTCGGTCACTGCCGCTTCTGCCTCGTCTATCGCCTCTAGCACGTTGCGGGCGCCATCGTAGAACAGGCGGCCATTCTCGGTGGGTTGCAGGCTGCGCGTGGTGCGGTTGAAGAGCCGCACGCCAAGGTGCTTTTCCAGATCCGAGATTCGCGCCGAAGCGACGGCGGGCGAGGTGCGTTGATCGCGCGCAGCCGCGCTCATGCTGCCTAATTCATAGACACGCACGAACATCTTGATGTTGTTCACATAGGACATGGCGATTATCAGGCCTGATTTGAAAGTCCTCAGTCATTTACAGAATTAACAAAAAGGTGCGCGCGGGTATAGCGTCTTGCAAAAGCCACTGAACCGGGCGGGGAGAGACGCAATGTATGACTATGCTGTGCTGGGAGAGTGGCTGCAATTCGCGGTGCGCTGGACCCATGTGATCACCGCGATCGCGTGGATTGGATCATCGTTCTATTTCATCGCGCTTGACCTTGGCCTGCACCGCGACCGCAATCTGGCGTCGGGCGCGGATGGCGAAGAGTGGCAGGTGCATGGCGGCGGGTTTTACCACATCCAGAAATATCTGGTGGCGCCCGAGGCGATGCCGGACCATCTGATCTGGTTCAAATGGGAAAGCTACATGACCTGGGTGTCGGGCTTTACCATGATGATCCTGGTCTATTACTTCGGCGCGAACTTCTTTCTGATCGACCCTTCGGTGATGGCGCTGACGGTGCCGCAGGCGATTGGCATCTCTATCGGCTCGCTTGTGTTTGGCTGGATCATGTATGACCTGATCTGCAAGTCGAAGTTTGGCGACAACAACACGCGGCTGATGATCGGGCTTTATATCATCCTTGTCGCGATGAGCTGGGGCTATACTCACGTCTTTTCCGGTCGCGCGGCGCTGCTGCATCTGGGCGCGTTTACCGCGACGATTATGACGGCCAACGTGTTTTTCATCATCATGCCGAACCAGCGCATCGTGGTGGCGGACCTGAAGGCCGGGCGCAAGCCGGACCCGAAATATGGCAAGATCGCCAAGCAGCGCAGCACGCACAACAACTACCTTACCCTGCCGGTGTTGTTCCTGATGCTGTCGAACCACTACCCGCTCGCGTTTGCGACCAAGTATAACTGGATCATCGCCAGCCTCGTGTTCCTGATGGGCGTCACGATCCGCCACTACTTCAACACCCGCCATTCACGGAAGGGCAACCCGACCTGGACCTGGCTGGTGACGGCGCTGATCTTTGTGCTGATCGCCTGGCTTTCGACCGCGCCGATGTTTGCCACCGACACCAAGACCGGCGACATAACACCCAGCCCGGCGGATATGCGCTTTGCGCAGGCGCCGGGATTTCAGGATGTGACCGATATTGTCACCGGGCGCTGCTCGATGTGCCACGCGAAGGAGCCGTCCTATGACGGTATCCATTGGGCACCGAAGGGAGTGCGGCTGGAAACCCCGAACGAGATCGCCCATGAGGCCGAGCGGATTTACATTCAGGCGGGTGTGACCCATGCGATGCCGCCAGCCAACCTGAGCTTCATCGAGCCGGCAGAGCGGGCCAAGATCGTGGCATGGTATCGCGCGGCGGTGGGGCAGGGTGCCTGAGTCGCGACGCGTGACTGGTCGGGTTTACCGGCGCTGAGTCGCGGGCATTCTGCGCTTCGCCAAGCTATGCTGCGATGCAGTATTGTTGCTTAGCGATGTGTTATTCTGGTTAACCCCTTGGAAATATCTGCCAAGATCGCAGCCCCAACCCGCGCGCCGCTTGCGGCAGCTTTGCTTTTGCGGCATTCCTTTGAACGCGGCGCTGGGCGAAACCTGTCCTTTTGCTGCCCGGACTGTTTGCCGTTTTGTAAGGCAAACGGCGGCACTTGGTGTCAGGAGGACGTGATGGACCTGCGTGGACGACCGCTGCGGTCGGTGCTTTATATCCCCGGCTCGCGGGAGCGTGCTTGTGAAAAGGTCAAGCGCCTGCCCGCCGACGGGATCATCTTTGATCTGGAAGACGCGGTTGCCGCCGAAGAGAAGGTCAACGCGCGGGCCTTGCTGACGCGGGTGCTGACCACCGGCGATTTCGCGCATCGCGTTAAGATCGCGCGCATCAATGGGCTGGACACGCAATGGGGCCGCGACGACGCCATGGCGCTGGCACAGGTGCCGGTTGACGCGATCCTGATCCCGAAGGTGAACTCTCCGGCGGATGTCAGCGCGGTTGCCGAGCTGGTGCCGAATACGCCGCTGTGGGCGATGATGGAATCGCCGCTGGGTATTCTGAATGCCGCCGCCATCGCCGCGCATCCGCGGCTGACGGGGATGGTGCTGGGCACCAACGATCTTGCCAAGGATGTTGGAACACGCTTCCGTGCCGACCGCGAACCTCTGTTGTTCAGCTTGCAGGCGTGCCTTTTGGCGGCGCGGGCCTACGGGCTGATCTGCCTTGATGGGGTGTTTAACGCCTTCAAGAACGACGCTGGCCTGCGAGTGGAGTGCGAGCAGGGGCGCGACATGGGCTTTGACGGCAAGACCGTTATTCACCCGCGCCAGATCGGCATCGCCAACACTGCCTTTGCGCCCTCGGAAGCCGAGATCGACCTTGCCCGCCGCCATATCGAGGCGTTCAACGAAGCCGAACGCTCTGGCAAAGGGGTTGCCGTGGTTGACGGCAAGATCGTGGAAAACCTGCATGTCTTGATGGCGTTGCAGATGCTGGCGAAGGCCGAGGCGATTGAAAATATCAAACCCGTTGTTGCAGGAGACGAAGAATGACATTTCTGTTCCTCGGGGTCGCGCTGTGGATTGCGGCGCATTTATTCAAACGGCTGGCACCGGGCCCTCGCGCGGCGATGGGTGACGCGGGCCGGATCGCCGTGACGGCGGCACTGGTCGTGGCCTTGGTGCTGATGGTGCTCGGCTATCGCTCTTTCCCCGAGACGGGTAATCTGGTGGCCCTGCCGGGCAACGGGCATATCAACAACACGCTGATGCTGATCGCGGTGATCGTGTTTGGCGCAGGCATGTCGAAGGGTGTGCTGTGGACCAAGATCCGCCATCCGATGCTGTGGGGCACCGCGCTGTGGTCGCTGGCGCATTTGTCGGTGAAGAACGATCCGCCCTCGCTGATCCTGTTCGGCGGCATCGGGATTTGGGCGCTGGTCGAGATGGCGGTGATTAACAGTGCCGGGCCTTGGGTGCGGCCTGCCTCTGGCGGGATCAAGCGCGATATGGTCGAGGTCGTGATCGCCGTCGTGATGATGGGTCTGATTATGATGATCCACAAAATGCTGGGCTATGACCCGTTCCAAAGCTTTTACGCATAAGCCGTTACCTGCACTAAACGAGGGCGATTGCGGCGCTGCGGGGACCGGTCTGACATCAACGGGGGCGAGACGTGATGAAAACCACCGCAGGGCGTTTTTTCGAGGATTACCGGCTGGGCGAGGTGATTGCCCATGCCGTGCCGCGCACCGTTTCAGGCGGAGAGCGCGCTTTGTATCACGCGCTGTATCCGGCACGGGGGGCGCTGTATTCTTCGGACGAATTCGCGCGGGGCTGTGGGCTGCACGCATCGCCAATTGACGATCTGGCGGCGTTCCATCTGGTATTTGGCAAGACCGTGCCGGATATTTCGCTGAACGCGGTGGCCAACCTTGGCTATGCCGAGGGGCGCTGGCTGCGACCGGTCTATCCGGGGGATACGCTTAGTGCTGCGTCCGAGGTGATCGGGCTCAAGGAAAACTCCAGCGGAACCTCGGGTGTGCTTTGGGTGCGCACCACGGGCGTTAACCAGCATGGCGTGGCGGTGCTGGACTATGTGCGTTGGGTAATGGTGCGCAAACGCGGGCAAGCGGCCGCGGCA
The DNA here is from genome assembly GCA_021779835.1 of Pseudomonadota bacterium. Taxonomy (GTDB): domain Bacteria; phylum Pseudomonadota; class Alphaproteobacteria; order Rhodobacterales; family Rhodobacteraceae; genus Solirhodobacter. The sequence goes on along the minus strand of JAJXZX010000009.1, from coordinate 17,318 downwards.
GAGGCGGTGGTGCCGAAGCTGGCCGGCGTTGTCGCGCCCGAGGCGCTGGTGATCCCCGAGGGGCTGCATTTCGGCAACTACGATTTTACGGCAGCGGGCGAACCGCATCGGTGGGGCGACTATGCGGTGGGCGAGCAGATCGACCACGTTGACGGCGTGACCATCGAAGAGGCAGAGCATATGCTGGCCACCCGGTTGTGGCAGAACACCGCCAAGGTGCATTTCGACGCGACGCAACGGGCGGATGGCAAGCGGCTGATCTATGGCGGGCACGTGATCTCGATGGCGCGGGCGCTGAGCTTTAACGGCCTCGCCAATGCGCAGATGATCGTGGCGCTGAACGCGGGCGCACACGCGAACCCCTGTTTCGCGGGCGACACGATGCGGGCGTGGTCCGAGGTGTTGGACAAGGCCGAAACGCCGGAGCCGAGCGTCGGCGCGATCCGGTTGCGGCTGGTGGCGGTGAAACAAGGGGCGGCACCGTTTGCGCTGAAGGGTGCGGACGGCAAGTATCTGCCCGAGGTTCTGCTAGACCTCGACTATTGGGCGTTGATGCCGCGCTGAGTCGTGTTGGCGGTAACGTGTGATCACAAGATTTAAAATCGTGATCACATCTCTCATTTTTTCTGCGCTTGCAGCCTGTTTCGGCGCCTGAGTCCCGTCACAACGCGTGACTTGGGCGAAAAAAGCGTTATTCATTTTCCGCAAAGACAGTTGGGCTACTCTACCGAGCGAAGCCCAAGCACCGCAGAGGAAACCGAACATGGCTGACGTGAACCGGGGCAACCGACCGCTTTCTCCACATTTGCAGATATATCGTCCGCAGATCACCTCGGTCACGTCGATTTTCACCCGGATCACCGGCAATGCGCTGATCGTGACGGCGGTGTTGATCGTTTGGTGGCTGCTGGCGGCCTCGACGTCAGAGGCGTATTTCAACGTCGCCAACGCCGTGATCACAAGTTGGTTTGGCAAGCTGGTAATGGTGCTGTCGCTTTGGGCGGTGTGGTATCACTTCCTTGCCGGGCTGCGGCACCTCTACTGGGACTCGGGGCGTGGCTTTGACATCCCGACCGCAACCAAGCTGGGCTGGGGCGTTATCATCGGGTCGCTGGTGCTGACCCTTCTCACATTCATCGTCATCTGAGGGGGCCGCGATGCAATACCTGACCGACCGCAAACGCGCCGTGGGCCTTGGCGCCGCGCATACCGGAACGCAAAGCCATTGGGCGATGCACGTCAGTTCGGTCGCGCTGGTGTTTCTGGTGCCGCTGTTCATCTGCACCTTCGGCCATATCCTTGGGCATCCCTACGCCGAGGTGAAGGCCTATTATTCACACCCCTTCCCGGCGATCGTCGCGGGGCTGACCATCGTAGTCGCGCTGAAGCATTTCGCCAGCGGCGCGCAGATGATGATCGAGGATTATGCAGCAGGCACCACCCGGCACGCGCTGGTGATCGGTGCCGTCTGCCTTAGCTATGCCGCGATCGCGACGGGGCTTTTCGCCCTTGTCCGGCTCGCGCTGTAAGAACGGAGCATCCCAAGATGGCAGCTTATCAATATGAGACGCATGACTACGACGTGGTCGTGGTGGGTGCGGGCGGCGCGGGTCTTCGCGCGACGCTGGGGATGGCCGAACAGGGCCTGCGCACCGCATGCGTGACCAAGGTTTTCCCAACGCGCAGCCATACGGTTGCAGCACAGGGCGGCATCGCGGCCAGCCTGTCCAACATGGGGCCGGACAACTGGCAGTGGCACATGTACGATACCGTCAAGGGGTCGGACTGGCTGGGCGACACCGACGCGATGGAATACCTCGCACGCGAGGCACCCAAGGCGGTTTACGAGCTGGAACACTACGGCGTGCCGTTCTCGCGCACCGAAGAGGGCAAGATTTATCAGCGCCCGTTTGGTGGCCACACGACCCAGTTCGGCGAAGGCCCGCCCGTGCAGCGCACCTGCGCCGCCGCTGACCGCACCGGCCACGCCATTCTGCACACGCTTTACGGCCAAAGCCTGAAGCAAAAGGCAGAGTTCTTCATCGAATATTTCGCCATCGACCTGATCATGACCGACGGGCGCTGCACGGGCGTGGTCGCGTGGAAGCTTGATGATGGCACGATCCACGTCTTCAACGCCAAGATGACGGTGCTGGCGACGGGCGGCTATGGCCGTGCGTTCTTCTCGGCAACGTCCGCGCATACCTGCACCGGAGACGGAGGCGGCATGGTGGCACGCGCCGGGCTGCCGTTGCAGGATATGGAATTTGTGCAGTTCCACCCGACAGGGATATACGGCGCGGGCTGCCTGATCACCGAAGGCGCGCGCGGCGAGGGCGGCTATCTGACCAACTCGAACGGCGAGCGGTTCATGGAGCGGTACGCGCCGACCTACAAGGATCTGGCGAGCCGTGACGTGGTTAGCCGCTGCATGACGATCGAGATCCGCGAAGGGCGCGGCGTGGGGCCGGACAAGGACCATATTCACCTGAACCTGTCACACATCCCGCCGGAAACGCTGCACGAGCGCCTGCCGGGGATCTCGGAATCGGCGCGCATCTTTGCCGGGGTCGATCTGACCAAGGAACCGATCCCCGTGCTGCCGACGGTGCATTACAACATGGGCGGTATCCCAACGAACTATTGGGGCGAGGTGCTGAACCCGACCAAGGACAACCCGGATGCCGTGTTCCCCGGCCTGATGGCGGTGGGCGAGGCTGGCTGTGCCTCGGTGCATGGGGCGAACCGTCTTGGGTCTAACTCTCTGATCGACCTCGTGGTTTTTGGCCGCGCTGCTGCGATCAAGGCGGGCAAGATCGTCAACCCAGAGGAATCGGCCGCCCCCGTCAACACGGCGAGCGTCGACAAGGCGTTGGACCGTTTCGACACGCTGCGCCACGCCAAGGGTGGTATTTCCACCGCCGATCTGCGGCTGGAAATGCAAAAGACGATGCAGTCCGACGCGGCGGTGTTCCGCACCGACAAGACGCTGGCAGAAGGCGTGAAAAAGATGGAAGCCGTCGCGGCCAAGATGGTCGACATCAAGGTCACCGACCGCTCGATGGTGTGGAACTCTGATCTGATGGAAACGCTGGAGCTTACCAACCTGATGCCGAACGCGCTGGCCACCATTGTCGGTGCCGAAGCGCGCAAGGAATCGCGCGGCGCCCATGCGCACGAGGATTATCCGGACCGCGACGACGTGAACTGGCGCAAACACAGCTTGGCTTGGGTCGATGGCAACAAGGTCACGCTGGACTATCGCGCCGTGCATCTTGACCCGCTGACGACGCAGGACGAAGGCGGCATCGACCTCAAACGCATCGCGCCGAAAAAGCGGGTTTACTGATGCGGGTGACACCGACATATGCGCTTGGGCTGGCGGCCGTTGTGGCCGCCTGCGGGCCGGTGTCGGTTGAGCAGGCCGAACAAAGCTGCTTTCAGCAGGCGCGTCTGGCGCAGCATCCGCGCGGCATGATCGCGATGGGTGTTGGCACGCACGGCAGCGAGCTGGGCGGCAATGTCGAGATTTCCTCGGACTACCTGCTGGGGCGCGACCCCTCCAAGGTTTACGAGGAATGCGTTTATCAACAATCGGGCCAGCCTCCGCGCCGGCCACTTTACGACCGACCCGACTGGAAGGGATAACAGATGGTCCAATTCACGCTGCCCAAGAACTCTAAAATTCGCACGGGCAAGACCTGGCCGAAGCCAGAGGGCAAGAATATCCGCAAGTTCCAGATTTACCGCTGGACGCCGGACGATGGCGAAAACCCGCGCGTTGACACCTATTTCCTTGATATGGACAAGTGCGGCCCGATGGTGCTGGACGCGCTGATCAAGATCAAGAACGAGGTTGACCCGACGCTGTCCTTCCGCCGGTCCTGCCGCGAGGGGATCTGTGGGTCTTGCGCGATGAACATCGGTGGCATCAACACCTTGGCCTGTATCTACGGGCTGGACGAGGTGAAGGGCGACGTCAAGATTTACCCGCTGCCGCATATGCCGGTCGTGCGCGACCTGATCCCCGACCTCACGCATTTCTACGCGCAACATGAAAGCGTGATGCCCTGGCTGGAGACCAAGACCAACACGCCGCAAAAGGAATGGCGCCAGTCGATCGACGACCGCAAAAAGCTGGATGGGCTGTATGAATGCGTGATGTGCGCCTGCTGCTCGACCTCGTGCCCAAGCTATTGGTGGAACGGCGATAAATACCTTGGGCCGGCGGCGTTGCTGCACGCCTACCGCTGGATCATCGACAGCCGCGACGAGGCGACTGGCGAGCGGTTGGACGATCTGGAAGACCCGTTCAAGCTCTATCGCTGCCACACGATCATGAACTGCGCCAAGACCTGCCCGAAGGGGCTGAACCCGGCCAAGGCGATTTCCGAGATCAAGCATATGATGGTCGAACGCATCGCTTGATCGCGCGGTATCGAGAATAGGCCCCGTGTTCGCGCACGGGGCTTTTTCATGGCTCTTAAGGCGTGACTTGCAAAGCGGCGCGCGCTGGGGGACATCTCTACCATGGCCCTTTTTCCCATCGTCATCGTCGCCGTCTTGATCGGCATGTGGCTTAGCCGCCGCGGGTCCACCCTGACGCGCGATTGCCGCTGGCGGGAAGAGCGGGCCACGGGTGGGGCCACCACGCGCCACTTCCGTTGTGCGGCTTGCGGCGCAGAATGCGATACCGCGCCCGGCAAAGACCCACGCGCCTGCCTGCGCGCCCGCGATTGACGGCGGGCCTGCGCGCCTCCATCCTCTGCGCGTTGCAACGCCGGAGGTTATTTTGAAACTGACCCGTCCCGAAACTGCGCCTCCCCCCGACGCCGCTGCGCGCAAGGCGGTGGTGCCGGTGATTTGCTACCCGGTCAGCGGGCTGCCGCGCCCCGATATGGGCCTCTATGCCGCCGCCCGCGAAGGGGTGGAAAAGACCGCCGAGACCGTGATCCCGGCGCGTGAGGCGCGCTGTTTCAGCGTTCCGGCCGGGCATTTCTTTCGCATCGCTTCCGTGGAGGGACCGCAGGTGGGCGACCTTAACCTATGGAACGCAAACGATCTTTCGGAACGGTTCTATTCCGGAAAGACGCGCGCGCTGCATGGCACGCATCTGTCCACCGGCGATCGGATGTGGTCGAGTTTTCCCGCGCTACGCCCGATGGCGACGATCACTCACGATACGCTCGATTGGTATGGGTTTGATGGGTTCGGCGGCTCGGTGCATGACGTGATCGGCACGCGCTGCGATCCCTATACGCATAACCTGCTGGCGGGCGGGCAGTATCACCACTGCTGTCATTCCAACCTGACCCGTGCGCTGGCCGAGGCGACGGGCCTGCCGCTGTTCGTGGCCGAGGCGCATGTGCATGACGTGCTCAACGTCTTCATGTGCACCGGCTTTACCCGCGACACCGGGCAGTATTTCATGAAGGCCAGCCCGGTGCGCCCCGGCGATTACCTTGAGTTCTTTGCCGAGATTGATCTGCTGGGCGGGTTGTCGGCCTGTCCGGGCGGCGATTGTTCGTCGGAACATTCCAGCGACGCCGCCGCCTGCCACCCCCTGCTGGTCGAGGTGTTCCGCCCCCGCGCTGGCGCGTTGGCGGGTTGGCATAGCCCGCGAAAGAACGGCTACGACCGCAGTCACGGGCTGTGACTTTGCGCAAAATATCCCCGCCGGAGGCTCCTTCGGCGGCTGCGGAACGCTCCGCGGGGAGTATTTTTGCCAAAAAGAAATACCAGGCGCGCCAGTGGTTTAGCAGTAGCGTTCGACGCCGATGATTTGCTGGTCGTTGTAACGGTCGCCGTGGGCGAAGCCTGCGGGCAGCAGGCGCGCGATTTCGACGCGGTCGTTGTTGGTCAGCTCGATTTCCGAGGCGCCGACCCACTCGGCCAGATGCTCGGGCGTGCGGGTGCCGGGGATCGGGATCAGGTGCGGGCCTTGGTCCAGCACCCAGGCCATCGCGGCGCCAGCCACCGTCCAGCCACGCGCGTGGGCGAATGCCTTGAAGCCGTCGATGCGGGCGCGGTTGTGGGTGTAGTTCGGCTCGGTGAAGCGCGGGATGCGTTTGCGAAAATCGGTATCGGCCATGGTTGCCGGGTCGGGATAGACCTCGCCAAACACACCGCGACCGAGGGGCGAGAAGGGGACGAAGGCGGTGCCGAGTTCGGCGCAGGTTTGCAGCATTCCCAGCTCTGGCTGGCGCGACCACAGCGAATATTCGTTCTGCACCGCGTGGCAGGGATGCACGGCATGGGCGCGCCGCAGCGTGGCGGGCGAGACCTCTGACAACCCGTAGCCGCCAATTTTCCCTTCATCTATCAAGCGCTTGAGGGTTTCGACCACCTCTTCAATCGGGCGCTCTTGTTCGCGGCGATGGATATAGAACAGCTCTACATGCTCGCGGTTCAGGCGCTTCAGCGAGGCCTCTAATTCGCTACGCAGATAGGCCTCGGAATTGTCGAAACGGCGGGTGGGGGCGGTGACGATACCGGCCTTGGTTGCCAGCACCACATTGGGTTTGCGGCTGGCGAGCCAGGTGCCGATGATGGTTTCCGAGCGGCCCATGCCGTAGATGTTGGAGGTGTCGAAAAAGTCGATGCCCTGGTCCAGCGCGGCGTCGAGGCAACGCAGCGAGGTGGCGTCGTCGGCCGCGCCGAAGAACCCGGCGAAGCTCATGCAGCCCAGACCGATGGCCGATACTTTCGGCCCGCTGGCCCCAAGTTGGCGTTTTTTCATCGCGCGTCTCCTTGTCGCTTGTCCCGGGCACCGAACGCGAAACCCGGGGCAGCGTCAAGGCGCGCGCTTAGGAAAACGCCGCCTCCAGCGCGATTTCCACCATGTCGCCAAAGCTGCGCTCGCGCTGGTCAGAGGGCAGCCCCTCTTGCGTCAGCAGGTGGTCGGAAATGGTCAGAACCGATAGCGCGCGGACCTTGTGGCGGGCGGCGAGGATGTAAAGCTCTGCGGTTTCCATCTCGACACACAGCACACCGTGACGCTGCATTTGTTCAGTAAGATCAGGACGTTCGTCGTAGAATACATCCGAGGAATAGATGCCGCCCGCATGGGTTGGCACACCCTTCGCCCGCGCCGCCTTTTCCGCCGCGACCAGCAGACCGAAGTCGGCGCAGGGGGCAAAGTTCAGCTCGCGGAAGATGCCGCGCGAGGGGGTGGACAGGGTGGTAGCGGTCATTGCCAGCACCACGTCGCGCAGCTTGACCTTTGGCTGCATGCCCCCGGCAGAGCCGATGCGGATCAGGGTTTTGGCGCCATAGTCGCGGATCAACTCGTTCACATAGATGGAAAGCGAGGGCATCCCCATGCCAGAGCCTTGGATGGTGACCGGGTGGCCTTTCCAGGTGCCGGTAAAGCCCAACATGCCGCGCACCTGATTGACCAGACGGGCGTCTTTCAGAAAGGTTTCGGCGGCCCATTTGGCGCGGTAGGGGTCGCCGGGCAAGAGGACGGTTTCGGCGATCTCGCCGGGTTTGGCGCCGATGTGGACGGTCATGGAGGCTCCTGTTCGCGATTCTGGGCTAACGGGTTGTGGCAGAACGAAAAACCATAGCTGTATTTCATGCAGTAATCATATGTATTTCATATGGCGGCGCATATGAAAAAGGCCCGGTCGCCGCGATGTGCGGCAGCCGGGCCAGCGGCCGAGGCGAGGGAGCACCCCGGCCAAGGTGGGGAGCCACCTTAGTGCGTCGCCGCCGCCAGTGCGACATAGTCGCTGTGGTTGGGGCAGAAGTCGGCGCCATCACCCGCGGCACGCGCATCGCCAAGGAAATCGGCGCAATGGGCCGTTTGGCCGCAGTGACGACATTTGGCGAGAAGCTCGACGTAATCGACGCGGTTCTCGTTTAGTATGCTGGCGCTGACGCCATGCACCGCGGCCATCGCCTCCATGCGTTCGCGCACCGCATTCGGGGTTTGGGCGACGCTGATCAGGTCATCACGGCTTAGGCCGATCTCGTCAAGCTCGCGGGCGTCCATCGCTTCGATTTCGCGGACTTCACGCCCTTGGGCGAGCTTTTCTTTCAGGTGTTCAAACATGGGAGGTCTCCGGCTCGCGAGGTAATTGACGCTGTCAACCTTTCACGAGCCGGGGCGTTTGCCTTTGATCTGGCGCAATATCGGCGTGGGAGGCTGACGAAAACCCCTCACGCCGCGCAGGTTTGGCGGTCTACCAGCGCCACGATGTCCAGCATGATGCGGTTCAGCTCAAAATCCTTGGGGGTGTAGACGGCGGCGACGCCCATCGCGCGCAGGCGGGTGGCGTCGTCTTCGGGGATGATGCCGCCGACCACGACGGGGGTGTCCAGGCCCGCCGCGCGCAGGCCGCTTAGCACCTCGGCGATCAGCGCGATGTGGCTGCCCGACAGGATCGACAGGCCGATGACATGCGCCTGTTGGTCGGCGGCGGCGGCGATGATTTCGGCGGGGGTCAGGCGGATGCCGTCATAGGTGATGTCCATGCCGCAATCGCGCGCGCGGGCGGCGACCTGTTCGGCACCGTTGGAGTGGCCGTCAAGGCCGGGTTTGCCGACGAGGAATTTCAGGCGGCGGCCGAGTTTGGAGGAGACCGCGTCAACTGCTTCGCGGATCGGCTCCAGCCCCTCGGTGCGGTTCGACGGCGCGCGGGCGACGCCGGTGGGGGCGCGGTATTCGCCGAACGCGGCGCGTATGGCGGCGCCCCATTCGCCGGTGGTGGCACCTGCCTTGGCGGCAGCGATCGAGGGCGGCATGATGTTGGCGCCGCTGCGGGCCGCGTCGCGCACGGCGGCGAGGGCGGTTGCGACTGCGCCCGCGTCACGGCTGGCGCGCCATGCGGTAAGGCGGGCGATCTGGTCGGCCTCTGCTGCCGGATCCGCCTGCATGATCGCGCCGTCGCCTGCGGTGAGAGGAGAGGGCGCGGCCTCGGTCCAACGGTTAACGCCGACCACGGTGGTTTCGCCCGACTCAATGCGCGCGATGCGGTCGGCGTTCGCCTCAACCAACCGGGATTTCATGTAGTCGATTGCGGCAACCGCGCCCCCCATCGCGTCGATCTGCGCCAGTTCGGCGCGGGCGCCGTCCTTGAGACCTTCCACCTTGCGGGTGATCGCCGGGTTGCCGTCGAACAAATCGTCATATTCAAGCAGATCGGATTCATAGGCGAGGATTTGCTGCATTCGCAACGACCATTGCTGATCCCACGGGCGCGGCAGACCCAGCGCCTCGTTCCAGGCGGGCAGTTGCACGGCGCGCGCGCGGGCGTTTTTGGACAGCGTCACGGCCAGCATCTCGATCAGGATGCGGTAGACGTTATTTTCCGGCTGCTGTTCGGTCAGGCCCAACGAGTTGACCTGCACGCCATAGCGGAAGCGACGGTATTTCGCGTCGGTCACGCCATAGCGGTTCAAGCACAGCTCATCCCAAAGGTCTGTAAAGGCGCGCATTTTGCACAGTTCGGTGACGAAGCGGATGCCTGCGTTGACGAAGAAGGAGATGCGGCCAACCATGTTGGGGAAATCGGCGGCGGGCACCTTGCCCTTCAGGTCGTCCAGCACGGCGGTTGCGGTGGCGAGCGCGAACGCGAGTTCCTGTTCCGGCGTCGCACCGGCCTCTTGCAGGTGATATGAACAAACGTTCATAGGGTTCCACTTGGGCAGATGCGTCTGCGTGTAGGCCGCGACATCGGTAATCATGCGCAGGCTGGGCGCGGGCGGGCAGATGTAGGTGCCGCGGCTCAGATACTCTTTAATGATATCGTTTTGCACGGTGCCTTGGAGAGCGGCAACCTCGGCGCCCTGTTCCTCTGCCACCGCGATATAGAGCGCAAGCAGCCAGGGTGCGGTGGCGTTGATCGTCATCGAGGTGTTCATCTGCTCGACCGGGATGCCGTCAAACAGGGCGCGCATGTCGCCCAAATGGTTAACCGGCACGCCGACTTTGCCGACCTCGCCCCGCGCCAGAATATGATCGCTGTCATAGCCGGTTTGGGTCGGCAGATCGAAGGCGACCGACAGGCCGGTCTGCCCCTTGGCGAGGTTATTGCGGTAAAGCGCGTTCGAGGCTGCGGCGGTGGAATGGCCGGCATAGGTGCGGAACAGCCAGGGGGCGTCTTTGGCGTTGGTCATCGGGGCCTCGCGAGGGTGGGTAACTTTATTGCCTGATGGACTTCATATGGAAAACATTATGTCCTTGTCAATTCGCCGCGACGCGGCGCGGGGTGGCATGTGCGAAGGCTGCTGTAAACATAGGGTTTTTTGTATTTCCGTGATTTTGTCGCGTCATAAAATTACAAAAACTTCGTGATCCGCGTTGCAATCTTGCTTTGCTATAGGTATTTCATCCCTGAAGCCCGCGTTGATTCTGCGATGCGGCGCGACCTGCCGAAGGAGGCTCTGATGGCCCTTGATACCGCCCGCGCGATTGTCCCTTACGAGGCTCCGGTGAAAGACCTCTATGAAGTGGGCGAGATGCCGCCCCTGGGTCACGTCCCGGCCAAGATGTATGCTTGGACGATCCGGCGCGAACGGCATGGCGAGCCTGATACCTCGATGCTGGTCGAGGTGGTCGATACCTGGAAGATCGACAGCCACGAAGTGCTGGTGATGGTGATGGCGGCGGGCGTTAACTATAACGGCGTCTGGGCCGCGCTTGGCACCCCAATCAGCCCGTTTGATGGCCACGGCTCGCCCTATCACATCGCCGGTTCGGATGCGTCGGGCATCGTTTGGGCGGTGGGCGACAAGGTGAAACGCTGGAAGGTCGGCGATGAGGTGGTGATCCACTGCAACCAAGACGACGGCGATGACGAGGAATGCAACGGCGGCGACCCGATGTTCTCGCCCTCGCAGCGCATCTGGGGATACGAGACGCCGGACGGCAGTTTTTCGCAGTTCACGCGGGTGCAGGCGCAGCAGTTGATGCCGCGCCCGCGCCACCTGACGTGGGAGGAAAGCGCTTGCTACACCCTGACGCTGGCGACGGCTTACCGGATGCTGTTCGGCCATCGCCCGCATATCCTGAAGCCCGGCGATAACGTGCTGGTGTGGGGGGCGTCGGGGGGCTTGGGGTCTTATGCGATCCAACTGGTTAACGCGGCGGGGGCCAATGCGATCGGCGTGATCTCGGAGGAAGACAAGCGCGAGTTTGTCATGTCGATGGGCGCCAAGGGAGTGATTAACCGCAAGGATTTCAACTGCTGGGGCCAGATGCCCACGGTGAACACGCCGGAATACAAGGCGTGGTTCAACGAGACGCGCAAATTCGGCAAGGCGATCTGGGATATCACCGGCAAGGGCAACAACGTCGATATGGTGTTCGAACACCCCGGCGAGGCGACTTTTCCGGTCTCGGTTTTCGTGGTGAAACGCGGCGGCATGGTGGTGATTTGTGCAGGCACCACGGGCTATAACCTGACGTTCGACGTGCGCTATCTGTGGATGCACCAGAAGCGGGTGCAGGGGTCGCACTTTGCCAACCTGAAACAGGCGGCGGCGGCGAACAAGCTGATGCTGGAGCGGCGTCTTGATCCGGCGATGTCGGAGGTGTTCCCGTGGCAGGAAATCCCGGCCGCGCATATGAAGATGCGCCGCAACCAGCACAAGCCCGGCAACATGGCGGTGCTGGTGCAAAGCCCGCGCACCGGCTTGCGCACGTTTGAGGATGCGTTGGAGGCGAGCGTCGGGCGTTAAGTGGAGTTTTCCACCGCTTTTTGCGCATGTCCCCAGTTCATTGGCCCCGCACCATCTGGCGTTAGTCGGATGTTAAGTTTGCACCCCTGCTAATCGGGCAAACAGATGGGCGGTGCTATGCGTCACGAATGGATTTTTGAGGTGCTTGCGGATTTGCGGGTCTATGCGATGCAGCATGGGCTGATCGCCCTTGCCGCCAAGACCGAAGAGGCGCAGCGCGTCGCGCGGGCAGAGGTTGCCGCCGCGCGCGGGCCTGTGCGGGTGGAGGCAGAGGCGCAGCCTTATCGGGGCTCTGGCTGACCGCTTCGCCACTGGCACTCGTCCACTCAAGCCTTTAAGGTCCGGCGCATGTCCGTGCCAGCCTTGCAATTTTCCAAAGATCAGGCCGACGCCTGGGACCGCGTAGCCGAAGTGCTGCGCGGGGCGGGCGTTGATCTGGACAACGCGCTGCTCTCGCCAGAGGCGGGAGGCAAGCCCTCGGTTCTGGCCGTGGTGGGCAAGGCGGGGTCGGGCAAAACCATGCTGCTGGCCCAGTTATACAAGGCGCTGTCAGAGGCGGGGGTGGATACCGTCTCGGGTGATTACGAGGGGCGGCGGCGCAAGGATCGCCGCACGCTGGCGATTTTGGCGCCGACTAACAAGGCGGCCTCGGTCCTACGCTCGCGTGGGGTGCCGGCGACGACGATCCACCGTATTCTTTATACGCCGGTCTATGACCCGCAGTATGAAAAGATCGCCGAATGGCTGGCGGGCAATGGCGAGCGTCCGGTTGTTGAGGGGCTGACCGATCTGGCGCTGGACCGGGCCAAGGCGTTCTACGATCAGGTGAAATCCATCCCTGGTGCGCTGGCGGCGGCGGGGTTGCGCGGGTCGGATTTCATCCAAGGCTGGAAACGCCGGGAAGAGCCGCTGGACATCGGCTTTGTCGACGAAAGCTCTATGCTGGATGAACGACAACTGGATGATTTAAAAGAGATTTTCCCGACGCTGGTGCTGTTTGGCGACCCGGCGCAGTTGGCGCCCGTGGGCGCCTCTGGCGAGATGGTGTTCGACAAGCTGCCCGAAAGCCGTCGCCTTGTCCTCCACCGCATTCACCGGCAGGCCGAGGATAACCCGATCCTTGATCTGGCGCACGCGCTGGGCGACCCCGACCTTGATTTCCACACGTTCGAGCGGATGATCGAGGATGCCGCCCGCCGCGATGACCGTGTGGTGGTGGCGCAGCGGGTTGAGGCGGAACTGATGGCGCGCAGCCCGGTTCTGGTCTGGCGCAATGCCACGCGCATCCGCCTGATTACCGCCTTTCGCGCTGCCTACGATGCGCCGCTCGATGAGCTGTTGCCGGGCGAGCCGCTGATTTGTGACGGCATCGAGTTGCCGCTGAAACACCGCAAAAAGCGCATTGATCTGGAGGCGCGCGGCCTGATCAAGGGCGCGCAGGTGATCTACCTTGGGCCGGGCAACAAGCCGGGTTTTTCCAAGCTGCATGTGGTGGGCGCCGAACAGCCGCAGGTGTCGGCGGCGTCGATCATCAAGATTGAACTTCCGGATGAAGAGGAACCCTTCATCCCTTTCGCCGCCCGTATGGGGGCCGCCTTTCTGCATGGCGCGGCGGTGACGATCCACAAAGCGCAAGGCAGCCAGTGGGAAACCGTGCAGGTCTTTGCCCCCGACCTTTACGCCGCCGCGCAAGCGGGGCGGACAGAGGCGGGCGTGGCGCTGTGGAAACGGCTGGCCTATGTCGCGATCACGCGGGCGGAAAAACGTCTGCTGTGGGTGGTGCGGAACCGTCTGGCGCGGCCCACGGTGCCGTTGGGGATCGCCGATCTGATCGTCCCGACCGCCGCGCTGGCGCTGGAGGCAGAGTAGCGCGAAACGCTCTGGCACCCTCGGCGCGCAGGCCTTAGTCTTTGCCGCAAACCCGAGAGGAGAGTCCATGATGCGTGCCGTCTTTGTTCAGTTCCGCTGCACCCCCGGCAAGACCTACGCGGTTGCCGATGCGATCTATGACCGCGAGGTGGTCAGCGAGCTTTACTCGACCTCTGGCGAATATGACTTGCTGGCCAAGGTCTATATCCCCGCCGATCAGGATGTGGGCCACTTCCTGTCGGAAAAGCTGTTCGACATTCCCGATATCGTGCGGACCCTGACCACTATGACGTTCAAGGCGTTTTGACATGACGCGCACCATCCTCGTCACCGGCGCGAGTGCGGGCATCGGTCGCGCCACCGCGCTGAAATTCCTTGGCGCGGGCTGGAACGTCGGCATGATCGCGCGGCGCGCCGAGCCGCTGAACGAGATTGCCGCGGCCCATCCCGGCGCGCTGGCGTTTCCCTGCGACGTGGCGGATGCGACGGCGGTGGACGATGCTTTCGCCACCGCCGCGCGCCGCTTTGGTCGCATCGATGCGCTGTTCAACAACGCAGGCATTTCACGCCCGGCAGGGCTGATTGATGAGATCCCGCTGGCGGATTGGACCGACACCGTGGCGATCAACCTGAACGGCATGTTCTTTTGCGCCCGCGCCGCCTTTCGCCATATGCGCGCGCAAAGCCCGCAAGGCGGGCGCATCATCAACAACGGCTCTATTTCCGCGCACGCGCCGCGCCCGGGCTCGGTCGCCTATACCACGACGAAACACGCGATTACCGGGCTGACCAAGACGCTGTCGCTGGACGGGCGCCCGTTCGACATCGCCTGCGGGCAGATCGATATCGGCAATGCGATGACAGACCTCGCCGCCAAAATGGCCAAGGGCGTGCCGCAAGCCGATGGTCAGATCCGCGTCGAAGCGATGATGGACGCGGAGGAGGTCGCCTCGGCAGTGCTGCATATGGCGATGCTTCCGCTTTCGACCAATGTGCAGTTCATGACGATCATGGCGACCAAGATGCCGTTTGTCGGGCGCGGCTGACCCGCTGGCGCTTCAGCGTTTGAACAGGCGGAACGCGGCCGAGGCGAGCCAGCCCGCCACGACCGCGATCACCAGCGACAGAAAGCCATAAATCGCCGCCTGCTGCTTGGCGAGTTGATACAGCCACCGCTCCAACCCCGCCTTGCGCACGAAAACGCCGGTGTCGTGTTCCGCGATGACATGGCCGTCGCGCGTCAGGAAGATACGCGCTTTATAGCGCCCCTCGGTCAGGTTTGCGGGCAGTTTGATGCGGGTGCGGAACAGTGTGGACTGATCCACCTCTACCGCGCCCTCATCCAGCACATACAGCCCCTCTTCCTTGCGGATACGGATCAGTGCCTCGACAAAGCTGGGCGCGTCGGGGGCCATGCTGGCGGTGCCAACGGTGCCGATCACTTGCGGGATAGAGACGTGATAGCGCAGATCGTCGGTCGCGGACAGCACCCGCGGCATAAGGTCAGAGGTCGCGATGGCGTAAAAGCTGGGCGCACTGTTGATACGCACGCTTGCAGTATTCACCCAGATGCCGAGCTCGTGGCCTTTTTTGCGCACATTGACCGGGGTCGCCGGTCCTTGCAGCGTGACGATGACCTGAAGCGGCGGGCCCGGCGGCACCGGAGTGTCGCGTTTGACGGCACCGAACACCAAAATCTCTGACCCGTTGAACGTCGCGGTGATGGCAATCTGATTGTCCGACAGACCGGCCACGACCTGTTCCGCCGCAGAGGCGGGCAACGCCAGCGCGCCAATCAGTGCGATGATGCGGAGGGAGCGCGCGATCATCGCAGGCCGACCGTGGTCACGGTGTAAAGCTCTGACGGGGTCAGCACCATGTCGAGCGCGATCTTGAGGCTGACCGCAAGCACGATAATCGCCAGCAGGATGCGCAGCTGTTCCGCCTTGAGTCGGAAGCCGATGATGGTGCCGATTTGCGCCCCGATCACGCCGCCGACGATCAAAAGAACCGCCAGCGCCATATCGACCGATTGGCTGGTGATCGCATGGGCCATCACCGAATAGGCGGTGACGAAGATGATCTGGAACAGCGAGGTGCCAACCACCACCTTGGTATTCATGCCAAGGATGTAGATCATCGCGGGCACCACGATGAAGCCACCGCCAACCCCCATCGCAGCCGACAGAAAGCCGACGCCAAGCCCGATAAGAATCGGAGGGATCACGCTGATATAAAGGCCCGAGGTGCGGAATTTCATTTTCAGCGGCCAGCGATGCACCCAAGTGTGCTTGTCCCGTGCCGGGGGCGGGGTGGTGCCTGCCGCAAGGTGCCTGCGGGCGCGCAGGATGGCGCGCAGGCTTTCTTGAAACATCATCGACCCGATGGCGCCCATGAAAAACACGTAGGATAGCTGCACGAACAGCTCTGTCTGCCCGGCCTCCTTCATCAGTTCAAAGACATAGATACCGGCAGTCGAGCCGACAAAGCCCGACAGCAGCAGCACGGTGCCCATGCGGAAATCAACGGTTTTGCGGCGTATGTGGACCATCAGCCCGGAAACCGAAGCCGCGACCACCTGATTGGCACCGGTGGCAACCGCGACGCCGGGCGGGATGCCAATGAAAAGCAGAAGGGGCGTGATCATGAAGCCGCCGCCAACGCCGAAAATGCCCGACAACAGACCAACCCCGCTGCCAATTCCTAGCAGCAGGAACGCGTTGACGGATACATCCGCGATGGGCAGGAAAATCTGCATGTCGTGGCGCTTTGCCGCTGGGCGGGGGGTCCAGCTTGTCAGGCAAGGACCGGTGTCAGGAATAGTGAGGATCGAGACCTAACACTCATTCCATTTTTTGCAAGTGTTCTCGCAAAATACGCTCCAGTTTCGCGGCGCCCAGTGGGGCCATCGCCTTTGTATGCTCGTGGCTGATGTTTTCCGCGCTTAATCCGGCGGCCATATTGGTGATGGTCGAGATCGCGGCGACGCGCAGGCCAAGGAAGCGCGCAAGGATCACCTCTGGCACGGTGGACATGCCGACGGCATCGGCGCCCAGCGTGCGGATGGCGCGGATTTCGGCGGGCGTCTCGAACGACGGCCCGGAATACCAGGCGTAAACCCCCTCCAGCAGGGGAATGTTACAGGCGGCCGCCGCCGTTTTCAGTGCGGCGCGCAGCACGGGGTCATGCGCCGCCGTCATGGGCACAAAGCGCGCATCGGTTTTCTCGCCGATCAGCGGGTTGAGGCCGGAAAAGTTGATGTGATCGGACAGCAGCATCAGATCGCCGGGCGGAATATCGGCGCGGAACGATCCCGCCGCGTTGGTCAAGATCAGCTGATCCGCCCCCAGCGCCTTCAGCACCTCCAGCGGCAAGCGCATCGCATCGGCGCGCCCGTTTTCGTAATAATGCTCGCGCCCGCCGAATACGGCCACGCGCACCCCCTCCAGATCGCCCACCACCAGCTTGGGGTTATGCCCGGACACACCCGCATGAGGAAAGCCGGGCAGGTCGGCATAGTCGATCGCCACGCCTTTCACAGCCTCGGCCAGATGCCCAAGGCCAGAGCCCAGCACCAACCCCAACCGCACCGGCGCGTCGTCGGCACGGGCGCGGATCAGCGCAGCGACGGCTTCAGCGTTCTTTGACATAGGGCTCGCCTCCAGCGCGCGGCGGGATGGCTTTGCCAACGAAGCCCGCAAGAATAACGACGGTCAGGACATAGGGCAGGGCGTCCATCACCTGATTGGGCAGCACGATAAAGC
>JAJXZX010000035.1 GCA_021779835.1 Pseudomonadota bacterium | reverse complement strand
TCGTCGGACAACAGGAACATATCGGTCATGGCGGCCCCCCTTGGTGCCACCAGTGAATCAGTGGGCTCCGAGGCCCGCAAGCGATTTAATGGGTCCAGACCCTAGATCAAAGACTTCAAAGCCGAGCATAACGCTCGGCTTTTGTCGTTCCAAATTCTTGTCAACACCTGGTCAACGTTTTACGAGGCCCCCCTACACGGGCCAGATCAGTCGGGCCGGTCATCCCGGAACCGGTCCAACTGATGCATCCG
The DNA here is from genome assembly GCA_021779835.1 of Pseudomonadota bacterium. Taxonomy (GTDB): domain Bacteria; phylum Pseudomonadota; class Alphaproteobacteria; order Rhodobacterales; family Rhodobacteraceae; genus Solirhodobacter. The sequence continues at coordinate 30,907 of JAJXZX010000035.1, read as the reverse complement.
CTCGTGCAGGATTGTCACGATGCCGACGTCCCCGTTCGACAGCCGCCGCCAGTACACGAAATGATGCTCGTGCCTGAAGTAGAAGCCATCGATGGCGAACTCTGCCGGGATCGGCCGCGACGAGACGGCGTGCACCTCGATTTTGTCGAATGCTGCAAACAGGTCGGTGATGTAGCGATCAGCCTGTTCAACGCCCCAGCGATCACGCGTGTACCGGTAGATCTCGTCAAGCCGCAGGGATGCAGCTTCTTGGACGCGGACGGCCACGATGTCAGCCCCGGTTCCGGGCGATCAACTCGGCGGCGGTCAACGGGCGATAGCTTTCCTCCGGAGCCGCAAATGCGCGTGTCAGTTCGGCTTTCAACCGGTTGAACGCTTCCGCCTCGGCCCGCTCCTTATCGCGCCGGATCAGGTCGCGAACGTATTCGCTGATGTTCTCGTAGGACCCGTTCTCGCCCACATTCGACGCCACGAACTCGCTCAGCGCACCGCTGATGCGGACAGTCATCGTTGTGGTCTGGGACATGGCGGCCTCCTGTTTCTTGTCTTCAATATAAGCAAAAATGAAGACGCGCGCAAGTCTGTGGGCGGATGCCTGAAATGTATCAGCCTAGAGTTTCGATCACAGTCTCGTGGAGGCGTTGATGTGTTACTTGCATCCAACGCCTTATTAATGATATACATCAGCAAAAATTGCGGGCACGGATCGTTTCATATTCACCTGAACGACGGCCCGTTGAAAAGGGTTCTGACATGCGGATCACCAAGGAAAAGCGCCAGGAAAACCACGACAGAATTGTCGCCATCGCTGCCGAGATGTTCCGTGAACGGGGGTTTGACGGCGTGAGCGTGGCGGACCTGATGGAAACGGCGGGGATGACCCATGGCGGGTTTTACAACCACTTCGCGTCCAAGGAGGCGCTGATTGCCGAAGCCTCTGCCAAAGGGTTTATAGAGACATCGGAGCGCTATGCCGGATATGGCGTCGGTGATGTGATCGATGCCTATATTTCGCGCCAGCACCGCGATGCGCGGGGGCAGGGGTGTCCGGCTGCGGCCCTGAGCGGTGAGGCGGCGCGCTTGCCTGAAGATACGCGTGCGGTGTTTGGCGAGGGTATCGCGGGGCTGTTTGTGGCTCTGGAGGATAGTCTTGCCGGGCGCGCAGATGCCCGCGCGCAAGCGATCAGCCTTTTGGCGCAGGCGGTTGGAGCGGTTATTTTGTCGCGGGCTTGCCCAGATGCATCGCCCTTGGCGGATGAAATTCTGGACACCTGCCGGGCCAATTGCCACGCCGCCGTTGAAAGCCAAGCGCAATAAAGACGGGGGCCGCAGCGATGCGGCCCCTCTTCCATGAGTGCAGTCTTAATCGGCGACCTTGACCACAACCTTGCCCTTGGCGCGCCCTGTCTCGACATAGGCCAGCGCTTCGGCGGTCTGGGCAAAGGGAAACACGCGGTCCACCACCGGGCGGATCACGCCAGCATCAATCAGCGCGGCAATCTGCGCCAGTTGCGCGCCATTGGCGTACATGAACAGGAAACGAAAGCCCACGCCGCGTGCCTTGGCCTGTTTCAATGTGCGTCGGCTGAGGATCCGTGTCAAAAGCCGGAAGAAAAGGTCTAGCTTCAGCGACTGAGCAAAGGGCAAATCGGGCGGGCCCGAGATCGAGATCACCTGTCCGCCCGGTTTCAACACATTCAGCGATTTTGCCAAAGTCGCGGCATCCTGACTGTTCAAAACCAGATCGTAGCCGGACAGCACCTGCTCAAAATCCTGCGTCTTGTAGTCGATCACCACATCGGCCCCAAGGCTTTTGACCGGGTCGATATTCTTGCTGCTGGTGGTCGTGGCCACCGTCGCGCCCAGATGCTTGGCAAGCTGGATGGCAAAGGTTCCGACCCCGCCCGATCCGGCCTGGATGAACACCTTTTGACCGGGCTTGACCTTGCCCACCTCAACCAAGGCCTGCCATGCGGTCAGCCCGACCAGCGGGATCGACGCAGCCTCTTCCATCGTCAGGCTTGCAGGTTTCAATGCCAGATCGGCCTGATCCACGGAAATTGTTTCCGCAAAAGTGCCAACGCGGTGATCGCGCGGGCGGCCGTAAACCTGATCCCCGGCTTTAAAGCCCCGCACATGCGCACCGACGCGCAGAACGGTTCCCGCCAGATCGTGGCCAAGGATAAAGGGCGGTTTGTAGGGCAGGAACAGCTTGAACTCACCATCGCGAACCTTGCTGTCCAGCAGGTTAATCGCGGTGGCCTGAATGCGCACCAGCACGTCATTCGCACCGACATCAGGTTCGGGCATGTCCGCCAGACGCAGCGCGCCCATCTTCTTGTATTTATCGACGACAAAGGCTTTCACGGGGTTTCTCCGGTATGAAGGATCAAATCAGGCGGCCAGAAAGGCCAAAGCTTTGGGCACGAACGCGGCGTGGTTCTGGAAAATCCCACCGTGCCCGGCATCGGGATAGATCACCGGTTCCGCGCCGGGGATGCGGCGGGCAATGTCGTGGCTGTTCGGCGTTGGCACCATTATGTCATTGTCGCCATTGGCCACCAGAACCGGGATGCGGATGTGGCCAAGGTCTTGCGGGGCTTGCAGCCCCCAAGCCTTGATCGCCGCCAGTTGGCGCAGCAGGGCGCGGGGCGTCGGGCCCTTGTCGCGGCCTGACTTGCGCAGTTGCAACCGTGCCAGAAAGTCTTTGGCCGCTTTGCGTCCATTCGCGGTCGAGGTGAAGAACAGATAGGTTTTCGGGTCGCGCAGGGTCAGCACCCCCTTGGCCATCAGCGGCCATGACACTGCACCAACCTTTGCAATCCCGGTGCCGCCCGCAGGGCCAGTGCCCGCAAGGATCATTTTACGCACCAGGCCGGGGGCTTTCAGCGCGACATCCTGCGCCACCATCCCGCCCAGCGAAAAGCCCAGCAGATCAACGGATGCAAAGCCCATGGCGCGGATTACGGCAATGCAATCGCGCGCCATCGCGTCAATCGTCACCGGAGCCGATCCACCCGATCCGCCAACGCCCCGGTAATCCAACGCGATGATATGGTGCTGGCCTGCCAGCCCATCGACAATCGCCGGGTCGAAATTGTCCAGCACGGCGGCCCAGTGGTTGAACAACACGATGGGAACACCGCCGCGCGGCCCCACTTCGCGGTAGGCAAAGCGGGTGCCGCCGACCTCGATGAACTGGTTAGCGGCGTCGATATAGCGGGCGGTTTGATGGGATGGGTTGGTCATCTTGGCCCTTCAGGCGATGTTGAATTGTTTGCGCAGGGTGCGGTCAAAGAACGCGCGCGGCAGAAACCGGCGGGCGAAGGAGGTTTGCTTTGCCGACTTGCCGGACGGATACCGCAGGCGTGGGCTGCGGTCCTGTGCAGCCGCCACAATGGTCGCTGCCACATCTTCGGGCGTATCACCGTCCGCCATCGCCGCATGAAACGCCATGCGATATCTGGCAAGCGTCTTGGCATAGGCCGCAATCGGACGGTCGCCCTGCGGCGAGTTGGCCTCGATCGCAGTCTTGGTGGCCCAAGGCTCGATCACCGCCACGCGGATGCCGAAACCGCGCACTTCGTGATCCAGAGATTCCGAATAGCCCTCAATCGCGTGTTTGCTGGCGGCATAATACGCGCCAAACGGGCCGGGGATCAGGCCCAGAACTGAACCCGTGGTCAGAATGCGCCCAGCTCCTTGTGCCCGCATGATCGGCAAAACCTCATTGGTGACCCGCACTACGCCCAGAAAGTTGGTGTCAAACAGCGCACGCACCTGTTCGACCGAACTTTCTTCGGCAGCGCCAGACAAGGCGTAACCAGCGTTGTTGACCAGCAGGTCAATCCGGCCCAGTTCGGCAAAGGCCAGCGCCACGGCTTCGGTCACCGACGCATCATCGGTTACGTCGCAAGCAACCATCCTAATGCCATCCCGCACCTCACCCGACGTTGCCTTGCGGCTGGTGCCAATCACCCGGTAGCCCGCCTGTGTGAGCGCAATGGCCGCCGCCTTGCCGATGCCGCTGGAAGCGCCTGTTACAAATGCGGTCTTTTGCCCCTTGGAATTATGGGTCGCCATGGTTGCTCTCTCTTTCTGTGCCGTCCGATGCTGCCCTTGGCTCAGCAGATCGACGCAGTGAATGTTTATGATGATGAACATCATTTTTTTTTCAATGATGCATATCATCAATAATGTCAATCGTCATCTTTATCGGTTGTTACAGCTGGGGCCATCACGATGAGAAGCGAGGGCACCCTGAGAGGTCAGCCAGAGGGCAGAGGCGTGAAAACCAGAGCGCCTGTCATCGACCAAATGAACAGCGCGCACCCTGGCCTAACGCCCCCGCTTGTCCGCCACCGACCACACCACCGGCCCGGCATAGAAATCCGCCGCCAGCAGGCCCATGCGCGCCCGGGTGCCAAAGGTTGTCAGCAGGGCAAAGCCGTCTGTGGCGGCGCTGCGGTAGACGGCAATCTCGCCGGGCCATGGTTTGGCATACGCCGCGACCATTGGCCGATGCGCGGGCTGATCTTCGCGCAGCTGCGGCAGGTCCATCAGCACAATGTCGGGTGCGCCGAAGACCGTCGGTGTTGACAGAGTGGCGGGTCGTGGTTCTCCGGGTGGCAGACCATAGACTGCCCGGTCCTGGCGCACGGCGTCGACACCGCGCAGGTCGGAGTCGGCGATGGACACTAGACGCATTTCCGTCAGGCGGCCATCGTGGTCCAAGAGGATCACGTCACAGGGATCGAGTGACAGACGTGAGGGTGGCAATCGGAACACCGCGCTTTCACGGCCGACCCATGCTTCCATCAACGCGCGACGGCAGCGGCGTTCGGCCTCTTCGGGCGGGATCGCCATCGGGAAGCTTTCCGAGGTAATGCGCATGGTGTCGACGGTGATACGCCGCGCCTCGACCTGAGCCGCGTCATAGTCCTCGTCGGCCCGGGCGACCTGCCACTTCAGCGCCTGCGGCAGTTCGGTTTCCTGCGCGCGGGTCAGTTCCATCACATCGCCTTGCGCAGAGGCGGCTGCAACCATGCTGTCCGGAGTGATGGTCAGACCGGCAATGCGACCGCGCATCGGGAATCCTTGAAGACCATCATGGCCGCGCATCGACCATCGTCACAAGCCAACTGCCCGTCGAGCATTGGCACGAGGCCATCGGAGACCCAACCCTCCCCGACGCTATACTTGACCGTCTCGTTCACAACGCCCACAGGCTAAAACTCACCGGAGAAAGCATGCGAAAAGCCGCCGCCCGCAACTCAAGCCTTGACCCGTCAGCCCAAGCCTGACTCCATGAAACCGTCGGTCAAACCAGCTGCCCACCTTCCCGTGGAATGGCTGCCCACCATGCCGTGGAATTAGTGCCCACGATCGCGTGGAATCGATGCCCAACTTCCGTGGAATACGCACCCTAATGATACAGATCGACTGGCCTGACCTCGATTTCGGCGTCTACCGCAAACACATTTTCCAAAAGCAACACTCTCCTATGCTTGGCGCCAAATGCGTCATCTCGCCAAGAATGTCACGCTGCATCGGAAGCAACTGATAATGCCCAAAAAATCGCGAACTTCGGGACGCCGAACGCAGAGCGATCGCCCCTTACCAAGGCATCCCGCCGCCCGGACTTAATAATCACGCGAGACGAGGTCCGGACACCCAAACTGACCAATCATGGGTTCTCAAGGCTGAAGGTCTGGGCCTCATCGTCATAGGCGAAGACTTCGGCGTAGCGGCTCCAACTGATCACGGCGCGCAGGGTGCGGGCCGCATCTTCGGGCGACATGTGGTCTTCGAGTTCGTCTGCGAACCGGGTCCAGGGGCCGCGATGGCTCGGCCGCTCATCCAGGACACGCCGGATATGCGCGGCGAGCGGAACATAGGTCAGCAGATGCTTGGCAAAGAGCGTTTTGCGTTCGTCGGTATCGGCTTTAGCAAAGCGTCGCCCTTCTGGGCTGAGACGTAGGTCCCCTCCCACGAGTTCGGCAAAGCGGAACATCTGGAGTGTTTCTGCAACCGGAAAAAGGTCATCGATTTCGAGATGCAGCGCCGGGGCAATGACGGGGAGATCTGCTTCACCATTGTAAGGTGCCGCATCGACGGCCTCCATCAGGCCTGACAGCAGGTTGGTCGAAATGCGCGGTAGCACAGAGCCGATACCCGTTCCGGGGAAGCGCTCGGCCCGAGCCGCATGATCCTGCACCCGACGGGCCGTCATCTCGACATAGATGCTTTCGACCATCTCGCGGAAGTCCGGGTCGAGTCGGGCACGCGGCTGGGGCAGATCGACCTTGATCTCGCGCAGGATGCGACCGGGGTTGGAGCCGAAGATCAGGATGCGGTCGCACATCAGGACCGCTTCCTCGATATTGTGGGTGACCAGGATCACCCCCTTGATCGGCAGTTGACCTTCCGACCAAAGGTCGAGGAAATCAGTCCGCAACGTCTCGGCCGTCAACACGTCGAGTGCGGAGAACGGCTCGTCCATCAGTAGGATATTCGGATGCACCACCAGCGCACGGGCAAAGCCGACGCGTTGGCGCATGCCCCCGGAAAGCTCGCGCGGATAGGCGGACTCGAAGCCGTCGAGGCCGATCAGGTCAATCGCCTCGATTGATCGCTGCCGCCGTTCGTCGCGCGGCACCCCAAGCGCCTCAAGCCCGATCTCCACGTTCTCCAGCACGGTGAGCCACGGGAACAGCGCAAAGCTCTGGAACACCATCGCCACGCCTTCCGGCGGGCCATCGACAGGGCGCCCCATATAGGTCACTTCACCAGCTCCTGGTCTGGACAGCCCTGCGATGAGCCGCAGCAATGTGGACTTGCCCGAGCCGGACCGCCCCAGAAGGCCAACGATCTCGCCTTCGCGGAGCGTTAGTTCAACGCCGTCGAGCACCACGGTTTCGCTACCGTCAGGCTTTGGAAAACCTTTATGCACGGCGTGGACGTCCAGAAGGGTCGCTGTGTTCATGGTTGTCTCCCGTTCAACTCAGGCGGAATTTGCGTTCGGCGTAAAGGTAGAGCGGGCGCCAGAAGCTACGGTTCAGCAGAACGACATATCCGCTCATCACCACGATCCCGAGAACGATGCGGTGGAAATCACCGGCGGTGGTGGCATCGGCGATGTAGGCGCCAAGCCCGTGGGCGCGCAATGTCGTGTTGCCCCAGGTGGCAATTTCGGCCACGATTGCAGCATTCCATGACCCCCCCGACGCGGTCAGTGCGCCGGTCATGTAGAACGGAAACACCGCAGGCAGCGCGATCTTGCGCCACCAAAGCCAGCCGCGAACCTGCATGCTGGTGCCAATGTCGCGGAATTCTGACGGAATGGTCGAGGCACCAGCGATGACATTGAACAGGATATACCATTGGGTGCCCAGCACCATCAGCGGGCTGAGCCAGATGTCGGGGTTAAGCCGGAACGCGACGATACCGGAGACGGCCAGCGGAAATAGCAGGTTGGCAGGAAAGGCTGCCAGAAATTGGACAATCGGCTGAGCGATGCGCGCCGCTTTCGGGTTCAGCCCAAGCCAGACGCCCACCGGCACCCAGATCAGACTCGCCAGACCGATCAGGACCATCACACGTGTCAGCGTGATCAGCCCGAGAAGGACCGGCGTCAAAACATCGGATAGCGCAAGGCCGGACAGCACGAAATCCGCAACGCGCCAAAACGCCCATGCAAGTAGCACAAGGATCAGCGCCATCCAGATCAGATCGAAGGTGCGCGTAGCGACTCGCTTTGCCTGAAATGTTGTGGGCATGATCTCCCGCCCTTTCGGAACGGTGCGGTAGGTCCAGCCCCAGAAGACGGCAAATGGCACAACGGCGGCGGCGACAAGGCGCGAGCGATGAAATGTCGTCAGAACCCAGGAACTGGGCGGGGCGACCTCAGTTTCCTGCACGAAACGGAACCGATCAGCCCAAGCGATAAGGGGACGAAACAGCAGTTGATCGAAGATCAGGATCACCCCCAGCATCGCGCCTACTGCATAGCCAATCGCAATAAGATCCCGCTTCTCGATCGCCAGTGCGATATAGGACCCAACCCCGGGAAGCGAGATTGACGTGTTCCCCACGCTTAATGCCTCGGAGGCCACCACGAAAAACCAGCCGCCCGACATCGACATCATCATGTTCCAGATCAGCGCCGGCATCGCGAACGGCACTTCGAGCTTCCAGAACCGCATCCAGGGACCGAGCCTGAGGGAATAGCTGGCTTCTGTCAGTTCGACCGGCACGGTCCGCAGCGACTGGTAAAAGCTGAACGCCATGTTCCAGGCTTGGCTGGTAAAGATTGCAAACACCGCGGCGAATTCGGCGCCGAGCATCCGGCCCGGCGTCAGTGACAGGAAGAAAGTCACCGTGACCGAAATGAAGCCGAGGATCGGGACGGACTGCAGGATGTCAAGGATCGGGATAAGCAGCATCTCGGCGCGGCGGCTTTTCGCGGCAGCCGTCGCATAGGTAAATGTGAACAGGAGCGCGAAAAACAGCGCCGCGAGCATCCTGAGCGCTGTGCGCAGCGCGTATCCGGGCAAGGCGGTCGGATCGAGCGTAATGAGCGAGGCGCCGGTGGCTGGAATGGGTTGAACAACACCATGCCCTGCCATTGCCACGATGATTATCGTCGCAAGCAACAACAGCGCCGCTAAGGCATCCCAAATACCAAACAGGCGCCGACGATGCGCGGAAATAGGGACGACGGCGAAGCTCATTTGCAGCCGCCGAGCGTACGGATAGCGGCTAGAAATCGACAGAAGCGATCCGGATTTGCCGTGCTTGAGCCGCAGTACGAAGGTTGCATCTTTGGACTTCCCATACCTGCCAAGCGTGACGGCAGGTCAGGACCGGTCGCCCTAAACCACCGCTCCGCTGAGCTCCCAACTAGATCGACTGTCGTCTGACATTTCCGCTTTCCTTCGCTGGCGATCATTTTGAATACGCAGCGATTCAAGGCGCGTGATACTCTCGCCCGTAACAACTGTCATCACGTTTAAATACACGTCACAAAAAATTCGAAAATGTCCTGCTGTGGGCCCGGTTACGGCCAATCGGCGTCGCACTATACCAGCAAAATATAGCCACTATCTGCGAGGCACCTTAAAGAGTGCGCGGCGCAGAGTCGGTGAACACCCGTGCCGCCTTTAGAAGGTACCGTGCTTCAACCCGCGTGCAAAAGCCGCTCCCAAGCCATTTGCTCGTTAGCAATAGAATGCGGTCAGTTGCCCGAAAACAAGCAATCGCCATACGAAGTCTCACCCAAGCCGAAAATTGTTCCAGCAAATTCATGGCCGTGTCGCTGTACCAAGATGAAAGCGGATGTCTATGGCGGATACAGATCGCGCCGCTGTGTGCGAACTGCATTACTCCACTGTGATATCGACGAACAGACTTATGTTTAATCGTTTGTTTGTGGATCGCTGCGCTGTCCTCGTCGCCGCGACCAATCCATGGGTAGCGAGGTTCCCGCGCAAGGCGTTGCTCATCTGGGTACGCTGGCCGACGAACACGCTGCGCTGCCGTCAGGCCGCCTTCAAAGAATTCCGCAGATGCGATGCGGCACCCGCGTCAGTCGGCTTTCCGCCCTTACCTACTGCGGCCGAAGCCGGTCCACTGCCGCTGTTTGACGATCCTGGCCATCCAACTGGATTCGACCATTCACGCGGCCCGTAGAAATTGCGATAGCCGCCCAATTTGCCACGGTGGACGTTGGTTTTTTCTGGGCTACCGTCGGCGTCCGCTTCGGATGGAAGTTCGGCCAAGGTGTAATCCTACTCCCGCAACTAAATTCATAAACTTTGCAGATGGTTATAATCCGATAAAAACACTTGTGCATAGCATTGCGCGAAACACCTCAACGCCACCTCAACGTTTGACGAGTCCCCCCGCGAAAGCCGGGGGCTTTTTGCGTTTTAGACCTTCAGCAGATCAAGCAGGGGATCAAAGGCGTACATCGCGGCCCTGCGTCCGGATGCGGCTTCGATAGTGCGCAGGAGGCCCGCCTCGACAAGCCTACGTGAAAGCGCGCGGGCGGATGACGGAGGAATTCCCGATCGATCTACAAAGCGGTCGTTACGGAAGACTGGGCTCGCAAACACATAGTCGAGCGCCTGATCGTGAAACTGCGAATTCAGGACTTCGCGGAACCGTTCCCGCATCTCGCCGTGAAGGCGGAAGATCGCGTCGGCTGTCTGAATGTTGACCGTCGCCTGGGCGTGCATCGCGTGGAGGAAGAATACCACCCAGCCGGTCCAATCGCCCGTGGCGGAAACGGCGCGCATCCGCTCGATATATTCGTCCTTGTGCGCCTCGAAGTAACCCGACACGAAAAAGTTCGGCTGATGCAGGACGCCAAGCTTCCACAGCATCAGGGTGATCAGCATTCGACCGATCCGGCCGTTGTCGACTTCGAAAGGGTGAAGTGCCTCGAACTCCACATGCGCGATGGCGGTGCGGATCAGGGGCCGCATCGAGCTTTCGTTGATGTAGCGAACGAGTTCGACCATCGCCGGGCCCAGCTGCTCCGGGGCGATTGGAACGTAGTAAATCTTTCCCCGCCGTTCGTCCCCGATGTAATTCTGCTCAACTTTGTAGCTGCCCGGGCGCTTGCGGGCTCCCCGGCCGAAGGACAGCAGCTGCTGATGGGCGGTGCGGATCAGATGCTCGCCAAGCGGTGCGCCTTCGGCAAGCGCCTGCTGGGCATTCCGGAGCGCGCGGGAGTACAGGTATGTCTCAACGTCGTCGTTGCGCGCCTCTCGGTAAGGGTCGGCGCTGCCTGCATCCTCTTCGGCTTCAAGTCGGTACAGCTCCTCTATGGTCGAGATCGTTCCTTCCATCCTGGAAGAGGTGACCGCGTCCTGGCGGCGCAGCGGAGCAAGGAAAAGTTCACTGTTCACCATGCCCAACATCTTGGTATCGTACCGCGCAAGGGAGGCCGCAGCCTCTTCTAGCGGCCCGAGCAGTACCTCGTAGTCGAGGGCGGATGGGGGAAAGGTGCCGATGTGATAGGTAACGGCATCTGTAAGATCGTAAGGCTTGGTGACCATATGCGTGCCGATTCTGTCATCAACGTGTTTTGGCGCCAACCTAATCATACCAAGATAACTTGACAACAGAATTGGGACCCATTCTGACATCAAGTCGCATTGTCGCCAACAGTCTGCTATCAAGTTAGATTGACGACAGGGATGGCAAGGAAACTGCCATCAAAGCCTGATCCCTTGTCACTTTCTGCGACCTCACCGGAGAATGGTTGATCTAACCTCCGCACGAACGTTGTGGCGATCTGTTTACTCAACGACCGGGCGGAACAGCGTCAGGCCGTTCTGAGCATGTCATGAACCCTCGGACAACTTCGGTTCTTGTCCGAGGTTTTGCAACACAAGCTCATGCGCAGGACAACCGGCACATCTGTGCCGCGGCTCAGACAGCCGCTCGGCCATGGCCAGAATCGTCATCAGAACCGCGTCGGAATGCTGCGCCAGCAGGATCAGATGCTCGCCGCTTGGCCCGCGTTCGCCGGAAAGCCAGTACTTTGCTGTACGTTCGCTCGCCCCTGTCCAGCGCATCGCCGTCTTGATGGCCTGGTGCGTCGAGCCCAGTTCAGCCCGCAACGCGGCGGCCACGGCCTTGCGATAGCGGGTCTGATCTGCCGGCAGGTGCACAGTTGTGCCCATCTTCGGCACAACTGTGCCCATCTTGATCCGCATCGCTGCGTTCTCCTCCGATAAACCTGTGGAGAAGACATCACAGCGGCAGATTCCATTTTGTGCCCCAGACATCATCCGGGGTCCAACCAGACGGAGACGCCTGCATGAATTGACCGGGAGACGGAAATGGCAGGTCAGGATCCGCCCACATTGAAGGGACCGGCCAAGACCCCGCCAATGCGAAGGGCGGTCGAATATGTCCGCATGTCGACCGACCACCAGAAATACTCGACCGAAAATCAATCAGACGCGATCCGCAAATATGCCGCCGAACGCGGTTTCGAACTGGTGCGCTCCTATGCCGATGCCGGGAAAAGCGGCCTCAGGATCGAGGGCCGCGAAGCCCTGCAGCAACTGATCCAGGATGTGCAGGACGGCACTGCCGATTTTGAGGTGATCCTCGTCTATGACGTCAGCCGGTGGGGCCGGTTTCAGGATGCCGATGAATCTGCATATTACGAATACATCTGCCGACGCGCCAACAAGCAGGTCGAATACTGCGCCGAGCAGTTCGAAAATGATGGCGGCCCGGTTGCCACCATCGTCAAGAGTGTCAAGCGCGCCATGGCAGGCGAGTATAGTCGTGAGCTGTCCCACAAGGTATTCACCGGGCAGTGTCGCCTGATCGAACTCGGCTACCGACAGGGCGGCCCGGCGGGTTTTGGCCTTCGACGTGTCCTGCTTGACGAGCGCGGCGAGGTGAAGGCCGAACTGAAGCGCGGCGAACACAAAAGTCTGCAGACCGATCGGGTGATCCTCGTGCCAGGGCCCGAGGCCGAGGTGAAAACCGTCCGCTGGATCTACAGCCGTTTCCTGAAACACGGCCGGTCGGAAACCGAAATCGCGGCCGAACTGAACGAACGCGGAATCCTGACCGACCTCGGCCGCGTCTGGACCCGCTCGACCGTGCATCAACTCCTGACCAATGAGAAATACATCGGCAACAATGTCTACAACCGGCGCTCCTTCAAGCTGAAGCGCAAGCGGGTCGCTAATGGCCCTGAGATGTGGATCCGGTCCGAAGGGGCTTTCGAGGCCATCGTCGAGCCGAAACAGTTTCGGAAGGTGCAGGCGATCATCGCCGCCCGGAACCGAAGGTTTTCGGATGATGAGATGCTGGATCGGCTGACCCGGCTGCTCCATCGCCATGGCTATATATCTGGACTGGTGATCGACGAGGCCGATGGAATGCCATCCAGCGGCGCCTACGCCCATCGCTTTGGCAGCCTGATCCGGGCTTACTCCCTCGTCGGCTTCACCCCGGACCGGGACTACCACTACATCGAAGTGAACCGGTTGCTGCGGCTGTTCCACGGGGAGGAGGTGGAGCGTGTGATCCGCGAGATCACCCGGATCGGCGGCACCGTGGCACGCAACCCGGTGACCGACCTGCTGACCATCAATGGCGAATTCACCGCCTCCGTCGTCGTCGCCCGCTGCCGCGAAACCACAACGGGCGGGCTGCGCTGGAAAATCCGCTTCGATACGGGGCTCACTCCCGACATCACCATCGCCATCCGGATGGACCGAACGAACTCCGCCGCGCTCGACTATTACCTGCTGCCCCAATTCGAGATTCGGCGCAAACCCCTGGGGCTTGCAGAGGAGAATGGTCTGATGCTGGACGCTTTCCGATTTCAAACACTGGATTTCTTCTTCGACATCGCCCGGCGTGTTCCGGTTACGGAGGTCGCCCCATGGTGAGCGAGGTCGAGACACTGGGCGAAGTGCAGAACATCCCGATTTCCGCCATTACCGTGGAAAACCCGCGTGAACGCTCGGAAAAGACCTTCCGCGCACTCGTGGACAGCATCGGCAAGGTTGGGCTGAAAAAGCCGATCACCGTTGCCCGCATCAATGATGAGGCAGGGGTCTCGTATCGGCTGGTCTGCGGTCAGGGACGGATGGAGGCTTATGTCGCCCTTGGGGAAACCCACATTCCGGCCATCGTCGTAGATGCGAACGAAGTAGAACGGCTTCTGCGCAGCGTGATCGAGAACATCGCCCGACGCCAGCAGAGGCCGCTCGAGCTTCTACAGGATATCGCCATCCTGCGCGACCGGGGATATTCGGACCATCAGATCGCCGACAAGACCGGGCTTTCCCTCGCCTATGTCCATGAAATCGGTGAGTTGATCGCCAATGGTGAAGAGCGCCTGTTGATCGCGGTCGAGACCGGGCAGATGCCGCTGAGCGTCGCGCTCTACATCACACGTGCCGAGGAGAAGGACGTTCAGAAGGCATTTGAGGCGGCCTATGCCTCGGGCGAACTGCGCGGGAAGAAGCTTCTGGAGGCGCGGCGGCTCGTTGAGTTGCGCCAGCGCCATGGCAAGCAGCGGGGTGGCGCGCGTAACAAACAGCCACGCGCGCGAATGACGTCGGCCGCGCTGGTGAAAGCTTATCGCGTGGAGGCGGAGCGTCAGCAGGACATGGTCAGAAGGGCACAGGCCACGCGCAGCAGCCTTCTTTTCCTCGACGCGGCATTCCAGTCGCTTTTGAAGGACGAGACATTTCTGACCCTACTTCGTGCGGAGGGGCTCGATAGCCTTCCGAGTATCATCGTTGAGGGACTGCAGGAGCCAAGAGCATGACGCATATGGGGAAGATGCCATCGCCAAAGAGTCCTGGGTTCGAGGCAAGCCTGCGACTGATCCCGATTGCCGCAATCCTGCCGGTGAAGCAGCTGTCGACCACCGTGCCCAAGAGTCAGAAGTATGGGCAAATTGCCGCGTCGATCCGCGAAGTCGGTCTGATCGAACCGCCGGTGGTCGCCCGCGCGGCGGGGCAGGACGGATCCTTCATCCTTCTCGACGGCCATGTTCGCCTGCATGCACTGAAGGAAATGGGAGAGACATCTGTCATCTGCCTGGTGGCTACCGATGACGAGTCCTTTACCTACAACAAGCGCATCAGCCGTCTCGCCACCATCCAGGAGCACAAGATGATCCTGCGTGCCGTCGAACGCGGCGTATCGGAAGCCCGCATCGCTGCCGCGTTGAATGTGAACATTGCGCTGATCCGGCAAAAGCGCACCTTGCTCAACGGCATTTGTCCGGAGGCGGCGGAACTTTTGAAGGCTCGGCATTGTCCGATCAACAGTTTCCGCTTCTTGCGCAAGATGAAACCCATGCGGCAAATTCAGGCGGCGGAACTAATGATCGCCGCAAACAATTACACGGTGCCATATGTTGAGGCCATTCTGGCGGCGACCGACCCTGCTGACCTTCTTGATCCGACAGCAAAGAAGGCACCCGCGGGTGTGACACGCGAACAGGCTGAGCTGATGCGATCGGAGATGGCCAATCTCCAGAAGAACATCAAGCTGATCGAGGGCGCGCTTGGACCGGATCACCTCCGTCTTGTTGTGGCAGGCAGATTTGTCGAACGGCTTCTTCAGAATGACCGCCTCGCCCGTTACCTCGACAGGAGTCATGGCGAAATCCTGAGAGAGTTTCGGCAGATCGTGGCCCAGCTGACACAGCATGTCCCCACAGCGGAGGCACAACACGGCGAGAGCGCATAGCTCGCCCAATAGCTTGCAAGTGACAAAGGGGACCCGGACCCGAAAGCGCGGGGACCGCGGAAGACGCCGAACGGTGGGTCGGATCAAGCGCGGGGTGGGGATGGCGGCGAACCCGCACGGAGCCCACCACGGTCGGCCTGCGGGTTTCGCGGAGAATGGGCGCTGATTTCGCGCGATGCTGGGCAGCCATTTCACGGGATCGTGGGCAGGCTGGCCGACGCGTTCATGGAGTCAGGCTTGAGCGATTTGGTCAAGCGTTTTTGTGACGGCGGAGCGCCTGCGCAGGCTTTCACCTGTGGGGGTGAGGCGGAGTGCATTGTGAACGAGGCGATCGAGTATGGCATCGGCCAAGGTGGGGTCTCCGATGGCCGTCGGAGGCCACCTACATTGTCCGCGCCTTTATTTGATCCCGTTCGCCTTGGCGACGAAATCCGCCAGATGCGGCACGTAGTCCTCTGGCCCGTCGCCGCCCGTCGACATCGCCAGCGCAAAGGAATTCTTGGCAGCGCTCGCCATCGTCGTTGTCACCTGCGCGGCATTGGCCATCGACTCGACATAGCGCATGTCCTTGTAGGCATTGCCGATGGTAAAGCGGTGCGCCTCGCGGTTGCCTTCCAGCGCGTAACCCATGAACGTCTGGTAAAACCCGCAATCCATCCGTCCACCGCGGATCACTTTGTCAAAGGTCTCAACCGGAATGCCCACTTTGCGCGACAACGAGAGCGCTTCGGAATAAAGGGCGGCATAGCCTAAAG
This sequence comes from Pseudomonadota bacterium, assembly GCA_021779835.1. Taxonomy (GTDB): domain Bacteria; phylum Pseudomonadota; class Alphaproteobacteria; order Rhodobacterales; family Rhodobacteraceae; genus Solirhodobacter. The sequence continues at coordinate 14,903 of JAJXZX010000035.1, read as the reverse complement.
AGATGAAGTTGTTCAAAAGCTTCATCCGGTGCCCGTCACCGATGCCGCCCATATGCACAACCTTCCCGGCCCACGTTTCGATGACCGGCAGCACGCGGGCGAAGACAGCATCCTGTGCGCCCACCATGCAATCAAGCGTCCCGGCCCATGCCTCTTTCGGCGTGCGGCTTAGCGGCGCGTCGGCATAATCAACTTCCAACTCGGCCAACTCGGCGGCAAGGCGCACCGTGACCGTGGGTTCACTGGTCGAGCAATCGACGATGACGCTGCCCTTGCCAAGGCCGGGCTTCAGCTCTGCCACCACAGCGGCGACCTCGGTCGAACTTGTCAGGCATAGAAAGATGATGCTGGCGCTGCGGGCCAGATCTTCAAGGCTTGCCGCCTCGCTTGCGCCGCGCGTGACCAGATCCTCAACCGCCTTGCGGTTGCGGTGCGCGATCACCGTCAAAGGATATCCCTTTTCAACAATGTTCTTGGCCATTCCGTGGCCCATAAGGCCAACGCCGACGAAACCGATCTTTTCTTTTTGGGTCATGGGGTCCTCTGTTCGTATCTGTGCTGAATTGATGTTTAGGATAGCTTGAATCGTGCCCGCAGTTCGGCCACCTGTTCGGCTGACAAGGGGCGAATGGCATGGCCTTGCAGCAAAAGAAAAAGCTTCGCGGTCTCTTCCAACTCTTCTGCCGCGTATTGCGCGTTGGCGAGCGTGGTGCCCGCGACGACCGGCCCGTGATTGGCCAGCAGCACCGCATGATGGCGGCTGGCAAGCGCGCGCACGGCATGGGCAAGGTCCGGATCGCCCGGCGCGAAATAGGGTACCAGCGGCAGACGCCCGACTCGCATAACATGATACGCCGTCAGTGCGGGCAGCACGTCCTCTGGGTCGACATCGCGCAAAATGCTGACCGCGGTCGAATGGGTCGAGTGTAGGTGAACAACGGCGCCCGCGTCCTTACGTTCCCCATACATCGCGAAATGCAGGAACGACTCTTTGGTGGGCGCATCCCCTGAAACAAGCTTTCCTGCGGCATCGAACAACGACAGGCGCCGCGGATCAAGCGCGCCAAGCGAGACATTGGTTGGCGTCATCAGCCAACCGCCGTCTGGCAGCCGCGCCGAAATATTGCCGCTCGACCCGGCCGTCAGTCCGCGATCGAACAACGACTGTCCTACGCGGCATATTTCGTCCCGCAGACGGGTTTCATCAAACATCCTTGCCCTCCGGCTCCAACATCGACCAAGCCGTCAGAAAGAAATCCGGCCCGCCGAAGTTGCCAGACTTCAACGCAAGCGCAAGGTCGGGCCCAACAAGGCTGCGCGTCCACGGCACGCCCGGCGCGATCTCTGGCCCTATCGCAAGCATTTTCACATCCAGCGCCGCGACAACGGCTCCGGACGTCTCGCCGCCAGCAATCAAGAACCGCGTAAAACCAGCATCGCGAAGACAGCGCGCCACCTCCGCAAGGGTTCGCTCCACAAGCGCCCCAGACGCATCACGCCCAAGCATCTTCTGGATGTGATCAAGCGTTTCAGGGGCAGCACTGGAATAGACCAGCGGGATCGAGTCCGGGTATTGTGAGATGACCCAATTGGCAATCTCTCGTGCCGTCTGGCTGCCAGAGGCAACAGCATGAACATCTAGCGCCAACAACGGCAATCCCGCCGCCCGCGCCTTTTCAATCTGGCCGCGCGTCGCTTCGGAACAAGATCCCGCAAGGATCACCGAACGCCCGTCGGGGGCCGCCATGCGCGACCCTCCGCTGGCCGGACGTCCTGCGGACAGGTTCGCCGCAAGGCCAAGCCCGATGCCGGAACCTCCCGTCACCAAGGGCATATCGGCGCACGCCGCCCCCAGCGTCAGCAGATCCTCCTCCGTCAGCGTATCAGTCACCAGCATCCGCGTGCCCGCAGCGCGCGCGGCATCAAAGGCGCGCCGCACCGACGCGACGCCCTCACGGACTGTCGCAATGTCAATCAGGCCCACGGGCAGGCTGGTCTGCCGCCCAAGCACGCGCACAAGGTCAGGGTCACGCATCGGCGTAAGGGGGTGGTCCTTGAGGGGGCTTTCCGAAAGAAGCCGATCGCCTACAAAAAGATGACCCTTGTAAACCGTGCGCCCTGCGGCGGGGAAAGACGGGCAGGCGATGGTCAGGTCGGCCCCGGTCAGCACCATCAACGCCTCGGCCACCGGTCCGATATTGCCCGCATCGGTGGAATCAAAGGTCGAGCAGTATTTGAACAGGATCTGCCTAGCCCCGGCCCGCTGCAGCGCGCGGCCCGCCTGCACCGACATTTCCACAGCCGCCGCCGCCGGAATGGTGCGCGACTTCAGCGCGATCACAACCGCATCGGCCTCTGGCCACGCGCCCGCCGGGTCCGGCAGCCCGATCACTTGCACCGTCTTCAGGCCAGACCGCGACAACATCAGACACAGATCCGTGGCACCCGTGATGTCATCAGCAACCGCGCCGATCAGCATGTCTTTCCGCTCCTATTTCCGGTCCCGACGCAGCGACTGCCGCACCTTGATCGCATCCATTCCCTCGGCACCACCCCAGACCGGCGCCCGCCGAATTATCGTCCTCCTTCAGTTCCACATAGCGCTTGCATTGCATTTCTGAGGTAGGCTAACGATAGTAATGGCAACGCTATCATTTCAATTTTTCCTGCACAAGAGCAACACTGGGGCCATGAGCCAGAGCTGCCCCGATGCGAACCAAACGAGGTACCCGAATGAACGCAGTGGTTGGCCGAAACGTCTGTGTAATTGGCCTTGGATCGATGGGATTCGGGATGGCGGCATCCCTTCTGCGCGATGGCTTCACGGTGTCCGGGTTTGATCTCAATCCCGAACCGCTCTCGCGCTTCGTCGCGCTTGGCGGAACGGCGGCAACATCGCCTGCCGCTGCGGCAACCGCCGCTGATATCGTGATCGCGGTCGTCGTGAACGCTGCCCAGACCGCCGATGTGCTCTTTGGAGCCGACGGCGCTGCGGGAACCATGGCTCAGAACGGCACGATGATTTCCTGCGCCACCATGTCACCAGAGGCCGCGCGCGGGTTCGAGGCTCAGGCAAACCAGAAAGGCCTGCGCTATCTTGACGCTCCGATCAGCGGCGGCGCTGCCCGCGCCGCGACGGGGGATCTGACCATCATGGCGTCCGGCGATCCCGCGGCCTTTGCCCATGCCCGGCCCGTCCTCGACAGCATTGCCGGCAAGGTTTACGAACTTGGCGACAAGGCAGGCGTCGGGGCCGCCTTCAAGATCGTTAATCAACTTCTGGCCGGTGTCCATATCGCCGCCGCCTGCGAAGCAATTACATTCGCCAAGGCGATGGACCTTGACCTCGCCCGTGTTTACGAGGTGATCACGGCCTCGGCTGGCAACTCGTGGATGTTCGAAAACCGCATCCCTCATGTGCTAGAAGGGGACTACGCCCCGCGCAGCGCCATCGACATCTTTACCAAGGATCTTGGCATCGTGGCCGACATCGGGCGCGGGTTGAAATTCCCCACCCCGGTCGCCTCGATGGCCTTGCAGATGTTCGTGATGACGGCGGCGGCCGGGATGGGGCGCGATGATGACGCATCCGTCGCACGGATGATCGCAAATCTTGCGGGCCTTGACCTGCCGGGAATGGAGGGCTGAATCATGCCACGCTTTGCTGCCAATCTGACAATGATGTTCAACGAACTGCCCTTCCTCGACCGCTTCGCCGCGGCGCGCGCCGCTGGGTTCGATGCCGTGGAATACCTCTTTCCCTACGACTTTGCCGAGGCAGAGATCGCGGATCGCCTTGCCGAAAACGGCCTGACGCAAGCGCTGTTCAACCTGCCACCCGGCGACTGGTCGGCGGGCGATCGCGGTCTAGCCGCTCTAAGCGCGCGGGCGCCGGAATTCCGCGCCTCGGTCGCAACCGCCCTGCGCTATGCGGCGGCAACCGGCGTTGCCCGCGTCCATGTGATGAGCGGTCTTGCCGACCGCAACGACGCTACCGCGCGCAAAACCTATGCCGACTCGCTCGCCTACCTCTGTGACGCGGCAGGGGCCGCCAATCTCGACGTGTTGATCGAGCCGATCAACAGGCGCGACATGCCGGGCTACTTCCTCAATGATTTTGGATTTGCGGCCAACCTGATCGGCGACCTTGGAATTTGCAATCTGAAGCTGCAATTCGACATCTACCACCGCCAGATCCTGCATGGCGATGTGCTGACCAGCCTGCAACAGATGATGCCGATCATCGGCCACGTCCAAATCGCCTCGGTCCCGCTGCGCAACGAACCCGGAACCGGAGAGCTGGACGATTTCAAAGTCTTGCGAGAGCTGGATCGCCTCGGATTTACCGGCTTCGTCGGCTGCGAATACCGCCCCGCCGCAGGGACAGTCGCCGGGTTGGCATGGATGCAGGCCCTCGCCGAGACTCGGTAAGGGCCACCCTTTTCACTCTTCTGCGAAGTCGCGGTGCAGCGCGAGGTCGCCTTCGCAGAAACGATCGGCGGCAAAGTTGCGCTGATGCCAATAGGGGTAGATCAACGGGATCGTGCTGACGTCGGTCAGGCGCTTCGTCTCTTCGGTCGTCAGCTTCAAGTCTACTGCTCCGAAATTGTCGAGGAACTGCGCCTCATTGCGCCCGCCGATCACCAGCGAGGTGATCCCCGGGCGCCCCAAGAGCCAGGCCAGTGCCACCTGAGCCGCCGAGACACCGCGCTCCGCACCGATCTCTACCAGTACTTCCACAATGTCCCACAGCTTTTCCGCGTCGCGTATAGGAGGTTCAGTCCAACCTGCAAACTGACGAGATCCCTCAGGAGTCTTGCCGCCTCGCCGGTGTTTTCCGCTCAAAAGTCCTGCGGCTAGGGGGCTCCACACCAGTACTCCAAGGCCCTGATCGACAGATATCGGCAACAGCTCGTATTCGGCCTCCCGTGCCTCCAGAGTATAGTGGATTTGCTGGGTCACAAAGCGTGGCCGGCGATCGCGCTCGCTGACAGCCAATGACTTCATCACATGCCAGCCAGAATAGTTCGAACAGCCGATGTAGCGCACCTTGCCCTGCGTTACGAGGGTATCCAGCGCGGCCAGCATCTCGTCGAGCGGGGTCAGCCCGTCCCATTCGTGCATATAGTAGATGTCGATGTGGTCCGTTCGCAGTCGTTTCAGACTCCGCTCGCATTCTCGGATCAGGTGATAGCGCGAGACTCCCTCGTCGTTTGGCCCCGCCCCAATCCGCATCCGAGCTTTGGACGTAATCAGAACATCGTCGCGTCGCCCATCCAGCACCTCTCCGAGAATCTCTTCGGCAAGACCGGTAGAGTACATGTTGGCCGTGTCGAATAGGTTGACGCCCGCGTCAATGCAGGTGTCGACAAGCCGCCGCGCTTCGTTGACGCCCTGCTTGCCAACCATCGCAAAGGGTCCGGCGCCGCCAAAGGTGAACGTGCCCATCGTCAAAACCGAAACCTTTAGCCCTGAGCGTCCAAGCGTTCTGTATTCCATTCTATTCTCCTCAATCTGTGACGGGTTTGGGCGACGGCTACCCCGTTTTGTCAGGCACTAAGGCATGCACGCAGATGCGCCATGCCAAGCTCGGGGCTGGTCAGTACAGGGGTTTCGCCAAGATCGTTTCGTACCGAAGCAAGCGCACGTGCCATAGATGCCTGTGCCAGCACGATCACATCGACCTTTCGGCACAGATCCAGCAAGCTCTGTCCAACGATTGCGTCATGGCCAGCAACGTCGCCAGCCTGCAATTTCTCGAACGCGCCCTCGCTTAGCATCGGAATTAGTTGACTGTCCTCTTTCCCATTGCGCTTTGCGGCGCCTTTGATCAGCGCGCTGGTAGGTTCCAATGTCGTGCGAAGGGTAGCCAGAACCCCTATGCGTGGCCCGGCGTTGACCGCGGCATTGGCCATGCCTTCATCAATGCGGAACAACGGAATCGGGCACAATGGTCGAATGGCATCTACAGCGCTGCCTAACGAGGAGCAGGTAACCACAATTGCAGTAGCCCCTGCATCGACGGCGGACCAGACCATGCCAGTCAACCGCCGTGTCGTCAAAAGCGATAATTGCCCATCTCGGATGGTCGTTCGCAACAGGCTTTCGTCCAGCATATTGAAAGATACCCAGCCGGGGAATTCGCAAGCAACAAGGTCATCGAATATCGGAATCAAACCCGCAACCGTGTGGATCAACGCGAGAGTCTTGGGCGAATCGACGACTGTGTGAGGCATGTACTGATCCAGAATGAACGGCCGATCGGGCCAGTTTGAGGGCGGGGGATGCCAAGGTTACCGAGAAATGATAGCGTTAGCATGGCAGCGCTGCCATCATTGCGCTTAGTCAGGCAGTTCGCAAGAGAAAAGTCGCCGGTTTGCATCGTAATCCTGGGGTGACACAGGCGGCCAAATTAAAAAAAGAAAGGGTAATCAGCCGATGTCGCGAGCCAGATTTTATTTTCGTGATTGACAACGGGCTCGACTCATCCCCAACATGACAGCGCTGCCATGAAGTGGATGCGGGAGCGCTGGCTTTCAGAATCGTAGGGGGAAGCCTCCGAGGCTGCCCGGGTTGCGAAAACGCTCGACGTGGGCTCGGGTGTCCGAGCAGGTCGGGGGGCTATCACCGCCGACGCTTTCACGCAGGGCCGGGAGCAGGGGAGGGATGAGGCGATGGGGGAGGAACGGAAATGGCCATCTCAGGCGAAGAAGTCGCGCGGTCTGAAATGAGAAGAATAGGAATACTGCGCAACCTATTGCAGTTGCGTCATATACGCGAAGTCAACGTGTTGGTCGCGCTGCTCATCATGGGGGCGATAATTAGCGCATTCACGCCCTATTTCCTGACAGTCGACAATTTGATGGGTGTGTCGCGCGCCTTTTCTTTGACCGCAATCATGAGCATCGGGATGGTCATGGTGATCATAACCGGCGGAATTGACTTGTCGGTCGGGTCCGCGATGGGGTTGGCTGGCCTCGTTACCGCACTGTGCTTCGATGCGGGCTATTCCCAGTCCATATGCGTTGCCGCCGGAATTTGTGTCGGGTTGATGTTCGGCCTGGCAAACGGATTATTGATAACGGTGATCGGTTTGCCTCCGTTCATAGCAACACTTGGAACGCTCAGCATCGGTCGCGGGTTCATGTATATGATAACCCATGGGGTTCCTGTCACGCCCAAGACGCCCGACAGCTTTTCCATGCTAGGCCAAGGCTATATCGGGCCGGTTCCGGTGCCCGTGGTCATATTGCTGGTTCTGACGGTGGTCTTTTCGCTCATCATGGTTCGGACCCGCTTTGGTCGCCATATCTATGCAACGGGCGGAAATGAACACGCGGCAAGGCTTAGCGGAGTAAAGACCAACCGCGTCAAGTTGGCGGTTTATGTCCTGTCGTCCACCATTTCCTCGCTTGCAGGTGTGATTGCATTCTCGCGGTACTTGTCTGCTGAGCCGGCATCGGGTTTCGGGTCGGAACTTGACGTTATCGCCGCCGCCGCCATCGGGGGAGCCAGTCTGGCAGGCGGCATCGGCAGCGTGACCGGCGCCGTCATTGGCGCGGCTCTTGTGGGGGAGATCTCTAACGGGATTGTCCTGCTCAACATCAATACCTATGCGCAGCAAGCCATCACCGGAGGCGTCATTCTGATTGCCGTGAGCCTTGATGTCCTGCGCAACAGGCTCAAGGGAGGGAACGTGTAAGCCTAGGATCACTTAACGCAAACACTGAACATGCGAAGTTAATGTCAACAGGCCCGCTCGCAACGAGATCGGGTGAGGAGGAGAAACCGGATGCGTACCTTTAAGAATACTGCACGTGCCGTAATGGTTGCTGCGGCTTTGGTCGGTGGATCAGCAGCGATGGCCAAGGAAATCACCATTGCGGTTGTGCCGAAAGTTGCGGTGCCGTTCTTTGATGATGTCAATAACGGCGCGGCCGCCGAGGCTAAGACGCTTGGCGTGAATTATCAATGGGTGGTGCCGGCCAACACACAAGGCGCTACCCAGGTGAAGATCATCGAAGATCTAATGGCGCGCCATGTTGATGGCATTGCGATTTCGGTAAACGAGCCGAAGTCGGTCGAAGGCATCATCAAGCAGGCGATGAAAGTTGGCATCAAGGTTCTTACCTTTGATAGTGACAGCGCTAACAGTGGCCGCAGCATGTACATCGGCACGATCAACAAGCAGGCCGGCGTGACCATGGGCAACTCCATGGCCAAGGCGCTTGGTGGCAAGGGTGAGGTTGCGATCGTCACCGGCCAGCTGGGAGCTTCGAACTTGAACGAGCGGATCGACGGGGTGAAGGAAGCGCTGAAGGCCTATCCCGGCATCAAGATCGTCGCAACCGAAGGAACTGAAGATGACCTTGCCAAGGCCGTGTCAGTGACCGAGGCGTTGCTGCGTGGCCACCCGCAACTTGCCGGCATCTTCGGCATCAGCCAAGTTGGCGGCCCTGCCGTAGCCAAGGTCTTGGCCGAACAAGAGTTCGCTGCCGACAAAGGCAAGCTGAAAGTGTTTGCCTTCGACGACCTGCCCGACACGATCAAGGGCGTGAAAGACGGCTTTATCGACGGCATCATGGTTCAGCGTCCGATTACAATGGGCAAGCTTGCGGTCGAGAACCTCGTCGCACAGATCAAGGGTACTGAGACTGCGCCGAAGGACATCGATACTGGCGTGACTGTCGTCAATGCTGACAATCTGGGCAGCTACACGAAATAAGTCTCCCTACGACTGGGGCGGGTCCAATCTGGCTCCGTCCCGCTTTTCTTTCCAGCCGAGGTTCCCATGACCCCCTTTCTTGAAATGCACGGCATATCAAAGACCTTTCCGGGCGTGAAGGCTTTGAACCGGGTCGACCTTACGCTTCGGGCGGGTGAAGTTCATGTAATTGCGGGTGAAAATGGGGCCGGAAAAAGCACTTTGATGAAGATTATGACCGGCGTTTTGCGCGCGGATCCGGGCGGTGTCATCCGGATCGAGGGCAAGGACACCGTGATCAAGGACCCGGTACACGCTCGGGCGCTTGGGATCAGCATCATCTATCAGGAACTTGCGGTCGTTAACAATCTTACGGTGGCTGAGAACGTCTTTCTTGCCCGGGAACCCATCGGTCCGCTGGGCCTTCTCGACAAGCGCAGGATGGCCGACGAAACACGGGCGGTCCTTTCGGAACTCGAGGTCGCGATCGACCCCTCAGCGAAGGTCGGGCAACTCAGCATTGGCCAGAGGCAACTCGTCGAAATCGCACGGGCGATATCGTACCGCTCTAAGCTTATCATCATGGATGAACCCACGGCATCGCTCAGCCACCACGAGGCATCGACTTTGATCCGTATGGTGCGAAAACTGGCCTCGCAGGGTATCGGTATCGTCTTTATTTCCCACAAGCTGGACGAAATTTTTGAGATTGCCGATCGCGTGTCAGTCCTGCGGGACGGAGAAACTGTGGATTCGCGCCCGATCGCCGAGATGACGCGCGATATCTTGGTGCGCAAGATGGTGGACCGCGATCTGTCGCAGCTGTTTGGCGAACATCATTCGCATGCGACAGACGAGGTTCTGCTGTCAGTCCGCGCACTGGGCGAAAAGCACCACGGACAGATCGGCGTAAAGGTCTCCGATGTGAGTTTTGACCTCCATCGCGGCGAAATTCTCGGGTTCTTTGGCTTGGTCGGGGCTGGTCGCACCGAGGTCATGGAAATGATCTTCGGCAGTCGACCGCACGTCGGCGAAGTCCACATAGGCGGACAGAAGGTCAAGATATCCAACCCGTCAGAGGCAATCGCGCACGGTTTGGGTTTTGTGACCGAAGATCGCAAAGAGCTTGGGCTGGTCCTCGGCATGTCAGTCCGCGAGAATTTCAGCCTGACTCACTTGTCGGACTACTGCACTCTCGATGTGGTCAGTCGACCACGGGAAACCGCTGCCTGCATGGAATTCGTTCGATCGCTTGGGATCAAGACACCGTCGACCGAGCAGAAAGTTCTGAATCTTTCCGGCGGTAACCAGCAGAAGGTGGTCATCGCGAAGTGGGTGGCGCGTCGCCCCCGGATTCTGATTGTCGATGAACCGACCAGAGGAATCGACATCGGCGCCAAGGCCGAGGTTCATGCGCTGTTGAACAAACTCGCTGAAGAGGGAATTTCGATTATCGTGGTCTCATCGGACCTCCCGGAAATTCTCGCTATCAGTGACCGCGTGATCGTGCTGAAAGAGGGCCGCATCAGTGGACAAATTGACCGTGCCGACGCGACGCAAGAGCGGGTAATGCTTGCTGCGACCGGCTGATCCAAGCCGGCGAAATAACAAGATCAGACAGAACGGAGATCGATATGAAGAAAAGAATAGTTTTCACCGGCGGAACGGGTAAGGCCGGGCGCCACGCGGTTCCGCATTTGCTCGCCAAGGGCTATTCGATCCTCAACCTCGACCTGAAGCCTTTGGACCTTCCCGGCGTCAACACGCTGATCACCGACATCACCGACAGTGGCGCCGTATTCAACGCGCTCACCACCCATTTCGGTTTCGAGGGATATGACGAGGGCCAGCCCCCGCGCGCGCCCGATGCCGTGGTGCATTTCGCCGCCATTCCCCGCGTCATGATCGAACCGGACAACGCCACCTTTGCCGCCAATACCGTCGGCACCTACAACGTGATCGAAGCCGCGATGAAGCTTGGCGTTCGCAAGGTGATAGTGGCCTCGTCCGAAACCACCTACGGCGTCTGCTTTGCCGAGGGCGACAAGGACTACCACAGCTTCCCACTGGAAGAGGATTACGACAGCGATCCGATGGACAGCTACGGCCTGTCCAAGGTCGTGAACGAAAAGACCGCCCGCGCCTTCGCCATGCGCTATGGCGCCGACATCTACGCGCTCCGTATCGGCAACGTGATTGAACCGCATGAATACGCCAACTTCCCCGGTTACATCGCCAACCCGATGAGCCGTAAGCGCAACGCGTGGAGCTATATCGACGCGCGTGATCTGGGCGAGATCGTGCATCTTTGCATCGAGAAAGACGGCCTCGGCTATCAGGTCTTCAACGCCGTCAACGACACGATCACCGTTGATATGCCCACCGCGGATTTCCTTGCGAAATATTGCCCGAACGTTCCGGTAACCCGGCCAATGGGCACCAACGAAGCGCCGCTCTCCAACCGCAAGGCGCGCGAGGTTCTAGGCTTTCATGAGGCACATCCATGGCGTAAATACGTTAAGCTTTGACTCAGCTTGCGGGGTGGCATCTAGGCCCGCCCCGCAACGAAACCCTATGCAAGACGGTGTCTTCCGTGGCATCCCATGTCGGGGCGCGATCTGCCCGAACAGACCCAAGGACAGGCGCATAATGGCCCCAAGACAGCGACTGCCAGACAGAAAAAGCAAGATCACGGTGCGCGAGGTCGCCCTGCGCGCCGAGGTCAGCGAATCCACCGTATCCCGCATCATGCGCAACAAGGGGCTGGTCGCTGACGCCACCCGCGAAAAGGTGATGGAGACGGTGCGGGCAATGGGCTACGTCCCCAACCGCATCGCCGGGTCGCTTGCGTCCCTCGATGCCTTCCTCGTGGGGGTCGTGATCCCTTCGCTCTCCAACATCGTCTTTCCGGAAGTGTTGCAGGGCATCCAATCCGCCCTCGAACCCACGGACTTGCAGGCGGTGATCAGCACCACCGATTACAACGCCGACCGCGAAGAGGCGATGGTGCGCGGTATTCTGGCGTGGAAGCCTGCGGCAATCCTTCTTGCCGGGTTCGACCACACCGACGCCACCCGCCGGATGCTGGATCAAAGCGGCATCCGCGTGGTCGAGATGATGGATATCGACAGCACACCCATCGACGTCGCCGTCGGCACCTCGCACCGCCGCGCGGGCCACGCCATCGGGCGGCACCTGATCCAGCGTGGCTATCGGCGGTTCGGCTATGTCGGTCACGACTGGAACGCTGACCGTCGTGCCCGGCTGCGCTATGACGGGATATGTCAGGCGCTTGCCGAATCCGGCCTGACCATCGCGGCGCAGGCGCTGTCCGACGGGCCAAGCTCGGTCGCCACTGGCCGCGCCCAAACCGCCCGCCTGCGCAGCGACGCGCCGCAGGTCGAGGTTGCGATCTACTCCAACGATGACATGGCCGTGGGCGGCGTTTTCCACTGTCTTGGCGCAGGCATCCGGCTACCCGACGACTTCGCCGTCTTCGGCTTCAACGGTCTCGACATCGGCCGCGAACTGCCACAGCCTTTGTCCACCATGCGCTCCAACCGCTTTCTGATCGGTCAGCGCGCGATCGAGGCTATTCTCGTCTCGCCAGAACGCCCCAAGCAGCCGCTGACCATTGATACCGGCTTCGAGATATTCGAGGGCGCCACGGCCTGATCCGGCGCACAGCCGATACGTCATCAACAGGAGGTTCCCCATGCATCCGGCCCTAACCAAAGGTTCCGTCGCCGTCGTCACCGGTGGCGCCTCCGGCATCGGCCTCGCTGCCGCGCGCCATCTGGCACGCCTTGGTATGCGCATCTGTATCGCAGACCTCGACACCCCGGCCTTGGCGGCCGCCCGCGAAACGCTGATTTTCGATAGCACCGCCCCCAACGACGTGATCGCGGTGCCAACCGACGTGGCCTCTCGCGCAGATCTCACAAGGCTTGCCGACCGGGTCGGGGAAACCTTTGGTGCCGTCAACGTCCTGATGAACAACGCAGGCATCCAACCGGGCAGCACCATCTTCGACGCCGAGGGGAACTGGGACAGGATCCTCGACGTCAACATGGGCGGCATCATTCACGGCAGCCAGATATTTGCCCCACGCATGATCGCTGCGGGGCAACCCGGCCTGATCATCAACACCGGGTCCAAGCAGGGGATAACCACGCCGCCCGGCGACCCGGCCTACAACGTCTCCAAGGCGGCGGTAAAGGCGTTTACCGAGGCGTTGCAACACACCCTGCGCAACACCCCCGACGCGCAGGTCGAGGCGCGGCTTTTCATCCCTGGCTTCGTTTACACGCCGCTGACCTCGCATGGTCGCACCGAAAGGCCCGCAGGGGCGTGGACGCCTGAACAAGTCGTCGCGTTCCTGTTTCAGTCGATCGAGCGGGGCGATTTCTACATCCTTTGCCCCGACAACGAGGTTGATCGCCGCACCGACGAAAAGCGCATCCTCTGGGCCGCAGGCGACATCACGGAAAACCGCCCCCCGCTCTCGCGCTGGCACCCGGACTATGGCGACGCGTTCCAGAAATGGCTGAAAAGCTAAAGCCGCCCGGCAGAAACGGCAGAAGGAGACCATGCCATGACCAGAAATTACCGGATTGCGGCCATCCCGGGCGACGGTATCGGTGTCGAGGTGATCGACGCCAGTCTCGAGGTGCTGACCGCACTCAGCCAGCGCACCAACACCTTTCACCTCGACGTCACCCGTTTTGATTGGGGATCCGACCGTTACAGGCGCACCGGCACCTTTATGCCCGACGACGGCGTGGACCAGCTTCGCGCCTTCGACGCGATCCTGTTCGGTGCCGTCGGCGCACCAGATGTTCCCGACCATGTCAGCCTGTGGGGCCTTCGATTGGCGATCTGTCAACGCCTGGATCAGTTTGCCAACGTCCGCCCAACCCGCATCCTGCCGGGCATCAAAAGCCCGCTTTCCGGCGTAGCAAAGGGCGACCTTGACTGGGTCATCGTGCGCGAAAACTCCGAAGGCGAATACTCCGGCCAAGGCGGGCGGAGCCATCGTGGCCAACCGCACGAAGTCGCGACAGAGGTGTCGATCTTCACCCGCACCGGCGTCACCCGCATCATGCGTTTCGCCTTCGAACTCGCCAGCTCGCGCCCGCGCAAGAAACTGACCGTGGTGACAAAATCGAATGCCCAACGTCACGGCTTGGTTTTGTGGGATGAAATCGCCGCCGAAGTCGCGCAAGAATTTCCCGATGTGACGTGGGACAAGATGCTGGTCGATGCAATGACTGTCAGGATGGTGTTGCACCCGAAATCGCTTGATACGGTCGTCGCCACCAACCTTCACGCCGATATTCTGTCCGATCTCGCGGCCGCTCTCGCTGGGTCAATCGGCATCGCGCCGACGGCAAACCTGAACCCGACCGGCGCCGCGCCGTCGATGTTCGAACCGATCCACGGATCCGCCTTCGACATCGCGGGCAAGGGCATCGCCAACCCCATTGCGGCGTTCTGGACCTCGGCGATGATGCTTGACCACCTGGGCGAACGCGACGCTGCGGAGGCGCTGATGCACGCGATCATGCGCGCAACCGATGACCCGACCCTTCACACCCCAGACCTCGGCGGCATGGCGACGACCCATCAGGTCACAAGCGCGATTTGCGCAATGCTGGCAGAACCGACCTGACCCCGCGGGGGCACTGAAAAGACAAGACTCTTCATCGTGGCAGGGCGATCGCTTAGCCCGTCGGGATGCACGAGCGCAGTCTGCGTCCCCGCGTCAGCGAACTGTGCGTCCGGCCGCGCTCTGAACGTGCAGACGTTCCTGCATGCGGCGCCTATATGTCCGGCAGTTGAAGGAATCAATCCGGCAGATGCGGTAACCGCGCAGCGTCTGACATGCCAACCGCTTACTGCGGACAGCATGAAAACCCAATAAAACAGGCGTTTCACCGCACGTTGTCCAGCCGATTTAGGCCTTTGCGTCCAGCGCGGATTGCGCCAGTCGATCCCTTCCAGCGGATAGCCAAGCTGTGCTGCGGATATCGCCACTGCCGTTCCGTCCTGGCTCACAGGCCAGATGAACTTCCCCCAGAAGTTCAACAGCAAATCGGTTAAGTGATTGAATTCACTTGTAGCGATTTCCGGAATTGCCACAACAACAGGCGGTTCAAGCAGGCTTTGAGACGTCTAGAGCTTCGAAGAGGGACAGTTG
>JAJXZX010000060.1 GCA_021779835.1 Pseudomonadota bacterium | reverse complement strand
AAAGCTCAAGGACTGGAGGCGCATCCACACCCGCTACGACCGATGCGCGCACACCTTCATGTCAGCCATCGCCATCGCGGCCATCGTCATCTTCTGGATATGATCAATGAGTCCAGAGTGTAGTTCGACGCGCCACGGTTCGGGTTGCTCGGATGGAGCGCCGGGGATGACAATGCGCCGCCACCAGAACCGACCCGCAGAAAGTTAGAGGACAACGGCTGGGATCAGCATCAAGTGCATGGCTTGCCCTTCGGTCTCGGATGGCGGTTGAGGATGCGGCGAACTTGGGCGCCCTCGCTGGTGCTACGTTCCGCGAAGAGGTTGTGGTGCAGGTGAGCGATGTGCCGTTCGCCCCTTCGCTCGGCGGTGTCCGCGCTCACGGCGAGGTAGAACGCGAGTTCTTCGCCGTTGACGTCGGCCGCGGGGAAGCCGCTGCGGAAGTCGAGCAGCGCCCGCCAGTGTTCCACCGGATGGCAGTCGGCAAAGGGAGAAGGGTGCCATCCTTGCCGACAACCGGTTGTCGGAACAGGCGGGTTGGGACAGCACGATGCTGGCGCTGGAGGTGGGCGAACTTGATGAGCTCAGCCTCGATCTCGGCACGCTGGGGTTTGAGCCCCGGGAGATCAATGCGCTGCTGCGCGGCGACGCGGCAGACCCCCGCGAAGACGCGGTGCCAGAGGCGCCTGCGGTTCCGATGTCCCGGCTTGGCGACCTGTGGCATCTCGGGGCGCACCGTCTGCTTTGCGGCGATGCGACGGATCCAGGCGGCGTGACGCGGCTCTTGGCGGGTGTTGCGCCGCATCTCATGGTCACCGATCCGCCCTATGGCGTGATGTACGATCCTGACTGGCGTAACCGGGCCGGGGCTTCGGAGACCAAGCGTACCGGCAAAGTGCTGAACGATGACCGGGCCGACTGGCGCGCCGCCTGGGCGCTCTTTCCCGGCGACGTGGCTTACGTCTGGCACGGCGCGCTGCATGCGACCACGGTAGCCGACAGTCTCGATGCCGCAGCCTTCAACGTCCGTTCGCAGATCATCTGGGCCAAGGAGCGGCTGGTGCTGAGCAGGGGTGATTATCACTGGCAGCACGAACCCTGCTGGTATGCGGTGCGCAAGGCGGCAACCGGGCACTGGAGCGGGGATCGCAAGCAGACCACACTCTGGCAGATCGCCAGCCGTGATCAGGATGCCGAGACGATCCATGGCACGCAAAAGCCAGTCGAATGCATGCGCCGCCCGATTCTGAACAACTCCAGCCCGGGGCAGGCGGTCTATGAACCCTTTTCTGGATCCGGGACGACAATCATCGCGGCGGAAAGCACCGGACGCGCGTGTTACGCCATCGAGCTTGATCCGGCCTATGTCGATGTGGCGATCCTGCGCTGGCAGGCGTTCACGGGGCAGGAGGCACGGCTTGAGGGGGGTGAAAGCTTCGTCGAAATTGCAGCCGCGCGTGCGGAGGGCGCGCCATGAGCCAGTTGCGCCGCCTCACCAAAGCGCGTAGCGGCGATACCGCATGCATGATCTTCTATCTCAAGACGCAAGGCGGCGGGCGGGAGACCGCGCTGGTCGAGCATTCCCTTCCGCCCGATGCAGCGGAGACACAGCGCTCGGGGGCGCAGGCCGTCCGTGATGCCCTGAATGCGATGGCACTACGGCATCAGGCGGCGCAAGAGCTGATCGAAGGCCGCACCGGGACGAGCGGGTCATGATGCGCGGTCGCAAACCAAAGCCCACGGCGATCCGGCTGATCGATGGTAACCCCGGCAAGCGCGGCTACAACGCTGACGAGCCGGTGGCGCCGGAGGGGGAAATCGACTGCCCGCCCCATCTGTCGGACGTGGCCACCGAGGAGTGGCGGCGTATTGCGGGGGCGCTTCAGGACATGGGCGTGGTGACGTTGGTCGACCGGGCGGCGCTGGCGGCCTATTGCCAGTCGTACGGCCGCTGGGTCGAGGCCGAGGAAAAGCTGAAGGAGACGCCGACCCTGGTGAAGACGGCCTCGGGCTACATCCAGCAGAACCCCTGGCTTACCGTCGCCAACAAATAGCTTGAACTGATGGGGCGCTACATGGGCGAGCTTGGCATCACGCCGGCCTCCAGATCTCGTGTGGCCGCGTTCCAGAAGGATGCCGGTCCGCAGGTCACGACGATCCGGATTGTGGGCGGCTTGCCGCAAGACGGCGATGCCGGAACGATTGATGCGAGCGACATCGATCTTCTGTAGCCGCTTGGTGCCGCCTCCAGTTCTAAATCAACATTTAGATCAATGCCTTGCCGTACACTCTGCCCGCTTTTGATGGTACACAACTGCGCAACGAACGTTAGGCATGTGTGTACATGGTCAGAGATGCTGCCCCATCCTTCCGGCTAATCGCCTATGAGCGCGTCTCGACGGCGCGGCAGGGGGCGAGCGGGCTCGGTCTTGAAGCGCAACGACAGACGATCGACGGGTTTGCCCAATCGCGCGGGGCGGACCTGATCGGCCGCTTCACCGAGGTCGAGAGTGGCAAAAACCCGGATCGGCCGGAACTGGGCAAGGCGATCCAGTTAGCGCGTTTGACCGGCGCGACGCTGGTCATCGCGAAGCTCGACCGGCTCTCGCGCAACGCGGCGTTCCTGCTGACGCTGCGGGACAGTGGGGTGAAGTTCCTCGCCGTTGACATGCCGGAGGCGAACGATCTGACGGTCGGCATCATGGCGTTGGTGGCCCAGCAGGAGCGCGAGGCAATCTCGCGGCGCACGAAGGAGGCGCTGGCGGTCGCAAAGGCGCGAGGTGTTAAGCTTGGCAACCCGAATGGCGCGGCGGCACTCCGGCGGGCAGGGAAGGGCGGGGCACCACTCCGGGCGGCCATCGCGTTGAACGCGGACCGGCATGCTGAGAGCCTCGCACGCGTGCTGGCGGACATCCGGGCGCAGGGGCACACGACGCTACGGGCGATTGCCGGGGCGCTGAACGATCGTGGGATGCTGACCCGGCGCGGCGGAAGATGGCATGTTTCGAACGCGCGGAATTTAATCAGGCGGCTTTCGACGATATGTTGCTATAAGCCGAGTGGCGTGATGGCAAGGTCGAACGGGGGTATCGTAACTGGCCCGGCCGAGACCGGTTCCAACCTGCTCTCAGGGGGCATCGAGACTTAGGTTAAGCAGGGTGGCAAAACCCGCGCTATCAAGCCTGTCGAAGTTGGCCGAGAGTTCGGCAAGTCGCGCCGCACGGGTTATGCCGATGACAGGGTCGGCAAAGGCGTGGAATTTTTGCAGGATTTCGGCATCGGACATTGGCGCGTCTGCACCGCCGCGTGGGCTGCGGGCTGCATCCGCGAAGATTCGACCATCCGTGGCGATCAGCGTGACCTGCGCCCAACGCTTTCCGACGCTAATGCGCGTCATCTCGTCATCGTCGATCAGCGTGGTCGCGCGACTGATGCGCAGGATGTCCTCGTCGCGCAACGCTTCGGGGGACAGTTCGGCGACACCAAGATGCCCCCGGACAATCATCGCCGCGACGGGAAAAGCGATGGCGTAAGAGAATTCGTCAAGTGTTTTGGGTTCGTAGCCCGCGAGGCGTGTCGCATTGTGGAAGGTGCGGATGCGCACTTCGGCGATTTCCTGGTGGGTCAGGCTGTGGCGCGCCATCAGGTTGGCAACGGCGTCAATTGCGGGATGCGCCCAGCGGCAGCAGGGATAGGGTTTGTAGTCAGTGTGATCGACCGTGCGCCACCCGATGCCGAGGTCGGCCCAAAAGGGCGCGGCGTCCTCGCCTTCGCAGGTGAGCGCGGGGGCGCCGGTAAAGCCCGCTGCGGCGAGATAGCCCGCGGTAACGCCGGACGGCGCGCCCCAGCCGACGCCGTCACGCACCATCGTGGGATGGTCGATGCAGCGCATCATTTGGCTGCGTGGCCCGTGATATTCGCCGATACCCGCGGCATGGCGGATGCGCTCGTTGTCGCAGCCCAGCATCCGCGCAACGGCCGCGGCGACGCCCACCGCGGTCCAGGCGCCTGAAGTGTGATAGTCGGCGCAGGTCGCGTGCTGAACCAGTCCGGCGCGATAGCTCACCTCATACGCGGCGGCGAGGTCGGCCGCAAACTCGGCCCCGGTCAGGCCCGGTCTCGCGTCGGCTACGGCGAGCAGCGCCGGGAAGATCGCTGAGCCCGCATGGCCCTTAGTGTGGCTGTTGGTGTCATGCGCATCGACGGCGTCGATGGTGAAAGCCCCGGCCATCGCCGCCCCGGCAGGCGACACCGGACGCCCGTCCATCAACATGCGCGCGGATCCAACATCCCCAGATCCAAAGAGGGCGCGCGCGCCCTTGCGCGCAATGCGCGAAAGATCGGTGGTGGATCCGATCGCTGCGACGCCCATCGTGTCGATGAAGCTGCGACGAAGGACGCGCAGCACTTCCTCAGGCACATCCTCGGGCCGCAGCCCTGCGGCGAACCGCGCCATGTCTAGAGACATTGTATCCTCCCTAGGGACCGACGGCCCATTACGTCAAGAGTCTCATCAGGGCGGAGCGTATGTCTGATCGGTTTGCGACCTCTCACGGGCAAGAAATCGCCCTGGCCCGGCACAAGCCAGTCAAAAAGCGAACTGTGTGCCGCCAGAAGAATGGGTGTGGGAAGGGTGGCCCAGCGCCCGTGTTGGTCAACCTTCGCGCACAGGGGCAAACAACGCTGCGGACGGATCTTTAAGATGGGCAACAGCTACTTGCGCCGGCTTCTCGTCGTGGGCGCCACCTCCGTCACACGACGGGCGCCGAACACCGACACCCCAACCGGGGCCTGGGTCCGATCGCTGCTGGAGCGCAAGCCTACGCGGCGCATTACCGTGCCATCGCCAACAAGACTGCTGGGGCCGCCTGGGCCATGCTGATGCGTCGGGAAGATTACCGAGCCTCCACGGTGGATTGAAACGATCAGGACCGCGGCAGCCAACAGCTGTCGATATGGAATGCAAGGGCAGACGTGAGTGATGATGATCAAACAGGACCGCAACCGGGACACCTTGAGGTGCTGTCGAGGCCTCTAACCTCGATTGTCGGATTGGGACCCGGTAGGTAGACTTCATCAAGGCCAGCGGTCATACGCGCCGCGAAAACAGGCCGGACAAATGACCGCAACCTGCAACGATCAGCGTCACTCAAGAAAACCCTTGCCAAAACGGACCCGTCCACAAATGACACCACCCAAATCCACAATGAGATACGGCTGAAACTGAATTTGATACTTTCGATGCGCCTTGTTTCAAAACGTCAACGAGAGATGCGACTTCCGCCGTTCGCCAATCGCTGCAACCCACGCCAATCGGCGAACTGATCTGCATCAAAGCGGTGCGGATTGGGTTGGCCGAGAGTAAAAAGTGTCGCCCTCAACACAGTGACTCCCGATGACGCGATCCCCGCAAAAGCCGAAAACGATTACCCGCCATCCGCAAAATGCCCCTCTTCAGGCGCTGATCCCGCGCGCCACGGCTCCAACGCAGGAGCCAGGCCCGGATCATCCACATGAGAATTTCGACCGGGCGGCACGGGCAGCCGTGGCGCGACTTAGCGGCGGCGTGTCCAGCTACGCCTTTCTTGAAGCGTGGAGCGATTGGGCACAGCATATGGCACGCGCGCCCGGTCGTCAGCTTGAATTGGCCGAGCACGCGCAACGCAACTTCATGAAGGTGTTCTCTCTGGCGACAAGCCCCACCTCCCCGCCACCCTTTGCCCCAAAACCCTATGACCACCGCTTTAAATATGCAGGTTGGCAAAAGCCGCCGTTCCAATTGTGGCAGCAAAGCTTTCTTGCGATTCAAGACTGGTGGGACGGCGCAACCGAACCGATGCGCGGATTGAGCACCGATGATGCCGAGCGCACACGGTTCCTTGCGCGCCAGACGCTTGACATTCTGTCACCCTCGAACTCTCCCCTGCTCAATCCTGAAATCATTGCCGAAACGGCACGCAGCGTCGGCAAAAACCTGATCGAAGGGGGCGCGCACTTCACGCATGATGCCATGAAGACGCTGACCGGCCAGCGCGATCCGGCGCCGGAAGGCTACCTGATCGGGAAGGATCTGGCTTGCACCCAGGGTCAGGTGATCTTTCGCAACGATCTGTTCGAGTTGATTCAGTATGCGCCCCAAACGGCGCAAGTGCAGGCCCGGCCAATCCTGATCGTCCCGGCTTGGATCATGAAATATTACATCCTTGATCTCTCACCAGAAAACTCGCTTGTGCGCTACCTTGTCGGGCAAGGTTTCACGGTATTCATGATCTCTTGGTGTAACCCGACGGTAGATCAGCGCGACCTATCGCTGGAGGATTACCGCAAGCGTGGCGTGATGGAAGCGCTGGATGCGGTTACGACCGTCATACCCGACGCCCCGGTTCATGCGGTAGGCTATTGCCTTGGCGGGACCATTCTGGCGATTGCAGCTGCCACCATGGCACGCGACAGCGACAACCGGTTGGCCTCGGTCACATTGATGGCCGCACAGGTGGATTTTGCCGAAGCGGGCGAGTTGCTGTTGTTTCTTGACGAAAGCCAGATCGCCTTTCTGGAAGATCTGATGTGGGAACAGGGCTATCTTGATCGCCCGCAGATGGCCCGCGCCTTTGCCACGATCCGTGCCGAAGATCTGATCTGGAGCCGTGCGGTTCAGCGGTATTTTCTGGGCAGAGAGGATGTGCCGACCGATATCGGGGTTTGGCTGTCAGATACCACCCGGATGCCGGCGCGGATGCACTCGCAATACCTGCGTGGGCTCTTTCTGGAAAACCGGCTGACAGCGGGGCGGTTCGCGGTCGAGGGGCGGGTCATCGCGTTAAAGGATATGTCGGTCCCGATGTTTGTGATCGGCACGGAGACCGACCATATTGCGCCGTGGCGTTCGGTCTACAAAACCCAGTTGTTCACCGATGGCGACCTGACCTTTGTTCTGACCAAAAGCGGACACAACAGCGGCATCCTAAGCGAACCGGGGCACAAGGGGCGACATTACCGTATCTCGCGCAGGCCCGCCGGGGCACTTTACGTTGGCCCCGATGCATGGCTCGCACAGACCGAACCAAAGCCTGGATCGTGGTGGCCCGATTGGGCGGACTGGCTCATGGCGCGGGGGGGCGGGCAGGTTAACCCGCCTCCGATAGGCGCACCGGACAGTGGCCTCGCCCCTCTTGCCTCTGCTCCCGGAACTTTTGTGTTCCAGCCATGACCCGAGTGCTTCGGACCTGATGGCAATGAAAGGACCTAACCCCGCCTGCCCGCCAGATATCTCACGGCGTGGCAGGCAGGGTCACGGGGTCTTTCGTCCGACATGAGGCCGATCACGGCGAGATCCTGATCGACTTTGAAACGTTCGGGACACACAGACCGAAAAGGAACCGAACGCCCCCTTTCACTTTGCACCGGAAAACACTGCCTCCGTCTTCCTCTGCCATCCCGAGACTAGCGGCGCGGTTGGACCGCGTCATGCACCCGGCGACGTACATCAGGACATGGTCCATAAGCGGTAATCCCCCCCGAAAGTAAGGGGCTGCATAAGTAGAATTTTCTCGGCAAGATGCACGAGGAGATTCTGAATGAAGACAAGCAGATACACAGAGCCGCAGATCCTTGCGATCCTGCGTCAGGCCG
>JAJXZX010000034.1 GCA_021779835.1 Pseudomonadota bacterium | reverse complement strand
CGTCAAGGGCATTCTGGTATTGGTGGTGTTGGGTCTGGCAGCATTGGGCGGGTTTGCCTATCTGGGTGATCTCAGCCCGATCCAGACGCAGGTGGTGCAACCGGTGAAGATCAATGTCGACTAACAGCGCAGCGCGCCGGCTTTTCTTCGCCGGCGTCTTGCTGATGGCCGGGCCGGTTTGCGCCCAGTCCCCCATGTCGGCCATCGACTGGTTGTCGCGCTCGGTGACCGCGCCTGCGGTGGCGGTGCCCAAAGACCCGACCATCGCGGCGCCCCTTGGCGCGGGCGCACAGCCCGGCATTGATGTGTCCGTGCTCCGAGCGACGCAAATCAACGGGCTGGGTCTGTTGCCCGCCAAGGTCACCGGCCTTCCCGAAGATCTGTGGGGCGCCAGCAGCAGCGCCGATCTGGTGGCCCTGTTGAACGCCGAGCCCATCCATATGCTGCCGCAACTGCAGGATCTGCTTTACACCCTGCTGTTGGTCGAGGTTGACGCCCCCGCCGATGCCGGGGCAAGCGGTAGCTTCCTGTTGGCGCGCATCGACAAGCTTCTGCAACTGGGGGCGCTGGATCAGGCGCAGGCCCTTCTGGCGCTGACGGGCACGCGGCAACCCGCCTTTTTCCGACGGTGGTTCGATGTCGAGTTGTTGCTGGGGCAAGAGGATGTCGCCTGCAAAACGATGGGTGAACATCCCGAGGTCGCGCCCACCTTCCCCGCCCGCATATTCTGCCTTGCGCGCAATGGCGACTGGGATGCGGCGCGCCTGACGCTCAGCAATGCCGAGGCGCTGGGGCTTTTGAAACCGACCGAGACCACGCTGCTCACCCGCTTTCTCGACACCGAATCCGATGACACCGCCACGCAGATGGCCCCGCCCGCGCATCCGACGCCCCTGACCTGGCGCATGATGGAGGCAATTGGCGAGCCCCTGCCGACCAACACGCTACCGCTTGCCTTCGCGCAGGCCGATTTGCGCGACAACACCGGCTGGAAAGCGCAGATCGAGGCGGCAGAACGGCTGGCGCGCACGGGTGCCGTATCGCCCAATAGGCTGATCGGCATCTATACCGCGGGCAAGCCCTCGGCCTCGGGCGAGCCGTGGGATCGCATCGCAGCGGTGCAGAAATTCGACGCGGGCCTGCACGCCAAAAGCGCCGTGATCGTGGCGCGCACCCTGCCCGCCGCGTGGTCGGCAATGTCGGCTGCGGGGCTGGAGGTGCCCTTCGCCACGCTTTACGGCAAGGCGCTGTCGCAAATGAAACTGCCGCCAAAGCTCGCGGCGCTGGCCTTCCGCATCGGGCTTTTGTCGCCTGACTATGCGGTGGTCGCGGCGACCCATACGCCAGTGGACGCGACCGAGGCGTTCCTGATCGGCCTGGCCCGCGGCACCCCCTCCACCGCCCCCAACGAGCCGATGGCGCTTGCCATCGCGGCGGCCTTCACCGACACCACGCCGCTAAGCGACGATCTCGCCGCGCTGGTTGCCGAACACAAACCCGGAGAGGCGATTTTGCACGCGATCAAGCGCATCTCTGACGGCAGCAACGGCGACTTGCGCGGTGTTACCGCAGGGCTGCAACTGCTGCGCCAAGTCGGGCAAGTGCAGGCGGCCGAGCGTGTCGCGCTGGAACTCATGCTGCTGGACCGGCAGGGCTAGGCGATGTCCGCGCTGCCCATGACGCGCTGGATCGCCACGTTTCTCGAGGCGCAGGCGGCAGAGCTTGACGCCGCTCGCAACACACGGCTGGCCTATGGGCGCGACCTGTTGGACTTTTCCGAATGGCTGGCGCATCGCAAACTGCACTTCGCCACGGCCACCCGCGCGAATATCGAGGATTACCTGATCGACTGCGATGCGCGCGGCCTGTCGAAAGCCACCCGCGCGCGTCGCCTGTCGTCGATCCGCCAGCTTTACCGCTTTGCGCATGACGAGGGCTGGCGCGACGACAACCCCGCGCTGCAAATCTCTGGCCCGGGCAAGGCGCAGCGCTTACCCACCACCCTGTCGATCGCTGAGGTCGAGGCGCTGCTGGATGCCGCCCGCACGCAGGGCCGCGAAAGTGACCGCATCCGCAACACCTGCCTGATGGAACTGCTCTACGCCACCGGTATGCGGGTCAGCGAGTTGGTCACCCTGCCCGTCTCTGCGGCGCGCGGCGATCCGCGAATGCTGCTGGTGATGGGCAAGGGCAACAAGGAACGCATGGTCCCCCTGTCACCCCCGGCCCGCGCCGCCCTGCGTGACTGGCTCAGCCTGCGCGACGCAAGCGAGGCCGAGGCGGTTGCCGCCCGCAAACCGCCCTCGCGCTTTCTCTTCCCAAGCCGCGCCGCCGAAGGCCACATGACGCGCCAGCGTTTCTTTCTGCTCATCAAGGATTTCGCCGTGGCGGGTGGTGTCGATGCCGCCAAGGTGACGCCGCACACCCTGCGCCACGCCTTTGCCACCCATCTGCTTGCCAACGGTGCCGACCTGCGCGTGATCCAGACCCTGCTCGGCCACGCTGACATTTCCACCACCGAGATTTACACCCATGTGCTGGACGAACGCCTGCGCGCGCTGGTGCTTGACCACCATCCGCTGGCACGCAAGCCTTGATTGCGCCGCACAGGATGCCCATAACGGGCCAAACGCCCAAGGATGCTTGCCACCATGCCCGCTGACACCAGTTTTCTCGATGCGACCTTTTGGGGCACGGCGGGTGCGATTGTCGTGTTGCTCGTGCTGTCGGCGTTCTTCTCCGGCTCGGAAACAGCCCTGACCGCCGCCTCGCGCGGCAAACTGCGCACGCAGGCTGACCGAGGCTCGAAAGGTGCCGCCGCCGCGCTGAAAGTGACCGAGGATAATGAGCGTCTGATCGGCGCCGTGCTGTTTGGCAACAACGTCACCAACATCCTGTCGGCCTCGCTCGCGACCTCGCTGCTGACGCGCGTGGTGGGGCCGTCAGGCGTCGCCCTTGCCACATTGGTGATGACCTTCCTCGTGTTGATCTTCGCCGAGGTGCTGCCCAAAACCTACGCCATCACCAACCCTGAACGCGCCGCCGCGCGCGTCGCCCCCGCGATCCGTGCCACCATCATCCTGTTCACCCCGGTCGTCACCGCCGTGCGCGCCTTCGTGCGCGTGGTGCTCGCGCTGTTCGGCGTCAAGACCGACCCGACCAGCCCGATCCTAGCCCTTCGCGAAGAAATCGTCGGCGCCATCGCGCTCGGCCACTCTGAAGGCGCGGTGATGAAGGAAGACCGCGACCGCCTGCTGGGCGCGCTCGACCTTGGCGACCGCACGGTCGAAGAGGTGATGCGCCACCGCAGTCAGATCGAGATGATCGACGCCGATGCCGACCCCGATCAGATCATCACCCAATGCCTCGCCTCGCCGCACACCCGCATCCCGGCCTACCGCGGCGAGCCGGAGAACGTGGTGGGCGTGATTCACGCCAAGGATCTGTTGCGTGAGGTTGACCGCCTGGTGCGCGGCGCCAACGGCGAAACCGCCTCGCTGCGCGATCTTGACGTGATGAAGATCGCGATGAAGCCCTATTTCGTGCCGGAAACCACGCCGCTCGACGACCAGATGCGCCAATTCCTGCGCCGCCACACCCATTTCGCACTGGTGGTTGACGAATACGGCAGCTTGCGCGGCCTCATCACGCTTGAGGATATTCTTGAAGAGATCGTGGGCGAGATCACCGACGAATTCGACGTCGATCCGGAAAACCCGGTCAAACGCACGGAAACCGGCGACACGCTGGTCGAAGGCTCGATGACGATCCGCGACCTCAACCGCGCCACCGACTGGAACCTGCCCGATGACGAGGCCAACACCATCGCGGGCCTTGTGATCCACGAAGCGCAGATGATCCCGAATGAGGGGCAGGTCTTCTCGTTCCACGGCTTCCGTTTCGAGGTGGTGACCCGCCGCGAAAACCGCATCACCAAGCTGAAAATCCGCCCGCTCTGACCCTGCCAAATTGCTTTGGTCCAAATATCCCCGCCGGAGGCACCCGCAGTCGCGGCAATAGCCCCCGGCACAAGGATCAGCGCAGAATGCTGCCCAAAACCCCCCGCACGATGGCGCGGCTGGCGGCGTTGCCAAGTTGGCGCACAAAGGATTTGGCAAAGGCCTCGCCCAGACTATCGGTCCGGCGC
Organism: Pseudomonadota bacterium; assembly: GCA_021779835.1. Lineage (GTDB taxonomy): Bacteria > Pseudomonadota > Alphaproteobacteria > Rhodobacterales > Rhodobacteraceae > Solirhodobacter. Next base: position 27,348 of record JAJXZX010000034.1, on the reverse strand, counting down.
GCAGGTGCTGCCTTCGGCGTCGCCGCCACCGCGCCGCCATAGCGTTGCGCCGAATTGAACTCTTGCGTCGGGCTCGCCGCGACAGAGGCCCCCTGCGCGCGCGCCGCCAGCCGCTCAAACGCGCTGTCGCGGTCCAACATGGTGTCGTATTTTCCCTTGAACGGTGACGCGGCAATCACCGCCGCGCGCGTGGCATCCGGGATTGCGCCGATCTGCGACGAGGGCGGCCGGACCAGCGTCCGCTCCACCATCCCCGGCTCGCCCTTGGCCTGCAGGAAGGAGGTCAGCGCCTCGCCAATCCCGACATCCCGGATGGCATCCTCGGTCGAAAAGCGCGGGTTGGCGCGGTAATTCTGCGCCGCGCGGTGCAGGTCTTGCTGATCCTTGGGTGTGAAGGCCCGCAGCGCGTGTTGCACGCGGTTGCCAAGCTGACCAAGGATCGTATCGGGCACATCGCCCGGATTTTGCGTGATAAAATACACCCCCACCCCCTTGGAGCGGATCAGCCGCGCCACCTGCTCTACCTTGTCCACCAACGCCTTGGGCGCGTCGTCAAACAACAGATGCGCCTCGTCGAAGAAGAACACGAGCTTGGGCCGGTCAAGGTCACCGACCTCGGGCAGTTGCTCGAACAGTTCCGACAGCAGCCACAACAGGAAGGTTGCGTAAAGCTGCGGCGACTGCATCAGCCGATCGGCGGCAAGGATGTTGATGCGCCCGCGCCCATCGGGATCAACCCGCATCAGGTCGGCAAGCTCCAGTGCGGGCTCACCGAAAAACGCCGTGGCGCCCTGATTTTCCAGCACCAACAACTGCCGCTGGATCGCGCCCACCGAGGATTTATCGACGTTGCCGTATTTCACCCCGATATCGGCGGCGTTCTGGCCGATGAACACCAACAGCGCCTGCAAATCCTTGAGATCCAGCAGCGGCAGCGCCTGTTCATCGGCCAGTCGGAACGCGATGTTCAGCACGCCCGCCTGCGGGTCGGAAAGCTGCATCATCGCCGACAGCAACACCGGCCCCATCTCGGTCACGGTGGCACGCACCGGGTGGCCCTTTTCGCCGAACATATCCCAGAAGGTGACGGGAAACGCCTCGTAGCGGAAATCCGTCATGCCGATGGTGGCGACACGCTTCATGAACGCCGCGTGCAGCTTGCCCGCCTCGGACCCCGCAACCGCCATCCCCGCCAGATCGCCCTTCACATCCGCCATGAAGACCGGAACCCCGGCATGAGAGAACCCCTCAGCCAGCACCTGCAACGTCACCGTCTTGCCAGTGCCAGTGGCGCCTGCGATCAGGCCATGGCGGTTGCCGAACGCCAGCAACATCTCTTGCGGCACCGCGTAACCTTCGCCACCACCGCCTACGAAAATCGTCCCAGCCATCATCCACACCTTCACATCAGGTTTACCCAGCCGCGAGGGCCGGAAAGATCGGCCACAACCATACAATCTTAACGCCTCTGTGCCACCCTTGATCTGTCGCGAGGCCGGTTCGCAGGGTTCGCGGCGCAACTTCCTCCCTGTCGGACTGGCCGCGCCAAACTTTGGGCGCGGCCTTTTTTCTTGCTAGCGCAACCAGATGTGAGATTGGAAGATTCCCTGTTGACGCATTTGTCATTACGCCGTAGCGTCTGCTCCATACAAAGTCGGCCGGTCCGACGGGGAGAAAAAAAAGACATGGAAAGGGCCTCGCAAGAGGCCCTTTTCGCATTTGGGCCGTGGGGAAAAGCCCTGTGTCTGGCAGCATTCCGCCCGCACGGGCCGGAATGCCGCACATTTCGCACCTGACACCCGAAAGGCCGCGTGTTAGAGCAGCGGCAGCCGTTTTACGAAGACCGATGGGATAACAAATGCTCAATTCGACCAAGGCACTGACGCTTGCCACCGCGCTGCTGATGGCACCGCTTGCACAGGCACAGACCGCCCCCGCGCCTGCTCCCGCTGCTCCTGCCGCGACCGCTCCGGCGACGACGGCGGACACCACCACAACCCCGGCCCCGGCGGCCCCTGCCGCGACGGCTGCGCCCGCCTCCAACGTCGGCCAAAGCTATGTCAAATCGACCAGCGGTGACTGGGACGTGCGCTGTGTCCATGCAGCGGATGGCAAGGATCCCTGCGATCTCTACCAGCTTCTGAAGGACGACAAGGGCAATTCGGTCGCCCGCTTCTCGCTTTTCGGCTTTAAGGCAGGCCAACCTGCGGCGGCGCGTGCCACCGTTGTAACTCCGCTGGAAACCCTGTTGCCGCAAGGCGTTTCCCTGCAAATCGACGCACTCCCGGCCAAGACCTATGCATTCCTCTTCTGCACGCAAGCAGGCTGCGTGTCGCAGCTTGGGTTGACCACCGACGAAATCGCCGCGATGAAGAAGGGCCAGAAGATCACCATGACGATCGTTCCGGTCGCGGCGCCGGATGCGCCGGTGGTTCTGACCATCTCGCTCAAGGGTTTCACCGCGGGCTATGACGAGGTGAACAAAGCGAACGGCAACTAAGCCCCTCGCCGACACCCACAAATCAGAACGCCGCCCTGACCGGGCGGCGTTTTTCATTCCGGCAAAACCCCAGGTTCAGATGGCGCGCAACGCGATCACCGCATTCAACCCGCCAAAGGCAAATGCGTTCGACAACACGACCGCGACCTTGGCATCGCGCGCCACGTTCGGCACCACGTCGAGCGCACACTCCGGGTCTGGCTCTTCATAGCCAATGGTCGGCGCAATCACCCCGTCGCGCAGCGCCATGATGCAGGCCAGCAGCTCCACCGCGCCAGTGCCGCCGATCACATGGCCATGCATCGACTTGGTCGAGGAAATCATCAACTCGTCCGCATGGTGGCCGAACACATCGGCCACCGCTGCACATTCGGTCTTGTCATTGGCCGAGGTGCCGGTCCCATGCGCGTTGATATAACCGACCTCATCGGGATTGATCCGCCCGTCGCGCAACGCGCCTGCAATCGCCCGCGCCGCGCCCTGCTTCGACGGCATCACAACATCCGCCGCGTCAGAGGTCATGGCAAATCCCACCACTTCAGCCAGAATATCGGCGCCCCGCGCGCGCGCGTGTTCGTATTCCTCGAACACGAAAATCGCCGCACCCTCGCCCTGCACCATGCCATTACGGTTTGCGCTGAACGGGCGGCAGGCGTCTTTGGACATCACGCGCAAGCCCTCCCACGCCTTGATACCGCCAAAGCACAGCATCGATTCCGACCCACCCGTCACCATCACCGTCGCCCCACCCGAGCGGATCAGGTGAAACGCCTGCCCCATCGCATGGTTGGAACTGGCGCAAGCCGTCGCCACGGTGAACGCAGGCCCCTTGAGGTTGAACTCCATCGAAATATGGCTCGCCGCCGCATTGTTCATCAGCTTCGGCACGACAAACGGGTGAACGCGGTTCTTGCCCTCTTCATAGACCGCGCGGTAATTCTCGTCCCACGTATTCACGCCACCGCCCGCCGTGCCCAGCACGACGCCTGCGTCATAGCCAAGGTGGCCGTCGAAATTCAGCCCCGACTGCGCAATCGCCTGTTTCGCGGCGATCAAGGTGAACTGGGTGAAGCGGTCATACAGCACCAACTGCTGACGGTTGAAATGCGCCTCGGCATCCCAGCCCTTGACCTGCCCGCCGATCTTGATCGACAGGCGGTCAACGTCGCGGATATCCAGTTCGCCAATGCCACAGCGCCCGGCCTTGAAGGCGTCCAGCGTGCCCGGCACATCCTGCGCCAGCGCATTCACCGTGCCCGTCCCGGTTATGACGACGCGCTTCATGCGGACTGCTCGGCAACAAGCGCCTCGACAGCGGTGACGATGGTTGCAACCGTCGAGATGTCAAAGTCGCTTTCCGTCGGCTCGTTCGCGTTGAATGGCACGGTAATATCAAACGCCTCTTCAATCGCGAAAATCGCCTCGACCAGCCCGAGGCTGTCGATGCCAAGATCGGCCAAGGTCGCGTCCGGCTTCACATCGCCCACATCAAGCACCGCCTGCTCGGCGATGATCGCAATCACTTTGGTCTTGACGTCATCGGTCATCAACCGTGCTCCCTGCTCGCCCCGGCGCACCGGGAATGCCTGTGTTCGCGCGCGTTTTCTAGTCAGACTTGGTCAGCTTTGAAACCACTTTTTGCAACTCGGCCACCTGCGCAAAAAGGCGCGGCAGGCGGCGGATTCCTTTGATCGTCTCGATCTGCTGTTCCATCTTCATCGAAGGAGAGCCCCAGATCACCCGGCCCGAGGGCACATTGGCCACAATGCCGGTGCCACCGCCAGCCACCACGTCGTCGCCGACAAACAGATTGTCCGAGACGCCGGATTTTCCGCCCAGCACCACACGGTCCCCGATCCGGGCCGACCCCGCAACGCCGACCTGCCCGCACAGCAGGCAATCGCGCCCGATCTGCACGTTGTGCCCGATATGCACCTGATCGTCGAGCTTGGTGCCAGAGCCGACCGAGGTATCGCGGATGGTGCCACGGTCAATCGTCGTATTCGCGCCCAACTCCACATCATCGCCCAGGCGCACCGCGCCCAGCGAATGGATGCGCGTCCAGCTTTGCGCCGTCATATCCGCGCGCGAGCCAAGGGTTTCGCGCACCTGCTCGGCCCCCGATTTCTGCGGTGTGACAAAAGAGAACCCGTCGGCCCCAACCACACAGCCGGGGTGGCCGATAAAACGGTCGCCAATCACCACCCGCGCCATGATGCGCACGCCGTTCAGGATCAGCGCATCGGCCCCGATCTCGGCACCCTCGGCAATCGAGACATGGCTGGCGATACGCGCCCGCGCGCCGATACGCACACCGCGCCCGATAAACACAAACGGCGCAATCGCGGCACCCTCGCCAATCTCGGCGCTGGGGTCGATCACACAGGAGGGATGAATACCGGGCGCAATCTCCGGCCCGGGGTCAAGCACGCGCGTCAGGCCAGACAACGCATAACGCGGACGCGGCACAAAGATCGCGGCCTTCAGCCCCAGCGCGCGCCAATCGGCCCCGGCCCACAGCACCGCTGCCCGTGCCGCGCCCTTGGCGAGCCCTTCGGCATATTTCGGGTCCATCGCCAGCGCCAGATCATCGACCCCCGCCGTGGCTGGCTCTGCGGCACCGCGAATAATGAGGTCAAGGTCGCCCTCGGCCTGCGCGTCCAGCGCCTTGGCAATATCTTCTATGCGGTGGCTCATCACAACTCCGACGCGGCCCGGGCGATTTCGCGCGACGCTTTCGGAATTATCCCTGAACCGCGCCCAATACCACCCCGGCCTTCGCAAGCGCCGCGAAAATCTCGGCGTCGCGGCCATAGATGTCACGCCGATACTCCATCTGCCCCTTCACCGGCGCGATGGCGGTGAAATAGACCAGATGCACCTGAACCGGCTCTTTCAACTCCACCGTGGTTTCGACGTGGGTGTCGAGGGCAGCCTTGAAGGTCGCCACCGGATTATCGCTTTGCGGCGCGAGCAGCGTATAGGCGAGGTCAAACGGCTTGGCCAAACGGATACAGCCATGGCTGAACGCGCGAACCTCGTGCGAGAACAGGTATTTCGTAGGCGTATCATGCAGATAGATGTTGTACTTGTTGGGGAACATGAACTTCACCAATCCCAGCGCGTTGCCATCCGACGGCGGTTGTTTCAGCGCAAACGGGAAGGTGTCGGCGTTATATTGGCTGAAATCGACAGAGGAGCGGTCAACCTTTTGCCCGTGCGAGTCGATCAGCGTCAACTGGCCGTCCGCATTCGGGTTCTTCTGCATCGCCGGCAGATATTCCTTGACCACGATCGACCGCGGCACGTTCCATGTCGGGTTCACGATCATGAACCGAACGTGATCGGAAAACTCAGGCGTCGAGGTGTCCTTGCCCACGCGGCCCACCACGGCAGGCGTCTCAAACGTGACCTTGCCATCGTCGATCACCTTGGCCGAGAAATCGGCGAGGTTGACCCAGATGTGGCGCTTGCCCAAATCGAAGTTCATCCAGCGCTCGCGCTCCAGCGCGACGATCACCGATTTCAGGCGCTGCACCGGCTCGACGTTGACCTCTGCAATCGTCTCGCCCGCGGCAATGCCATCGGGGGTCAGCCCGTGGTCGGCCTGAAACTGCACCACCGCCGTCTTCAGCGCGTCATCATACTCCGCCGAGGCGGTCTGCGGCAGGTAGCCCATCGCGATCAGACGGTCGCGCAGCGCCACCACCGGCCCGCCGCTCTGCCCCGGCTTCAGCGCCTTGGCAACCACTTTAGCGCCCCAGCCACCATCCGCGATACGGGTTTCCAGCGCCGCTTCTTCCTTCAGCAACCGGTTGTATTCCGGCGCTTGCGGCGGCAGTTCCGCCAGAAACGCCGCCGGGTCCGATTTGACAAAGCGCGTGATGACTTCCAGCGGATCTTGCTGCGGAACTTGGCGCACGATGTTGGGATCGACCTGCGACGGCACCAGCACACCGGTCTGCACATCCCGTGCATATTGCAGGAAATCGCGGCTCATCTGCACTTCCAGATCGCCCAGATCGCGTTCCGTCTGCACATCGTGGAATTTCTGGACCAACCCGGCGCGGTCATAGCGCGCGGCGGGCAGGCCTTGCTCGCCCGCATTGGCAATGGCGGCCAGAAACGCCGCGCGACGATCCGCATCACCGGCGCCAGTCCAGATCGGCGTATAGCCATTGCTGCGATAAAACGCGGCCAGGGCCGGGTCACGCGCGGCAGCGGTGGCGACGGCCTGCGCAAAAGCGCTCAACTGCCCTGCCTGCGCCATCGACGTGGCATCGCTCGTCGCCGTCTGGGCAACGGCGGAAGAGGCGGCGGGCAGGCTAAGGCAGAAAGCAGCCAAGGCAAATGCTGCGCCAGGCAAAAATCGCCCACATGCGGAACCGAACATCATGCCAACCCCTGATTTATTCCCAAGCAACTAACGCTCTTTCCGGGATTCATCGATACGAGTCCACCACCGTTTTGCATTTTCCCGCCGCTGTCGCCGTTGCGCCACGGAAATCGCTTCGGCGGAGAGTCACCGGCGCAGAATCGGTTTTCAGCGAGTTTTCGCCTATACCGGGGCCAAGGCCTTGAACGCCCACATTCACGCTTGGGAAAAATTTAATGCTGTGCCATAAAATCCGCACAAAATGACACGAGTTGAAACAGTGATCGCTGTTTAGGCGACATTAAGACAATACGGGACAGGCAAAACACCATGGCAGAAACGATGAAGGCGGGTTTTTCGCGGCGCGGCATTCTGCGCGCGTTTGCAGCAACGACGTTGATCGCTGCTCCGACATATTCCAAGGCGTTCGGCCTGCTGCGCGGTGCGGGTGATATCCGACGCGTTAAAATGTATTCGGGCCGCAGCGGCGAAAGCGTCGATCTGGTCTATTGGGTCGATGGCAACTACGTCCCCGATGCGCTGAGCGAACTGAACCACTTCATGCGCGACTGGCGCACCAACGAAGTGCGCACGATGGCCGCCCACACCGTTGACATCATCGCCGCGACGCACAGCCTGCTTGAGGTCAAAGAGCCTTACATGCTGCTGTCGGGCTACCGCACCGCCGCGACCAACGCGATGATGCGCCAACACTCGCGCGGCGTCGCCGCCCATTCGTTGCACATTCAGGGCGAGGCTGCCGACCTGCGTCTCAACTCGCGCTCGGTGCCGCAGATCTATGGCGCGGCAATGTCGTGCAAGGCTGGCGGCGTCGGCAAATATATGCACTCTGATTTCGTCCACATGGATTGCGGCCCGGTCCGCACCTGGATCGGCGTCTGATCCCAACCGGATCACTCCCTTGCGGCAAGGCGTCGGATCTCCGGCGCCTTTCGCATTTCCGCGCCCCGCCCCCTTGCCCATCGGCTCGCCTGCGCCCAAACTGCGGCCGAACCGACGCAGGAGCCGCAATGACACCGCCCGATTATGCCAACCTGATCGACGCCGAGACCTGGGCCTTCATCCGGGAAACCGAAAGCTATTACCCGCCTGAAACCGCCACCTATCCCATCGCGAAACAGCGCGAAATCTACGACACCATGTGCCGCGCCTTCTTCAAAGGCTACCCGGAGGGCGTCACCGCCACCAACCGCGCCCTCGGTGGCGTCGCCTGCCGGGTCTATGAGGCCAGCATTCCAACCGCGACAGTGATCTATTTCCACGGTGGCGGCTTTGTCGTCGGTGGTCTTGAAAGCCACGACGACGTCTGCGCGGAAATCTGCAAAGCCACCGGTTTTCGCGTGGTCGCGGTCGATTACCGCCTCTGCCCTGAACACAAACACCCCGCCGCTTTTGCGGACAGCCTCAGCGCGACGCGTGCCGTATTGCAGGCCTTCCCCGGCCCGCTCGTGCTGGCGGGCGATAGTGCAGGCGGTAATCTTGCCGCCGCCGTCGCCTTCGCCACGCGCGGCACGCCCGCGATTCAAGGCCAGGTGCTGATCTATCCCGGCCTTGGCGGCGATCCCGATCGTGGCAGCTACATGATCCACGCAAACGCGCCGATGCTGACGCGCGCCGACGTGCTGTTCTACGTCACCACCCGCTTTGAGGGCGGCGAGGAGCCTGCCGACGACCCCAGCGCCGCGCCGCTTTGGGCGCCGACCTTCGCCGGCCTGCCCGCCACCCTTGTCGTCAGCGCTGAATGTGACCCGCTTTGCGACGATGGCCGCGCCTATTGTTCCCTGATCGAGGCCGAAGGCGGCCGCGCCCACTGGCTCCGCGAGCCCGGCCTCGTCCACGGCTACCTGCGCGCCCGCCACTCCGTCCTGCGCGCCCGCGACAGCTTCGCCCGGATCACCGCCGCCATCGCCGCGCTTGGTCGCGGCGAGTGGCCGTATGGAAAGGCCCCGCAATGACCGCACCCACCGCGAACCTCACCCATTGGGCCGAGCGCGTTGACCTCGCCGCCGCCTTCCGCTGGACCGCGCGGCTGAACCTGCACGAGGCGGTGGCCAACCACTTCAGCCTTGCCATCAATGCGGACGGCACCCGCTTTCTGATGAACCCCAACGCGCGCCACTTCGCCCGCATCCGGGCCTCTGACCTGATCGAGATCGACGCCAACGATCCCGCCACCCTCACCCGCCCCGACGCGCCCGATCCCACCGCCTGGGGCCTGCACGGCGCGCTGCACCGCGCCTGCCCGCACGCAAGATGTGTGATGCACGTCCACTCGATCCACGCCACGGTGCTGGCCAGCCTCGCCGACTCGACGCTCCCCGCCATCGACCAAAACACCGCGATGTTCTTCAACCGCCAGATCGTTGACGAAGGCTACGGCGGCATGGCGTTCGAGGCCGAAGGCAGCCGCTGCGCCGCCATGCTCACCGATCCGAAGGTCAAGGTGATGATCATGGGCAACCACGGTGTGCTGGTGCTGGGCGACAGCGTCGCCGACACCTTCAACCGTCTTTACTACTTCGAGCGCGCCGCCGAGACCTATATCCGCGCCTTGCAAACAGGCCGCCCCCTGCGCGTGCTGCCCGACGCCATCGCCGAGAAAACCGCGCGCGAATGGGAGGATTACCCCCCAACCGCCAACGCCCACCTGCGCGACCTCAAGGAAATCCTCGACATCGAGGGCAGCGACTACGCCCGCTGACGGCACGCGAGACCTTTGCGGAATAGGGGGCTGTCTGCCCCCCTCAGCGCTTTTGCAAAGCGCCTCACCCCCCGAGGATATTTCCGCCAAAGCAATTGAAAGAGCGCGCTTCAGGCTTCTTCTTGGCAAAAATACTCATCTTCACCCGAGGCAAAGGGCGCGCGGGGCGGAGATTAAGATTTGATGCGAAATGACTGCAAAATCATTTTGTAGTGCAACACCCGACGATTATCCGCGCGGAAACCAAGGCTCACTTCGGCGCTTTGCCACGCAGACGGCGGCTTAATCCGCGCAGCTTGCGCGCAAACTGGCGCCGCCGCAAAGCCGGGTCAGGGCGCGTTTGCGCTGCATAATCCTGAAAAATCCGCTTTGCGATCGCCGTGCGTTGCACAGCGACGTCTTGCGGCGTCAATGGCGTGATCCCGGCCACGGGTTTGCGCAAGCGCACGAAGAACTCGCATCCCGAGGGACCAGAGATGCTTTCGACATCCAGCGGCAACACCCCCAAAGCCCGCGCCTCGAGCAGCAACATTTCCAGCGAGGCCGGCGACATTACCGTGCAATGGGCGTCCTGATAGTCATCGCCATGCGTCCCGTCACGCCAGGCCGCAAACTGGGCGCCAAGGTCGCCCGTGATTTCCACGTCACTTGGCGGCGCACCGACGTAGAAGGCGTAGTTCATCTCTCCCACGCCGCGCAGCACGGAAAAGGTCGAGCGCGCATCGAATACCTGTTTCGGCTTGGGGCGCGAGCGGTCCTCAAAATAGGCCTCGAGCCAGTCACCGATAACGGTATGCGGACGGAAGTAGTCGAAACAGGCGCGGTGATCGGGCACTGCCATGGTGATCAGCCCGCCCGGCTTCAGCAAACTTGCGCAGCCTTGCAGAAACTTGATCGGATTGGGCAGGTGTTCAAAGTTGTGCGAGCTGACAATGTAGTCAAAGGTGCCATGCAACTCGGTGGGGACCAGCGACGCCACCTCGGTGGCGCTGCCAACGTAGTCAACTTCGTCCAGCAGCGACATGTCGCGCCAGTTCTGCTGCATGTCCGCCGCGCCGCGTTTTTGCAGCGTTTCGCGGTCGAACACGTCCAGAATGCGCACATTGTAGCCTTCGCGGCGCGGTGCAATCGGGGCGAACCACGGTGCAATCTCAAGCCCGACGCCGGTTTTCGTTACCCCTTCGAGAATAATCGCGCGCCGGTCAACCATGTGTTTTCTCCACCCAAATACAAAATATTGCCTAGCGCAGTTGCCCTCGCCCGACAAGTGCCCGCCATTTCGGGCTTAATTCCCCGCCGATTCCATCTTCCGATGTGCGATGACCTCTTCCAGCCAGCCGATCTTCATCTCGGGAACCGAGGACAGCAGCAGGTCGGTATAATCATCGAAGGGCGGCGCCAGCACGTCGGATTTCGTGCCATAGCGCACCACCTCGCCGCGATACATCACGGCAATCGAATCCGCGATTGCCTTCACCGTCGCCAGATCGTGCGTGATGAAAAGATAGGCCACGCCTTCGCGTTTTTGCAGGCTCAACAGCAGCTTGAGGATGCCATCCGCCACCAGCGGATCAAGCGCCGAGGTCACCTCGTCGCAGATTATAAGCTTGGGCTTCGCCGCCAGCGCCCGCGCGATGCAGACGCGCTGCTTTTGCCCGCCCGACAGCTCTGCCGGGTAGCGGTCGATAAAGCCGGCGCCCATCTCGATCTCGTCCAGCAGTTCCTGCACCCGCTTGCGTTTTGCCTCGCCGGTCAGGCCGAAATAGAACTCTAACGGGCGCCCGATGATGGTGCCGACCGTATGGCGCGGGTTCATCGCGACATCGGCCATCTGGTAGATCATCTGCAACTCGCGCAGGTCGTCCTTGCTGCGCCCCGCAAGGTCGGCCGACAGCGTGCGCCCGGCAAAGCGGATCGTGCCCGCGCGCGGTGGCAACAACCCGGTGATCACCCGCGCCAGCGTCGATTTACCCGATCCGCTTTCCCCCACCACGGCGAGGGTTTGGCCCGGCCGCAGATCGACCGTCACCCGTTTCAGCACGTCGAAATGCGTGCCGCGATAGCGCGCAGTGATGCCCTTGACCGCCAGCACCGGCTCTCCCACCGGGGTCTTTTCCTCATGCTCGATCGAGCGCACAGAGACCAGCGCGCGGGTGTATTCCTCACGCGGGGCCTCGATGATCTGCTGAACCGGGCCGTATTCGACCATCTTGCCGCTGCGCAGCACCATGATCTCGTCCGAGACCTGCGCCACCACGGCAAGGTCATGCGTGATGTAAAGTGCGGCGACCCCGGTATCGCGGATCGCTTCCTTGATCGCGGCCAACACCTCGATCTGCGTCGTGACGTCCAGCGCTGTGGTGGGTTCGTCAAAGATCACCAGTTCCGGCTGCGGGCACAGCGCCATCGCCGTCATCACGCGCTGCAACTGCCCGCCCGAAACCTGATGCGGAAAGCGGTTGCCGATGGTTTCCGGATTGGGCAATCCCAGCTTGCCAAACAGCTTGATCGCGCGCGCCTCTGCCTCTGACCGCGACGCGAGGCCGTGCAGCAGCGTGGTCTCGATCACCTGCTCCATCAGCTTTTTGGCCGGGTTGAACGCCGCCGCGGCGGATTGCGCGACATAAGTCACCTCGCGCCCGCGCAGGTCGCGCAGACCCGCCGGCCCCGCCTTGCGGATGTCGCGCCCGTTCAGCAGAATCTCGCCGCCCGTGATGCGCACGCCGCCGCGGCCATAGGCCATCGGCGACAGCCCGATGGTGGACTTGCCCGCGCCGCTCTCCCCGATCAGGCCCAGCACCCGGCCCTTTTCCAGCGTCAGCGAGACGCCATCAACGATGACAATATCGCGCGACGGCTCACCCGGCGGATGCACCGTGGCGCCGATTTGCAGGTTGCGGATCTCCAGCAGCATCAGCGGCCCCCCTTCAGGCTGGTGGTGCGGTTCAAAATCCAGTCCGCCACAAGGTTGACCGAGATCGCCAAGGTCGCGATGGCAATCGCCGGGTAAAGTGCTGCGGTGATGCCGTAAACGATGCCCTCTTTGTTTTCCTTCACGATGCCGCCCCAATCCGCCAGCGGCGGCTGCACGCCAAGGCCAAGGAACGACAGGGTCGAGATGAACAGCACCATGAAGATGAACCGCATCCCCATTTCGGCCACCAGCGGCGACAGGGCATTGGGCAGGATCTCGCGGAAGATGATCCAGATCTGCCCCTCGCCACGCAACCGCGCCGCCTCGACATAGTCCATCACCGTAATATCCACCGCGATGGCGCGCGACAGGCGGAACACGCGGGTGGAATCCAACAGCCCCATCACCAAGATCAGCGTCGTCACCGTCACCGGCATCACCGACAGCACCACCAGCGCGAAGATCAAGGACGGGATCGCCATCACCAGATCAATGAAGCGCGACAGCCCCTGATCGACCCAGCCGCCCACCACGGCGGCGGTGAAGCCCATCGTGGCGCCCACCGAAAAGCTCAGCAGCGTGGCAACCGTGGCGATAAAGATCGTCGTGCGTCCGCCATAGATCATCCGCGTCAAGAGATCGCGCCCGATCGAGTCGGTGCCAAGCCAGAAATGCGCGGACGAGGACTCCCATACCCCGCCCACCACATCGCCCATGCCATAGGGCGCTATCAGCGGCGCGAAGATCGCGACAAAGAAATAAAGCCCGGTGATGAAAAGCCCCAGCAGGGCCGACAGCGGAATGCGCCTCATTTCGGATGCCTCAGCCGTGGGTTGGCAAGGATCGAGATCACATCCGCCAGCATGTTAAGAAGGATATAGACCGCCGCAAACACCAGCCCGCAGGCCTGCACCACCGGCACGTCTCGCTTGGCAACATGGTCCACCAGATATTGCCCCATGCCCGGATAGACAAAGACCACCTCGACCACCACAACCCCAACCACCAGATAGGCGAGGTTGATCATCACCACGTTCACCACCGGCGAGATCGCGTTGGGAAATGCGTGGCGGAATATGACAAGGAACGGGCGCACGCCCTTCAGCTCTGCCGTCTCGATATAGGCCGATTGCATCACGTTAAGGATCGCCGCCCGCGTCATGCGCATCATATGGCCCAGCACCACCAGAACCATCACCGCCACCGGCAGCATGATGGCGTGCAGCTTGGCGCCAAGGCTCATGGACTCGTTTATCATCGCCACCGAGGGCGCGACGCGGAACTTCACCGCAAAGAAAAACATCAGGATGTAGCCCAGCAAGAACTCTGGCACCGAAACGGTGGCAAGGGTCACGCCGGTGATCACCTTATCGGGCCAGCGGCCCTGATAGCGCACCGCGATCAGCCCCAGAAGGATCGCCGTCGGCACCGCGATCACCGCCGCCGTTCCCGCAAGAAACAGCGTGTTGAGCATCCGCCCGGTCATGTCCGTTGCGACATCCGCACCATTGGTCAGCGAATGACCAAGGTCGCCATGCATCGCCGCGAAAAGCCAATGGAAATAGCGCACATAGGCGGGATCGTTCAACCCCATCGCCTTGCGCAAGTTGGCCACGGCAAGCGGTGTTGCCGACTGGCCCAGAATGGCCTGCGCCACGTCGCCCGGCAAAATCTGCGTGCCGACAAAGATCAGCACCGATGCCGCAAGCAACAGAAGGATACCCAGCGCAATGCGCTGGGTAATGAGTTTAAGGACCGGATGCATGCCTGCTCAGGCCTGCCAGGTCAGAACGCCGGCCAGGCCGTTCATCATGTCCTGGTTCGCGTTATCCGACCAACCCGCAACCTTGTCGTTGTAGGCAGAGATGAAGTCGTTGAACATCGGCACGATCGCCCCGCCCGTATCGCGGACAAGCATCGCCGCATCGTGATACAGCGCCTTGCGCTTAGTCACGTCCAACTCGCCGCGCGCCTTCAGGATGATCTCGTCGAAGTGTTTGTCCTTGAACGCGGTGTCGTTCCAGTCTGCCGTGGACAGATATGCCGTCGAATACATCTGATCCTGCACCGGGCGACCGCCCCAATACGAGGCGCAGAACGGCCGCTTGTTCCATACGTCGGTCCAATAGCCGTCGTTCGGGTCGCGCTTGATCTGAAGGTCGATCCCGGCCTTTTTCGCCGATTGCTGGAACAGTGCCGCCGCATCAACCGCGCCGGGGAACGCACCATCGGCGGTTTCCAGCACGATCGGGCCCGAATGGCCGGACTTCTTGTAGTAATGCGCGGCTTGTTCGGGGTCATACTTGCGCTGCGGGATCGAGGCGTCAAACAGCGGATAGGCCGCGTTGATCGGGAAGTCGTTGCCGACTGAGCCATAGCCGTTGAGGATCTTCTTCACCATCTCCTCGCGGTCGATCGCCAGCTTCAGCGCCATGCGCAGGTCGTTGTTGTCAAACGGCGCAACGTTGCACCGCATGATGAACACATAGTGACCCCGGCCCGCCGCCGCGTCCACCGTCACACCGGGCGCACGCTTCAACAGGTCGGCGACCTTCGGATCGACCGAGTTGATCATTTGCACCTGACCCGACTGCAGCGCCGCGTTGCGCGCGGTTGCATCGTTGATCACCAGCATCTCGATCGTGTCGAAATGGCCGCGGCTGTCATCCCAATAATCGGCGAACTTCTCCAGCACGATCCGCACGCCCGGCTCGTTCGACTTGATCTTGTAGGGGCCAGAGAAGATGCCCGCATCCGGTTTGTCCTTGCCGCCACCCGGCTGGATGATCAGGTGATAATCCGACATCAGCGCCGAGAAGTCCGCGTTGGCCGAGGTCAGGGTGAACACGACATCATCGCCGTTGGCCTTGATCGACTCGATGCCGGTCATGATGCCCAACGCCCCGGACTTGGAGTTTTTGTCCGAGTGACGCTCCATCGTTGCGACCACGTCCGCCGCCGTCACCGGCGCGCCGTTGTGGAATTTCATCCCCTTGCGCAGCGTGAAGGTCCACACCTTCGCATCTGCCGAGGCGCCGACCTTTTCGGCCATCCGCGGCATCACTTCGCCGGTGGGCGACATGTCGGTCAGACGATCGCCCGCAGTCATCAGATACATGAACGGCACTTGGCTTGCGGCTAGCGCCGGGTCAAGCGAGTTGGTGGATTCGCCGCCGCCAAGCCCCATCGTCAGCGTGCCGCCTTTTTTCGGGCCGGCCGCGCGGCTCGCCGTCGCCAGCATCCCGTTCGCCAGCACCGCGCCCACGCCCAGTGCCGCCGCGCGGCCAAGGAAGGCGCGACGGCTGACAAGTCCACGCGCTGCCCGCGCTGCCAGATAGCTAAGTTCATCGTTCATGTTTCAGGCTCCCAGTTGGTCTATTATTGTTGATTGATAAATCAGTAACCCGCATCCGATAAATTGGGCAACGGATTATTGCGTGAACAGGTGGGTTTGACGACACATTCTTGTTTGCGAATTTATAAATGGTCGCGGGGAATAACGTCACTCACCTGCCGCGTGTGTATCCTGACCTTTCCCTCCCATGCCTCAAGCTCCGCCCGCAGGTGAAAGCTTTCCGCGTCGGACCACATCTCGCACCGCGCCTCGGTGCGCAGGTGAATGCCGTCGCGCGTCATCTCCTCGGTCCAGTGACAGGTGCCGTGCGCCGACAGCGGATCGTCGGGGTGAATGTCCCAGCGTTCGCGTGCCACCGAGCCCACGATGATCCCGTGATCGAGGTTTTCCGCGCTGCCAAAATCATCCTCGATGATCAGGCTGACCACGCCCGTGCGCTGATCGACCTCGGTGCGCCGCACATGCGCCCCCGGCCGGATCTCGCGCTGCTGCAAAGCAGGCGCCGCTTCCGCGTCGGGAAACGCCCACTCCGCCCCCGCCGCGGTCGGGCGCACCGGCAGCTCCAACCCGCCGCCGGTCAGCGTCAGCACCGCCGCCTCGGGCGAGGGCCAGATCATCGGCCAATAAGCCGACGACACCGCCACCCGCAGCCGATGCCCCTCTGGCAGGCGATAGGCGATGTGGTCCAGCGTCACCGCGACCTCGACCTCCTCACCCGGCACCAATGCCTCCGGCACCGCGTGGCCATGCCGGTGTGTCAGGTTCAGCACGCCCCAGGTGATCCGCGTCGAGGCGCCATCGGGATGCACATGGTTCAGCCGCACCGCCACCTGCGCCACCGGCTTGTCCGACCGCAACCGCAACCGCACCACCGGCGCGCCGACAATATCCGTCACCGCCATCGGCGCCGAGTCAAAGCACACCGACAGCGCATCATCGCCGCGCTGATCGCCCGGCATCTCCGGCCCCAGCCAGATCGCGCAGAACTCGCCCCCCGCCGCACCGCAATGCTGGGGCGAGGCGAGCATTCGCGTGAACCGCCCCCCAGCGCCGCCCAGACCATCCGCGCCCAACGCCATCGCCACCGAAGCGATCCCCGGCGCGGGCCACGCGCCCTCGGCAATCCAGCGCCCCGCGCGGTGGTCATACCACGAGGCGGGCCGCACCCCGTCCATCAGATAGGCGCGATAGGCCGGGTCGCCCTCCACCCCGGTCTCGATCCCCTTCAGCCAGCGATCCCACCAGCGCAGCGCTTCCTGCAAAAATCCGATGCTGGGTCCGGGCACCGCGAAATGCGGATATTTATGCACCCAAGGCCCGACAATCCCCTTCACCGGCCCCGCGATGTTCTCCACCAGCGCGGGCACCGCGTTCTTGTAACTGTCGCCCCAGCCGCCCACCGCCAGCACCGCCGCCGTGATCGCGCCAAAGTCCTCGCAGACCGAGCCGTGCTGCCAATAGGCATCCCGTTGCTGATGGCGCAGCCAGACTGCGGGCAGGAACGGCTCTGCCGCCAACCGCTCCAGCCACATCCCCTTCCAGTCGTTGCGCAACGCCGGGTCGGGCGCGCGCGAGGAATAGCCCCACATCGTCGCGCCCCAGCCAAGGTTCTCGTTCAACAGACACCCACCCTTGTAGTGAATATCATCGGCATAGCGATCGACCGTCGAACACAGCGTAATGATCGCCTTCAGCGCGGGCGGCTGCATCGCCGCCACCTGCAAGCTGTTGAACCCGCCCCAGCTGATCCCCTGCATCCCCACCGCGCCCGAACACCAAGGCTGCACCGCGATCCACGCGATCACCTCACAGGCGTCCGCCAGCTCCTGCGGGCTGTATTCGTCGTCCATCAAACCATAGCTGTCGCCATTGCCGCGCATATCGACCCGCAGGCAGGCATAGCCGTGCCCCGCCACATAGGGATGCGTCAGCGCATCGCGCACCACGGTGCCATCGCGCTTGCGATAGGGCAGGAATTCAAGGATCGCCGGCACCGGCCCTGCCCCCTCGGGCCGCCAGACCCGCGCCGACAGACGGCAGCCATCCGACAAGACGATGCCCATGTCCGGCTCTTCAGTTACGGCAAAGGGAAACTCTGTAACGGTCTTCATTCTGCCCCCAAATTTGCACCCCTATCGGGAACGGGATTCTCCCCGCTGTCAACGCTCAACTCAGGCGATGAAGCGTCGCCTTTGGACTAGACGGCGCTCGCGTCTCGCGGGATGGCGGAGGTATGACGTCGCATCCCCGCGCGCCCCCGGAAAGGACATGCCGATGACCGCCCGCCCGAATATCCTGATCCTGATGGTCGATCAGCTGAACGGCACCCTGTTTCCCGACGGCCCCGCCGAGTGGCTGCACGCGCCCAATCTCAAGGCCCTCGCCGCGCGCTCGGTGCGCTTTGCCAATACCTACACCGGCTCGCCCCTGTGTGCGCCGGGCCGCGCCAGCTTCATGTCGGGCCAACTGCCCTCGCGCACCCGCGTCTATGACAACGCGGCAGAGTTCGCCTCGGACATCCCGACCTATGCCCACCACCTGCGCCGCGCGGGTTACCGCACCACGCTGTCGGGCAAGATGCACTTTGTCGGCCCCGACCAGATGCACGGGTTCGAGGAACGCCTCACCACCGACATCTACCCCGCCGATTTCGGCTGGACCCCCGATTACCGCAAACCGGGCGAGCGGATCGACTGGTGGTATCACAACCTCGGCTCGGTCACCGGCGCGGGCGTGGCAGAGATCACCAACCAGTTGGAGTATGACGACGACGTCGCGCATCAGGCGGTCCAGAAACTCTATGACCTGTCGCGCGGCGCCGACGCGCGCCCGTGGTGCCTGACGGTCAGCTTCACCCACCCGCACGACCCCTATGTCGCGCGGCGCAAATACTGGGATCTTTATGACGACTGCGCCCACCTCGACCCGGAAATCCCGGCGATCCCCTACGATCAGCAAGACCCCCATTCCAAGCGCCTGATGGATGCCTGCGACTGGCGCGCCTTTGACATCTCGCCCGACCAGATCCGCCGCGCGCGGCAGGGCTACTTCGCCAACATCTCCTACATCGACGACAAGATCGGTGAAATCCTCGCCACGCTCGAGGCGACGCGGCAAGAGGCGATCATCCTCTTCGTCTCCGACCACGGCGACATGCTGGGCGACCGCGGGTTGTGGTTCAAGATGAACTTCTTCGAAGGGTCCGCCCGCGTGCCCCTGATGCTCGCCGCCCCCGGTCTGACCCCGCACCGCATCGACACGCCGGTCTCCACCATCGACGTCACGCCGACGCTTTGCGATCTGGCCGGCGTCTCGATGACCGAGGTGCAACCGTGGACCGATGGCGAGACGCTGGTGCCGCTGGCAACCGGCACGCCCCGCACCACGCCGGTGCGCATCGAATACGCCGCCGAGGGGTCAGAGGCGCCGATGGTATGCATACGAAATACATATCATAAACATACGAAATGCACATTGGATGCAGACCAGCTTTTCGACCTGCGCGCCGACCCGACCGAAAGCCGAAACCTCGCCACCGACCCCGCCTATGCTGATGTTTTAGAACGCTTTCAGGCGCAATCGGCAGCCTTCTGGGACCTCGACCGCTTCGACGCCGCCGTCCGCGAAAGCCAGGCAAGACGCTGGGTCGTCTACGAAGCCCTCCGCAACGGCGCCTATTTTCCGTGGGATTTCCAGCCCTTACAGAAAGCATCGGAACGCTACATGCGCAATCACATGGACCTGAACGTGCTGGAAGAGTCCAAACGCTTCCCGCGCGGCGAATAGCCATCGGCCAAGGGGGGGGCGGCCCCCTCCCGCCCCCCGCCACGGATCGCGCCCCCAAGTAATACAAGCCTATCCGCTCTTCTTCTTGGAACAAATACTCAATCTTTTCTGGGCTTTACGGCAAAACAACCCGGCGCGTATCCCGCCCGTTTCACCCTTGCAAAACCCGTGGCTCAATGGTTCAGTCGTCGCGATACGCAACAGGAGTTCGGCCCGATGGCCAAGATTACCCTCACCGGCAAACTCCTCTGTGCGACGCCACAAGACGCGACCCTCGTCGCGGCGCATGTCCCCGAACATATCCGCCTCACCCGCGCCGAACCCGGCTGTCTGCATTTCGATGTAGCGCAGACCGCTAACCCCTTGATCTGGGACGTGAATGAGACCTTCATTGACCAAGCCGCCTTTGACGCGCACCAAACCCGCACCAAAGCCTCGGACTGGGCGCGGTTGACCGCGAATATCCCGCGTGACTTTGCGATATCCGGGCAGGCATGAGCCAGTCGCATCCCCTCAAGGCCGCGCTGTGGATGGTCGGCGCCATCGTCGCGTTTTCCGCGATGGCCGTCGCCGGGCGCGCGGTGTCGATCCAGCTGAATACGTTCGAGCTGATGACCTACCGTTCGCTGGTGGGTGTGGTGATCGTGGTGCTGGCGGCAACGCTGCGCGGCAAGCTGCACGACATCCACGCACGACGTATGCCATTGCATTTACTACGAAATATCTTTCACTTCGCCGGGCAAAACCTGTGGTTCTGGGCGCTTACGGTGATCCCGCTGGCACAGGTTTTCGCGTTGGAGTTCACCTCGCCGCTCTGGGTCACGCTGATTGCGCCCTTCCTGTTGCACGAACGGCTGACGCGCAGCCGCGCGCTGGCGGCGGCGTTGGGATTTGTCGGCATCCTGATCGTCGCGCGCCCCGACATGGCGCATCTCAACCCCGGCGTGGTCGCGGCCGCCACCGCCGCCATCGGTTTTGCCGGGTCGGCGGTGTTCACCAAACTGCTGACACGAACCGAGCCGGTGATTTCCATCATGTTCTGGATGACCGTGTTGCAGGCGATCTTTGGCGTGGTCTGCGCGTTTATGTGGCAGGGCCATCTGACGCTGCCATCAGCCACCACCGCGCCTTGGCTGGTGGTGATCGGCTGCTCGGGGTTGCTGGCGCATTTCTGTCTGACCACCGCGCTGTCGATGGCGCCCGCCTCTATCGTGATGCCGTTCGATTTTGCCCGCCTGCCAGTGATCGCCGTGGTGGGGATGCTTTTGTATAACGAGCAGCTGGATGTCTTTGTTTTCATTGGCGCCGCGATCATCTTCGCCGCCAATTTCTATAACATCCGTGTAGAAACAGGCCCCAGCCGCATGGCGCGCGCGCGGGGCTGAGGATACACCCGCAAGAAACGGGTCGCGCGATCAGGCGCGTTGGGGCAAAAGCACAGCATGACACAGCAACAGACCATCTCGCCCCGCGCTTGGGCCGAACTTTTCGTTCTTGCCGCGATCTGGGGCGGCTCTTTCCTGTCAATCCGCATCGCGTTGGATCAGGTGGGCGTCTTTACCACCGTGGCCTTCCGTATCACCGGCGCGCTGATCGTGCTGTGGAGCTATGTGATCGCCCGCCGCCTGCCCTTACCCAAAGATTGGCGCATCTGGGTTGCCTTCCTCGTGCTGGGCACGCTGAACAACGCGATACCGTTTTCCCTCATCAGTTGGGGAGAGTTGCGCATCCCGACCGGCCTCGCCTCGATCCTGAATGCCGCGACGGCGGTGCTTGGCGTGCTGGTCGCCTCGATTGCCTTCAGGGACGAACGGCTGACCACGCGCAAGGCCCTGGGCGTCGCCTGCGGCTTTCTGGGCGTGGTGACGGCGATCGGGATCGAGGTGCTTTGGCAGTTCGACCTCACCTCGCTGTCGCAACTCGCCGTGCTGGGGGCGGCGACGTCTTATGCCTTTGCGGGCGCGTTCGCGCGGGCAACGATGAAGGGACAACGGCCGCAGGTCGTGGCGGCGGGCGCGCTCTTGGGCGCGGCGCTGATCATGGTGCCAATTGCACTGGTGCAGGATGGCCTGCCTACCTTCCATTACAACGCCCATACATGGGAGGCGTTGGGCTATCTGGCCTTCGTGGCGACTGCCGGGGCCTATCTGCTGTTCTACCGGGTCGTCGCCATGGCCGGGGCGGGCAACGCGAGCCTCGTGACCCTGATTATCGCACCGGTCGCGATTGTGCTGGGCGCGGTGGTTCTGGGAGAGGCCTTGCATTCGCGCGCCTACATCGGCTTTGCGCTGCTCGCACTTGGGCTGTTGATCATCGACGGGCGGCTGATCCGGCGCATCTTTGGGCGTGGCGCGCAAGAAATTGCGTGAAGTCTCCGGCCTTTGGCGATAACCCAAGCGGGGACGATGCCAAGGCGGGACGGGTGCGATGAGCGACAATCGGGCAAAACACTGGCGGGCGAGCGGCAAGAAGGTCTTGCTGTTCGGTATGTCAGGCTTGGGCAAGACCCATGTTTCAAACCTGCTGCGGTCGGCGGGGGGGTGGTTTCACTACTCGGTCGATTACCGCATCGGCACCCGCTACCTGGGCGAGTTGATCGCCGACAACTTCAAACGCGAGGCGATGCGCGTGCCGTTCCTGCGCGAGCTTTTGCTGACTGATTCCGTCTATATCGCGTCCAACATCACCTTTGATAACCTCGCGCCGCTTTCGACCTATCTTGGCAAGCCCGGCGATCCAGCCAAGGGTGGCCTGCCCTTCGCCGACTATTGCCACCGCCAGGCCCAACACCGCGCGGCAGAGATCGCGGCCCTGCTTGATACGCCGCATTTCATTGCGCGCGCGCATGACATCTATCGCTACGACAACTTCGTCTGCGACTCCGGCGGCTCGATCTGCGAGGTGGTGAACCCCGACGACGCCAACGATCCGGTGCTGAAGGCGCTGTCGGACAATCTTCTTTTGGTGTGGATCAAGGGAACTGAGGCCAATACCGCCGATCTTGTGCGCCGCTTCGACCGCGCGCCAAAGCCGATGTA
The DNA here is from genome assembly GCA_021779835.1 of Pseudomonadota bacterium. Taxonomy (GTDB): domain Bacteria; phylum Pseudomonadota; class Alphaproteobacteria; order Rhodobacterales; family Rhodobacteraceae; genus Solirhodobacter. Next base: position 4,658 of record JAJXZX010000034.1, on the reverse strand, counting down.
TTATCAGCCCGCCTTCCTGGCCGCGATCTGGGAGCGTTACCTTGCGGAAAACCACCTGACCGAGGCGACGGTGGACCCCGACGCCTTCGCGCGCTGGGGCTATGCGCAGATCCTCGCCCATCGCCAACCGCTGTATGAGGCGATGGCGTGCAACTGGGGCGTCACCATCCACGCCGCGGATGTGGCGAAAATCCGCGACGCCGAGGGTTTTGACGCCCTGATCGCCCAAGCCCTTGAGACACGCTGACCCGCGCCCTACCTGACACCCGCCGCTGGAGAGAAGACCGATGCCGATTACCCTGCCCGAGACCCTGCCCGCCTACGACATCCTGTCCAAGGAAGGCGTGATGGTCATGTCGGAAACGCGCGCCGCGCGGCAGGATATCCGCCCGCTGCGGATCGGCCTGCTGAACCTGATGCCGAAAAAGATCCAGACCGAAACGCAATTCGCCCGCCTGATCGGGGCCACGCCGTTACAGATTGATCTGACCCTGATCCGCATGACGGAACACCAGTCGAAAAACACCGCGCCAGAGCATATGGACGCGTTCTACCACACCTTTCAGGAGGTGAAGGACCAATACTTTGACGGCCTTATCATCACCGGCGCGCCGATCGAGCATCTGCCGTTCGAGGAGGTGACCTATTGGCCCGAACTGGTCGAGGTGATGGACTGGACCCAGACCCATGTGCATTCGACCTTTGGCGTCTGCTGGGGCGGCATGGCGATGATTTACCACTTCAACGGCGTGGCAAAGCATATGCTGGATCACAAGGCGTTCGGCTGCTTCACCCATCGCAACCTCGCCCCCGCATCGCCCTATCTGCGCGGCTTTGCGGACGAATTCGTGATCCCGGTCAGCCGCTGGACAGAGATGCGACAGGCCGACATTGACACAGCGCCAGAGTTGGTGACGCTTCTTGCGTCAGACGCTGCCGGTCCCTGCCTGATCGAGGATGCCAGCCACCGCGCGCTTTATATCTTCAACCACATGGAATACGACAGCGACACGCTGAAACAGGAATATGATCGCGATGTCGCCGCCGGAACCCCGATCAACGTGCCCGCGAATTACTACCCTGACGACGATCCGTCCCGCCCGCCGCTGAACCGCTGGCGCAGCCATGCGCATCTGCTCTATGGCAACTGGATCAACGAGATCTATCAGACCACCCCCTACGATCTGCGCAGCCTTGGCGCCGTTTAGCCTCATCTTGCTTGGCGTGGTAACCAGCACCGCGACCGGCACCACCAACCGCCGCATCCTGCGGCGCGAACGCGCGGCAGAAGCGCGGTTTCCGCCAACGGGGCGCATTCTGTCGGTCGATGGCGTTCACATCCATGCCCATGTCGAGGGCAAAGGGCCGGACCTCGTGCTGCTGCACGGGGCAAGCGGCAACACGCGTGACTTCACCTTCTCCATGGTGAAGCGGCTGAAGGACGATTTTCGCGTCATCGCCTTCGACCGGCCCGGACTGGCGTGGAGCGATCCGTTGGGTCCGCGCGGAACTGACCCCGCCGAACAGGCGCGCGTGCTGCGCCAAGCCGCGCGGATGCTTGGCGCGAACCGGCCCATCGTGCTGGGGCAAAGCTATGGCGGCGCGGTGTCGCTGGCTTGGGCGCTGGAGGCGCCGGACGCGGTGGCAGGGCTCGTTATCGTGGCGGGGGCCTCGAACCCGTGGCCGGGCAAACTTGGGCTATGGTATCGCATCGTCGGCTCGCGGTTTGGCCGCGCGACAATGGTTCCCCTGCTGACCGCCTTCGCCACCCGCAAGCGCACGGCAGAGGCGATCAAGGGCATATTCGCCCCCGAACAGATGCCCGACGGCTATGCCGACCATATCGGCGCGGGCCTGACGCTGCGCCGCCGCACGATGCGCGAGAATGCGCGGCAGGTGAACGGCCTGCGCCCCCACCTCGCCGCGATGGCGCCGCGCTATGGAACCATCACCCAGCCGGTCGAGATCCTGCACGGCACCGCCGACACCACGGTGCCGCTGCATATCCATTCCGAACCGCTGTCGCGCCAGATCCCCGGCGCGCATCTGGAGCGGCTTGACGGCGCGGGGCACATGCCCCACCACACCCGCGAGGATGCGGTGATCGCCGCCATCTACCGCACCGCCACCCGCGCCGCATTGCGCTGACAGCACGCAATCGCGATACTGGGCAAAACTCTGCGAGGTATTCCCATGGACATTCCCTTCAACGGCGCCATCACCCGCTATCTTAAGGAAGAAGCACCCTCTTCCGTGCGTAAATCCATTGAGAAGGCTGACAAGAACGACATCAGCTCGAAATGCTACCCCTACGCCGAAGAGATGAAAAAGAAGGATTACGAGGCCCACATGGGCCTCTTGCAGATCGAACTGGCCAAGCTGCAATCGGATATCCGCGTTACGGGCAAACGGCTGGTGGTTCTGTTTGAAGGGCGCGATGCGGCGGGCAAGGGCGGCACCATCAAGGTGATGACCGAAAACCTGAACCCGCGCGCCTGCACGGTTGCGGCGCTGCCAAAACCGACCGACCGCGAGGCGCATGAGTGGTATTTTCAGCGCTACATCGAATGGCTGCCCGCGGGGGGCGAAATCACGCTTTACGACCGCAGTTGGTATAACCGTGGCGTGGTGGAAAAGGTGTTTGGCTTCTGCACCGACCAGCAGCGCGAACACTTCTTTTTCCAACTGCCACAGTTCGAGGAAATGCTGGTGGATGAGGGCATCATCCTTGTCAAACTGTGGCTTTCCGTTGACCGGGCAGAGCAACTCAAACGGTTTCTGGCACGCGAGGATGATCCGCTGAAACAGTGGAAGCTAAGCCAGATCGACATCGATGGGCTGAAGAAATGGGACGACTACACGGCGGCGATTGAGGAGACGCTGACACGCTCGCATCGGATGAACGCGCCGTGGACGGTGGTTTTGTCCGACGACAAGATGCGGGCGCGGATTGCGGCGTTGCAGACCATTTTGGGCCGCGTCGATTACAAGGGGCGCGATTTGCACGCGATCGGCACCATTGATGCGGCGATCTGTGGTGGGCCGGACCTTTTGCATGGGTAAACAGGGCTACCATCACGGCAACCTGCGACAGGCGCTGGTCGATGCGACCTTGCTGTTGATTACCGAAAAGGGACCGCAGGGCTTTACCCTGTCCGAGGCGGCGAAGGCGGCGGGGGTGACCCCCGCGGCGGTTTACCGGCATTTCACGGGGCGCGAGGAGCTGATCGCCGAGGCGGCGCGCCAAGGGTATGAGATCTTCGCTGACCTGACGGAGTTTGCCTATAACAAGGGCCAGCCCACCGCTCTGGCCGCGTTCGAGGCGACGGGGCGGGCGTATCTGGCGTTTGCGCGACGCTATCCGGGGCATTATCAGGCGATGTTCGAAAGCGGCATCTCGATGAATTCCAACCCCGGTTTGGCGGCGGCGGCGACGCGGGCGGGGCGGGTATCAGAGCAGGCGGCAGAGGAATTGTCGCGCCATATTCCGCCGGGAAAGCGGCCGCCAGCCTCAATGTTCAGCGCCCATATCTGGGCGATGTCCCATGGGGTGGTCGAACTGTTCGCGCGGGGCAATCCGGGGGCGAGATCGCCGTTTCCGCCCGAGGAATTGCTCGAGGCGGGGATCGGGATTTATCTGCGCGGCTTGGGGTTATTGCCGCCGGATGCTTAGGGTTTCACCGTGCAAAACCTTACTATCGCATTGATTTAACGCGATTTCGTATTTTTCACTGCCCAAATATTTGCTCCTGTTAGCGCCTCCCCTGACGCGCGGCAAAGTTGCAGCTTGTTCGCACGGCGTTTTCGGCTAAGTCTGGCACCATGTTGAACCTTGTGCGCCTTCGTCTGGTGGCTGTGCTTCTTGCCGTGGTGATGAGCCTTGGCGGAACGGCGAGCCCGTTCGCGCAACGTATGGCGACGCTTGACGATCTGGCAATTGTCGAGGCGATGCAGCTTGGCGCGACGGCAGCGGATTTCTGCGGCAGGGACGGCAAGTCTTTGGTCGCGAGCGCCACGGCGCAGATCGGCCATGCCTCGGTTGATACTCTGGTGCCGGGTCACAATCCGGGGCTGATCGCCATCGTGCAGCGGTTTGCGGGCACGGTTACGGTGCCGACCGCCCCCCTGTTGGTGCGCAGCGTGCTGGACCCCGGCAATGGCAGCCGCGCGCCCCCTGCCCGGATGGTCTGAACCGCAGCGAAGTTTCCCTTTGGCTGTGGACACCGGCACCCCGGCTCACGCCGAAATTCAAGACCTCATACGACTATGTCAGGAGACACCCGATGTCGTTTATCCGTGTTGTAACTGTCAGCCTTGCGCTGGCCCTTCCCTTAGCCGCCCCGCTTGCCGCGCAAGCCGATGGCACCATGCAGATGGGCGCGACGGTCCATCTGGGGCCGCTTGAGCTGTCGAACGGCTTTAGCCGCGCGACGCTGCCCAATGCGCCGGTCGGTGGCGGCTTCCTGACCATCAAGAATACCGGCACCACGGCGGACCGGCTGATCGGTGCAAGCTCTGCCGTGGCGGGGCATGTGGAAGTGCATGAAATGAAGATGGTCGGCAATGTGATGAAGATGAGCGCGGTGAAGGACGGGCTGCCAATCCCGGCCGGGGCGACGGTCACGCTGCAACCGGGCGGCTTTCACCTGATGTTCATG
>JAJXZX010000033.1 GCA_021779835.1 Pseudomonadota bacterium | reverse complement strand
GCGATGATTTTCGAGACGACGCCTGCACCGACGGTGCGGCCGCCTTCACGGATAGCGAAGCGCAGCTTCTCTTCCATGGCGATCGGCGCGATCAGCTCGACGTTGAACTTCAGGTTGTCGCCCGGCATCACCATTTCGGTGCCTTCCGGCAGCATCACCGTCCCGGTCACATCCGTGGTGCGGAAGTAGAACTGCGGACGGTAGTTCGCGAAGAACGGCGTGTGACGGCCACCTTCTTCTTTGGTCAGAATGTAGGCTTCCGCCTCAAACTTCGTGTGCGGCTTCACCGAACCCGGTTTGCACAGAACCTGACCGCGCTCGATGCCTTCGCGGTCGATACCGCGCAGCAAGAGGCCAACGTTATCGCCTGCTTCGCCCTGGTCGAGCAGTTTGCGGAACATCTCAACGCCGGTGCAAACCGTCTTTTTGTTCGGGCGGATGCCGACAATCTCGACTTCCTCGCCGACTTTCACGATGCCGCGCTCGATACGACCGGTGGCAACCGTGCCGCGGCCCGAGATCGAGAACACGTCTTCGACCGGCATCAGGAACGGCTGGTCAACCGGGCGCGCCGGGGTCGGGATATAGCTGTCAACCGCTTCCATCAGCGCGCGGATCGAGGCCTCGCCGATTTCCGGACGGGTGCCGTTCATCGCGTGCAGCGCCGAGCCCTTGACGATCGGAATATCGTCGCCCGGGTATTCGTATTTGTTCAAAAGCTCGCGGATTTCCATCTCGACCAGCTCGATCAGCTCTTCGTCATCCACCTGATCGACCTTGTTCAGGTAAACCACCATGAACGGAATGCCGACCTGGCGGCCCAGCAGAATGTGCTCGCGCGTTTGCGGCATCGGGCCGTCAGCCGCGTTCACCACCAGAATCGCGCCGTCCATCTGTGCCGCGCCGGTGATCATGTTCTTCACATAGTCAGCGTGGCCGGGGCAGTCGACGTGCGCATAGTGACGGTTCGCCGTCTCATATTCCACGTGCGCGGTCGAGATCGTGATCCCGCGCGCTTTCTCTTCAGGCGCCGCGTCGATCTGGTCGTACGATTTGAAATCGCCAAAATACTTCGTGATCGCCGCCGTCAGCGTCGTCTTGCCGTGGTCAACGTGGCCAATCGTGCCAATGTTAACGTGCGGTTTCGTCCGTTCAAACTTTGCCTTTGCCATCGTCGCAGCGCCTCATGGATCAGGGGCTCACGACGAGCCCGTTAAAACATCGCGGGCGAGATACTCACTGGCGCCGGGAAAATCAAGCCTCACTTCACCGGGGCGGGCAACGCCGTCGTCGCAATGGGCGCAGGCGCCACCGACGTGGCCGGGGCGGTCGCCGTCGCAGCAGCAGGCTTCAACGGCGGCACTTCGCCATCTGGCCCGACCGGCGCGATGTTGCCATCCGCCGGGAACCATTCGGGATGCGCCACCATCCAGCCCTCGATCGCCTTCGCCGCATTGTAGGACAGCAACTTCATCTGCTCTTCCTTGGTGCGCGAATAGCCAGACCCGATGATTGTGGCCCCGCTGGTGCCTTCAAACACCGTGAACAGCTTTGGCTTCACGTTCAGCTGATGCTGCGTCGAATCCTCCCACAGGCGCACCTCGAAAATCAGGATCGACTTGGGCGCGAGGATGATCGGGATACCGGGCGGCGCCAGCGCATAGCCCAGCACATTGACCGAGACGTCGTAGTATTTGTCGCCGTCATAGCGCCCGAACCGCGCCTTCACCGCATCTTTGATCGCGGCCTGCCACTCATCCCCCGTCGCCTCGCGCGACACCGGGCTTTTCTGCATCGCGTTCGTCACCACGATGTTCAGCCCCAAAAGGAATCGCCCCAGCGGCACCGGCGGTTTGTTCAAATCGGGTTTGGGCGCACAGGCTGCCAGCGCGGCAAGAACAAAGGCGGCGGTGATCTGCCGGAACCGGCTGCGGCTTGCGAACATACGGGAACTCCTCATCTTGCAGCCTCCATACCGTATGGCACGGCATGTCGCAATCGCCGCTCCCGCCCGGAGCGCGCCGCGCCGCTTAACCGCGCCCACCGCTGTTGCCCAAACCCCACCCGCCCCCTATCTCTGAGCCACAGAAGGATCCACGCCCATGACCAGCGCCGCCCAACCGCTCGCTTCCCTCGCCGCCACGCCGGTTCAGGTGCCGCTGGTGACAGAGCCCTTGGGCATCCTCGGCTCTTTCCGCAACGCGCGCCGCAACGTGCTGGAGCTGATCCCAGAGCTTGCCACCCACGTTCCCATCGTCTCGGGTCGTACCGGCAAACGCTGGCACATGGTGATGGACCCGGAGTCCAACCGCCGCATCCTGCGCGACGCGGTCGAGAATTACCCGAAATCCGACGTGACCAAGATGATCCTGCGCCCCGCCATCGGCGACAGCCTTTTCGTCGCGGAAGGCGCGCATTGGCACTGGCAGCGCCGCGTTGCAGCCCCGGTTTTCTCGCACCGCAACATCGCCAACCTTGCCCCGGTGATGACGCGCGCCGCCGAACATGCCGCCGCGCGACTTGACGCCGCCACCGGCCGCGCCGCCAACCTGTTCGATGAAATGGTCGCCGCCACGTTTGAGGTTATCGCCGACGTTACCCTGTCCGGCGGCAATACTTTCGACCGCTCTGTCGTGCACCGCGCCATCAACAACTACATCGCCGACACCGCGCGGGTTTCGCTGCTGGACGTGATCGGCGCGCCCGCATGGGTTCCGCGCCTTGGCCGCATCGGTTCCACCCAAGCGATGCGCGATATGAAGCGGGTCGCCGACACCGCGATCGACGCCCGCCGCGCCAGTGGGCCCAACCCGATCCCCGACCTGCTTGACCTGCTGCTGGATGGCGAGGACGCCACCACCCACCGCCGCATGACCACGGCAGAGCTGCGCGATAATCTGCTGACCTTCATCGTCGCGGGGCACGAAACCACCGCCCTCACCCTCGCCTGGTCGCTCTACCTCGTCGCCTTCGATCAAGCCGTGCAAACCCGTGCGCGGGACGAGGCGCAATCGGTCCTTGGCACCCGCGCCGCCACCGCAGCCGACATCCCACGCCTGCCCTACATCCGTCAGATCATCGACGAGGCGCTGCGCCTCTATCCCCCCGCCGCCTTCCTCTCGCGCACCGCGCAAAAGCCCGACACCCTTTGCGGGCGCGAGGTCCGCCCCGGCGATACCGTGATGCTGCCGATCTACGCGCTGCACCGCCACCACGACCTGTGGCCCGCCCCCAACAGCTTCAACCCCGACCGTTTCGCCGATCCCAAGGCCATAGACCGCTTCGCCTACCTGCCCTTTGGTGACGGCCCCCGCATCTGCATCGGTGCCTCGTTCGCGATCCAAGAGGCGGTCATCATCCTCGCCACCCTCCTCGCCCGCTTCCGCTTCACCGCAATTCCCGGACGCAACCCCAAACCCATCCTGATCCTGACGCTCCGCCCCGAAGGCGGCGTCTGGCTGACGGTGGAGCGGGCTTAACCGCGCGGAAACGCCCGCCCGTCAAACAACTTGCGCGCCGTGCGGACGGTCAATACGACACCGCCCGTCCTTCGGCACCACAGCCAGCCCCGCCGCCGGGCTATCGGACACCAGGCACGCCGTCACCACGCTCACCGCCGCGAACACCCCCACCGTGGCATGGCAGCGATGCGGAATGAAACTCCGCACATTGATCGCCTCATTTCCCTCCAACGCGCCGCGGTTTTCCTGCCCACTCAGCCCGAAATCCGCCGCCCGGCCCCCACCATGTGGCCGTCGCCCCCGCGCGTGCTCGGGGCGTTTGTCGAGCCGACCAGCGCCTTCCCCAAACGCTTCACCACCCTCGCGGCCTGACGCGAAACGCCTGCGCCCATGGCCTCGGTGGGATGCGCTCCGCGCCGGAGTATTTTTTGCCAAAAAGAAATCAGGGCCAGTGCGCCCTCGACCGAGCGAGAAATGGGGCGCGAAATGGGGCGGCGGCGAACAGGTTGGAATTCGGTAGAAGAGTTAATATCTTTTATATCAATAGCATAAATAAGCGTCGCACAGCGCAACACTCCCAAATGCAAACGGCGCGCCCTGCCGGCCGCGCCTTTTCCCTTATTCTGCGGCTTCACGCTCGATCCGAACGAACTCCCGCAGCCGCTGCCCCCGGTCGCGGCCATCCGAGGCCGCCCGATGCAAGGCCTTCTCTCTCGCCCCTGGCCCGGCGGTTGCGCGGTCGATCGCCAGATAGCGCGAGGCGCGCCCGCCATCGGTTCGGCTGCGCGGGTGATCGGTGATATGCTTGCTCATAGGATCCTCCTCCGTCCGTGGCTGGTCTGGTGATACTACCACAGGTCTCACCGATCTCCGACTGACAATCCTGTGCGCGCCGCGTAGCCTCAGCCCAGCCGCGCCACCGCCCAGCGCGCCGCCTCGGCCACGGTCTCATCCACATCGGCCACCCGTCGCGCCGCAACGGCGCGCAAAGCCACATCCCCCGAATTCCCGATCGCATACAGCACGTTGCGCACGAAGCGATCCCGCCCGATCCGCTTGATCGGAGAGCCCGCGAACCGCGCGCGGAACCCCGCATCGTCCAGCCCCGCCAGTTCTGCCAATTCCGGCGCACCCACACGAGGCGCATAGCCGATCTCGCGCGCCGCCACCGCGAACTTGTTCCACGGACACACCGCAAGGCAATCGTCGCAGCCATAGATCCGGTTACCCATCAACCCGCGCAGGCCCTCGTCCACCGGCCCCTTATGCTCTATCGTCAGGTAGGAAATGCAGCGCCGCGCGTCCAACTGATAGGGCGCCGGAAACGCCGCCGTCGGACAGACATCCAGACAAGCGCGGCACGACCCGCAATGGTCCACCTCGGCCGCGTCCGGCGCCAGCTCCAGCGTGGTGAAAATCGCGCCCAGAAAGAACCAGCTTCCCAGATCGCGCGCCACGAGGTTGGTGTGTTTGCCCTGCCAGCCCAGCCCCGCCGCCTGCGCCAGCGGTTTTTCCATCACCGGCGCGGTATCGACGAACACCTTGATCTCACCGCCGCCAGTCTCGATCAGCCAGCGCCCCAGCCGCTTGAGCCGCTTTTTCACCAGATCGTGGTAATCGCGCCCCTGCGCATAGGCGCTGATCGCCGCCCGATCCGGCGTATCCAGCGCCGCCAATGGGTCGCCCTCGGGCGTGTAAACCTCTGCCAGCATGAGGACCGACCGCGCCTCGGGCCACAGCGCATCCGGCGCGCCGCGCCAGCCCATCCGCTCTGCCAACCAGCCCATCTGCCCGTGCCGCCCCGCAGCGACATAGGCCGCCAGCCGACCGGCGGCCTCGGGTATCGCATCGGGCCTGCAAACCCCGACCTTGGAAAACCCCTCGGCCACAGCCCTCTCGACCACACGCGCTTTCAGATCAGCCTGCATCGCCCCGCCTCTTTCCGCAAAGCGCCGCGCTCAGCACCTGACGCCCGTCAAAAATCCAGATCGGCGTAATGCGCCGGCGGCCGGAACCCCGGCACCTGATCGACCAACAGCGTGCGGAAACAGGGCCGCGACTTGATCTTGGCATACCAGTCCTTGACGTTGGCGTTGCGGTTCCAATCCACGTCCGAGATGTAGTCGAGGCAAGACAGATGCGCCGCCGCCGCAAAGTCAGCCAGCGTCATCGCGTCACCTGCCAGCCAGCGCCGCTGATCCAAAAGCCAGCCGAGGTAGTCAAGGTGATACTTGATCCGCACCGCGCCCGTCTTGACGTTCTTCGAGTCCGGGTAGCCGAGCCCCTGGATCTTCTTGTGCACCCGCTCATACAGCAGCTTCGAGGTCACCTCGTGATAGAACTTGTCGTCGAACCACGAAATCAGCCGCCGCACCTCGTATTTCTCTTCCGCCGCGCGCGGCATCAGCGGCGGCGTCGGATACAGATCCTCCACCAGCTCACAGATCGCCTGACTTTCCGACAGCGTCTTGCCGTCCAGCCGCAGCACAGGCACCTTGCCCGCCGGGTTGCGCCGCAACAGGTCTGGCGTCTGCTCCCAATACTTCTCTTCGATCAGCTCGACCTCGATCTTCTTCTCGGCCAGCACAAGGCGAACCTTGCGGCAGAAGGGCGACAGGGTAGAGTGGAAAAGTCGGTTCATCGTATCATCGGCCTGTTGGTGTGACTGCCCCTCATTGCCCTCTCAGCGGGCGGATTTCAATCCTCGAAGCATTTGGCGCGCCCGTCGATGCGGATGGTTGCAGCCCCGTCCTCAACCTCGGCCGCGCGCTGGCGCAGATAGCTGGTCGGATGTGCGGCATCGCGCCCTTTCGGGTCGGGCAACATCACCGCCAACAACGCCGCCTGCTGGGCCGTGATCCGGTCCGGTTCCGCCCTGAAATAACGCGCGGCGCCCGCTGCCACGCCGAAACCACCCTCATCCAGCTCTGCCACATTCAGGTAGATTTCCAGAATGCGCCGCTTGCCCCAGATCAGCTCGACCATAGGCGTCAACGCGGCCTCCAGCGCCTTGCGAACCCAGCTATGACCCTGCCACAGGAACACGTTCTTCACCACTTGTTGACTGATGGTAGAACCGCCGCGATGCGCCCCTGCCTCTGCCGCGGCACGGATCGCCGCCATGTCAAAGCCCCAATGCTCGCAGAAATTCGCGTCCTCCGCCGCAACAACCGATCGCGCCATCACTGGGGCGATCTTGCTGATCGGGGTCCAGCGCTGATCGACATGGCCCAGCCGCAAACGCTCGGAAAACATATACGGCGTCGTCGGCGGATTGACGAACTTGAACAGCACGATCAACAGAACCGCGAACGCGAGCGCCGCCCACAGCGCGCGCAGCAGCCAACGCCGCACGGTCAGCACCGGGCCGGCCCCGCGCGGCTCTGGTCGCCCACGCGGCGCACCACGTTTTGGCGCACCCGCTTTCGGCGTGCCGCGCTTTGGCGTCTCACGTTCTGCCGAAAGTTTGGCCATGTCGTCGGTTCCGCTTCGTGTTCGTCCAGGCCCAAGGACTAGCGCATGACCGCCCCCGGCGCTACCCCGAGCGGGCGCGCGTCACGCCGCCAGCAACACCGCTTCGCGCGCCTTCAGCACGATGCGCGCCGTATCCCGGCAGTCTGCCACGGCGCCGTCAAGCTCTGGGAACAGCGCCTCGATCTCCGCCCGCATGTCGGCGTCCTCCGCCAGAATATGCGCGCCGGGATGAAAGCTTTCGGTCCACGCCCCCTCGGCGCGGATCACCTCGTGCCGATCGAACAGCAGATGCACATAGCGCACGCGCGGCATCGGCTCTGGCCGCACGTCGTGATCGTTCACCAAATGCTTGGCCGCCACCAGCACTTCGGCCTCACCAAACAACAACTCGGCCTTCCAGCTCTGCACCAGCATCCGGTGCTGCGGCGAGACCAGCAGCGCGCGTCGGTTGCCCAGCGCCCCGCGCTGGAACCGGATCGGCGCGAAATCACCCATCCCCGACACCGTTCGCCCGCCCATCCAGCGCAAAGGTTGCGGCCCATGGTCCAGCGTCAGCACCAGATCGCCGGGCTCCAGCGTCTCAACCCGCCGCTCCCCATCCGGTGTCGCTATCAGTGTGCCCGCCACGAAACACGGCACCCCAAGCTGACTGACCGGCATATTGGTGCTGGTGGTCGCATAGTGCGGCGTGCTGTCAAAGGTCACCGGGTCAAGGTGCACATTGCCCTTGGGCGTAAAGTAGGACGTGCCATTGGCCAGGTAGAACGTAACGCCGGTGATGGTTTGAACCGTTCCGTCGGCATGGGTCACTGTGATCTGGTCACCATTCCAGATATTGGTGATCTTTATGCCGTTCAGAAGTTCGCCGGTGGTAATCGTGCCGTTGCTGTTGCTGTCGGTCAACGTCATCGGAGACGCCGTCAGCGACGTTCCCGCGGCTGGCGGGTTCGCGGGATCAATTGCGTAAAACTGATCGGTGTAGGTCTTCGCCATCGATCCGCCGCTGGAAACAATCTTTACCGATTGCTAACCAACAAATCAGGCAAAATCGTGGCGACTCGTGAAAAACCGATATAAATCAGTCCCATGCAAAAACGCCCCCCAAGCATCAGCCTGGAGAGCGTCAATTTTGTCAACAATAACACGCAACTAGCGAGTGCAGTGCCTACTCCGCAGGCACCGCCTCGGCAACATCGCTAAGCGGTTGGGCCAAGTGAACCAGCATTTCCTTCGGGCAAACCTGTAGAAAATTGGCCCGCTCTGCGTCCCAGTCCTGCAAAATCGCGCGTGCCTTCTGGCTGTCGGTTTCGCGCGCGTGACGCTCGACCAGTCCGCGCAATTCGGCCTCCCAATGCGGATGGCTGACGGCGCAAGTCACCAGCGTTTCGCCGTTGATGAAGTCCTCTGCCGCGCCATCAGGGTCATACAGATAGGCCATCCCCCCCGTCATCCCCGCGCCAAAGTTCGCGCCTATCGTGCCAAGGATCACCGCAACGCCGCCGGTCATGTATTCACACCCATTCGACCCGCAGCCCTCGATCACCACCTTCGCGCCAGAGTTCCGCACCGCAAAACGCTCGCCCGCACGCCCCGCCGCGAACAGATAGCCATCCGTCGCGCCATAAAGCACGGTGTTGCCGATGATGGTGTTTTCCGACGCCACCAGTGGCGAGGACATCGACGGCCTGACCACGATCAACCCGCCCGAAAGCCCCTTGCCGACATAATCGTTGGCATCGCCCATCACCTCGATCTTCAGCCCCGGCGCGGCAAACGCCCCCAGCGACTGCCCGCAAGAACCCGACAGCTTTACCGTCAGGTGGTCGGGTTGCAGGTTGTTGCGCATCCCGAACTTCTTGACAATATGGGATGAGGCCCGCGTGCCGATGGTCCGGTGCGTGTTCCTGACCGCATAAGACAGCTGCATCTTCTCGCCATCCTCAAAGAACCGCGCGCCGTCCTTGACGATCTCGGCGTCCAGCGTGTCCGTCACCGCGTTGCGCGGCTTGTTCCGGTCATAGCGGATTTTCGAGGCCCCATCGACGGTGATCAGCAACGGGTTGAGGTCCAGATCATCCAGATGCGCCGCGCCACGCGAAACTTGCGTCAGCAGGTCGGCCCGCCCGATGATCTCGTCAATCGACCGCGCCCCGATGCTGGCCAGAATCTCCCGCACTTCCTGCGCGTAGAAGGTGATCAGGTTCACCACCTTGTCCGCCGTGCCGGTGAACTTCTTGCGCAGCGCCGGGTCTTGCGTGCAGACCCCCACCGGGCAGGTGTTCGACTGGCACTGACGCACCATGATACAGCCCATCGCGATCAGCGCGGCGGTGCCGATGCCATATTCCTCGGCCCCCATCATCGCCGCGATGATGATGTCGCGCCCGGTGCGCAAACCGCCATCGGTGCGCAGCGTGATCCGCTCGCGCAGGTTGTTCATCGCCAGAACCTGATGCGCCTCGGTCAGCCCCATCTCCCACGGCAGCCCCGCGTATTTGATCGAGGTGGCAGGCGAGGCCCCGGTGCCGCCGTTGTGGCCCGAAATCAGGATGCAGTCGGCCTTGGCCTTCGCCACCCCCGCCGCAATCGTGCCCACCCCCGAGGAACTCACCAGCTTCACCGTCACCTTGGCGCGCGGGTTGATCTGCTTGAGGTCATAGATCAGCTGCGCCAGATCCTCGATGGAATAGATATCGTGGTGCGGCGGCGGTGAAATCAGCGTCACCCCCTTGGTCGAATGCCGCAGACGCGCGATCAACTCGGTCACTTTCATGCCCGGCAATTGCCCGCCCTCGCCGGGCTTTGCACCCTGCGCCACCTTGATTTCCAGCTCTTCGCAGGCGTTCAGATACTCCGCCGTCACACCGAACCGACCCGAGGCGACCTGCTTGATCTTGGCGCTTGGGTTATCCCCGTTCGGCTCTGGCAGGAAATGCGCCGGGTCTTCGCCGCCCTCGCCAGAATCCGATTTCGCCCCGATCCGGTTCATCGCCACGTTCAGCGTCTTGTGCGCCTCCGGCCCCAGCGCGCCCAGCGACATGCCCGGCGTCACGAACCGCTTGCGGATCGAGGTGATGCTTTCCACCTCCTCAATCGGCACCGCCTTACCCAGCGCCTTGATGTCCAACAGGTCGCGAATGTGAATTGGCGGATTGGCCCGCATCGCCGCCGAATACTGCTGCCACAGGTCATAGCTCGCCTGATCGCACGCCGCTTGCAACATGTGCATCGTCTGCGCTTCCCAGGCGTGCTTTTCACCCGAGCGCCGCGCCTTGTAGAAGCCACCGATCGGCAACACTTCATTACCGCTGCGCCAGCCCTTGGCATGCACCTCTTCCAGCTTGTGCTGGATACCGCCGACACCGATCCCCGAAATGCGGCTGTGCATCCCCGGGAAATACTCGGCCACCATGGCGCGGCTCAGCCCCACCGCCTCAAAGTTCAGCCCCCCGCGATACGAGGAAATCACAGAGATCCCCATCTTCGACATGATCTTCAACAGACCCGCGTCAATCGCATCGCGATAGCGCCGCATCGCGTCGGTCAGCGTGCCTTCCACCAGCCCGCGCCGGATACGGTCCGCAATCGAATCCTGCGCCAGATAGGCGTTCACCGTGGTGGCCCCCGCCCCGATCAGCACCGCGAAGTAGTGCGGATCAATGCACTCCGCCGACCGCACGTTGATCGAACAGAAGGTGCGCAAACCTTTCCGCGTCAGCCACGAATGTACCGCACTGGTGGCAAGGATCATCGGCATCGCCACCTTGTCCGCGCCCTGATGCTGATCCGTCAGCACCAAATGCCCGGCACCCGAGCGCACGGCATCCTCCGCCTCGGCACGGATACGCTCCAGCCCTAGCCGCAGCGCGTCCGGCTCTCCGTTCACCGGGAAGGTGCAGTCGATCATCGCGACCGAGCCGCCAAACTGCTTCACCATCACGTCGAATTCCGAATTGGCGATGAACGGGCTTTCCAGCACCAGGATTTCCGTCTGGCTGCTGTCCTCGTCCAGCACGTTCTTCAGGTTGCCGAACCGCGTCTTCAGGCTCATCACCCGGCTTTCGCGCAAGCTGTCGATCGGCGGGTTGGTCACCTGAGAAAAGTTCTGCCGGAAGAAATGGCTCAGCGGGCGGTAAACCGACGACAGCACCGCCGCCGGCGTATCGTCGCCCATCGAGGCGATCATCTCTTTGCCGTCCTCGGCCATCGGCGCCAGAACCTGCTCCAGATCCTCCAGGCTATAGCCCGCCGCGATTTGCCGCGCGCGCAGTTCAGCGCCCTCAAACAACGGCTCCTCCGGCACGTCGCGCAAAAGCGAGTTCAGGTCCACCACCTTGGCGATCCAGTCGGCATAGGGCTGCGAGGCCGCCAGCCGGTCCTTCATCGCGCGGTCGTGGTAAAGCTTGCCGTCTTTCATATCGACCGCAATCATCTGCCCCGGCCCAAGCGCGCCTTTCTGGCGCACCGTGGTTTCATCCACCGGCACCATCCCGGCCTCGGACCCGGCGATCAGCATACCGTCGCCCGTCACCACATAGCGCATCGGGCGCAGGCCGTTCCGGTCCAACCCGGCGCAAACCCAGCGCCCGTCGGTCATCGCCAACGCAGCAGGGCCGTCCCACGGCTCCATCACCGCGTTGCAATAGGAATACATGTCGGCCCAGGCTTTCGGCATCTCGATCGCCGATTTCGACCACGCCTCTGGCACCAGCATCGTCTTGGCCATCGGCGCCGACCGACCAGCCCGCACCATCACCTCAAACACCGCATCCAGCGCGCCACTGTCCGACGTCCCCGCTGGCACGATCGGCTTGATGTCCTCTGCCATGTCGCCAAAGGTCGCCGAAGCCATGCGGATCTCATGGCTTTTCATCCAGTTGACGTTGCCCTTCAGCGTGTTGATCTCGCCGTTATGCGCCAACATGCGGAACGGCTGCGCCAGCCACCACTGCGGGAAGGTGTTGGTCGAATAGCGCTGGTGATAAATCGCAAACGCGCTCTCGAACCGCTCATCCATCAGGTCGGGGTAAAACACCGCCACCTGCTCGGCCAGCATCATGCCTTTGTAGATGATGCTGCGGCAGCTGAGCGAGCACAGGTAAAGCCCGGCAATCTGCGCCGCAATCGCCGCCTTCTCGATGCGGCGGCGGATGATATACAGCTCGCGCTCAAACGTCTCTTCGTCCACGCCCTTCTCGTTGCGGATCAGGATCTGCTCAATCTCGGGCCGCGTCGCATTCGCCTTGTCGCCCAGCACCTCGGTATTCACCGGAACGTGCCGCCAGCCATAAATGTAATGCCCCATGCGCAAGACTTCAGACTCGACGATGGTCCGGCAGCGCTCTTGCGCGCCAAAATCGGTGCGCGGCAAGAACACCTGCCCCACCGCGATCAGCTTGTTCATGTCGGGCTCGTGCCCGGTGCGGCGGATCTGGTCATAGAAAAACGGCACCGGGATCTGCACATGAATGCCCGCCCCGTCGCCGGTCTTGCCATCCGCATCCACCGCGCCGCGATGCCACACCGCCTTCAGCGCGTCGATGCCATGCTGCACCACCTTGCGGCTCGGCTTGCCGGAAATCGACACCACCAGCCCGACGCCGCACGACCCATGCTCGTCCTCCTCGCGATAAAGCGAGTTCGCGTCCATCCACTTGCGCTTGGCCTCTTCGGCAGCAACCCAGGCTTCATCATACGTCGTCATTGGATTACCCCTTCCAAAGCGGGCGGCAGCGTCAGCTGCGACATCACCGTGTTGCAGTCAAATTCAGGCTGGGCCGCGAAAAAGCCCGTTTGCCCCGGCGTGCGCATCACCACCGGCATATTGTCAAACGGCGTCTTGCCGTTCGGATCTTGCCAGATGCCCTTGCCCGCCAGAAAAATCCGCATCTCGCGGCTGATCATCTCGTTCCCGCTCGAGCGCCACAGCAGCGTGCCGTCGTCGCCCACCGCCTGCGAGACGAACTCGCTTTCCTCAAGCTTGACGCCGTCAACGACCTTGCTCACCCCGGTCAGCTTGTCATAGCCGGTGACATGCTCGCGCTTGCCATCGTCGGTGACGGTGATGAAATCATAGTCATTCCGCCCGGTCTTGATCAGCTGCGAGAAAGACGCGGGCTTGACCGAGGGCTGCACCAACACCTCATGCGTTTTCGCGCCAATGTCATAGGTCTCCAGCCACTGCGTCTCATCGTCGATCTTCGACACAAAGAACGGCCCGTCCTGATTAAGGTCCACCCGCCACTTCACGCCCTGCGCGTCGCCCGGGCAGGTGTAGTGGTTCGACACGATGCAGCCATGCATCTGCACGGTCAGAAAGCCGGTGCAGCCCTTCGGGGGCTGAAACTTCGGCCCCGCAATGGCCACCACCGGCAGACCGGCGGTCATCGTCAGAAGGCAGGCAAGGATCCTCAGCTTCATCTTGGTTCCCTTTTCTCCGGTGACATTAAGTCAGCAAGGCTGACTAATGCCACGCACGCGTCCGCACTAACAGCTGCATGCAATACATATGAAATACATACGATTGCTGCATACCCGTTTCGCTCACTCTGCCGCCACCACTGCGGGCTGCGCCAGATACTCGATGATCGCGTCGGCGGCTTCGCGCCCGTCACGGATCGCCCACACCACAAGGCTCGCCCCGCGCACAATATCCCCCGCGGCGAACACGCCCGGCAGGCTGGTCGCATGGCTGCGGAAGTCGGCCTTGACGGTGCCCCAGCGCGTCACGCCCAGCTCTGGCGCGTCCCAATCGCCCGGCAGATCCTCGGGCTCAAAGCCCAGCGCCATCACCACCAATTCGGCAGGCTCGACGTAATCCGCGCCCTCGATCAGCTCCGGCATCTGTCGGCCCGAGGAATCCGGCGCGCCCAGCCGCATCCGCTGCACCAGAACGCCATCGACCGGCGTGCCGGTAAAGGCCTTCGGTGCCGTAAGCCACACAAACTCCACGCCTTCTTCCTCGGCGTTCTGCACTTCACGCTGGCTGCCCGGCATGTTCGACCGGTCGCGCCGATAGAGGCATTTCACGCTGACAGCGCCCTGCCGGATCGCCGTTCGCACGCAGTCCATCGCCGTGTCGCCACCGCCGATCACCACCACCCGCTTGCCCGCCGCGTTCAACTCGCCGCTGTCAAACGCCGCAACCTCGTCGCCAAAGCTCTGGCGGTTCGAGGCGGTCAGATAGTCCAGCGCCTTGACGATACCACCAACGCCCACGCCCGGCGCCTTGATGTCGCGCGCCTTGTAAACCCCGGTCGCAATCAGCACCGCATCATGTTTGCCGCGGATGGCATCAAACGTCAGATCGGTGCCCACATTGCAGTTCAGCACGAACTGCACGCCAGCTACCTCCAACTGGTCAATCCGTTGCATTACAACGGGTTTTTCCAGCTTGAAGCCCGGAATCCCATAGGTCAGCAGCCCGCCCGCGCGGTCGTTGCGGTCATAAACCGTCACCTGCACGCCCTTGCGCCGCAGGAAGTCCGCCGCCGCCAATCCCCCCGGCCCCGCGCCGATAATGCCCACGCTTTCCGTGCGCTCCACCAGCGGGCGGATTGGCTGGACCCAGCCTTCTTCCCACGCCGTATCGGTGATGTATTTCTCGACCGCGCCGATTGTCACCGTGCCATGCCCGGACTGCTCGATCACGCAGTTGCCTTCGCACAGGCGGTCCTGTGGGCAGATCCGGCCACAAATCTCGGGGAAAGTGTTGGTTGACTGGCTAAGCTCATAGGCTTCTTGCAGCCGCCCTTCGGCGGTCATGCGCAGCCAGTCGGGGATGTTGTTGTGCAGCGGGCAATGCGACTGGCAATAGGGCACACCGCACTGGCTGCACCGGCTCGACTGCTCGGCAGCCTTCTCGGCGGCGAACTCGCGGTAAATCTCGTGGAAATCTTCCGCGCGCAGATTAGGCGGGCGCTTCTCGGGCATCTCCTTCGCCACGGTGACGAACTTGAGCATGCGTTGTACGGCCATATCGGCGCCTCCCAAAGGATTTCGTGCGGGTGCGCCTTGATAAAACGGGGCTTTGGGAAATAAAAGTCAGCATGAGTTACCTAAATCGGCAATTTTCACCCTGACCTGCAAGTTTTTAGCTCATCCTGGCCGATTTTAGGGAACCTGTACTGACCTATAGTCACTTCGCTCGATGAAACCAGCCAAAACCAGCGCTGATTCGCGCCGACTCAGCCCAGAACGCCCATCGCGGACATGCCCAACAACGCCGCGCCGAACAGGATGCGATAGATCGCGAAATAGGTGTAACGGTGGCTCTGAATATAGCCCAGCAGCCACTTCACCGCGATAAACGCCGTGATGGTGGATACCACGAAGGCAACCCCCATCGGGCCCCAATCCGAAGCAAGCGTGCCATGCTTGAACTGGCTGAACAGCTCATAGGCGCTGGCCGCATACATGGTTGGAATCCCTACCAGAAACACAAACTCCGTCGCCGCAGCCCGGTTCGTCGTGCCCAGCAGCATCGCCGCGAAAATCGCCGAGGCCGACCGCGAGGTGCCGGGGAAAACCCCGGCCACGATCTGCGCAAGCCCCACCGCAATCGCCACTTTGAGCGTCACCGCGGCGCTTTCCGCCATCCGCCCCGCCACCGCTTCGGCGGCGATCATCCAGACGCCGCCGATGATCAGCGCCCAGGCAATCGGATGGTAATCCGTCGGCAACTGGAACCCCAGCTTCTTTACGACCAGCCCCAGCACCGCTGTCACCCCAAACGCCACCGCAAGGTTGCGCAAATAGGCGCGGTTGTCCGGCTTGTCCCACTGCGTCAGCAGCTCGACAATCCGCCGCCAGTAAATGAACGTCACGGCCAGAATAGCGCCTGCCTGAATCACCACGTTATAGGTGTCCGACCGCTGCCCCAGCCAATGCTCAGCAATAATCAGGTGCCCGGTGCTAGAGATCGGAAGAAACTCGGTGATCCCCTCGATCACGCCAAGAACAACGTCATTCATCACGTTCATCAGGATCTCCTGTAGGATCGGGGGTCAGGCAGGCTCAGGCCTTGCGAAGGTTTTTCGCCGAATCGCGGATCGCGTCATACTGACCTGCCGGGCGAAAGCGCCACAGATACTCTGGCAGCACCGCCATCGCCGGGGTCGCCTCAATCCCCAGATCGG
Source organism: Pseudomonadota bacterium (assembly GCA_021779835.1). Lineage (GTDB taxonomy): Bacteria > Pseudomonadota > Alphaproteobacteria > Rhodobacterales > Rhodobacteraceae > Solirhodobacter. The sequence continues at coordinate 15,609 of JAJXZX010000033.1, read as the reverse complement.
CAAGCGTTTTGGCACCCTTGGCCACGACATTGTCATGGCGCAGGTTGCGCACCTGATCCGCCGTCAACAGGGCGTTGTTCACCAAGCCCCCGGTCAGCGTCTGGCCCAGATCGCACAGGCGTCCGATGATTGCGGCCACCCAGAACGGCGTGTTCAGCACCAGCCGACGCCGGTGGATCACCACCAGCATCTCTTTCATCAGGTCGTGGAAGGACGCCACATCCGGCCCGCCCAGCTCGTAAACGCCGGGCGCCGCTTGGCCCAGCACGCCTTTCACCGCCGCCTGCGCCACGTCATCGACATAGACCGGCTGAAATTTGGTATTGGCCCCCACCACCGGCAGGATCGGCCCCATGCGCGACATGCCCGCAAAGCGGTTGAAGAACCCGTCTTCATTGCCAAAAATCACCGAAGGCCGCAGGATAACCGCGCGTGGGAACGCCTTCAGCACAGCCGCCTCGCCTGCCGCCTTGCTGCGTGCATAAAGGCTCGCCGCCTCCGCATCCGCCCCGATGGCAGAGATGTGGACCAACTGCGCCACACCCAGCTCCGCCGCGATCTTCGCCACGCGCCCGGCACCCTCGGCCTGCACCGCGTCAAAGGTGTTCTTGCCCGATCGGTTCAGGATGCCGACGCAGTTCACCACCGCATCCGCCCCCTGCATCGCCGCCTTGACCGAGGCATCGTTGCGGATGTTGCACAAGATCGGCTCGACCTGCCCCACAACCCCGTAAGGCTTCACGAACAGCGCCTCGTTCGGGCGGCGCACGGCAACGCGCACGCGCCAACCTTCCTTCGCCATCCTGCGCGCAACATAGCGCCCCACAAAGCCTGACCCGCCGTAGATCGTGACCAGTTTCGACATGTTGACTGCCTCCAAGCAAGGGCTGTGCGCGCATTTCGGTGTTCGTTCAATAGCTTTCCGAACCGCCGGGAACAAGTCGGGATTGCGCCTTTCAAATTTCTGCACGCGCCTGCCGATTTTCTGCGCTGCCCCGTTGACAGTGTCTGCGCCGCTGGATACATCGCGCTCCACGACATCGCCCAGATGGCGGAATTGGTAGACGCGCAGGTTTCAGGTACCTGTACCGCAAGGTGTGGAGGTTCGAGTCCTCTTCTGGGCACCATTTACCAAGAAAAAGCCTAGCAACCTGAAATGGTTGCTGGGCTTTTCTGTTTTTCAATCCACCCAATTATCCCCCTTCGCGCAGCTGATACCCCCCGACCTTTGGGTCCCGTCGATGACCATCCCGAATAGGGGCAGTTCCGATGCTCGCTTCATATCCAGGTGCGAACCTTGAAAAGTGGTTCGCACGCGCGCCTATTGCAGCGCGGCCCGTTCCTGATTCAGCTGGTCGGTTTTGCCCGTCGCACCTTCATGGTGCCGCGGTTTGCATCGTGGGACGCCTTCAACCTCTGGCTCAAGGAGCAATGCCGCAAGCGCCAGGCGGATGTTCTGCGTGGGTACGAGGAGATGATCGGCCAACGCCTTGCTCGAGACACGGATGCGATGGCGGATCTACCGGCAGCGCCTTTTGACGCCTGTGATCAGGCAGCCGGGCGGGTCACCTCACTGGACCTGGTGCGTTACAAAACCAACGACTACCCGGTTCCGGTCGCCCACCGTCACCGTGATGTCTGGATCCTGGGCTACGTCCACGTGGTGGTCACCCGGCTGGTCGAACTGGAACGGATCGACCGCGAACGCCGACTGATCGAGCGCCGCATCAATGCGGCCAGGTTCCCAGCGGTCAAAAGCCTCGACGGCTTCGACTTCAAGGCCATCCCCGGCCTGAACAAGATGCAGGTTCTGGAACTGGCCCGCTGTGAATGGATCGAGCGGGCCGAGAACGTCATCGCCCTCGGCCCCAGCGGAACCGGCAAAACCCACGTCGCCTTGGGGCTCGGGCTCGCGGCCTGCCAGAAGGGGCTGTCCGTCGGCTTCACCACCGCGGCGACTCTCGTGAACGAGCTGATGGAGGCCCGCGACGAACGCCGCCTGCTGCGTCTTCAGAAGCAGATGGCGGGATACAAGCTGTTGATCATCGACGAGTTGGGTTTTGTCCCACTCAGTAAAACGGGCGCCGAGCTGCTGTTTGAGATGACCTCACAACGCTATGAGTGCGGCGCCACCCAGATCACCAGTAATCTGCCCTTCGACGAATGGACCGAAACCTTCGGCTCACAGCGCCTCACATGCGCGCTGCTCGATCGCCTGACCCACCATGTCAACATCCTCGAGATGAACGGTGACAGCTACCAGCTGGGTCAGAGCCGCGCCCGCAAGGACACTGCCATCAACTGAGCCCCCCGTCAGATTTGGCCCTCCCGGGCCAAAGCGCACCGGCACCCGCCAGCTATTTTGAAAGCGCGGCTGCCGGGGCGCGGAACCCATTCCAACCGTCCGCCAAAGCCGGCCCCCTTTGGCAGATCCTTACTCCGCCGTTGACATTTAGGACGGCGGATTTCAGCAAATGGCCGATTGCGTCCCAAAATTCGGGACGGTGTGATTGGCGGGGTTTAGGGGCAAGTTGTCCCGTTTATTAGGACGGGGCGTCCCGTTTTTTGGGCTGGGGTTCTGATTTGCGCACCATGCCATGAAGGCTTTGGCCGGGGCTTTCCCGTCCTTCGTCCGCTCTTCGTCCAAGTCCCATTTCGATGCCACGCCGATGCCGATATGGCCAGGGTGCGGCCCCTGCGTAAGATGGATAAAGCCTCGGCCAATCAGATCGGCAAGAAACCCGGTGGCGGTATTCTTGTTGACGTTTTGCGCCTTTGCGGCGCCCCTATGGCTTAGGAATATCTCGCCGTTGTTTGATCCGGTTAAGCGGCGCTTAAATTCGATGTAATGCGCCCTTGGCCCCGGCCTGAGGCCCTTCCATGCCTCCGACGCGTGGAGCCATGCGGAAAGCTGGACATGACGCCCGTCCGCATCAAACTTGCCCGCGAACAGCAAGGTGCGCAAGTCGTCCGGCGTCGTTGCCTGCGCGCCGGACGTGGCCAGAAGAAGACCGCAAAGAAGTGAAATAAACCGCATCAAACCCTCTGAACCCGCCACAACCCTTCCGTGCAATCTCTGCGGCAACCTGGCGTAACTATGGCGGGGATCGGTCGGCTTTTGGCGCAGACCCGTGATGCACGGACCTGCCCCTGCGCGTCTTTCGCCTTGCAACGCCTCGCGCGGCACGGCAAAGAAACCCAACCTGCACTGGCGCAATGCGCGCCAAACCCACCTGCCCCGGCTCACGCAAAGCCACACCCCGTGGAGATGACTCATGCCCGTTTACCGTTCCCGCACCACCACCCACGGCCGCAACATGGCCGGCGCCCGCGGCCTTTGGCGCGCCACCGGCATGAAAGACGGCGACTTCGGCAAGCCGATCATCGCTGTCGTCAACTCCTTCACCCAGTTCGTCCCCGGCCACGTCCACCTCAAGGACTTGGGCCAGATGGTCGCGCGCGAGATTGAGCAGGCGGGTGGCGTCGCCAAGGAATTCAACACCATCGCCGTCGATGACGGCATCGCGATGGGCCACGACGGTATGCTCTATTCGCTGCCGTCGCGCGAAATCATCGCCGATTCCGTCGAATACATGGTCAACGCCCACTGCGCCGACGCGATGGTCTGCATCTCCAACTGCGACAAGATCACCCCCGGCATGTTGATGGCCGCCATGCGACTCAACATCCCCTGCGTCTTCGTCTCCGGCGGCCCAATGGAGGCTGGCAAGGTCGTCATCAACGGCAAGACCAAAGCGCTCGACCTGATCGACGCGATGGTCGCCGCCGCTGACGACTCGGTCTCCGACACCGACCTCAACGCGATCGAGGCCGCCGCCTGCCCGACCTGCGGCTCTTGCTCTGGCATGTTCACCGCCAACTCGATGAACTGCCTGACCGAGGCGCTTGGCCTCTCGCTTCCCGGCAACGGCTCCACCCTCGCTACCCACGCCGACCGCAAACGCCTGTTCGTCGAGGCCGGTCACCTCATCGTTGACCTCGCCCGCCGCTATTACGAACAAAACGACGCCAGCATCCTGCCGCGCAATGTCGCCAGCTTCGCCGCGTTTGAAAACGCCATGTCGCTCGACATCGCGATGGGCGGCTCTACCAACACCGTCCTCCACCTTCTCGCCGCCGCACAAGAGGGCGACGTGCCCTTCACCATGGAAGACATCGACCGCCTCTCGCGCCGCGTGCCGTGCCTGTGCAAGGTCGCGCCGTCGAAATCCGACGTCCATATGGAAGACGTCCATCGCGCCGGGGGCATCATGGGCATTCTGGGCGAGCTTGACCGCGCCGGCCTTCTGACCACCGACCTGCCGATGGTCCACGCCCCCAGTCTCGCCGAAGCGCTGAACCGTTGGGACGTCAAGCGCACCAACAGCGCCGCCGTCCACGACTTCTTCCGCGCCGCACCGGGCGGCGTGCCCACCCAAACCGCCTTCAGCCAGTCCGAACGCTATGACGAAATCGACGGCAACCGCCAAACCGGCGTGATCCGCGACGCTGCCCACGCGTTTTCGCAGGATGGCGGCCTCGCCGTCCTCTCCGGCAACCTCGCCACCGAAGGCGCCATCGTGAAAACCGCCGGCGTCGATCCCTCGGTCCTCGTGTTCGCCGGACCTGCCCGCGTGTTCGAAAGCCAGGACGCCGCCGTGGTGTCGATCCTCGCCAATGACATCAAGCCGGGCGATGTGGTGGTGATCCGCTATGAGGGCCCGCGCGGCGGTCCGGGCATGCAGGAAATGCTCTACCCCACCAGCTACCTCAAATCCAAAGGTCTGGGCAAAGCCTGCGCACTGCTCACCGATGGCCGCTTCTCAGGTGGCACGGCGGGCTTGTCCATCGGTCACGCCTCGCCCGAGGCGGCAGAGGGGGGCCTGATCGCCCTTGTCGTCGAAGGCGACCGGATCGAGATCGACATCCCCAACCGCAAACTCCACCTCGCGGTGCCAGAGGCCGAACTCGCCCGCCGCCGGGCAGAGATGGAAGCGCGTGGCGACCGCGCGTGGAAGCCGGTGACCCGCAAACGCAAGGTCTCCACCGCGCTGCAAGCCTATGCCGCGCTGACCACCAACGCCGCCCGCGGCGCGGTGCGTGACCCGGTCAAAGTCGCGAAACTCGCCAACCTGTAAAACACTCAGGGGGCCGCGAAAGCTGCCCCCTGATTTATGCGAGGCGCGTCGGCGCGGCCCTATGACGCGCTTCCCCCCCCCCGAGGATCAGGACCGAACTGGAAGCGCCAGTCTGGGCCAAGACAAGACCTGTGGGCCCCCGCCACTCAGGCCCCCCGGCTTCTTTTTGGCAAAAATACTCCCGCCGGAGGCATCCACCAACGACCGAGGGCGCGACTTGGTTGGCAAATCGCCCCGGCCGATCCTTCATATCTCGTCATAGCGGCGCAATTTGTAAATCACGACTGACGCCAGCCAGCCCATGATGAACAGGCCAATGATGCCATAGCCCAGCAGGCCGAAGTTGTCGTTGATCTCTCCGACCACATCCCAGAACGGGCCGGTCAGGCTCAGCTTGTCCTGCAAAAGGCCCAAGGTCTCGATCCCGCCGACCAGCACGGCAACGCCCACTGACAACGCGGTGATCGTCAGGTTGTAGTAAAGCTTGCGCACCGGTTTCTGAAAGGCCCAGCCATAAGCGCCCAACATCAGGATGCCGTCCGAGGTATCGACCAGCGCCATTCCCGCGCAGAACAGCGCCGGAAACACCATGATCGCCCAAGGCGACAACCCACCCGACGCCGTGGTGGCCGAGATGCCAAGCAGACCGACCTCAGTCGCGGTGTCAAAGCCGAGGCCAAACAGCAGCCCCAGCAAGTAGATGTGCCAATCACGCTCGATCAGGCGGAACATGCGGCGGAAGATGCGCGCCATCAGGCCGCCGCCCGACAGCAACATATCAAGGTCATCCTCGGCTAGCACACCGCCGTTCTTGACGCGGTGAAAGCTGCGCCAGGTGTTGATCAGAATGAACAAGTTGGCGCCAGCGATGGCGAACAGGAAGAAAGCCGAGGCAAGCGTGCTGACGATACCGCCAATGGCCTTGTACTGCTCAAAACTTCCTTGCAGCATGTGAGCCGTGGTCGCCACCACCATCGACAGCAAGATGACAATCGACGAATGGCCGAGCGAAAAGAACAGGCCGACGGCGACAGGGCGCTTGCCCTCCTGCATCATCTTTCGGGTGATGTTGTCGATGGCGGCGATGTGGTCGGCGTCGACGGAATGGCGCAGGCCGAAGCTGTAGGCCAGCAGCGAAGTGCCAAGCAGAAGGGGATAGTTGCGGAACGCGACGAAGGCCCACACCCAAGCGACTATGTTAAAGGCGATCAAGAAGCCGACCACGAGGGCGACCTTGCGTTTAAATTGTGGAGAGGCGGATTCGAATATCCGGTTCAGCATCGTCATACTCTTTCTTCCGGGCACCCACCGTGCCGGATTATTGACCACGCGCCGCCGGTCAGACCGACGGGCTTGCGCAGCCGATTTCGCGATGACGGGCAGGTCTCCTGGCTCGCGGGTCATTCTGCGATCGTCCGACCTTCCCGGTTTCCCAGTGGCCTTGTGGACAGCAGTCGCCGCTTACAGTTGCGGGGGCAGCCACGGTTCGGGCCCCAATTGGGTCATCCCTACCGTGTTCCCTATTAATCCAGCAGGCTTGGCCTGCTTGGAACCAGTCGCGGAAACTATTGCGCCGGGGCGGGGCGTTGTCCAGCCGGATTGCGACCTGTGCAGCGCACGCAACGGCAATCCTGTGCTGGCGGGGAACCGGGCTTCCCCGCCCAAAGCCCGGCGGCATCAGGCCAGCAGGTCGTGGACCATTGGGATGACCTTGGTTCCGTACAGTTCGACCGAGCGCATCAGTTGGTCATGGGGCATCGGGCCAGAGGAATATTTCATGTCGAAGCGGCCAAGGCCAAGGTCGCGCGCGGTGGCGGCGATCTTTTTGGCGACCGTTTCAGGCGAGCCGACGTAAAGCGAGCCATGCGCCGCCTCGGCCTCGAACTGCGCACGCGTAGTGGGGGACCAGCCGCGTTCGGCACCGATGCGGTCGTGCAGCTTCTTGTAGTGCGGCCAAAGCTGTTCGCGCGCGATCTCGTCGGTGTCGGCGACATGGCCGGGCGAGTGGACGCCCAGCGGGTGCGGCGTATGGCCAAGCTGGGCGCAAGCGCGGTGGTAAAGGTCGGTATGCGGCTTGAAGCGGCGCGGGTCGCCGCCGATGATGGCGAGCATCATGGGCAGGTCGTGCGAGACGGCGCGCACCACCGACTCGGGGCTACCGCCGACGCCGATCCAGGTCTTCAGGCCACCGGCGGCAAGGGTCGGAAAGACACGCTGTGCGCTGAGCGGCGGGCGAGTCTGGCCGGACCATGTGATTTTGGGCTCACGGATCAGTTGGGTAAACAGGCCCAGCTTTTCCTCGAACAGAAGCTCATAGTCGTTGAGGTCGAAGCCGAAGAGCGGGAAGCTTTCGGTGAACGAGCCGCGGCCGAGGATCACCTCTGCGCGTCCGTTAGAGAGCGCGTTTAGGGTAGAGAAGCGCTGAAACACGCGGATCGGATCGTCGGAGGACAGCACGGTGACGGCAGAGCCGAGGCGGATCTTCGAGGTGCGTGCGGCGATGGCGGCAAGCACCACCTCTGGCGCGGAAATCGCGAAATCGTCGCGGTGGTGTTCGCCTAGGCCGATGAAGAAGATACCGGTTTGGTCGGCAAGCACCGCCTGCTCCACCACATTGCGCAGCACCCGACCTTGCGCCAGCATTTTGCCGTCAGCACCAAGCGTGACGTCGCCGAATGTGTCAAGGCCGAGTTCTAGTGTCATGGACGCGCTCCCACCGGGTGTTTTGGCATCGGTAGCGCGAATGGGGCTGCGAGGGAAGGCGCGCGGACGCACAGGACGTGCGCGCGGGGCCGGGGTGGGAGCCGCCGGCGGGGATGGCTTAGCCGTTTTCCCTTAGAACGGTGCCCGCGAGGTAGAGCGAGCCGCAGATCAGTACGCGGGCGCTGGGGTCTTTGGCGGCGATATCGGCGAGGGCGGCGGCGACAGAGGCCGCAACCTCCGCGTTCATGCCGGCAGCGAGAGCTGCCGCCTGCGTTTGCTCGGCCGTAAGGGTGGCATGTTCGCCGGGGATGGTGACGGCGTGCAACGTGGCGGTGTGGGGCGCCAGCGGGCGCAAGTAGCCGCCGATGTCCTTGGTGTTGAGCATGCCGCAGATCAGGTGGGTCGGGCGTTTCGGCATGGCGGCGAGGGTGGCCGCGATGGCTTCGCCGCCTGCGGGGTTGTGGCCGCCATCAAGCCAAAGTTCGACATGCGGGGCGCTTTCCACCAGCGGCCCGACGCGCAGGCGCTGCATACGGGCGGGCCAGTAGGTTTTGGTGACGGCAGCCTCGCACGCGGCCTCGGTATGGCCGAGATGGCGCAGCGCCATGATCGCGGCGCCGGCGTTCTGTATCTGATGCGGACCGGGCAGGATCGGGCGCGGCAGGTCCAACAGACCATTTTCATCCTGAAAGATCAGGCGGCCATTTTCCTCGGTCGCGTGCCAGTGTTGGCCATGAACCAGAAGCGGCGCACCCAGGCGGGCGGCCCTTGCCTCGATCACCGCGAGGCCCTCTGGCGCTTGCGGGCCAACCACGCAGGGCACGCCGCGTTTCAGAATACCCGCCTTTTCGCCCGCGATTTCGGCCAGCGTTTCGCCAAGGTATTGCTGATGGTCGATCGAGACCGGGGTGATAATCGTCAGCTGCGGCTTGTCGATGACGTTGGTGGCATCAAGCCGGCCGCCAAGGCCGACCTCTAGCAGCGTCGTGTCGGCAGGGGTGCGCGCAAATGCGAGCAGCGCGGCGCAGGTGGTGATTTCGAAGAAGGTGATCTGCTCGCCTGCGTTGGCGGCGTAGCATTCATCTAGGAACGCGGTTAGCAGCGGCTCTGGTATGATCTCGCTCGCCAGACGGATACGTTCGTGGAAGCGCGCCAGATGCGGCGAGGTGTAGGCGTGCACCTTTTGGCCCGCCTGTTCCAGCCCGGCGCGGATCATCGCCTGCGTCGAGCCTTTGCCGTTGGTGCCCGCGATATGGATCACCGGCGGTAGCTTGCGTTCGGGGTGGTCAAGTGCTGCGAGCAGGCGCCAAACGCGGTCGAGCGTCAGGTCCATGATCTTCGGGTGCAACGTCATCATCCGCTCAAGGATGGTATCCGACGATGGCGAGTTCACGCTTTGGCGACTCCGGCAGCGGCTGGGGTGTCCGTGGGTTTCGGCGGCGCGAGGTCCCCTTTTACCGCGGGCGACTTGCCGGTCAGCATACGGGTGATGGCGATCAGTTCATCGCGCAGGTTCTTACGGTGCGTCACACGGTCAAGCATGCCGTGATCCAGCAGGTATTCCGCGCGCTGGAACCCCTCGGGCAGCTTTTCGCGAATGGTCTGCTCGATGACGCGCGGCCCGGCAAAGCAGATCAGTGCGTTAGGCTCTGCGATCTGGACGTCGCCCAGCATCGCGTAAGAGGCGGTGACGCCGCCCGTGGTGGGGTGGGTCAGCACAACAATGTAGGGCAGCCCCGCCTCGCGCAGCAGTTCGACCGCGACGGTGGTGCGCGGCATCTGCATCAGCGAAAGGATGCCTTCCTGCATGCGCGCGCCGCCAGCGGCCGAGAACAAAATCATCGGCGCCTTGCGTTTCACTGCGGTCTGCGCGGCCGCGACGATGGCGTTGCCAACATACATGCCCATGGAGCCGCCCATGAAGCTGAAATCCTGGCCGACGGCAACGATGGGGGTGCGCCCGATTTCGCCTTCGGCCACCAGCATCGCGTCTTTCTCGCCCGAGGCCTTTTGCGCGGCCTTCATGCGGTCAGGGTATTTCTTTTGATCGCGGAAGTGCAGCGGGTCGGCGAAGGGCTCCGGCACCTTGACCTCGGTGAAGATGCCGCCGTCGAACAGCGCCGTGAAACGGTCGCGCGGGGTGATCGCCATGTGGTGATCGCAAGAGGTGCAGACGTTTAGATTGTCCTTCAGCTCCCGGTGAAACAACATCGTTCCGCACTCTGGGCACTTGGTCCACAGATTGTCCGGGATCTCGCGACGCGAGAAAAGCGAGTTGATCGTCGGTCGGACGTAGTTCGAGATCCAGTTCATCGCCTCTGGTGCCTTTGGGTCGCCGCGTGTCGGGTTGAAATAAGCCGGAGGGGCGGGAATTGCAATCACGATGGCAGACGCGGTGGGTAAAGCAGGAAGGTTTCCGGGCGGCACGGGTGTTTTGAGGACGATTCCGCGCATTCGGCAGGCATCGGGTCGGCGCTTACGAAATGGAAAGGTTCGGGGCTTACCCCTCGTTCTGTCGGGCAAGAAATGCCGGCAGTAGAGCGAGTCCTTGAATGGAGCATTCCCGCGCCCCCGATGGCCACCCGATGGCCGCGCCGTGCACCGCGATCAGTCAGTTGATCGTCGCGATTTTGGTAGTGCTATGCCTGATCTCGCCCGTGTCTGCCGATACAACGCAGGATTTGTCGGCCGTCTGCGAAAGCGCCGCAGTCAGGGCCGCGCGCGCAACGGGTGTGCCGATCTCTGTCATGCGTGCGATCGCCATCGCGGAAACCGGCCGCAAACAAGCAGGTGCGCTGCGACCCTGGCCTTGGACGGTGAATATGGAAGGCACCGGCCTCTGGTTCGACTCGGAAGCAGAGGCGCGAACCTATGCGCAAACGCACCTTTCGGCGGGGGCCGACAGCTTTGACGTCGGGTGTTTTCAGCTGAATTACCGCTGGCACGGGCAAGCGTTCGCCTCGCTGGATGCGATGTTCAACCCGGTCGAAAATGCGCTCTACGCCGCGCGGTTTCTGCGGTCGCTTTATGAGGAATACGGTGATTGGACCACAGCGGCGGGGGCCTATCACTCCAAAAACCCGACCTATGCCGGGCCGTATAAAGAACGTTTCCAGGCAATCCGGGCGGCGTTTTTGTCACAAGACGACGGCGCGACGCCCGCGCCAGCGGGACAGGAAGCACCAAGCGCGCCACGCCGCGATGTGTCGGCGGTCGCCAGAGTGATCAACGCAGATTACCCGCTGCTGCAAACCGGGGGCGTAGGTGATCTAGGCTCTTTGGTGCCGCTGAACGCCAGCGCGCCACGACCGTTTTTTGCCCCCCATGACCCCAAAGGCTGACCGATAATGAATATGACAACGGTTCAGGGCATTTTCAGACCGACCATCCTGCTTGCCCTCGCGCTGATGGCGGTGATCGTGATGATGGTGCTACCGGTCCCCGCTTGGGTGCTGGACATCGGACTTGCCACCTCGTTCGCCCTTGCGATCCTGATGTTTACCGTGACGCTTTTCATCGAACGCCCGCTGGATTTCTCGGCGTTTCCGACCATCCTGCTCGCATCGCTGATGTTGCGACTGTCGCTGAACGTCTCGTCCACCAAGCTCATCATCGGGCAGGGCCATACCGGCACCGGCGCCGCGGGCCATGTTATCCAAGGATTCGCCAATTTCGTGATGGGCGGAAGTGTCCTGCAAGGCGTGGTGGTGTTTTGCGTCCTGATGATCGTCAACTTCATCGTCATCACCAAAGGTGCCGGGCGGATGGCCGAGGTCGGCGCGCGATTCGCGCTGGACGCAATGCCCGGCAAGCAGCTGGCGATCGACGCCGACATGGCCGCAGGGGCGATCGACCATACCGAAGCCCGCAAACGCAGAGAGAGGGAACAGGCAGAAACGACGTTTTTCGGCTCGCTGGATGGCGTGTCGAAATTCGTGAAAGGCGATGCGGTGGCGGGCCTGATGATCACCACGCTGAACATCGTCGTCGGCTTGATTATCGGCGTGGTCGTTCACGGGATGCCGGTCGGGAAAGCGTTTGAAACCTATGCGATTCTCACAGTGGGCGATGGCCTTGTCAGCCAGATCCCCGCCGTGATCATCTCGATCGCGTCGGCCTTGCTGCTGGCGCGCGGCGGCGCGATCGGGGCGACCGACCTTGCGCTGTTTCGGCAGCTAAGCAAATACCCGGCGGCTTTGGGCACCGTGGCCGTGCTGATGCTGCTGTTTTCGCTCGTCCCCGGCCTGCCATTCCTGCCGTTCGTGTGCGGCGCAATCAGCCTGGGCGTCGCGGCCTGGTTCGGCCATAAACGCAACCTGCGCGAGGCGAACACAGATCCGGCCGCGCTGTCCACGGCTGAGCCTGCCAAGAAATCCTTGGGCGACATCCTCGATCTGGACGACATCCACGTCGAATTTGCCCCGAATCTGGTGCCGATGATCCTTGATCCGGCGACCGGGCTGGATGCGCGGATTGCCAATATGCGGACGCATATCGCATCCACCTACGGCATGATTCTGCCAGAGATTCGGCTTACCGACGCCGCCGCGTTGCCGCCCGGCACCTATCGCATCAACATTCAGGGCGTCGAGCGCGTGCGCGACCGACTTTTCCCCGAGATGGTGCTGGCGTTGCTGACCGAAAACGCGATTGGAATTCCGGCGGGGGAGGAGGTGCGCGAGCCTGTCTATGGCGCGCCGGCCCGTTGGATTCCCGTCGACGCGCAAGAGGATGTGGCCTTGCAAGGCACCACGGTTGTCACGCCGACCGAGGTGCTTGCCACTCACCTGTTAGAGGTGATGAAGGCGAACCTCGCGCGGATGCTGACCCTGAAGGGCCTGCGCCGCCTGCTGACCGAGTTCAGCAACCTTAGCGACACCGCGCGCGCCGACGCGAATCGTCGCCTGCTGGATGAGATGGTGCCGGACAAAGTGCCGGTCGATCTGCTGCTTTCGGTGCTGAAGTTGTTGCTGGAGGAACGCGTATCTATCCGTAATCTGCCGCTGATCCTTGAAGGGATTGCCGAGGTTCGCGCGGCCCTGCCCTCGCCAGAGGGGATTTGCGAACATGTCCGCCAACGGCTTGGCTTTCAACTCGTCGCCGAGATGCGGCGGGCGGATGGCACCATCCCGCTGCTGCAACTCGCCCCCGAGTGGGAGCAGACCTTCGCGAAATACCAGATCGACGGGGAGCGCGGCCAAACCGATGTGGCGCTGCCGCCCGATCAGTTCAACAAGCTGGCCGCGGCCTTGGCCGAACGCTTGGCCCGCGTGGGTGAGACGGGGATATTTCCCGCCGTCGTCACCTCTATGCGGCGGCGACGTTTTCTGAAAACAGTCCTGCGTGCCAAGGGGTTGACCGCCCCGGTGCTATCCTTCGAAGAGATCGGGCTAGAGGCACGGCCCTCGCTGGTGGGCATGGTCGCGGCATGATCGAAGCGCTTAACCAGTTGTCCGGCGCTGGGCAGACGTGGCTCTGGGCGATGTTCTTCGTGTTTCTGCGCGTCAGCGCCGCGATGTTCATGATGCCGGTTTTCGGCGAATCCGCAGTGCCGCAGAGGGTCAAACTGGCGGTGGTGATTGCCTTGTCGGCCATCGTGATGCCCAGCATCGAGGTGCAGGTGCCGCCCTTTGCGGGGGCGCGGTCGTTCATGCCACTGGGGGCCGAGACGATCATCGGCTTATCCATCGGGTTGGCGCTGCGACTGTTTATCATGGCGGTCCAGATCGCGGGAACCATGGCGGCGCAGGCGACCTCTTTATCGCAGTTTTTCGGCGGTGCCGGGGCAGAGCCGCAACCGGCGATTTCGCAAATCATGATGGTGTCGGCCCTCGCCCTGGCTGCTGCCGGACACCTGCATGTGCGCATCGCAGAGCTGTTCATCCGCTCCTACAGCATTTTGCCGCCCGGCCACTTTCCTGACCCTGCCGACCTGTCGCGCTGGGGGCTTGCGCAGATCGCGCAATCCTTCACCACCGCGTTCATGCTGGCCGCGCCGTTCATGGTCGCCGCGCTGATCTACAACGTGGCGATTGGCGTTATTAACCGTGCCATGCCGCAACTGATGGTGTCGTTCATCGGCGCGCCAGCGCTGACCCTTGGCGGGCTGGTGCTGCTGATGACGGCGGCCCCAGTCGCGCTTCAGTTTTGGGCAAACGGCCTGCAAACCTTCCTTGCCGCGCCCTTTGCGGGCATCCCATGAGCGAGGGCGACGAGGGCGAAAAGGAACACGACGCCACCCAGAAACGGCTGGACGATGCGCGCGAGCGAGGCGAGATCCCGCGGTCTGCCGATCTTAATGCTGCCGCAGGATATGGCGGCCTGTTACTGGCTATTGTAGCGGTCGGCGCGGCCAGCCTGAAACGTATCGCCGATGCCGCGACCGCCTTGCTTGGCAACCCCGATCAATTCGCGCCGTCGTTTACTCGCCATGGGCAAGGCGGGCCAATCGGCGGCCTGCTGGTCTCGGTGGGGATTGCGACGCTACCGTTTTTGCTGGCTCCGGCGCTGTTGGTGCTGATGACGCTGATCGCGCAACGGGCCATCATCTTTACCCCGGACAAGCTGATGCCGAAGCTGTCGCGCATCTCTCCACTCTCGGGCGCCAAGAACAAATTCGGGCGCAACGGGCTGTTCGAGTTCGCCAAAAACCTGGCGAAACTCATCATTGTTGCCGCCATCCTGACTACCTTCCTGACCGGGCGGATGCCGGAGATCCTCGGCACACTGACGCTGTCGCCCGCCATGACGACGGTCTTTCTGCTCAGCCTGGTCACGCGCTTTCTGTTTTTGGTGTTGCTGATTTCGGCGGTGATTGGCGCGCTGGATTACCTTTGGCAGCGCAGCGAGCATCTGCGGAAGAACCGCATGTCGCGCAAGGATCTTATGGATGAGATGAAGGATTCCGAAGGCGACCCGCAGATGAAACACCGGCGGCGCCAGCGGGGGTATGAGATTGCAACCAATCGCATGCTGGCGGATGTGGCCAAGACCGATGTCGTCATCGTCAACCCAACGCATTACGCGGTGGCGTTGAAATGGGCGCGGTCGGACCGCCGCGCGCCGGTCTGCCTGGCGAAAGGCACCGATGAAATCGCCGCCCGCATCCGCGCCGCCGCAGCAGAGGCTGGGGTTCCCATTCACCAAGATCCCGCCACAGCGCGGGCGCTGTATGGCGAGGTCGAGATCGGGCAGGAAATCATGCCTGAACACTACAAAGCGGTTGCCGCCGCCATCCGGTTTTCGGAAGCGATGCGGAAAAAGGCGAAGGGGCGCGGGCATTGAACCAGCAGCGCAAAAAGATCGCGGCGCTAGCGGAACTGGCCACGATCGTTCTGGATGTGAGGCTTGCCGCCTTGCGCAAAATCGCAGCCGAACGCAACGCGTCGCTGGCAGCATTGGCCGCCTTGGCAACGCCCGAGGCACCGCCGGATGACGACATCTCGCCCATCACTGCGGCACAGGCCGGGCTTCGGTATCAGCAATGGGCCGATCTGAGGCGGGCAGAGATCAACATGCGCCTGTCGTTGCAGACTGCGGAATGGCAGGTGCAGCGGGAAAGCGTGACCACGGCCTTTGGCCGGACGGACGCGCTAAACCGGTTAGGCGCGAAAATGAAATTGGCGCGAAAATGACTCTACACGGCGTTGTTGCACAACTCTGATCGTGGCCGATTCACATTGTGAATCCAGTCGGTTAGACAGGCCGCATGAGCAAGCCATCACCCGCCCGCTACCGCACCACGAACTGGTCCAGCTACACCGCCTCA
>JAJXZX010000059.1 GCA_021779835.1 Pseudomonadota bacterium | reverse complement strand
CCCCGAGCGGGAACAGTCAATTGCATCATGACTTATGGGGGTTCATTCCGCGCGCCAGCATCAGGTGATGCGCCTGATGATGCATGCCAAGGGTTAGAACACCGATGAACCCAAGGCCTTGGATCTTCGCGGCATCTGCGGGGGCGCCCGTCACAACAAGCACCGCGCCTTGATCGGTTGTCTGCGCCTTCAATGCCCAGCCGTTGGCTCCGTTCATCGTTGCCGCATGGGCCATCACCATCCGCTGGATCGAGCCACGCACGGAGGGATCGTCTGAGGTCACCGCAAAGCTTGCCCCATCCGGCATCGGAGTCGACGCAACGACCGCGCGCAACGTCACATTGTCCATGTCGATCAGGTGTTGCCGCAACGCCTCGATGTTGACCTTCGACCAGTCGGTTTTCGGATCCGCCGCCAGCAGCGTCACGATCTCCTGAATTGCGGCAAAGGCGGCCTGTCCGCCCTCATGCAGGGTAACGGCATCTTGCGACCCGGCCATAGGGGCCATGCCGCCCGGATCCATCGCCGCTTGTCCCATCATCTTCGCATGCATCTGCGCCATCCCCGACGCATCCTGCGCGCCGCTCATCATGTCAGATGTAGTCTGCGCGAGTGCCGCACAGGGCAGCAAGACTGCGAAGGCGAGGGGCGTGAGGCGAAAGAGGATCATCATTTGGCCTTTCGGGCGGATGTTTTGCGCTATCCTTGTCAGGCGCAGTCCGCCACGCATATGATTACGATTATGTCAGCCTCTTACATCTCTATTTTCGATGCCGACTCTGCCACGGACCTCCACCTTACGGAAGGCGCGCCGCTGTTTCACGCCGGCGATCCGGTGACGCAGATCGCATTGGTGCGCGCAGGAGCGGTTCACTTGCTGCGCCGCACCGCGACCGGCGCGACGGTCATCCTGCAGGCCGCACGTCCGGGCGATGTGGTGGCCGAGGCGTCCGCCTATTCGCCCGCCTATCATTGCGGGGCGGAGGCGGCCCGCGCCAGTCGCGTCACGCTGCTACCGGTCAAGCGATTTCGCGCGGCGCTTGCCGCTGATCCGGCGCTTGCCGTAAGCTGGGCGGCGCATCTCGCCCGTTCGGTGCAGTCCGCGCGGATGCGCGCTGAGATCAGGACCCTGCGCACGGTGGCCGAGCGCTTGGACGCTTGGCTGGGCGAAGGGCACGCCCTGCCAGAAAAGGGGCATTGGCAAGACATCGCCGCAGAACTGGGCGTCACGCGCGAGGCGCTTTACCGCGAACTCGCCCGCCGCCGTGCAGATCACTAAGGCAGGCGCGCTCAGAATATCCCGGTCGCGATGCGATCGAGCTTGCTGTTCTCGCGGTAAACAAGCCGCACAATCACAGCGGCGAGGATGCCGGTTGCCGCGCCACCCAGAATGTCGGTCAGGTAATGCGTGCCAACAAAGATGCGTGACAGGCAGATCAGAACAGCCATCGCCAACACCACAAGTGTCCGACCGGGGATCTTCTGCATCGCAAAAGCCGCGACGATCGACATCGACGCTGTGGCGTGATCGGAGGGAAACGACCAATCGGTGCTGCGGGCAATCAGCAGATTGGACACGCCAGCATCGTAGGGGCGCATACGATGAATGAACAGCAAGATGCCTTGATTGAGGGCGAGGCCAAGCAGGAAGGCAAGTCCGGCGCAGATCGCCGCGTGACGCAGGTGCAGCCGGTCCGCGCGGCCCCACCATTGCAGCACCACAGTGGCAATCATCAAGGGCACGCCGATCTGGGTGATGGCGATCATTATGTGATCGACGAGCGGGCTGCGACCTGCGAAAGAATTGATCCAGTGGGTAATCTCAACGTCCATTTCCAGCCTTTTTTCGCTTAGGGTTTTCACCGCCATGCACGTCAGCGAGCACCGTATCCATCAGATATTCCGGGTTAGCGTTATCCTCAAAGGATTGCACGCGCTCACAGAAATCGGTGCCGGACTTGTGTTCTACCTGGTCAGCGCCCAGTCCGTGCTGAACGTGGTCAACCGCCTGACACAAGATGAACTGACCGAAGACCCCCGGGACTTCGTCGCAACGCATCTGCTTGATGCCGCACAGCATCTGACCGGAGCGACGCAATCCTTCTATGCGTTTTACCTTGCAAGCCACGGCCTGATCAAAGTCGTCCTCGTGATCGGCCTTCTTCGGGAAAAGCTCATCGCTTATCCGCTTTCGCTGGTGGCCCTTAGCGCGTTCATTGCCTACCAACTCTATCGCTACAGCTACACTCATGCGTTCGGGTTGATCATCCTGACCATCTTCGATCTCGTCGTGATCGTCCTGGTCTGGCATGAGTGGCGCCTGTTACGTCGGCATCTGCCGGTCGACTAAAGCGCCGCAAAATGATCGTCGTAGCCAAACAGCGTGACATGTTGAAAGCCGCGCGGAACGGTAGATGACACAATCACATCATGCTCGGGTGCTTGCGGCGAGGCAGGTAAGACGCTACCTTTCCGGGATGGCTGGACGCAACTATACAAAGACCGCTTTGCTTGGTGCCCTTCGGGTGCTTCTGGTCGTTTGTGTGGCATGGTTGGCTCCGATGCCCGCGGCGGCGATGGCGAACAGCGCGGTGCATGATGCTCATATGAGCGCCACGGCGGACCATTGCGTCACGCAGGGTGCCTCAGACGGCCAGAGCCATCATACGGGCAAATTGCATCACATGTCCTGTTGCCTTGTCTGCGCGGGAACGACCTTCGTCGGTGATTTCGCCCTATCGGCCAATCATGGAGCCGCCATTCGGGCCACATGGCCAATCGGTGGCGCGTCTTGGCTCGCTCTGGTTGGACCTGATCCATCACTTCGGCCCCCGAATACTTCTTCGATCGCCTGAGACAGGCGCTGCGGTTCGCAGCGTTCCCACAAGCCATAGGGTCCTTCGGGACCGATCGGAGATACCATGATACCCCACGTTTCACGCCGCGGATTTATTGCCGCATCGGCGGCACTCGCCGCAACAACCGCCTTGCCGCGCTTTGCGCGCGCTGGCGCCACCCCCCTGACGCTGACCGCCACCACCCGCACCATCGAGGTTGATGGACGCGCAGCGACGGTCTACGGGCTCGTCAATGACGCGGGCAAATCGGGGCTGATCCTCGATCCTAGTCAACGGTTTCAGGTCGCGCTGACCAATGCGCTGGACGTCCAGACGTTGGTGCATTGGCACGGGCAGATCCCGCCCAATGTGCAGGACGGTGTGCCGGACATGCCGATGCCGAAGCTCAAGCCGGGCGAGACTCGCGCCTACGACTTCGTCCCGGAGGTTGGCACCTATTGGATGCACAGCCATATCGCCGTGCAAGAGATGGCCATGCTTGCCGCACCGCTGATCGTGCGCAGCGCGGCAGATGTGAAAGCCGACCGGCAGGATGTGGTGATGTTCCTGCACGATTTCTCGTTCAAGACGCCGGAAGAGGTTCTGGCCACGATCACGGGCGGTGCGGCCGCGTCGGATGGCATGGGTCAGATGGCGGGTTCAGGCGGTATGTCTGGCATGGCGGGCATGGCCGGAATGGGCGGCATGGCAATGGATATAAACGACTATGATTTCGACGCCTATCTTGCCAATGACCGCACCCTGTCTGATCCCGAGGTCGTCCACGTCGAGAAAGGCGGGCGTATCAGGCTGCGTGTGGTGAACGCAGCGGCCGCGACGACGTTCTGGATTGATACCGGCGCGGTGGAGGGGCGGCTTGTCGCCGTCGATGGCCGCGATGTGCAGCCGCTTGCCGGTCATCGTTTCGGCGTCGCTATGGCGCAACGGCTGGATATCGAGCTTGATCTGCCCGGCAGCGGCGGCAGGTTCCCGGTCCTCGCGCAGCGCGAGGGGGCGCGAGATCGCACGGGCCTGATCCTCGCCTCGACCGGGGCGAAGGTGCAGCGGATCGAAGCAAAGGCGGAAGAAGGCGCGCCTGCGTTCGACATGAATCTTGCGCAGGAGTCACGCTTGCGCGCGGTAAACCCCTTGGCGGCGCGACCGGTCGACAAGGCGGAGATGGTGATGCTGTCGGGCGCGATGCAACCCTATGTCTGGACCATCAACGGGCAGACGTGGGAGAACCACGTTCCCGTCACGGCGCGGAGTGGTCAGCGGGTGGAGCTGACCTTCCACAACATGTCGATGATGGCACATCCGATGCACCTGCACGGCCATACCTTTCAGGTGGTGGCAATCGGCGGTCGGCGCTTTGCCGGTGCCATGCGCGATACCGTTCTGGTGCCGCCGATGGCCGCCGTCACC
Source organism: Pseudomonadota bacterium (assembly GCA_021779835.1). Classification (GTDB taxonomy): domain Bacteria; phylum Pseudomonadota; class Alphaproteobacteria; order Rhodobacterales; family Rhodobacteraceae; genus Solirhodobacter. The sequence continues at coordinate 3,478 of JAJXZX010000059.1, read as the reverse complement.
GTCGCGCTCGACGCAGGCGAGCCGGCACGCTGGATGTTGCACTGCCACCATATTCCGCACATGGCCTCAGGCATGATGACAGAGTTCGCGGTGGCGGCTTAAACCGCATGGGCGGCTGGACGGGCATAGTAATGCGGCCCGCCCAGCCTTCTAGCGCCGCCGCCGGACCCGCCACGGACAGGACGGCTGCGCACTTCATTCAACGTTTCGGGCGGCACGGCCCCCGAGGCGGCGTACGGAAGATCAGACGAACCAGAACTTTCTCACCGCCGCGCGTTTGGCCGCAATGGCTGCCTTGGGCAGCTATTGGGTTCCAAGCAACTCCCCCGCGCCCGTTGTCGGCCCATCAACCACCCTTGCGCGGGTCCCGAAGCAAGGCGACCCCATAAGGTTGCACAGCACCAACCCGCCTCTCGGTGAATGCTCGCATTCGCCTGCCGACCAATGGATCGAGCGTCTGAACAAGGAAGTGAAGCGCCACGCGGACGTCGTAGGGATCTTCCCGAACCAGGCATCCATGATGCGGCTGATCGGCGCCGTGCTGTTCGCGCAGATCGACGAGGACGAGATCGACCCCAGTTTCAGCATACCTACAAAAGCCGTCTGATCATGACCACAGGCCACCGGGAAAATTACACCACCTTGATGGACGTGACCGCGCGCAGCATCATGCTGCGCAGGTGTGCCGGGCAGCGGTTTGGTGCCGCTCCAAGCGCTCGTTTAGGCCACCTTGCGTTCGAAGGCCAAGGGACTTTTTTCTCCCAATGCTGAATGTCGGCGACGTGGGTTATAGAAGCCGTTGATGTATTGGAACATGGATGTCTCCGCTTGCCGCCGCGTTTCCCACGGCCTGCGTCAGATCAGCTCGGCCTGGATGGCCATGAAGAAGGTCTCGACGGCAGCATTGTCATGGCAGTTGCCCCTACCGCTCATCAATGTCTGCAAACTTCACGTCACGCGGTGCTCTGGTCTCCCGGATGTCACGCATCCCGCAGGGTGTCGACCTGCGCCTTCGTCGCCCGGACCTGCGCCACGCCAATGGCGCCCAGAACCGAGGCCACTACCAGCCCGCAGAGGAGCGCAAGGTAGCCCCAGGGGATGACCAACGCCTCTGGCGGTGGATCAAACACACCGGTCAGCAGCTTCACCAGCATCCACGCGATGATGGTTCCGGAGAACAGTCCCAGTACCGAGCCGCCCAGGATCACCAGTGCCCCTTCGGACCAATAGAACGCTCCCAACTGTGCGGGCTTGGCACCAATCGCGCGCAGAATGGCGAAGGTTCGGGTGCGGTCGTTGAAGCCAAGCGCCAGCATCAGCCCCGCCGCTGACGCCGCCATCAAGACCGCGAAGGCAAGCTCGATCCGGGTAAGACTGCCTAGGTTGACCGAGGTCAGGCCGGATCCGATTATATGCGATACACTTGTCAGGTCCCTGACCTGGAGTCCAGGCGTCGCCCTCAACGCGGCCCGCACCCTGTCCGCCAGTGCGACGGGGTCGCCCCCGGTGCGCAGCAGCACATATTCCGCATTGGCATCGCCGGTCGCCTTGGAAAGATAGGCAGTATTGGCGACCAGAAAGGAGTCCTTCGGCGCAGTCGGAAATTCGCGTGCGATGCCGATGAAGTGGAAGGGGACCGCGTGATACTGGTGATCCGTCGCGCTCATAAGCCTCAGGTTGATCATATCGCCTTGCGTTAGCTGAAAGTCCTTCACGGTTTCGGCCGAGACCAGAACCCCATCGGGCGTCGCCGCAAGCCGCGCCATGGTCGCCTTCGCGCTGCCCCCACTGAAATAGGCATCGGATAGGGGAGAGACGCTGTCCAGCGCCTTCGGGTTGATCCCAAAGATGTCCTGCAAATCCGAGCCGACATAGGCAAAACGGTGCTGCATGGGTTCGACCGCCGAGACTCCAGCCACCTTTGACAAGCTCGCGAGATGTGGGCTGGCGGGTGTCGCTTGCGTGCCGAACACCGTGACATCGGCACCGTTCGTCAACAGTGCATCGACCTTGGCCTGCGCCTTGTAGGTGGTGTTGAAGATCGCGGTCGAGGCGCCGAACGACACGGCAAGCGCCGTCATCGCGATGCCAAGGGTGATGCGCCGCGCTTGGGCCGCAAGGGAGGCCGAAACCACCGGGCTAAGCCGACCGGAAAACGGACGGACGAGCCAGCCGAGCATCCGGCCATTCTGGCTGATCAGGGTCGATACAATACGAATGGTCAACAGCCCGGACCCGACCCAGAAAAGTGCGGGGGCAAGAAACGCCTTGTAGTCAACCGATGTCGCCGGAACTCCTTCGGGGGCAAGCACCACCTGATAGCCTGTGCTTGCCGTCTGCCAGAAGGCAGCGCCGGCGAGCGCCAGCACGATGACATCCAGCCAAAGCCGCTGCCAAATCGGGGCGCCATCACGCGCCACCGTCTGGCGAGACGACGTCACCGTTTGCCGCCGCGCTTGCCGCCATGCGGGCAGCAGAATCGCAGTGAAGCCAAGGGCCACGCCCGCAAATGCGACAAGGCCGACGGTCGCCCCGCTTATACTTGCCGCATCGCTTGGCGGCAGCGCGAAGCGAAACAGCGCGACGGCACCCGCCAGCCCGATCAGGATCCCGGCGACACTAGACACCGCAGCCTCTGCCGCAGCGAACTGCACGATGCGTGAAACGGTGGCGCCGCGCAGGCGCAACAGCGCCTGCTCCAGCCGCCTGCGCCCCGCCGCACCCGCTGTAACCACAAACGTCAACGCAGCACCAAGGGCAACTCCCGGCAGGCCGAGAAACAGAAACAGCACCGTCGCGTAAAGCGCGTCGCCCCGCAGCGCATCGAGCCGCGCGCCAAGATTGTTGGACACCAATGCCTGGCCGGCCACCTGAACCTCCAGATTGCGCGTCTGTCCCGCCACTTGCAGGTAGGCATTGGTCGGAAGCGACGGCAGACTCGCATGATCCAGCCGCACGTGGAACTGCTGGCGCGTCGTGTCCGGCCTGACCTGAGCCTGCGCGTCAAAGATACGGTGCCAGTCTGCAATCGGCAGGATCAGCACGTTATCCGGCGGTGCCTGCGGCGCGGCCTGCGGCGGCAGTCCAACGCCTTGAAAGAACGCATCGGCGTCGGGCATGTCGATCACACCCGCGACCGTCACCGTTACAGGCGGCAACCCGACGCGATTGATCGCAACGCTGTCCCCCGGCCCTACATGCAGGTTCGAGGCCGTCTGCTGCGCGATCAGCACCCCAACAAGCGACCCGGAAAGGTGCCGGATCTCTTTCGGGAACGTGGCGCGATAGGTGGGACCAAGCCCAACCACCTTACCTGGCCCCGTGGATTGCACGCTCGCCCCGGTAGTGGCCTGAAAGCCTTCTGTCTTGGCGTAAAACACAGGTTCCAACGCGGAAACCCGGGCCGATTTGCGCAAGGCCGCCTCGATCGACGCAGACTCAGCGCCGGGAACAGCCTCGACCTGCCAGTCGATCGGCA
>JAJXZX010000008.1 GCA_021779835.1 Pseudomonadota bacterium | reverse complement strand
GGTGGATCAGATCGCGGCGCGATCGGTTGATTTGTTGCGCCTTGGCCGACCGCAAGCCACCGCCTGGACAGGCTGAGGTTGCCGTGGTCTTGATACTGTAGACGCTCTCCGACGGCGGAAACGGCGAGGCTACCGCTCTGGACATGATGATGCACAGGCAGAGCCGCTTCATCTCGTGCCGCGTCACGTCGGCAGATCGTAGTAATCCTCGCCTACGAGGCAGGATGCGTTGTTCAACTACCGTGTTGTCAAGGTGAACTGAAATGAGCCTAAGGTACTGTTATTCATAAGTGAATTTGAGAAGTATGGTTTTCAATGACCTGAAGGTCACACGACATGTGAGCGGGGAAGGCGGCAGACAACGCGTGTTGCATACTCCCGCAACCAAAAATTCTGCACTTTGCAAAACCGTCGCTCCCGCAGCGGTTTTTGCGTTTTTAGACAATGCTTTATCGAACCCAAGGCACAGACTCAGAATCCCGGCCAGGGCGCGGTGAAGCGTGACCTGCGGCCTTGGTCGCTTGCCCGCCCCTGAAATCGGTGTCAGCACTACCTCGTCGATTAGGTCACGAGGCGCCTCGAGCGCTTTATCGTAATGCTCGGACTTGCTGAGGTTCCGGATCAGTTTCACGACCCGGTCGCGGTAGGTGACCGCCATTGCGGGATGGAGACGTACCGGATCGGGAGCTGGCGCGGAGGCAAGAGCTTCTTCTAATTCGTGTTGACGCTGGTCGAGCGCCGCGAGGGCGTCCAGGCGAGCAGGGAGTTGACCAAAATGTCCTGATCTTTGACCACTTTGGCCAGTTCGCGTTCTTGTGCCGCGCGAATACCGGTGTGACCGGCACGGGGGCGATTGCGATCAGCCACGTATTCTTCGCAGAAAATCTTGACCAGTTCCTGGTCCATCAGTCGCTCTGAGAGCGCGCTGAGAATCCTGCCCTCGAGATCGGTACCCGCGATTAGCATCCGCCGTTAACACTGAAGCCGCCGTTTTCGATGGATTACCGCAGCGATCCCGCCGTTTTAGCCAGCCGTTGCAGAAGGCGTGTCCAAGCGATCATGCCAAGTCGGAAATTAGACAGGCGCATGAACTCGTTCGGGGCATGGTAGTCCTCGTCGGAGGTGGAGAATGAGAAGAATACCGTTCCGGCAGAGAGGTGCTGCTGGAATACGCCGCAGATCGGAATTGTTGCGCCCATCGCGACCCGAAGCGGGCGGGTGCCGAGTAAGGACTCAAGGACCTCTTCGGCGATTTTGAGGGAGGGCAGGGCGGGGTCCAGCGCGAAAGCGGGGGTGCCGGCCGCTCGGCCGATCACTTCCATCCGGTAGCCCGATCAACCCGCCCTCCGGCTGCCCGTTCAGCACGCGCTGTCCGCTTGCCTTCGACCGCTGCCATACTGAACGCCCGCAGCTGCGGGATTGTGGCCCATCGCATCAGGCGGCCTGCCATCTTGACGGGTTCGGCCTGCCGGGCTTCGTCGCCGCCCCCAACTGACCACCACCACAAGGAATTGCCAATGTACGCCGACTTCCAAGCCCGCATGGCGCAGGTCAACGATCTGCTTAGCGTCCTGAACCTGCTTGCCTGGGATGCCCGGACCCAGATGCCGCCGGGCGGCAATGCTACGCGCGGCAATCAGGTGGCCACACTGACCAATCTGGCGCGCGATCTGGTGACTGGGGCCGAGATGCGCGACGCCATTGCCAGCGCGCGCGAAGAGGTCAGCCGCAGCGGGGATGCGATGGCGACCCGCGCGCTGGATCAGGCCGAGGCCGGGATTGACACGCTTGCGCGGATTCCGGCGCAGCTCGTCGGCGAAATGGCGGAACTGAAAAGCGTGGCCCACGCCGCTTGGGCGGACGCGCGGGCGCGCAATGACTTCGGCGCCTACGCCCCGGTTCTGGATCGGATCTTTGCGATACAGCGGCAGATCGCCAAGGCCATCGGATATGCCGACCACCCCTATGACGCCATGCTGAGCCTTTATGAGCCGGGCATGACGTTGAAACAGCTGCACAGCGTGCTTAATCCATTGCGCGCCGCCTTGGTGCCACTGGCGCAGCAGGCGCTGGATGCCCCCGCCCCTCGCATGGACTTCCTGTCGCGCGCTTATCCGATTGCCGGGCAGAAGGCCTTTGGCATGAAGGTCGCCGAGGCATTCGGCTATGACGTGCAACGTGGGCGGCTCGATGACACCGTGCATCCGTTCGAGATTTCGTTCACCCGCAACGACGTTCGCATCACCAGCCGCTTTCGCGAGACTTGGCTGCCCGGCGGCGTCTTTGCGCTGTGGCACGAGGCGGGACACGGCATCTATGATTACCGCTTCCATGCTGCGCAGGTTAGGATCGTCGTCGCGATGCTCCATCTCGAGGATATTCACATCATCGCGATGGCGTGACCCAAGTTCGGGATAGCCCCCGATCGCCCCCATGCCATAGCCGTAAAGGCCCGCATTGTAGGCGCCACCTCCCCAATATGGGCTCCAGCCATAGTGCCTGTAGACGTAGGATTCCATCTGGCGTGAGACCGGAAGATCGGTGTTGATCTCGGGGCTCTTTTTGATCGCCTCCGTGGTCAGCTTGACCGCGAATTCGCGGCCCTCCGGGTCGGCATGGCCTAGCACCGAGGGGGGTAGCAGCACCTTGCGTCCGGTCAGCCATGTGCCGGTGTCGACCACCAGCCAGCGGATATTCCAGCTTGCATCGTCAAACAGCATGTCACTTACGGTGCGGATCTGTCCGTCCGTCGCCGTGATCGTGCAGCCCTTCAGGGCCGATATTTTCCAAATCATTGCAATTTTCTCCTTGGATACGGGGTGCCGCCTAGATCTTGCCCGATGGCATTATGCGCATCGGATCAGTTGCCGGCCTTAGGCGGCAGCGTTTTGGCCCAATAGGCGTCGACCGCCTTGCTGACGGTTGCGAACTGGCCGGGCGCCATTACCTGATTGTGGTCGACCTGCGGGGCCGCCTTCAGCATGTCCTTGGTGGCGTCCAGCACAAGAAAGGTGTGGTCGGACGTGATCGCGAAATCTGCCCAGGGGATCGGAACATATTTCTGGTCGAAGCCGAAGAAGCCGCCACGCGAAATGATAAGATAGGCGATCTGGCCGGTCTGCGGGCTCATCACCAGTGCGGCACGCGCATCCGCATACTGACGATGCGATTGAGACCTATCGAACCCGGTGGTCCGGATTGTCGTCACACGCCACGGGTTCGATGCGCCCGACCCAGCCCATGGGGCCGGGGCCGCGCTTACAGTGGTTGCCTGGGCGCGTGTGGCGGCATCATGAGGGACCTGTAGGCGCTTTCCTGACCCGCCGCCGCGAGTCAGGCGTCAGCGAACGCTCACGGCTCTGACGCCGAACTCAGGAAATTGCCCAAGGTCCGAAGGGGGGCGACGTTGTCGCAGACGACTTTAAGGCACACCAGAAACGGCATTGCCATCAATGCCCCCGCGATGCCCCAGAGCCAGCCCCAGAACAATAGTGTGACGAACATCGCGACGGTGTTCAGCTGCATCCGGCGGCCGAGGAGGATCGGGGTTAGAAACTGGCCCTCAAGGAGTGCTGCCGCGGCATAGAGTGCCGGGACGAGGAGTGCGTGGGGCAGGCTCGGGAAGGTCACTACGGCCACCGCGCCTGACAGACCGATGCCAATCACCGGGCCGATGTAGGGAAGGAAGTTGAACAGAAAGACGGCAGCGCCCCAGACCACGGGTTGCGGCATACCGGTCAACCACATCGCGATCGCGATCACCACACCCAGCCCGGCATTGATCAGCGTGACGGTGAGCAGGTAACGCGCCACGCTTTGCTCGATGCCATAGACGATGCGCAGGGCGCGCTTCTTATCGCCGAACTTCGGGAACGCCTCGATCAGCTTGACGTAGAACATATCGCCCGATGCCAAAAGGAACAGCGCCAATACGAGGGCTACAAAGATCGTGCTGAGCGCGGCCGCAGCGTTGCTTACGGCGGCGTTCAGCAAGCCCGGCGACTGGATTGTGACACGCTGGACGCTTTGGTCAGATGTCTGGCTGGTGAGTTTGTCGACCTGAGCCGTGGCGTTTCGGATCGCATCCACCGACGAGGTCAACGCGATGAATTTCGCCTTTAGTTGCGTGCCGAGTTCCGGGGCTTGATTGACCCAAGTCGACACGGGTCCGCTGGCGATGAAAGCGCCGCCGCCGAACACGGTGCCCAAGGTCAGGATCAGCGCGACTGCGGTAACCGGCGGGGCGATGCCCATCCGCTGAAGCATGCGCACCGTGGGGCTAAGGGTGAGGGCGAGAATGCCACCCATAAGCAGAGGTAGCACGACGTCCTTGGCAAAATAGAGACCAATGACCAGCAGGGAAAGCAGGATCAGTTCCAGCAGGCGCCGGATGGCACCCAGATGGCGCAGCGTGTCCTGCGGCGGGGGAAGCTCGGGCGAAACGCTGGGTTCCTCGGTAATCACGCACGTTGTCCAAGGATGCGGATCAGGAAGGGTGGCGCTGGGTGGCGCGTGCGGAACATCACAGTCGTCCTACTTCGGTTCGGCGCTCGTGCCGCGGAAGTGCGGCGCGGCGCAGTAGTGATCCCGCCCGCAAGGGTGGGCGGGATCACATAGATCAGTTCGCGGCGACAGGATCCAGCAGTTCCGTGATCCGGCGCACCAACACGCGGCGGTTTCTTCCGGTTGCCGTTTGGGTCTGCACCGCCAGATCTGACTCGCCGTAGCCCTGCGTCACCATGTTTTGCGGCGGCACGCCAAACATTTCAGTCAGCGCAAGCGCCACAGACTCTGCACGGGCGTCGGACAGCGCAAGGTTTGATGCCTCATCACCGATTGCATCTGTGTGACCCTCGATCAGGAAAACCTCTGAGGGATTCGTCGAGATCAGATCGACCATTGCACCGCCAAGTGCCGCCAAGGTTTGCGCCTGATCCGGCCGGATCGCCGACGACCCCGTATCAAAGGTCAGCCCGTTCAGGTCAGCGGCAGGCGCGAGGTGACGCAGCTGCGCGATGTCGCGAACCTGACGTAGGCTGAACGTGCGCCCGTAATCCTGCGCGGGCGGTGCTTGGAAGCGCTGCAACACCATCGCGCGCGTTGTTGTGGTGGTATAGACGATCACCGGCGGGGCAGGGAGAGGGCGGTTGTCCGGCACGTAGATCCGCTCTGGGCGGGTGTCATCGTAGAGCACGACTGGCCTTGCATTCGGGTGCTGCACACTGCGACGCAGGACGCGCCCATTGGCGTCGCGCACAGTCACGATCACTGTACCGTCGGCAAGGACGATGCGGCTTAGCACCGAGCCGTCGTTGTAGCTCTGGGTCCGGACGGTGGACCCGGGGCGGCGCACGAGCGCGTCGTCATCGTGCATCACATCATAGCGGCCATTGGGGTCACGGACCACGACCCTGTCGCCCGTATTTGTCACGACCGTCTGGCCGTTTGAGAGGATCGCCCCCACCGCGACCGCGCCGAGTGCGATCAGGCCAAACTTCTGGAGATCGGTGAGGCCGGAACCGGACTGGTCTGCACGCGCCACGTTGTGCGTCGTCGTGTTTTGGTCACTGCGGCGCACATCCTGCGCGCCGAGCGTGATCGCAGGCGTACTCGATCCGGTCATCACGGTGTTCGCGGCGGCGACGGGCTTTGCCGCCTTAGGGTTCGGTGTGGTGCCAAGGTTGTCAGCCCCCGGCGCCTGTATGCCGATCTGGGGCGTCGGTTTGAGCGGTGCGGTTGTGGCGCCGCCTTTCGCATCAGGAAAAGCCTTGGCTGCGGGTGCCGGCGGCTGTTGGATAACCGGTGCCGGTGCGCCCGGTGTGGGTTTTACCGCAGGCGTCGCCGGAACAGGAACTGGGGCGACCTCCGATTTCGGCTGCAACACTGGCGGTTTGCCTGCCGGGGCCGGCGCGGTCGTCGCGTCAGGCGTTTTTGGCACCGGGGCGGGCACCGCTTTCGGCTTCGGCAGCACCTCTGGCGCCTTTGCCGTTGGTGCCGGTTTGGCCGCCGGCGCAGGCATCGCGTCGGGCGCCTTCTGTATCGGGGCTGGGGTTACCTCTGGCTTCGGTTGCACGTCCGGCGTTTTTGGTGCCGGAGCAGGTTTGGCCCCCGGCGCAGGCTTCGCGTCAGGCACCTTTGGTAGTGGGACCGGCTTTGCGGGCGTGTTCGGCAGTGCGTCCGGAAGTTTGGCACCCGGTGCATTGGCGGCGGCTTTGGGCCCTTTGCGCGGCTTCGGCAGGATCGGCGTACAGTCCTTCTGACCGGGCGCGCAGGGGGCGGAGTCCGCCTGCGGGACCGGCACTGCTGTCTGCGCAAAGCTCGCCGTGGGGTTGCTCAGCATCAGGGCGATGCAGATCGATGTGGTGGTCTTTAGAGAGGATCGGGTCATTGCGGCTCCAGGAGGTGAGGGGCGCGAACCCGGTCGTGCAACACGGTGTCCGATCATACGGGCCGTGACGCGCTTGGGTCCGAACCGTGTCGTCGGACAGGTTCGCTTAAGCCGGATGATGCGCCCGGACGGGGCACCCCGCGGTAGCCGCACGAAGGTTACGCGCGGTCCCAGTTAATTTCCGGTACCGCCACACATCGTGGATGTTTCAACCATATCCTATGGGCGTGCGCCGGACCCTAACGTGGATCAGCGTGGCGCAACAACACCTGTGGTGTGCAGCCATCACCAGCATGGAACAGACCCGCGCAATGTGCGACCGCGTGAACCAAGAGGAGCGTGAGCGCGCCCGGCTGAAGCGACTTGCTGCGAAGAGCACTGCCCCGGCGACACCGGTTGCGGAAGTGATGGAACCGGGCGCGGGGGATGACGTTGTGGGCGAGGAGGATTGGCAGTCCATCTTGCTTTCCACCATCGGCACCATGAAGCCCGACGCCATTGAGCGGCTATCGCAACGCCTCTTGCGCGAAGCCGGGTTCATCAAGGTCGAAGTGCGCGGCAAGTCGGGCGACGGCGGGATTGACGGCGTGGGCGTACTCCGGGTCAACCTTGTCTCGTTTCAGGTCTACTTCCAATGCAAGCGCTGAAAGGGCAGGGTCAGCTCGAAAGAAATTCGGGACTTCCGAGGTGCTTTGCAGGGGGCGGGCCGACAAGGGGCTTTTCATCACGACCGGCCACTTTACCAGTCAGGCAGCAGATGAAGCGACACGCGACGGCGCCATCGCCATTGACCTGATCGACGGTGACCGCCGCTGCGACCTGCTGAAGGAACTCCGGCTTGGCGTCACGACCGAGCAAATCGAGAGGGTTACGGTCGATCCGCAGTGGTTTTCGACTATCGGACCGTAAATCCTTTTTTTCACGGACAAGGACCGTCGAAATCATTCAAGCATTTTAAGATTGGCGGGCTCCTTGGCGGGCAGGCCCGGCAATCTAAAAATTTCCTAATGTTTGCAAAGGGGATTGGCGGAGAGACAGGGATTCGAACCCTGGGTGGGCGCAAACCCACAACGGTTTTCGAGACCGCCGCATTCGACCACTCTGCCACCTCTCCGCGCCAGGGATCACCGGGCGCCATTTAACGGGGTCAGCGAGGGGGTGCAAGTGGGATTTGCGCATCTTTGTCACAGCATGTGCGTAATCGCCGGTAATTGCGGCGCTCATTGTTACATGGCTGCCGACGAAGGGATCGGGGGCACCGCCTGTCCGGGTGATCGATCACACGGGGGGGCGAGTAGGTTTGAAAACCCGCGCTTGGCCGGGATTCGGCACTTAACCAAAGGTGATCCGCACGACGATATCCCAGCGTCCAGGCGCGGCAAGAACCTTGGCTTTCGCGCGACAATTGCACTGAGGTGATCGAGTTTTCCCTACCGTTCGGGCGTCGGTTCTGGGCATTATGGCCCTGACGAAGAGGCCTCCCAAAGCCAATGCGCGGCTCGCTTGACTTTCGCACATGATTCCATGATAACGCGCGCCTCTGGCACCTCTTCGGGGGTGGCGGGGTATTTTCAATGACGTCCTATTCAGGGCGCGCTGTCCGAAGGCGATCAGGGATCAGGCCCTGACACCAACTCCCGATGACGGGGGCCGCAGGACGCGGAACACGAGAGAAGGAATGACCATGTTCGCGGTCCTCAAGACAGGCGGCAAGCAATACAAAGTGCAGGCGGGTGACGTTCTGCGCGTTGAGAAGCTTGATGCGGTTGCTGGCGCCAAAGTCCAGTTCAACGAAATTCTGATGCTGGGTGGCGAAACGCTGACCATCGGTGCGCCTATGATTGCGGGCGCTGCCGTGCAGGCGGAAGTGATCGAACAGATCAAAGCTGACAAGGTGATCCACTTCGTCAAGCGCCGTCGTAAGCACTCGTCGCAGCGCACCAAGGGCCACCGTCAGCAACTGACGCTGCTCCGCGTCACGGACATCCTCGCCGCTGGTGCGGAAAAGTCGGGCGTCGCTGCCGCTGTCGGCACCGCCGCTGCGCGTGTCGCGGCCCACAACAACGCCCCGGCGCCGAAGGCTGACGAGGCTCCGGCGAAACCGAAGCGCGCTGCCAAAAAGGCAGTCGCGGAAGCTCAGGAGTAACGCGAGATGGCACACAAGAAAGCAGGCGGTTCATCCCGCAACGGTCGCGACACCGCTGGTCGTCGTCTCGGCGTGAAACTTTATGGCGGCCAAGTCGCCATTCCGGGCAACATCATCGTGCGTCAGCGCGGCACCACCTGGTTCCCAGGTGAGGGCGTTGGCATGGGCACCGACCACACTATTTTCGCCGTGGTCGAGGGTCATGTGACGTTCAAGAAGGGCTTGAAGGGCCGCACCTTTATTTCGGTTCTGCCAGCCGCGGAGGCAGCCGAGTAAGCCGAACCTTTACATCTTACATGTAAACGGGGGATCGGCTGAATAGCCGGTCCCCTTTGCCATTCCGGGAGTAGCCCTCCATGGGCCTCAATTCTTCGCTATATTTATCGCCATACTCTGGGGTTTCGCGCCCCGAGACACCATTTGGTCAGTTCGGGCCCGCGGCAAAGCTTTCTGCGGATCGGGCTCTTCGTGCACTTCAGAGGAGGGAAGGCATGAAATTCGACACGATTCCGGTGCAGCCTGTTATCGCTGCAGAACGGTTCGATCTTCGCCCGTTGCGCAAATCGGACGCTGGGCTGATTGCCATGTATACGGCAGATCGACGGGTGGCAGAGGCAACCCGGTCCATCCCGCATCCGCTGCCGCCCGGCGCAACCGAGGCGTTTGTTGCCCGCGCAATGGCCGAGGACCGGCAAGAGGATGTCTGGGTATTGGACGGCTCTGCGCACGGGCTGGCCGAAGTGCTGGGATCGATCGGGCTGAAAAAGATGGACCGCAGCCAATCCGAGATCGGCTATTGGGTGGCGCCCGCCTTCTGGAACACGGGTTTTGCCAGCGAGGCGGTGCGGGCCCTGGTCGAGGCTAACCCGCAAGGCGCGCGCACCATCTTTGCCGAGGTGTTTCAGGACAATCCGGTTTCGGCGCGTGTGCTGACGAATTGCGGCTTTGAATATCTTGGCGATGCCGAAACCTGGTCGGTCGCGCGTGGGGCACAAGTGCCGACCTGGACCTATGTGAAAAAGCTCGGCTAGCCGCGCTAAACGGGGGCCTGATCCGTCTGGCCCCCTCAAACACAGGCTTTATCTACCGGAAAGCGCCAATCCTCGCGCATTGGGCGCGGGCGTGCGGGTGCAGAGGCTTGAGCCTGCGATGGAATGGTTCTATCGCCTGAGGCTGAACGATTTGGGACGCTGACATGAAATTCCTCGACCTGACCAAAGTCTATATCCGCTCGGGTGGCGGCGGGTCCGGATGCGTTAGCTTCCGGCGCGACAAATACATCGAATTCGGCGGCCCGGATGGCGGTGACGGCGGCAACGGCGGTTCGGTCTGGGCCGAGGCGGTCGAGGGGCTGAACACCCTGATCGACTTCCGCTATCAGCAGCACTTCTTCGCCAAGTCCGGCCAGCACGGCATGGGCAAGCAGCGCACCGGTCGTTCAGGCGATGATATCGTGTTGAAGGTGCCGGTGGGAACCGAGATCCTCGACGAAGACGAAGAGACGGTGATCGCCGATATGGTCACTCCCGGCCAGCGGGTCTTGCTGGGGCGTGGCGGCAATGGCGGCTGGGGCAACCTTCAGTTCAAATCCTCGACCAACCAATCGCCTCACAAAGCCAATCCGGGGCAGGAGGGCATTGAGCGCACGATCTGGCTGCGCCTGAAGCTGATCGCCGATGCGGGGCTTCTGGGCCTGCCGAACGCGGGCAAGTCGACCTTCCTCGCCGCTACTTCGAACGCGCGTCCCAAGATTGCCGATTACCCCTTCACAACCTTGGTGCCGAACCTTGGTGTCGTCGGCATCGACGGCAAAGAGTTCGTGATGGCCGACATTCCCGGCCTGATCGCGGGCGCCAGCGAAGGGCGGGGCTTGGGTGATCAGTTCTTGGCGCATGTCGAACGCTGCTCTGTGCTTTTGCATCTGGTCGATGGCACCTCGTCGACTATCACAAAAGATTACCGCACCATCATTGGCGAGCTGGAGGCCTATGGCTACGGCCTGTCCGACAAGCCGCGCATCACTGCCATGACCAAGATTGACGCGCTTGACCCCAAAACCTTGGCCAGCCGCAAACGCTCGCTGGAAAAGGCGGTTGAGGGGCCGGTGTTCCTGATCTCGGGCGTCTCGGGCGAGGGCTTGCAGGCCGTGCTGCGCGCGCTCTGGTCTGCCATCCGTGAGGATCGTGCCGAGCCCGAGGAGGAAATCGCGTGGCGCCCCTGACCGACAAACCCGCGTTGCCCGACATTCGGCGTGCGCGGCGGCTGGTGATAAAGATCGGCTCGGCGCTGCTGGTCGATAGCCGCACCGGGGACCGCGAGGCCGGCAGCCTGCGTCAGGCGTGGCTTAAGGCGCTGGCCGAGGATGTGGCGGCTGCCAAGGCGCGCGGATCGGACGTTATTCTGGTGTCCTCCGGCTCCATCGCCTTGGGGCGTGCGGTGTTGAAACTTCCCGCCGGCCCCTTACCCCTGGAACAAAGCCAGGCGGCGGCGGCGGTCGGGCAGATCCGCCTTGCCCGCGCCTACGAGGAATTTCTGGCCCCCCACGGCATCACCACCGCGCAGGTGTTGGTCACGCTGGAAGATACCGAGGACCGCCGCCGCTACCTGAATTCCCGCGCCACGCTGGAAACCTTGCTGAGCCTTGGCGTGGTGCCGATCGTCAACGAAAACGACACCGTCGCGACCGATGAAATCCGCTTTGGCGACAACGACCGGCTGGCGGCGCAAATCGCAGTGACGGTGGGGGCCGACCAGCTGGTGCTTTTGTCCGATGTTGATGGCTTCTATACCGGCAACCCGAAAGAAGACCCCACGGCCACGCGCTTTGATCTGGTCGAGGAAATCACCCCCGCAATTGAGGCGATGGCGGGCGACGCGATCTCTGCCTTCTCCAAGGGCGGTATGAAGACCAAGGTGATTGCCGCTAAAACCGCCGTGGCGGGCGGCTGCGCGATGGCAATCATGGAAGGCTCTGTGATGCGCCCGCTGACCGCGCTGTCCAATGGTGCGGCCTGCACGTGGTTTCTGGGGCTGGGCGACCCGCAAGCGGCGCGCAAACGCTGGATCGGTGCGATGAAACCGCGTGGCGAGTTGACCGTCGATGCCGGCGCGGTCACCGCTTTGCGCGACGGCAAGTCCCTGTTGCCCGCGGGCGTCGTGGCAGTCAGCGGCAGCTTTGGCCGCGGCGATCCTGTCGCTATCCTTGCGCCATCGGGCGATGTTTTGGCCAAGGGCCTCGCGCGATATACGGCGGCAGAGACGCGGGCGATCAAGGGCCACCGCTCCAATGAAATCGCGGCGATCCTCGGCGCGCCGGGGCGTGCGGTGTTGGTGCATCGCGACGATATGGTGATGTAAGGGCAGGGCCGTCGGATGCCTCCGGCGGCCATAATTCGACCAGATACAAGGGGCGAGGCGTCATGCGCGATGGCGAGGATATTGCAGGCCTGATGGCCGGGATGGGGCGCGCGGCACGGGCGGCGGCGTTAGAGCTTGCCTACGCCGACCCACAGGCCAAGACACGCGCGCTGCAATTTGCCGCCGACGCGGTCTGGGCCGCGCGGGCCGATATCATCGCTGCCAATGCCAAAGACCTCACCTACGGGCGTGACAAGGGGCTGAGCCCGGCGATGATGGATCGCCTGATGCTGGATGAGGCGCGGATTGCCGGTATCGTCGCGGGCCTCCGCGCGGTTGCCGCACAGGCCGACCCGGTCGGCGCGGTGATGGCGGAATGGGACATGCCCTCCGGCCTCCATATCCGGCGGGTTCGCACTCCTTTGGGCGTGGTTGGCGTGATCTATGAAAGCCGGCCCAACGTGACCGCAGATGCGGGCGCGCTGTGCCTCAAGGCCGGCAATGCCGTGATCCTGCGCGGCGGCTCGGAGAGTTTTCATTCCTCGCAGGTGCTGCACGCTTGTCTGGTCAAGGGCCTGATCGCGGCGGGCCTGCCCGAGGCCGCGATCCAACTGGTGCCGACGCGCGACCGCGCAGCGGTGGCCGAGATGCTGCGGATGGTCGAGTATATCGACGTCATCGTGCCGCGCGGCGGCAAAGGGCTGGTCGGCCTCGTGCAGCGCGAAGCGCGCGTGCCGGTTTTCGCCCATCTTGAAGGCATCGTGCATATCTACGTTGATGCTGCCGCTGACCCGGCAAAGGCGCTCTCAGTGGTGCTGAACGCAAAAACGCGCCGCACCGGCATTTGTGGCGCGGCAGAGTGTCTGTTGCTGGATCGCACGATAGCCGGCACCCTCGGGCGCGACCTGATCGCGGCGCTGGTGGCCGCCGGGGTGCGCGTTCATGCCGATGAAGGCTTGGCTAAACTACCCGGCACCACACCCGCAACCGATGCCGACTGGGGCCGCGAATACCTCGACATGGACATTGCCGCCAAAGTCGTTGACGGCGTTGATGGGGCAATCGCGCATATCCGGCGCTATGGCTCCAACCACACCGACGCGGTGATCACCGAGGACGACGCGGTGGCCGAACGCTTCTTCACACGGCTGGATTCCGCTATCCTGATGCGCAACGCCTCGACCCAGTTCGCCGATGGCGGTGAGTTTGGCATGGGTGCCGAGATCGGCATCGCGACCGGCAAACTCCACGCGCGCGGCCCGGTGGGGGCAGAGCAACTGACAAGCTTCAAATATCTCGTCACCGCCAACGGCGCGGTGCGCAAGTAGGCCTACCAGCGCAACGCGATATCGGTTTCCCTAATGTCAGCGGTCAAGCGACGCCCGAGCCGGTGTAGTTCCTCGGGTGCCAGCAGAAAATGCACCTGCGCGGCAGAGACTTCGACATCGGCGGCCGGGTTGGAAAGCACCTCCCATAGGGCAGGGTCAATCTTTAACCGCGTGGCGCTGGCGGTCATCTGCCACGCGTCAGTCTGACGGTTTACGATGACCTTGCCGCCATAAGGCATCGCCGTTTCCAGACACTGGATCAGCAGGAACGCCAACTTCACCTCGCGGCGCGAGGGGTCACCCGCCGCCCGCCAATCAATCGACAAACGACCACCGCGTGTGACATCCGCAAGGATCGACAGAACCTCCGGCTTGCCAATGCGCTGCTCTGCCGTCGCCGCGCCAAACGCCACCCGGAAAAACCGCACGCGCGCATTGGCATTCGCCACACTCTCGGTGATCAGCGCGATTTCCGGCCCCGCTGTCGAGCCGCTCATCGTCAGCAATTCGATCCCATTGCCTATCGCACCAAGCGGGCTGATAAGGTCATGGCAAATGCGCGAGCCAAGAAGGGCAGAGATATTTTGTTTTTCTGGCATGGGTCATGTCCTTCGAATGAGGCTGTCTATGACGGGACTGAACGGAATACTTGAACCCGGCATGTTGGTCCGCCACCGCGATCGCCTCGACTGGGGCTTGGGCCAAGTTCAGTCGCGGATCGGCATGCGTATCACCGTTAATTTTGAACATGCGGGAAAGGTTGTCATCGATGGGGCCCGGGTGACGCTCCTTGTCGTGGTGCAGCCTGATCGCCATTATGGCGCATGAAATGTCAACAATGCAACCCAGAGTTTATAGTCCGTGCCGCCGAGGCCCTTTCTGTTGCAATCCCAATAGGCAACGCCTACAACCCGACGACCGAATTGACGGACCCAAACTTGCGCCCAGCCGATGATTTCCGATGAGCCTTACCTCCAGATGCGGCTGGCGCGAGACGAGCAGGATCTGCTCGCGGCGCAGCGCCTTCGGTATGAGGTATTCGTGTCCGAGCTCGGCGGCACCGGTGCCTTGGTCGATCACGAACAGCGACTGGAACGCGACGAATTCGATCCGGTCTTCGATCACCTGATCCTTGTCGATACCCGCCGCGACGCGGCCACGCTGGACCACGTCGTCGGCGTCTACCGGCTTTTGACCAGCGGGGCGGCGGCCGACTTCGGCCGCTTCTATTCGGAAAGCGAATACGATCTTACGCCGCTCAAACATAGCGGGCGTCGCTTGTTGGAACTTGGCCGCTCTTGCGTTCACGCCGATTATCGCGGCGGCATGGCGATGTTTCACCTGTGGAACGGCCTTGCCGACTACGTTCTTGAACACGAGATAGAGGTGATGTTCGGCGTTGCCAGCTTCCATGGCACTGATATCGACGCGCTGAAAATGCCGCTCGCGTTTCTGCACCACAACCACATCGCCCCCGAAGCGCTGCGCGTTCGCGTTCAACCAGAGCATTTCCAGACCATGGATCTGGTGGCAAAGGATCAGATCGACCGCCGCGCCGCCATGGTGGGAACGCCCGCGCTGATCAAGGCCTACATTCGCCTTGGCGGCTTTGTGGGCGAGGGGGCCTATGTCGACCGCCCCTTCAACACCACCGACGTTTGTCTGCTGATGGATACCGCCCGCATGTCCGAGAAACACAAGGGTTTCTACACCCGAAAGTTCGAGGCGCGGGGGTGACTGACTGGCGGCCTGAGGACGAGCCGGCCCCAGTGCCGATCGGCCTTGCCGGCTGGGTCCGCCTGACCGTCCGCGGCCTCGCTTTGGCCCTTGTCACCTACGGTTGCCTCGCCCTTCTGTTGCTGGTGCGCTTGATCGAGCGCCCACTTTTCGGCGTCAGGCGACCGATCACGCCCTACATCACCCAATTTGTCTGCCGCTCCGCCTTTGTGATCCTTGGGATGCCGTTGCGCACCCACGGCACGCCGATGGCACAAAAGGGGGCCGTGGTGGCCAACCATGCGTCTTGGCTCGATATTTTCACGCTGAATGCGCCGCAGCGCATCTACTTCGTCTCCAAATCCGAGGTTGCTGGCTGGCCGGGCATCGGCGCTTTGGCGCGTGCGACCGGAACTGTTTTCATCGCCCGGCGCGGCAGCGAGGCCAAGTTGCAGCAGGAACTGTTCGAGTCCCGCCTGCACACCGGGCATCGCTTGCTGTTCTTCCCCGAGGGAACCAGCACGGACGGAAAACGGGTTCTTCCATTTAAATCAACGCTTTTCGCGGCGTTCTTCAGTCACGATCTGAAGGAGGAAACGCACATCCAGCCGGTCAGCGTGATTTATCATGCGCCCAAGGGCCAAGACCCGCGCTTTTACGGCTGGTGGGGCGACATGGAGTTTGCGCCGCATCTGGCGAAGCTGCTCGCCGCGCCGCGCCAAGGCTCGGTGGATGTCGTTTTTCACGACCCGGTGCGGGTAGATGAATTCGCCAACCGCAAGACCCTGGCCGCGTATTGCGAGGCCAAGATCCGCAGCGCGCTGCCCGATTAGCCCAGCGGCGCGATCAGCGCCTTCAGGGCCGCCGCCGCATCCGCCTCGCGCCAGATTTCCTCGCCGATACCAAAGAAATCGGTGATCGGCGCAAGGGTTGCGACACGTTCCAGCGTCAGCGCGCCTTCGGCCACCACCGGGATCGCCATCACCTCTGACCACCACGCGAACAAGTCGTCGTCGGCCTGCGTCCCGTCGCCCAACGGCGTGGCACCCACCGGCCCAAATGCAACATAATCGGCCCCGGCTTCGCCAGCGGACATGCCGTCGTGGCGCGAGTGGCTGCAGAACGCGCCTACGATAGCGTCGTCGCCCAGATCCTTGCGAACCTTGCGCACAGACCGCGCGCCGTCGGTCAGGTGCACACCGTCCAGACCCAGCCGTTCGACCATCAGCACATGGCTTTCGATCACCAGCGCCACGTCGCGCTTATGGGCCAACTCGCGAAGCGCATCGGCGGCGCGCGCCACCTGATCCTCGTCCCGCGTCGCAAGCGCCAGACGGATGCAGGCGATCTCGACCTGGTCCAGCACCGCCGCCAGCCGATCGGGGAAAACGTCCAGCTCGAAGGCGGGCGGGGTAATCAGGTAAAGCTGCGGGCGCTCAGAGTCGGACATGATGAATTCCTTGGTGTTTGCGCGTTCCTAGCGGGTTTTGTGCGCAATGCAAATGCGCCTGCGTGGCAGGATGCGCCGCCAGCGCTGGAAAGTCGCCAGTTGCCCCCGGCTTGCCCCCGCGCCTTGCGTCGTCCCCCCGTGCAGCGTATCAGACGCCAACCCGCGCGCAAACGGCTACAAATGACCCCGAACCAACCCTCGTTCATTCTCGTGCGCCCACAGATGGGCGAAAACATTGGCGCCGCTGCGCGGGCGATGCTGAATTTCGGGCTGACCGGTATGCGCATCGTCGATCCGCGCGATGGCTGGCCCAACCCCAAAGCCACCGCGATGGCGAGCGGGGCAGGGCGTGTTCTCGATTACGCCGGGGTGTTTCCCCATGTCGGCGCGGCGGTCGGCGATTGCCACTATGTCTTTGCCACCACCGCGCGCGCGCGCGACCTGACCAAGCCGGTGATGACCCCCGAACGCGCAATGGCACACGCCCGCGCGCTGATCGCCGAGGGTAAGCGTGTCAGCGTCCTCTTTGGCCCTGAACGTGCCGGGCTGGAAAACGACGACATCACCCACGCCAACGCCATCATTTCGGTCCCGGTGAACCCAGACTTTGCCTCGCTCAACCTTGCGCAATGCGTGCTGCTGGTCGCCTACGAATGGGGTCGCCTGACCACGAATTCCGCTCCCGAAACCATCGCGATGGCGGGCACCGATTTCGCCGAAGCGATCGAGGTGGAAAAGCTGGGCGACCATTACGAGGCGGTTCTGGATGAGGCCGGCTTCTTCTTTCCCCCCCTGAAAGCGCCGGGAATGAAGCTGAGCCTGCGCAATATGTGGTCGCGCCTTGGCCTCACCCGGGCCGAGGTGCAGACGCTGCACGGAATGCTGCGTCAGATCGTCCGGCGCCGGGATGGCGGGCCGACTTGAAGCCCGCGCCTCCGCGCCCTAGTGTCCCCCTCGCGAAACGGAGGCTGCAATGGCTGTGAAACGCTCGATTTTCGAAGAGGTGGGCGCAAAGCCCGCAACCGGGCCGCAAGGCGGCATGATCGACGCCAAGGGTCGCGGCGCGCGTGGCGCGATCCGCATCTGGCTTGGCGCGATCTTTCTGCTGGTGATGGCGATGATCGTGCTGGGCGGCCTGACCCGCCTGTCCGGCGCGGGCCTGTCGATCACCGAGTGGAAGCCGTTTTCCGGCGCGCTGCCGCCGCTCAACCCCGCCGACTGGGCCGACGCCTTCGCGCAATACAAGGCCAGCCCGCAATACCGCATTGAAAATCAGGGCATGAGCCTTGGCGACTTCCAATACATCTTCTGGTGGGAGTGGAGCCACCGGCAGCTTGGCCGCATCATCGGCCTCGTCTGGGGGCTGGGCTTCCTTTTCTTCTGGCTCTCGGGCCGCATCCCGACCGGCTGGACGCGGCGACTGTTGCTGCTGGGCCTCCTCGGCGGCATTCAGGGCGCAATCGGCTGGTGGATGGTCTCGTCTGGCCTGACCGGGCGCATGGTCGCGGTGGCAAGTTACCGGCTGGCCACCCACCTTGGCATCGGCTTCATCATCCTTGGCGTCACCGCTTGGTTCATGTTCCAGATGGGCCGTACAGAGGGCGACCTGCTCCAATCCCGCCGGCAGCGCGAGGATTGGCTCTATCGCCTTGCCAGCGTGGTGATGGTGCTTGTGTTGGTGCAGGTGGTGCTGGGCGCATTGGTCGCGGGCATCGACGCGGGCCGCAACTACCCGACATGGCCGCTGATGAACGGCCACTTCTTCCCCGAAGACGCGTTCGTTGTCGCCAACGGCCCCGCATGGCGCGCCTTCTTTGAAAACGCGGGTCTGGTGCAGTTCGTCCACCGTATGACCGGGTATCTCGTGTTCCTCACCGGCCTGATCGTGTGGTTTCGCGCGCGAAACTCGGCGCATCTGGCAACCCGGCGCGCGTTTGATCTGATGGCCCTGATGCTGGTGGCACAGGTCACGTTGGGCATCTTCACGGCGCTTTATGCCGCGCCACTGCACATCGCCATCGTGCACCAGCTTGGCGCTGTCGTCCTTTGGGTGCTGGTGCTGCGCGCCCGTCACAACGCCCGTTATCCGCAAGTCGGCTCGATCCGAAAGGGAACCGCATGACCGCTTATTCAGACCTCATGGCCTTTCAGCGCGATACCGAGGCGCTGGGGCAAATTGCGGGCCGCCTTGGCTGGGATCAGGAAACCATGATGCCGCGCGGCGCCGCCGATCAGCGTGGTGACGAGACCGGCGCGATCGAGGGCATCCTCCACGCCCGCCGCACCGATCCGCGCATTGGTGAGTGGCTGGAGGCGGCGGAACCGCAGGATGAGGTCGAGCGCGCGCAGCTTCGCCACATCCGCCGCACCTATGAAAAACAGACCCGCATTCCGGCGGCACTGGCGACCGAAATCGCCCGTGTGACATCCGTCGCGCAGGGCGTCTGGGCCGGGGCGCGCCGTGCCGAAAAGGTGGCGGATTTCCTGCCAACCCTTGCCCGCGTCGTGGCGTTGAAGCGGGAAGAGGCGGCGGCGCTGGCAGGCAACGGCGATCTCTATGACGCGCTTTTGGACAATTATGAACCCGGTGCGACGGCGGAAAGCATCGGCGCGATGTTTGACCGGCTGCGGCCGCGACTGGTCGCGCTGGCGGACCGTATTCTGGGTGCGCCGAAGCCCGCCGCCTTGACCGGCCAGTTCCCGGCAGACGGCCAGATGCGCGTCACCCGCGATCTGGCGCAGGCGTTCGGCTATGACTGGAACCGGGGACGGCTTGATCTGGCGGTCCACCCGTTCTCCTCCGGCTCGGGTAACGATGTGCGCATCACGACGCGGGTGGTGGAGGAAGAGCCGTTCAACTGCTTCTACTCGACCATCCACGAAACCGGGCACGCTTGTTACGAACAAGCGATCGATCAGGCTTACTTGCTGACCCCTCTTGGCAACGGCGTCTCGATGGGCGTGCATGAAAGCCAAAGTCGGATTTACGAGAACCAGATGGGCCGCTCGCGCCCCTTTACCGGTTGGCTGTTCGGGCGGATGCAGGCCGAGTTTGGCGCGCTTTCGGTGCGCGATGCCGACGCCTTCCACGCGGCGGTCAACCGCGTGCAGCCCGGCTACATCCGCACCGAGGCGGATGAGGTCCACTATAACCTTCACGTCATGCTGCGCTTCGATCTGGAACGCCAGTTGATCGGTGGCGCGCTAGAGGTCGCGGATCTGGAGGCGGCGTGGAACGCCCGCTTCCTCAAGGATTTCGGTGCCGCAGTTGACCGACCTTCGCATGGCGTGCTGCAGGACGTGCATTGGTCGGTCGGGCTGTTCGGCTATTTCCCGACCTATTCGCTGGGCAACGTCTATGCTGGCTGCCTGAACCAAGCTATGCGCGCTGCGGTGCCGGGGATTGATGCGGGCCTTGCGAGGGGCGATGCTTCGGCGGCGACCGGGTGGCTGCGGCAGAACCTTCAGCGCCACGGCGGGCTCTATGAGCCCGGCGAGGTGGTGGCGAGGGCTTGCGGATTTGCCCCGTCTGAGGGGCCATTGCTCGACTACCTAGAGGCAAAGTTCGCCGAGATTTACCGGCTTTGAGGGCGTGTTGCGCCGTGCAACACACCGTAATCGCAGAAAATAGTTTTGTGAAACCAAGTTCAACCTCGGTCTCAAAGGGATTGAATCCCCCGCCAACGGCAAAGGGCAGCGCTACGCTGCCCTTTCGCGTTCAGCCGCCATCCGCTTGACGGGTTTGGCGCGTCATTATGGAGTGCCGCCGTCCCGTTCGCTTTGTTAGGCCCAAGCCCAACGCCATCCGCCACCCGGCGGGCAAGTCAAAAGCGTTGGGTCTGCAACACGCGGTGATAAAGCGCCTCGAGCTCATCCGCCCAGCCATTTGGGGCCTGTGCCAGAGGGGCGGTGCGGGCGAAGGCGCGTGTGCTCATCGCGCGCACCTCGTCGGTGGGGGCGTCACGCAGGCGGGCGATGGTTTGGCGCAAAGCGCCCGGCACGCGAATGTCGCAGGCATAGCCAAGGCCCTTCGCCACCACCTCGGATGCCAGCAGCGCGGAGTCTGACAAGATTACGGGCAGGCCGCTTTGCGACGCCTCGGCCACGACCAGCGCGAACGGCTCGCCGTGGCGCGAGGCCATCGCGACGCCGCGCGCGCCCTGCACCAGATGCGCGATCTCTTCGTGGGATTTCCAGCCGGTGAAGGTGACGTCGGGGTAGGCCGCCGACAGGGCGGCGCGCTCGGATCCCTCGCCGATGACGGTCAGCGGCATTTCCGCCTGAACCGCGGCGGCGACGAGGTCACCGACGCCTTTGTCCGGCTCGATCCGGCCAATGTAGAACAGGCGGTTATTGTCCTCGGCGGGAATTCTGGTGTCGCTGTAGGGGGTTACGGGATTGCGCAAAAGCATCATGCGGTCGCGCGCATAGCCTGCGAGTTCCATCATCGGCGCCATGTCGGGATGAATGATCGCGATGGCGCCCCAGTTCAGCGACTGGTCAAAGCTGCGGCGCAGGGCGGCGGTGCGGGCGACGCGCCAAAGTTTGTGCGGATAGCTGCGCTTGTCGCAGTTGGACGTCAGGCAGGCAATCGAAAGGGGGCGCAGGCGGCAAGGGCTGGCGGTCTTGTAATGGGTAAAGACGCCGTTGGGGCAGGCGAGGAAGAAGTCGTGGGCATGAGTCACGGTGCGCGGCGCGACGGGTTGCAGCGCGGCGAAGATTGAGGGCGACAGGATCTGCCCCCAGCCGTGGACGTGATAGACTGTTTCGGGGCTATCGTTCGCGGCGATCCACGCGGCAAGCGCGTTCCGCGTGGCGGTGTTGTAGAGGCCCCGGGTCACGGCCTGCACCTTGGGTTGGTGCAAAAGGCGGGTGCCACCGGTGGCGACAACCTCCACCCCCGCCGCGGTCAGCGATGGGTTGCTGCCCTCGTCTCCGGCGAAAAGTGTCACGCGATGGCCACGATCCCGCATCAGGCGCGCGGATAAAAGCGCAAGCCCGGTTGCCCCACCGCGTGCGGTGCTGGCGTCGTTGATGACAACGATGTGTAGGCTCATCGCAACGCTATCCTTGGAGGCTGGGCTTGGAGGCTGGGCACGACCTTGGTGAGGGTAGCAATGCAGGCGGGTAAGGCCAATGCGCCTTGCGGGGCTATTGGTGTGAAATGCTCTGCTACTGTTGCCACAATGGGGACAATAACCGGGCTTTTGCGGGTGTTGCGGCAGGAAATCATGGTAACTGTATCCGGTCAAAAAGGGGCGGTGCATGAAGGTCATTCAATTCGGTCTGCGGTTCAGCCCGAACCTCGGCGATGGAATCATTGCCGATTGCATCGACTTTGGCGTGCGGGCGCTGCGGCCGGGGGCGGAGGTGTGCCGGATTGACCTGTCGGGGCGCGAGGCGTCTGGCGCGGTGACGGTGCGCAACCGCTCTGCGGTGTTGCGGGTGTTGAAGGTGTTGCCGCTGTTTTTGCGGCAGGCCATTGTGCAGTGGAAGTTGGGCCGGATGCTGGACGAAGCGGCCCCGCGGTGGGCTGCCATTGTGCAGGGGGCAGATCTTGCGCTGTTGGGCGGCGGGCAGTTGTTTGCAGACGCCGATCTGAATTTCTGCCTGAAGGTCGCGCGCGCGGCGGAGATTTTGCAGGCGGCTGGGGTGCCGCTGGTGGTCTATGGCGTTGGCGTGTCGAAGGGCTGGACGCGGCGTGGGGCCGAACTGTTCCGCGCCGTTTTGCAGGCGGATCTGCGGCAAGTGGGCGTGCGCGATGAGCTGTCGCGGATGGCGTGGCAGGCGCAGATGGCCGGATTGGGGCCGGAGCCGGTGCTTACCCGCGATCCGGGGTTGCTGGCGGCGCAGTGCTATGGCGCGGCGACTGACGCGGGCGGGCGCGTGGGGCTGTGTATCACCGCGCCGGAAATCCTTGCCTACCATGCCGATGCCGGGGTCGGCGGCACGGGTGGGCTGGCGTTTTACGCGGGGCTTGCGCGCGCGCTTTGCGACACGGGCGAGCGGGTGATGCTCTTCACCAACGGGGCGGAGGAGGATCGCGCGGCGCTCGATCGGCTGTGCGTCCTACCGGAGATCGAGGCGCGGATCGCGACAGGGCATGTCAGTATTGCGGCCCCCGCTGCGCGCCCCGAGGATTTGGCGCGGCAGATCGGCGGCTATCGCGCCGTGGTGGCGCATCGGCTGCATGCCTGCATCGTCGCGTGGTCCTATGGCCGCCCGATTGTGGGCTTGGGCTGGGATCGCAAGGTGCAAAGCTTTTTCGCCTCGGTGCAGGCCGACGGGTTCTTTTCCGACGCGCCGGATATCGGCGGGGCGGCGGTGGCGGCGATGGTTGCGGCCGCGATTGCGGCAGGCGTGGATGCCACGCTGCATGCGGAGGTTCTGGCAGAGACTTGGGCCGGGCTGGACGGTGCGCTTGGCGTGCTTACGGCGCGGCCTGCCGAAGCGTGATGCGGTAGTGCGTCAGATCGCCGGTGACCGAGCCATTGGCGCTGACCAGAAAGCTCAGGCGGTCGCCCGGCGCGAGGGTAAGCGGGTCGCTTTGAAAGTCGATGCCGGTCTTGGTCACCTTATCGAACAATGATTCATTATTGTGGGCGATCTGCACGCGGATGCCGTCAGCGCTGTGGTCGGAGGGGGCGAAGCGCGCCTCGACCGTCACGCGCTCGGCGCTGTGGGCGGTGTAGGTCTGGCCGATGGGTAGGTCTTCGGCGGGCAAAAGCTCATCCGCCATCAGGCGCGCGAAGCCGTCGTGGGGCACGCCGAGGTAGGGCATCCACGGCATACCAGGCCGCTCTTGCCCCGGGCGGGTTTCCATCGCGACCGGCTGTCCGCCCCGCAGGCTATAGGCGGTGAAGGGGCCGGGGCGCGCATCGGTGCCCGGAAAGGTGAACTGGTCGAAGCTATCGGCGACAATGGTTTGCTGGCCGAGGATCACATCCTTGCCAAGCGTGATCGGCGCGGTGCCAAGGATCAACAGGGGCGCATCTTCAGACAGGGCAAGCGGCGCGGTTGCTGGCACGCCCGTTGCGGTTTCAGCGTGCAAATCGGAGCGGTTCAGCGTCAGCGCGCGCGGCGCACCCCAGATCAGAAGGCGGGTTTTGTCGAACAGGCAGCCATAGGTGAAGGGATCGGGCGCGGCATTGGTGACGGGGCGGCCCTCAAGCTCTGACTGCGCGGTCTGGAACGCGCGGCCTGCGCCTGTGGTCTGCCCCTGTGCGTCGATCAGCGGGGTAAAGCCATCCCCGCGCGGGTTCAGCGGATACCAAACGGTGCGCGTGACGCCGGAAAGCGCCATCTGGCAGTAGTTGCGCATCAGGTGGGCCGCAGCGCGGGGCGCGTCTGGGGTGCCGAACTCGGTCACGTCGATCGGCATGGTGGCAGCGCCGGGAATGGCGCGCATGAGGGCGAGTTGGCGTTGCAACTGGTCGGCGGGCGTCGTGTATGGGTGCATGGCGAGCGCGTCCATCTGCGCGCCGGCGCCAAGGCTGTAGAGCCGAGCGAGATAGTGTAGCGGGATCGAATGGACACCCGCACCGAGAATACGGATGTTGGGATTGGCGGCCTTGACGGCAGTGTGCGTGGCCGTCAGCAGCGCCATGTAATAGACGGCGCGCTGGTCCAGATCGGCAGCCTTGACCGGCCCGGTCACGAAATTCTGGGCATTTTGCTCATTGCCGACCTCGACCGCCGTGATGGCGGGAAAGCGGCGCACCGTTTCGGCGGCGGCGTGCGCGTAGGCGGCGACTCCGGTGAGCGTATAAGGCGTGACGCCACCATCGTAATCGGGGTGGCCGTTGTTGAGCGTGAGGCTCATCGTGATGCCAGCCTTGGCGAGTAGATCGGGAAAGGTGGTTTCGGGGCGGTCAAAGCGGAAGGTTCCGCGCTGTTCGACCTCGTCCCAATAGACCGCGTCGCGCAGGTCATGCACGGGAAGCTTGATGGCAGCGGCAAGCAGCGCGGCGTCAAAGTGCTGGCCAAAGTTGGATGCGGCCGCCAGAATGGGGCCGCGCAGATCCTGGGCTGCGCTTTGGGTGGCAAAAAGGGCAAGCCCAAGCGACACAAGCAGCGCACGAAACGCGTCGTTTCCCGATCCGAACTTGTGTTTTTCCATTTGGGCTTGCCCATTCCTTGCGCGGGGTCGCTATGGTCGCGCCTGATCGCCGTCTGTCAGAAGGGCCTGAAAGAGACCTGAATGCAAGTTGTTCCAAGCACGCTTTTGGCGCTGCTGCTCGTGATCGCGCTTTTCGTGAAAGGCCCGTATAGCGGCCTCGGGGTCTTTTTGGCGACGATGCCTTTTGGCGTCGCGGCTGCGTTCAACCTGCCTGCGGCGGGTGGCGCGTCGATCATGGTGATGGACCTTGCAACCGTGGCGATGCTGGGCGCGCTGCTGTTGGAGAGGGACGCGGTGCCGCGTCTTTTGGGCTCCATGCGGCCCGGGCTGCCGGGGTTCGTGTTGTTGCTGCTGACGCTGTTTTGCATCTTGGCGGCGGTTCTGTTGCCGCGCATTTTCGCCGGGATGACCGATGTGTTCGGGCTGGCACGCAGCAATAATCAGGTGGGCATCATCTCGATCACGCTGCACCCGACGACCGGAAACCTGACCCAGTTGTTCCGTATCCTTCTGGATGCGTTGGTTTTTTTCGTGTTAGCGACGGTGCTGCGCGACCGCCCTGTCGCCGAAACGGTGTTGGTTGCGGTGAGCGTGGCGACCGGCGTGCATGTGGTGCTGGGCTGGCTGGATGTGTTGACCGGGGCCACGGGCCTGACGATCCTGATGGAGCCGATCCGCACCGCGAATTACGCGATCCTGTCGGAAGGGGCGATGGCGGGGCTGCGCCGGATGATCGGCGGGTTTTCCGAGGCCTCGTCGTTTGGCTACTTCACACTGGGACTGTTCGGGTTCTGGCTGAAATACTGGATCGTTGCGGGGCCGTCGCGGCGGACGAACTGGGCCTTGGCGATGACGACGATCGTGCTTTTGCGCTCGACCTCTTCCTCGGCCTACGTTGGCATGATCGGGGTCCTGATCAGCCTTGCGCTGTTGTCGGTGGGCGGGTCGGTGGGGCGCCCGGTAGGGCGGCGCAATCTGTCGTTGTTCGTCTGGTCGGCGATCGGCGTGTGGTTCGTCGCGTTGGTTCTGGGTGGCGCCTACGCGATGGTGCAGCCCTTCACCGCCTATATCGACCGCGCCCTGTTCAACAAGCTGTCCACCGCGTCGGGGATCGAGCGGATGAACTGGAACGTGCATGCGTTCCAAAACTTCCTTGATACCGGGTTCATGGGGGCTGGGCTGGGCAGTATGCGGGCGTCGAACTGGCTTTTGGCCTGTCTGGGCAGTATCGGGGTGATCGGCACCGCGCTGTTTCTGGGTTTTCTGGCCAAGGTGGCCCAGTTGCCGCTGCCGCCCGACGGCGATGCGCGCAAACCGGTGATCGAGGGGCTGAAGGCGGGGTGTCTGGCGATGTTCATCTCGGCCATGTTGACCGCGCCGACGCCTGATCTTGGCTTGTTCTTTTTTGCGCTGGCCGGAATGGCCGCCGGCCTGTCGCGCGGGGCCGCTTTAGAATCGCAGTTAGCCTGACCTAGGCGCCGATGGTTTCGCGCTTAGCGTCAATAGGGCAGCATCCGCGGCATTGATCCCAAACGCGCCGCTTGCAGCGGCAAATGTGGCCATAATTTGACGCGGGGACTGGTTCCGGGGGAAGATGAGTTAAGGAAAGCTTTACGCGGATTTAACCCCGGTAATGGGCCTCTCGGTGCTTGGCATTGACGCCAGGGGGCTTGTTTGCGTTGGACACGCGCCCACGATAGGCGCTGGCCTGCCAAGACGGATGACGATGGAAAAATGGCGTGGCGCGAGTGAGCAGGACAGAATGAACAGCAGACTTCTGCCCTTTCAGGCTGCGACCGGCGTGTTGCGGCGGCGGCCCGATCCCTCGGGTGCGCAGGACCGCGTCGATCCGCGTGAACTGGCGCGGGTCTTTTGGGCGCGCCGTCGCATTGTGCTGGGCGCCATGCTAGTGGGCGCGGTGCTGACCTATCTGATCGTCAGCATGATGACCCCGCGTTTTGAAGGCTTGGCCAAGGTCATGCTAGAGGCCCGCAAACCGCAGATGAGCAATTCGCAACAGGTGGTGCCGGATTTGGCGGTGACCGATCAGGTGGTGAATTCCGAGGTCTCGGTGCTGACGTCGAACGTGCTGATCGAGCAGGCGATTGATCTGATCGGGATGGCTCGGCTTGACTCTATGGACCCCGCCTTGCAACCGCCCTCGATCATCGGGCGCATCATGGGGGTGTTCGCCAGCAAGTCCGCAAGCTCGGACACCAGCATGACGCCCGAGCAGTTGAAGAAAGAACGGCTGGTCGATGCGATCACCAAAAGCCTGACCGTCAAGCGCGAGGATCAGTCAAACGTGCTGGACATCCAGATCCTGAACAAGGATCGCGTGCTGGCGCCCTTGATCGCCAATGCGATGGCGCAGGCCTATATCGAAGGGCAGGTCAACGGGCGCCGGCTGACCGCCGGGGATGCCACACAATGGCTGCAACGCCGCGTCGATCAGTTGAAGGTGGACGTCGAGACGGCGGAAAAGCAGGTGGACAAGTTCCGTGCCGAGAACCTGATCACCGACGGCGGCTCGCTGGACGCGGCAACGCAGCAGTTGGGCGAACTGAACAACCAGCTGGTGTTAGCGCGCGCCGACCGGATTGCCGCCGAGGCAAGCTACAACCGTTTGCAGAATGTGATCGCCAAAGGCGGGATTACGGCGGTGGGCGATATCGTGTCATCGCCCGCGCTGGATGCGTTGAACACCAGCCTTCAGGCACTGCAACGCCAGGATGCGATTTGGGCCGCGAATTATGGCCCGACGCATCCCGAGCGGGTGAGGCTTGCAGGCGAGATGAAGGGTATTCAGGGCGACATCACGCAAGAAGTTCAAAAGCTGGTCGAGCAACGCAAAAGTGCGCTTGCCACCGCGCAGTTGCGCGAGCAGACCATGATGGCCAGCATTGCCGATATGGAAAAGCGTGTGGTCACGCTGTCGCGCAGCACCATCGACTTGCGCCAGCTAGAGCGTGTCGCGTCATCGGCGCAAAGTGCCTATAACGACGCGCTGACGCGGCTGAACAATACCCGAACCGAAGAACAGATGCAGCAGCCGGATTCCGTTCTGATCGCAAGGGCGACGCAATCAAGCCTGCCCGCGACGCCGCGCAAGATGCTGATGACCTTTATTGGTGCGTTAAGCGGGCTGGCCCTTGGGCTGGGCGCCGTCTTCTTTAAAGAGATGGCGCAGACCACCTTCAAATTGGCGAGTGAGATTGAGTCTGACACCGGCTTGCCGCTGATCGCGTCGATCCCGCAGGAAAGCTGGACCACGCCCTTGGAGGCGCTGACCGAGTTGTCGGTGCGGCCCTATGGGCTTTATGCCGAGAGGATCCGGCATCTGCGCACCGCGATTTTGGCGCGCGATACCAAGGTGAAAGCGCGGTCGGTGATCTTCATGTCGTCGGTGCCGGGAGAGAGCAAGACCACGACAACCCTTGCGCTGGCACAAATGGCGGCGCTGGCGGGCCGATCGGTCATCGTGGTGGATTGCGACCTGCGACGCACGACCCTCAGCCAGACTTTTCCGGTGAACCGGCAGTATGATCTGGCCGACTTCATCTTCAACAAATGCGCGCTGAGCGATGCGATCCACAGCGACCCGAAGCTGAGCTTTGACATTCTTGCCGCGAATACGCGGCGGCCGGATGCAGCCGACGAATTGTCGATCTCTTGGCTTCAGCCGATGATCGACGCGCTGAAATCGCGCTATGATCTGGTGTTGATCGACGCGCCCGCACTATTGGCGGTGTCTGATGCGCTGATCCTCGCGCAAGTGGTGGACGAGCGGTATTTCCTTGTGCGCTGGCATTCCACCGCACGCGATGCCGTGCTGAAGGGGATCTCGCAACTGGCCGAGGCGGGGGTGTCGCTGGACGGTGTGGTGATGACGCTGGTCGATCCCAAGTCGCGCGGCGAGCTTTATGCCGATGCCTATGACTACTCTGCCTGACGGGCGCGCGGATGGCCGACGCGTCGCGCTGATCCACTATTGGCTGGTGGGGATGCGCGGCGGGGAAAAGGTGCTTGAGGCTCTGTGTCGGATGTTCCCCGAGGCGGATATCTTTACCCATGTGCATGTGCCGGGGCGGGTCAGCCCGCTGATCAACGCGCACTGCATACAGACCAGTTTCGTGGGGCGGATGCCCTTTGCAGACAGGCTATACCAGAAATACCTTCCCCTGATGCCGCGCGCTTTGGAACAGATTGATCTGACCGGCTATGACCTTGTGATCTCCAGCGAGGCGGGGCCAGCCAAGGGCGTGATCGCGCCGCCGGATGCGCCGCACCTGTGCTATTGCCATTCGCCCATGCGGTATCTGTGGGACCAATATGCCGTGTATCACGCCGGTGCGGGCGCTGTGACGCGGGCGCTGATGCCGCACGTTGCGCATCGTTTGCGAGGGTGGGATGTGACCAGTGCGGCAAGGGTCGATGGTTTCGCGGCCAATTCCAGCCACGTCGCCGCGCGGATCAAGAAATACTGGCGGCGTGACGCCGAGGTGGTGCATCCCCCGGTCGCCGTCAGGGATTTCACCCCGGTTCCGGCGGGCGAATTGCGCGATTTCTATTTGTGGGCAGGCGAGCTTGCGCCCTACAAGCGGCCCGATCTGGCGGTGGAGGCCTTCTCCCGCATGGGCAAACCATTGGTGGTCATTGGCGGGCCGCAAAAGACGGCCGCCAAGCTGGCCGCGGCGGCTGGGGCGAATGTGCGGTTTCTGGGGCAGGTGCCGTTTGACGTGCTGAAGGACCATATGGCGCGCTGCAAGGCGCTGATCTTTCCGGGCGAGGAGGATTTCGGGATTGTGCCGGTCGAAGTGATGGCCTCGGGGCGCCCGGTGATCGCCTACGGGCGCGGCGGGGCGCTGGATACGGTGGTCGATGGCGAGACCGGCCTTTTGTTTCGTGAGCAGAGCGTTGACGGCATTATCGACGCGGTGGAGCGGTTTGAGGGCGCTGGGCTGGACCGGCTGGGGCCTGTCGGGCTGGTGGCCCACGCGCAGCAGTTTGACGAGGCTGCGTTTCAGCGCGGCATCGTTGGCGCGCTGTCACGGCTTGGGGTGACGCTGGCGACGCCGGGCGGCGCCGGATGATCACAGTTGACCTATGGCTGTGGCGGCGGGAGCTCGCGGGCGATGAGGCGGCCCTGTCTGCGGCAGAGCAGGCGCGGGCGGCGCGGTTTGCCTTCGCGCACCTTGCCCGCGACTACCGCGCCATTCACGCACGCCTGCGGGCAGTTTTGGCGCGCTACGTCAACCTCCCTGCCGCGGCGATTGAGATCGGACCGGTGGAGGGCGGTAAGCCCGCGATGGCGGGCGGGCCGTTTTTCAACCTTAGCCACTCTGGCGACTGGGTGGCGCTTGGGGTGTGTCGAACGGCTGCGATCGGCGTTGACATCGAAGCGCATCGGCCAGTGGAAACCGACGTGGCAGAGCGGTTCTTTTCCCCGGCCGAGCATCAGGCGCTGAACGGGTTGGCCGCCGAGGCTTGGCGCGATGCGTTTTTCCGGTGCTGGACGCGCAAAGAGGCCTTTGTCAAAGCGACCGGCGACGGCTTGATGCGCCCTTTGGATAGTTTCGACGTCACATTGCTTGCCAATGACGCCGCGCGCCTGACCCGGATCGCGGGCGACGCCGCCGCGGATTGGACGCTGATTGACCTTCCCCTCGGCGCGGGAATGGCGGGTGCGGTGGCGCTGCGGTCGGGCGGGGAAGAGGTGCGGCTGACCCTGCGTGAGGGCCAGATGCCGTTGCCCGGTTAGCCCACCGCCGCGTCGCGTTCGGCAAGAAAGGTATCAATCTCGTGCGCCAGTTCGTCAGTGCCGACGTGGGGCGCGCGATGCACCAGCACGTCCTCGATCTGCACGGTTTTCAACGGACCGGTCACTACATCTTCCCACCCGACAGACCTGGGGAACCAACGCCCGCGTGGGGTGATGGAGGTGATGATGTGCAGAACGGGCAGGTTCAGCGGCGCAGGCCGCGACTTGTTGCGCGCGCGAGAGATGTAGGAGACGAAACGTTCCTGTTCAGGCTCCAGATCCGTGGCGCGGACGCGGTCGATCAGCCCCATCTTGACCAGAAGCTGCATCAGCCCGCTTTCGCGGATCAGGCGGTAGCTGCCCAGAAGCGCGGTGAAGGATAGCGTGCCGTTTCGCACCATGCGGAAGCGATTGCGCAGCGCATAGCCCCGCTCTTTCCAGCGCATGGTGGTGTCGGCCTTCATCCGGCCGGCAAAGCCGGGCTCCCACACGTCTTTCAGGATCACCGCCTTGATCTCTTCCCCTTGGTTTTGCAACTGGCGCGCGGTCTCGATGGCGATGTTGCCATGAACGCAGACGCCGAACAGGACGTAGGGGCCGTGTGGTTGCACCTTGCGCACGACCTTGGCGTATTCGGCGGCGATTTCATCGAACGTCCGCTCGGTTTGGTCGATGCCACGCGTACCATCGAACAGACGGACGCAGGTAGCCGGGTGAGTGTCTTTCATATGCGACAGAGCCGAGACCATGATCGCCACATCATTGACGGCAATAATCCGTTGCGCGGTCCCCTCGGTCTGCAAGGGTTCGATGCGCCAGTCGCTCTCCATCGTTTCGTCCGATGTTGAGAGTTTACTTTCAATCTTTGCTGCAAGCTGTTGAATTGTAACATTTTCGTATATCGTCGCGACACCCAGGGCCGCGCCGAACTCTTTGCGGATACGGGCCATCAGACGCACCGCCAGCAGCGAGTGGCCGCCAAGTTCAAAAAAGCTTTTGTCATGTGGTGGCGTGGCGATTGACAGCATTTCCGACCAGATCGCGGCCAGACGGAATTCGACACTGACCGGCGCCAACGCCTGGGTTGGGGTGAGTGGCGCTGCTGGCGTCGCCGGTTTGGCGCGTGGCAGGCGTGCATAGTCCACGTCGCCCGAGGGCGCGCGCGGCAGGGTCAAAAGGATGCTGATCCCACGCGGGCACTCTTCGGGCCTTAGGCGCAAGGCGAGGTAGCGCGCAAGGTCGGCGGGCAGTTGCTCTAACGGGGTTTGGCTTTCAACGCGCGGGCTGACGTAGGCGTACGTCCCGTCCTGGTCCGCAATCGCGGCGGCCGCAGAGACTTCGGGGTGCGCGGTCAGGGCCTCTTCCAGACGCTTCTGGTGGCGGGTGTCGTCGTTCTGGCGGGCGGCGAGGCGTGGATCGAGGGGAAGCGCGGACAAAACGGTTTCTGGCGCGGCCATCGTGTGATCGAAGCTGGCGACGATGGACTTCAGAAGGCCGTCGGCGGTGTCCCGGACAAACAGATCGGGGCAATATTCGACCGTTAAGCGCCAGCCGGATTCGCGGCTGACGATGATAATATTCAGGTCTTGCAACGCCGCCGGTGTGTAGGTTGGCAGCGAGATCATCTCAAACGGGCCGAAGCGGGTTTTCTTGAAAAACACCTCGAGCATGTTGAAGCAAACGGCGGTCAACGGCGCGCGCGAAGTGTCACGCACCGGATTGACCAGTTCCACCAGCTTGCTGAACGGCACGTTTTGATGCGCGATGGCGCCTTCGATCACCGCGCGGGTTTGCGTCAGGTGGGTGGTAAAATCCAAGGTGGGCGGCGTTTGAAACCGCAGGACTTGCTGATTGATGATCGGCCCGATGACGCGCTCCAGATCGGTTTCGACGCGACCCGAGATTGGCGTGGTCAGCAGCACCTCTGTCGCGCCAGAGACGCGGTGCAGGGCGGCGCTGACCGTCGCTGCGGCGAATGTGAACGATGAGACCCCTTGGGCGCTGGCGGCTCGGCCGAGGCGCAGGCCGAAATCGCGTGGCAGGTCGTGGCTGACGCGATCAATACGCACCGACTGATGCGCGGGGCGCGGCTTGTCGGTTTCGACCTCGAAGTATGGCGCACCCTTCAACTGCGCTGACCAATAGGCGGTGTCGTCGTCGCCCGCGCTGCTGGCAATATCGTCGAGCTGCCACAGCGTGAAGTCGCCAAACTGGATCGGCAGATCCGGGAGCATGGGGGGCAACCCAGCCTCGATTGCCGCAGCAGCGGTGCCAACTTCTTGCGCGAGGATACCGATGGAATAGCCGTCGAACACAAGGTGATGCGCGACAATGGACAGCACACAGCGATCCGCCGCGACGCGGACCAGCACGACGCGAAGAAGGCAGGGCTTGGTCAGATCGAAGGCGACGGCCTCGTTCTGATCGGCGATTGCCGCGATCCGCGCCGCGTGTTCTGACACCGGCAGCGTGCGCAGATCGATGTGGCCAAGCGTGAAGGGCACATCGCCCATGACTTCTTGCACAACACCGTCGGTTCCCTCGGCAAAGCGGGTGCGAAGGATCTCGTGCCGGTCGATGACAAGTTGGAACGCACGCTCCAGCGCTAGTTGCGAGACGACGCCGGTCAACTCCCACCGCAGGGCAACGTTCTGAGTGGGGGTCCCTGGCATGACCTGTTCCAGAAACCACATTTGCCGTTGCGAGGGCGACGCGGGAAAGCGTGCGTTCACGGCATTTGCCGCGCGGGGAGACGAGTCGCTTTGTGTCATGACGAGGCCCTCTGCTGCGCGCGCCGCGCGCCCAAGCGGTAGTCTTTGAGTTGCGGACGCGCCTTTATGGCGGCGTTGCTTTGCGCGTCGCGGAAGGTGGCAAGCTGGCGGATTGAGGGATGCGCAAGCAGGTCGCGCGCATCAAGGTTCAAGCCCTCGTCCAGCATCCGCGCGGCAAGCCGGAAGATCATCAACGAGTCGACGCCCATCTGGTGCAATGTCACGCTGACATCAACGGACGGCTTGCCAAGCACCCGCGCCCACAGATCGTGCAAGCATTGCTCTGACGGGGTTGCGGGCGTGGTGATCGCCACCGCACGCGGACCGGCGGAGGAGGGCACCGCGCCATCGGGATCGGGCAACGCCTTGCGGTCCAGCTTGCCATTTGCCGTTTGCGGCAGGGCGGGAAGGATCATCCAGTCTTGCGGCTGCATGTAGTCGGGCAAGAGCCGCGACAGGTTGGCGGCGATGGCCGCAAGATCCGGCTGCACATCTTTTGCCGCGACGATCCATGCGACAAGGCGTTTGTCACCGCTGGGTCTGGCGCGGATATCCACCGCAACCTTATCGACGCCGGGCATCGCGCGGAGTTGCGTTTCAATCTCGCCCAGTTCGATACGGAACCCGCGCAGTTTGACCTGCGTATCTTTGCGGCCCAGCACCACGACCTCGCCATTGGGAAGCCGTTTGGCCAGATCGCCGGTGCGGTAAAGCCTGCGCCTCCGCCCGTTAAGCACGACATCGCGGACGGCGGCGGCGGTCAGGTCCTCGCGGCCATAGTAGCCCAGTGCAAGGCCGTCACCGCCGATATTCAACTCTCCCGCGACGCCAATCGGTTGGGGTTGATCGGCGTCCGAGAGGATGTGCAGCTCGGTATTGGCGATGGGTGCGCCGATGGTGATCGTCGCGTCGGTAATGCGCCGGATTGCGGACCAGATCGTGGTTTCGGTCGGCCCATACATGTTCCACAGCGCGCCTCCCCCTGACAGAAGCCGCGTGGCAAGGTCGGCGGGCAAGGGCTCTCCGCCGGCCAGCATGGTCAGATTGGGCGACAGGGTGAGACCCGCGTCGAGCAGCATGTCCCAAAGCGTGGGCGTGGCCTGCATCATGGTAATGTCGCCACGGTCGAGCCGGTCAATCAACGCGAAACCGTCGCGCACCTCGTCCGAAGACGCGATCACCACCCGCGCGCCGGTGACGAGTGGCAGGAACAGCTCCAGCACCGCGATGTCGAACATGACGGTGGTGACGGACAGAATGCTGTCCTTGGCGCCCATGCCAGGCGCGCGGGCCATGCTGGTCAGGAAGTTGACCACGGCGCGATGCGGAATTGCCACCCCCTTCGGTGTTCCGGTCGAGCCGGAGGTGAAAATGATATAGGCGGCACGCTCTGGATCACTGGCAACGGGCCGCGGCGTGGCGTCTGGCGTGGCGTCTGCGGGTTTGATTAGCGTAAGCGGCAGCCCTGTGGCGAATGGCGCATTATCGGCGATAAGGCCGGCAACCTCGGCCGTTTCAAGGATAGAGCGCAGCCGTGCCTCGGGCTGGCGCGGATCAAGGGGCACATAGGTATGGCCCGCCTTCAACACGGCCAGCAGCGCGACCAGCATCCCCGCAGTGCGCGGCAGCGCCACTGCGATGCGCGTGCCGGGGGTTGGGAAGACGCTCTGGATATGCGCGGCCAACGCGTCGCTTGCCCGGTTCAGCGCGGCATGGGTCAGGGTCTCGTCAGAGGTTTCGACGGCAATCGAGTCGGGATATTTGGCCGCCGTCGCCCGCACCAGATCCTGCACCATCGCATGGCGGTCGAAAGCGGCGGTGGTTTGATTTGGCGCTTCGATCAGATTGGTCAGCGCTGTCGCATCATGAAGCGGCAACGCCTCGATCGCTTGCTGCGGATCGGCGGCAATCGCGGAGAGCACGGCGGTGAAATGGCCGAGCCAGCGCTTGATGGTTTCGGCGTCGAACAGGTCGGCGTTGTAGGTGGCCTCGATCCGCAAACCGCGCCGCCCGTCGATCATGTTGAACACCAGATCAAAGTTCGCGGCGGCCTTGGCGTTTGGCACCGGCGTGATGGTCAGATCCGCGGCAACGAGTTCATCTGCCACGCGTTCCAGGTTGAACTGAACCTCGGTCAAGGGCATGCGCGAAAGATTGCGTTGGATGTCAAGCTCTTGCACGAGGGTGCCGAAGGTAACGTCTTGATGATCGAACGCCGTCAGAATGGCCTTGCTCAAGGCGCGGAAATGATCGGCCGCAGGCCGCGTCGGGTCGAAACTGGCGCGGATTGGCAGGAAATTCACGCAATGCCCGACAAGGGCGGTGTTCGTCAGCAGGGTCTGCCCGGCGGTTGGCACGCCCAGCACCACATCGGTGGCGCCACTGAGACGACCAAGGGTGATTTGAAGGCTGCCAAACAAGGTTGTGAACAAGGTGCAGCCCAATGCAGCACCCGCCTTGCGCACAGCGGTGATCCGGTCGGCATCGATCGACGCGTGAACGGTTGCGCCGCGATAGCTCTTGATGCCCGGATGCGCCCGATCGGTGGGAAGATCCGGAAGGGGGGGGACAGTGGTATATTGCGCGCGCCAGTAGTCGAGCGAGGCTGAAGGGCGGCTCGCTCCGGCCTCGGCCCGCGCAAATGCCGCGAAAGAGGGGGCGTTTGGCAGGGGCGGGGCTTGACCCGTCGCGGCGGCGGCGTAAAGCGCCGCCAGTTCGTCGATCAGCAGGTTGAACGACCACCCGTCGCACGCAATGTGATGGGCGGTGATGACCAACACATGCCGATCCGGCCCAAGGCGCACGAGAGTCGCGCGGATCGGGCCGTGGGTGGTGATCTCGATTGGCAGGGTCGCGTCAGTGGACAGCAGATCCTGCAACGCAGGCTCAGAGTCAGGGCCGATCAAGTCCAATACGGGCAGGGCAACGGGCGTTGGTGTGGCGATTGAGAAATGCGATCCAGAGCGGGCAAAGACCATGCGCAACGCGTCATGGCGGTCCAAAAGTTGGGTGAACGCGCTTTCCAGTGCTGCCAGTTGCAGCGGGCCGCCGAGATATAGCGACACGCTTTCGTTAAAGCTGCAGGCGGCATTGTCGCCCAGTTGGTGCGTCATCCAGATTTCGCGCTGGCTGGCGGTCAGCGGGATTTCCGGGATCGCTTCGGTCACGACGACCGTTTCGGACGGCGCAAGGATGCCGACCGATTGCAGGGCATCGAGGGCCGTTTCAAAAGCGCGGGCAACGTGGTCGATGGCAGCTTGGCCATGCGCCGTGGTCAGGAAACCGCAGTAGCCGTCAAGGACGTGCACCCCCTCCATCCGCATCAGCGCGAAAAGAAGCGTCGCGCGCGGATCACGGGCCGTCACGTTGATGACGAACCAGCCGTTGTAGGTTTCGACCAGTTGCGGCAGGCCGCGCGTAGCGAGGGCTGCGTTCATCCGGCTGACAAGCGCAACGGTTCGCGCGGGCACATCTTGCCAAAGGACCGATCCTTGAGCCTCCAGATGATCCAGAACGGCCTCGGTTGCGGCCAGAACCAGCGGGTGACGCACAAACGTTCCGGCGAAGAAGGTCGGGGCGACCTCGGGGGCCGAGGCGTCGCCATAGCGCCATTGGCCACCATCGAGCGCGTCCATAAACCGCGCGCGCCCGGCAAGCAGGCCGATTGGCATCCCGCCACCGACGACTTTGCCATAGGTGGCAAGGTCGGCCTCGATGCCCCAGACCCCCTGCATCCCGCGCATATGGGTGCGAAAGCCAGTCACCACTTCGTCGAATACCAGCGCGGTGCCAGCAGCGGCGGTGATCTCGCGCAGTTTCCGCGCAAACGCTTCGGGGCGATGTTCGGGGTGGCGGCTTTGCACCGGCTCTACGATCACGGCCGCGATCTCGGACCCATGCGCCGCGATCCAGTCAAGCGATGCGGCGTCGCCGTAGGCAAGCACCGTCATATTGGCGAGGTTGGCGCGGGGAATGCCAGGTGCGATGGGCAGGGCAGCGGGATCGCCGCCACGGGTTTTTCCCTTGACCAGAACTTCATCGAACTGGCCGTGGTAGTCATTGGAGAACACGACGATGCGGTCGCGTCCGGTTACGGCGCGCGTCAGGCGCATGGCGGCCATCACCGCCTCTGACCCGGTGTTGCAGAACGTAACCCGGTCGTGGCCGAGCGTCGTGGCAAGGCGGTCGGCCAAAGGTCCGGCACGGTCCGCTTGCGGGCCAATCGCGTAGCCTTTGTCCAACTGACGGCGGATTGCCTCGCTGACGAATTCGGGGGCATGGCCAAAGGCGGTTTGGCCGAAGCCGTTGACCAGATCGACAAAGGCATTGCCGTCGATATCGACGATCTCGGACCCTTTGGAGCGGTCGGCGACGATGGGGAAGGTCAGCTCTTTCCAATCGGGGTGAAAGCCTGCGGCGGTGCGGGGATCGGCAAGATGGGCGCGGTGCTTGGCGGTATAGGCCTTGGATTTGGCGTGCCGTGCCGCGTAGCGGGTGGCTAGGTCGCGCACAAAACTCAGCTGACGCTCATCCAGCTTTGCGCCAGAGACGCTGGGCGCGCGGCCCATTCCCGCCGCCTCGACGGGTGCAGCGGTAATCGCAAGCGGTGCACTGGCCGTGGTCACGACAGGTGCCGGACCTTGGCCCTGCGCCGCGACCGCCTGCTGCAATGCTTGCAACGTGGCCATTTGCGCCTGAATCATCGCGGCAAGATCGCTGGTCGAGGGGGCGTTCGGGGCGGTCGGAGCCGGCATGGGCGGAGTTGGTTGCACCGCTGTCGGCGGGGGCAGCGCTGCGGGCAGCGCTGCGTCAAGATGGGCCGCAAGGGCGTCAATGCTGGGATAGTCCGACAGAAGGCTGCGGAACGTCATCTCGACCCCGTAATTGCGCCCGATTGCCGCCGCGACCTGCCCCATGAACAGCGAGTCGAACCCAAGTTCAAGGAACGGCGCGTCAGCCTCGGCCAAGGTCAGCGTCTCGCCGGAAAGGTCGCTGAACAGGGTCACCAAATCCACTTTCAACTGGGGCAGACGGTTGGTTTGGATTGGCACTGACGACATGATTACCTCGGGCATTTCGACCTTGGTTGGGAGGGTCGAAGAACTATGGAGCGGGTGCGACGGTGCGGCGATGGGGTCCACCCAGTGCCGACGCCGTTGGAAAGGGTATGGGGGCAGCGAGGTCTTTCGCCCGCCACGCGGCAGGCGCGACCAGTCGATTGCAACGCCGGCCTCCCACAGTTTGGCAAACGCGGCGGACAGGGTGGAGGGCGCATCCAGACCAGATTGGGTATGATCCGGCAAGGACTGAACGATGCCACCGTGGCGCCCGCGCGTCAGGGTCTGCGCCGCGAAGGCCGACAGGGTGCGACCAGCGCCTACCTCGACGAACAGGCACGGGCCCATGGCGGCCACCGCCTCAAGGGCGGCCTGAAATCTGACCGTTGCACGCGCCTGTCCGGCCCAATAGGCGGGGCTTTGCGCCTCGACGTCGGTGAGCAGGGCACCGGTGACGGTGGACAGGATCGGGATCGCCGGGCTTTGCAATGCACGCGCCGCGATCATTGCCGTCAGCGCAGGAACCACCGGGTCCATCATCGCCGAATGAAACGCGTGCGAGGTTTGCAGGCGCGTGTTGGCAATGCCCTGCGCGGTCAGGGTTTGGGCGAAAACCTCAATCGCGTCGGTCGGCCCGGCAAGCACTTGCAGCTTCGGCGCGTTGCGGGCGGCGAGGTCAAGGTGCAGCCCGGCTGCCGTTGCCGCCGCAAGGTGGGGCATCAGCGCGTCCACATCACAGCGCACCGAGAGCATGGCGCCCGGCGGCTGGTCTTGCATCAGGCGGCCTCGGGCGGAAATGATGGCCAGCGCCGTCTCGAACGTCATGACGCCTGCAACAGTGGCCGCCGCAAACTCGCCCACCGAATGGCCGATCAGCAGGTCCGGGCGCACCCCGCGTGCCTGCCAAAGCCGCGCCGTGGCGATTTGCGTGAGGTAAAGCGCGGGCTGCGTCAGCCGCGTCTCCGCCAATTGGCGCGCGCGGTCTTGGTCAGACGGGTCGGCGGCGCAGATCAGTTCGCGGATGTCGAGGTCCAGCAGCGGGCGCAGAATCTCTGCACCTTCGTCGATCACGCGTGCGGCCTCTGGTGCCGCCGCGTAAAGATCGCGCGCCATGCCGGGATATTGCGAGCCTTGGCCGGGAAACAGGAACGCGAGGCGCGGTGGTTGGTCTGGCGTCGCGCGGTCTGGCAATGGGGCGGCCCGCAGTCGCGACGCAGCCTCCACAGCCGTTTGCGCCACGACAGTGGTGCGGAACGCGCGCGTGGTGCGGCCGTCTTGCAGGGTCAGTGCCACATCGGCAAGCGAGGGGGCATTGGGTTGCTCCAGCCGGTCGGCAAGCGCTTGCGTCATTGCGGCCAGCGCCTCTGGCGTCGCGGCAGAGAGCGGCAGGACCTGAACCGATGCGGCATCTGGCTGTGCGCTGCGTTCCGGCGCCTCTTGCAGCACCAGATGCACATTGGTGCCGCCCACGCCGAAAGAGCTGACGCCCGCGCGGCGTGGCCCCAGCGATATCCATGGCTGCAAGCGATCCACGACATGGAACGGGCTTGTGGCGAAGTCGATGCGCGGGTTCGGTGTGCGGAAATTCGCGGTCGGCGCAAGCTCTGCTGCGTAAAGCATCAGCGCGGTCTTGATGACGCCAACCACGCCCGCCGCCGCATCCAGATGCCCGACGTTGCCCTTGACCGAGCCGATGGCACATGTTTGCGCGGGTAAATTGCCAAAAGCCCGCGCAAGGCCCGCGATCTCGATCGGGTCGCCCAAGGGCGTCGCGGTGCCGTGACACTCGACATAGGAAATCGTCTC
The DNA here is from genome assembly GCA_021779835.1 of Pseudomonadota bacterium. Classification (GTDB taxonomy): domain Bacteria; phylum Pseudomonadota; class Alphaproteobacteria; order Rhodobacterales; family Rhodobacteraceae; genus Solirhodobacter. Next base: position 91,594 of record JAJXZX010000008.1, on the reverse strand, counting down.
GGGCGCGATACCGGCGTCACGATGCGCCATCTCAATCGCGGCTGTCTGCCCCTGAACCGAGGGGGCCGTGTAGGACATCTTGGCGGCCCCGTCATTGGTCACACCCGCGCCCCGGATCACGGCATAGATGCGGTCGCCATCGCGCTCTGCGTCGGCAAGCCGCTTCAAGACCACGACGCCCGCACCGTCGCCAAACACGGTGCCATCGGCATCGGCATCGAACGGCCGGCAAAGACTGCTGGCCGAGGCCATGCCGCCCTCTTGCGCAAGGTAGCCACGCCGTTGCGGGAAGGTGATCGACACCCCCCCCGCCAAGGCCACCGAGGCCTGTCCGGCGCGCAGAGTTTGCACCGCCTGCGCGATGCCGGTCAGGGAGGTTGAACACGCAGTTGCCACCGTCATCGCCGGGCCCTTCAGGTCCAGCTTATAGGCGATGCGGGTGGCGAGGCTGTCGGTGACGTTGCCGGTCAGCGTCGCGTAATCGGTGATCTGATAGCCAGCGGTAAAGGCGTCCAGCGCCTCGCGTCCCGGCAGAAGGTTATGAAGCAGATAGGTGCTCATCGAGCTTCCGGCGAAGACCGCGACCGGGCCCGGCGCGCGGGCGGGGTCGATGGCGGCATCGTCCAGCGCCTCGGTGCAAACCTCCAAGAAGATCCGCGCCTGCGGGTCCATACGCTCGGCATCCTTCGGCAAAATGCCGAAGAACTTCGCGTCAAACAGATCCACGTCGTCAACAATAGCGCGGGCGGTGACATAATTCGGCGCGTTGCGAACCGCGGGCGGCACCGAGACGTCGATTTCAGCAAGCGAGAACTGGCGGATAGCGGTTTTGCCAGCGCGAAGCTGCTGCCAGAAGGCCGCCACCGAGGGCGCGCCAGGGAAGCGGCCCGCCATGCCGATGATGGCAATGTCGCGGTCGATGTTCTCACCGTGGGCGTCCAACGCTTCGTGCGGCGCAGGCTGCTCGATCGCCACCAGTGCCTGCAGACGGGAGGCGAGCGCGCCAAGGCGCGGCGTCTCGAACATCAGCGTGATGTCGAAGGCTTTGCCCAGCCGCGCCTCAAGCCGCGCATGGGCGTCGATCAATTGCAGCGACGTGCCGCCCGCGTCGAAAAAGGTCATTGCGGGTGTCGGCAAAGGGCCGCCGAGCACCTGTTGCCAGACTTGCGCGATCACTTCCGTCAGATCGGAGGCTGGCGCGGTTCGCGCTGGTGTTTGCGTTTGAAGCTGTGCAAACAACGCCTTGCGATCGACTTTGCCGGTTGGGGTCAGCGGCCAGTCGGTCGCGACATGTGTCACGCGCGGCAGGTTCCCCTCTGGCAGGGTGCGCGCGGCCTCTGCCAAAGCCTTGCGGAGGAAACCAGCGGTGTCGTCGGTCGGTGCTTCTGGCAGGAAGATCGCGGCGATGCGACGATTTTCGTGCGCGTCCCCCAGAACCTCGACTACCACGTCGCGCACCGAGGGAAGGGCACGCAGCGTCTGCTCTATCCCGTCAAGCTCGATCCGGCGGCCGCCCAGCTTGATCTGCCGATCCAAGCGGCCCTGAAATATAAAGGAGCCATCCGCTTGCTCGCAGGCCAAGTCACCTGTCAGATAGACCCGGCCTTGTCGACCCGGGCGAGGGTCAGCCACAAAGGCTGCTGCGCTGCGGTCGGCCCGGTTATGGTAGCCTAGTGCCACACCGGCCCCGGCAATGACAAGCTGGCCGGTGGTTCCTGTCGGCACCGGCTGCAAGCGATCATCCACCACAAACGCCTCTTCCCGCGCCAAGGGTTTGCCGATTGGGACCGCGATGCCGCCTAGCATCTGGGGCAAAACGCGCGTGCCAAGGCTGACCACGGTGGTTTCGGTCGGCCCGTAGATGTTGTTCAACCGCAAGTCCGGAAAAGCCGCCAGCAAGCGGCGCGCGTGATCGGGCGACATGACATCCCCGCCAGAGCAGACCGTGCGCATACCTTGGAAGGCATCCAGCCGGTGATCGATCAGCAGATGGTTCAAACCTGCGTAGAAAACCGCGAAAGTCGTGTGGTGCGCGACCATCGCCGCCGCGATCTGATCGACGGAAGGAAAGGCGCTTTCCACCACCGCCACGGTCGCGCCATTCAACAGCCCACCCCAGATGTCGAACGTCGAACCATCGCAGGCGATCGTCGAGGCATGCAGCACGGTGTCCTGCGGGGTCACACCGAAAAATGGATGGCCGTGGGCAATGGCGGCCACCGCCCGCTGCGGCACGACCACACCTTTTGGCGTGCCTGTGGTGCCGGAGGTATACATCACATAGGCGGCATCCTCGCCCGACGCGGTGGTGTAAAGATCAGGTAGATCGGCGAAGTGTGAGATTGGCGGAGGCACCAGCGGCAGAACGGCCACGCCCTGCGGCAGGATCTCATCCGCCATGGAGGCATAAGCGGGGGCGAGCAGGGCCGCCGCCAGCGGCACGTCGCCAGCAATGAACTTCAACTGCTCGGGCGCATGGGTCGGATCAAGGGGCACATAAGCCGCGCCAATCTGAAGGCAGCCCAGCATCCCGGCGATGGCATCAATCGAGCGTGACGCGAGCAGCCCGACAAAATCTCCGCGCTGGACCCCTGCCTTGCCCAGCAACTCAGCAACGACCCCTGCCTGTTGCCGAAGCGCGTCATAGCTCAGCGAGCGCCCGTCAGTGACAAGCGCGATCTTCATCGGGTCCTCGCGCCAGCGCGACGCGAAAATCGCGTAAAGACAGCCCGTGCCCTTGATGGGATCAATATGCGCGACGTCTTCCAAGGTCATCCTGATCCAATGTCAATCTGGCGCGCTTAAATTACAGCCTTTTAAGACCGGCGAAAGCAAGGCGTCTATATCAAACACCTGCCCGCGGAACGCCTTCAAAGGCCATGATGCCGGGGAATTTCTATATGGGCAAGAATTTACGCAGCGCTATTATTTGGGAAAGCCAATGTCCAGCCGGGATTCGGCCGCGTTTGCAGGTCAGGCGGAAATATGGTGTCATGAATTTTGTGTGTAATATAATGATTTATAATGATAAAATGTAAGATTTCTTCGGAGGGGGACGTCCAGTATATTGCTGGAAAAACCGAACGCTCAAACTGCTAAAAACCGAATTTTAGGATTTCCACGATTGCAGTGTTTCCGCTGTGGCCTCAATAATCGAAAAATACACGGATAACACGGATAACGCGCACAATTGGCCAGTGAATAAAATTGGCCGTCGTAATTTCGACACGTTTTTATTCGGGCAGTAGGCGGTGGAGGCGGGACAACACCATCGCGCGAAGGCGTGGTGACGCTATCCCAAGGGCGCTCAGGTAAACCATCGTGGATGGCACGGTGATAACCACTGCACGGACCAGCGCCGGCATTGCCTGAAACAAGAGCGTCTGCTTTAGCAACAGCATCGTCCCCGCCCCAAGAAGCATCGGGATCCACAGCGGGCGTGACGCCGCCATTACGCCCGACCAATGCACATGCCCGTATTTTCTGACCAGACGATTGCTCGCCACGGCGACCACGCCCCCCACCGCGACCTGTGACCATGCGACGGCGTAGAGGCCGAACCATGCGCCGATTGTTGTCAGAACAACGGTCACGATCAAAAGCGCCGCCGAGAAAAGCGGCAGTCTTCGGACTTCGCCTGACAGCGACAAGATCGGCTCGGTTGCCGCGCTGGGCACAAGCAAGCCACGCGCAATGGCAAGGATTGCGACAATCGGCAGCGCGGGAAGCCATTTCGGCCCAAGCAACCCCGAAATCAGGTCCTCGCCCATCAGGACCAACCACAGAAACACCGGAGCGGCGACGCCCAGCAATATCGGGAAATAGATGTTCGCCTGCGCCTGAAAGCCCGTTGGTTTTCCGTCATGACGATCTCTGGCCGCGCGAAACATGCTCCACGCGATCACCAGGCTTGGTGCCCCGATGATCTCCGCTACGGCACCGACGAGGCGTTGCGCCGCGCGGAAATAGCCGACGGCGGCAGGCCCTAGAAAACCGCCAATGATGAAGGTGGCGATGTATAGCCGCAGGTTCATGATCATCCGGCTCGAAAAGATCTGACCAGAGTAGGCGATCAACGCGCGCAACGGTTCCCCGCGAAGACCGGGCAAGGGCATCATTCGCGTCATTGCAAAGCTGATGGCAAGATGGGTGCTTTGATATGCCAGCCGACCGAACGCCAGCGAGAACACACCGTGGCCCGCCCACAGGCTGAGCAGCGCCACCACCATGCCTATAACCTCGCCCACGCTTTCAGCGATGGCGGACCCGCGCAAGCCGTCGCGCCAGATCATCACACCCTTTTGGGCGGAGGAGACCGTCGCGATGAATACCCAGATCGAAAAGAGGATCGTCAAGGTTCCGACCGACTGTCCAACCCCGAACACCGGCAACACCAGCCCCGCACCAGTGCCAAGAAGGCCCACGGCCGCACCGGTCAGCACGGCGAACATCAGCACCTGTCTTGGAACGATTTCGTCGCCGCCCCACGACATTATGAATGGCGCCCACGCCACCTCGGCCACGCGGACAAGCAGCAGGGCGCAAGTGGAGACAAGCGCAAAGATACCAAACTCTGCAGGCGAAAGGATGCGCGCGGCGGCGACGAAGACAGCGAATTGACTGACCTGTGAAATGATCCGCTCGGCAACGGTCCAGACGCCACCCGCAAGGGTATGGCGATTTTGGCTCCTTTGCTCTGATTGATCGGAACGCGGCACCTCCGCACACCTTTCGCGCCAACGGAACGGCTTTTATAAATATGACATGCCAAATTTTTGACACAACAATTACCGAAGCAATTGACTTTTAGGGGATGCGGGTCCCTAAGGAAAGGCTTTAGCGCGCAAATTGGCTGGATCGCGCGCCTCAATATTCGCGAGCAAAATAGGAAAATAAATATATATCAGTAGGTTACATGGTGAATTTTGCAGCTTAATATGATGGTTTCCATTATTGAAACAGACTATTGCCAACTCCGCGCTTACCGCCACGGTTTTGCCGCATTATTGTCAAAATTGGCTACGACTCGGCTTTGCATTTGTCCTTATTAGAACAATCGATTGGTTGGCCCTGCATGACAAAGTTGATGGTCCAAGCGTTCGATCCCGCGATAGCACAGTTGCCGTATCGAAATGGGACGCTGGTGGATTTTGTCCCGATTGCCCCTGTTCCATGGTCCAAGCGGATTTTCGATCATGTCGCAGCGGCCAGCCTTTTGCTGTTCTTTTCGCCGTTTTTTGCCGTAATCGCAGTCCTGATTTTTGCGCGTGAGGGGGGGCCGGTCGTTTTTGCGCATCGGCGGATCGGTCGAGGGGGGAAAGAATTCAATTGCCTGAAATTTCGGACCATGGTCCGAGATTCGGATCGGGTGTTGGAGGAACTTTTGGCCCGAGACTCCACCGCGCGGGCGGAGTGGGACGCGACGTTCAAGCTGGCTGACGACCCCAGAATAATGCGTTTGGGGCGGCTGTTGCGCAAGACCAGTCTGGACGAGCTGCCGCAGCTATGGAACGTCCTGCGGGGGGAAATGTCAATGGTTGGACCTCGTCCGATCGTCGCGGAAGAGCGCCATTTCTATAAGGAATTCATCGCCGACTATGCGTCGGTGTTGCCAGGCTTAACGGGCGCTTGGCAGGTTGGTGGGCGCAGCGCCACGACCTATGACGAGCGGGTGGCGATGGATGTCGACTATGTGCGCAACCGCAGCTTTTTCGGTGATCTGAAAATAGTGTTCAAAACCATCGTCGTGGTACTTCGGCGAGATGGTGCGTGCTAGGCGTGGTTTATATTAGGTACACCACAGCAGCGCACGCAACGCACCATGTTGCGGCGCATCCGACGACCACGGCTGAGCGTAGGGTGGCGACGGGTAACGCCTCGATCCCATCCAGAACGGTTCCAGCCAAGCGAAGGCGTGGTTTTGCGGTTGTGATTGTTGAGGGCAGCGTGGTCATCCCCGTGTCGCGTCCAATTGCATTTGGAGAAACCTGCAAATTGCGGAGGCGTCCATGCCGGCCATGATGCACTGTGAACATTTAACAAGCTCTTACGTTATTCCCTCAGATATAAAGGATCAGCACAATCTGGCAAAAATGAGGCTGGTGCTCGTGATCGCAACAACCGGGCGCCCTCACATCCTTGAGCAGACAGTCCGTCATGTGCTGCGGCAAAGCTGGATGCCGGATCTTTTGGTGTTAAGCGTCGCGGATGCCTCTGACGTGATCGAGGGCACGCTTGCAGAGTTGCCTTGGCCGCGGATTGTCATCACCGGCACCAAGGGGCTGTGCGCGCAACGCAATCGCGCGGTGCAGATGGCCGCTCCCGGTGATATCTTATTGATGATAGACGATGATTTTCTCATGGCCCCCGATTACATTGAACAAACCTTGCGGCTGTTTCGCGATAATCCAGATGTGGTGATGGCTACGGGTGCGGTGTTGGCCGACGGCATTCTGGGGCCGGGGTTGACGTTCGACGCGGGGATTGCGGTTTTGCGCACAGCCGGTCCAGCGCGGCGTGTGCTGTCACCGGCCTATAACGGATACGGCTGCAACATGGCGATGCGCGCGTTGCCAATCCTGCGCGACAAGATCAGATTTGACGAATCCCTGCCGCTTTACGGCTGGTTGGAAGATGTCGATTTTTCGCGCAGGCTTTCGGCACACGGACGGATCGTTCGCTCTGACGCAATGCGGGGCGTGCATCTTGGCACCAAGATTGGCCGTTCGTCGGGCGTGGCCCTTGGATACTCACAAATAGCCAATCCGGTGTATCTGATCCGCAAGGGCACGATGCTGCCACGCAGGGCGCTTCGACTGATGGTGCGCAATTTTTCGATGAACTTGCTGCGCGCTATGCGTCCCGAACCATGGGTGGATCGGCGCGGACGATTGCGCGGCAATCTTTTGGCGTTGAAAGATCTGTGCATGGGTCGCCTTGCGCCGGGGCGCATCGTGACGTTGCGCTGAGGGGGCGCTCCGCCTTAGCTCGCACTATTTGGTTGTCAGGTTTTGGAAAACCAGACGCGCTTGCCCCGTCACCCCGCGCCCAGCAGCACGGCCACTTGATAGGTGATCAGCGAGCCAAGGTATGCGAGCGCCAGCATGTAGCCGAACGTGACCCACATCCAGGTCCAGCCGCCTGTTTCACGGCGGATCACGGCAAGGGTCGAGGCGCATTGCGGCGCAAAGATATACCAGACGAGCAGGGACAGCGCGGTTCCAAGGCTCCAGCTATGGGCCAGGATCGGTCCGATAACTTGCGTGTTTTCACCGCCGCCTTGAATGGCGTAGACGGTGCCAAGTGCCGCGACGGCCACTTCACGCGCGGCCATGCCCGGAACCAGTGCGATGCTGATCTGCCAGTTGAACCCGATGGGGGCGAGCACGGGCTCGATGAAGCGGCCGATCATTGCGGCAAAGCTGTAGAAGATGCCAGGCTCCGTCGCCCCTGCGGGCGGGCGCGGAAAGGTCGCCAGAACCCAGATCAGCACCATCATCCCGAAGATCGTGGTTCCGGCGCGTTTCAGGAAAATTTGCGCGCGCGTCCAAAGCCCGATCAGCACGCTGCGCGGCCGCGGCATCTTGTAATCTGGCAGCTCCAGCATGAACGGGGGCGAGGGTTGCTTGCGCCAGAACATGAACTTGGCAAGGAAGGAAACGCCGAGGGCCGCCACGATACCTGCCGCATAAAGCGCAAACATCACAAGGCCCTGCAAGTTCAGCACGCCCCAAATCTCGCGCTGCGGAATGAAGGCGGAAATGATGAGGGTATAGACCGGGATGCGCGCCGAACAGGTCATCAGCGGCGCGACCAGGATCGTCGTCAGCCGATCGCGGCGGTTGTCGATGACGCGCGCAGCCATGATGCCGGGAATGGCGCAGGCAAAGCTGGACAGCAGCGGGATGAACGCCCGCCCGTGCAGCCCCGCGCCCCCCATGATGCGGTCCATCAGGAACGCAGCGCGCGCCATATATCCCAGATCCTCAAGCAGCAGGATGAACAGAAACAGGATCAGGATCTGCGGCAGGAACACCAGAACGCTGCCGACACCCGAGATGATGCCATCCTGAATGAAGCTTTCCAGAAGTCCGGGCGGCAGGGCTTGATGTAGCGCAGCACCCAGCCAGTCAAAGCCCGCCGAAATCAGGTCCATCGCTGGGGCAGCCCAGCTGAACACCGCCTGAAACATGACGAAAAGCAAGCCCAACAGGATCACGAGGCCCGCCACAGGATGAAGCAGCACCGCGTCGATGCGACTGGTGGTGGTATGGGGCTTGGTCGGCTGTTTGACCGCGGCGGCCATCAGGGCGTCCGCCTCTTTGTGCCCCTGACGCAGCTCCAGCACACCCGGCGCAGTCCATCGGTTCGGCGTGGCGGCAGGGATGCCTGCGGCCAATATCTCGTCCAGCTTTGCCCACAGCGCGTCCATCCCGCCCTTTCGGACCGCCGTCGCCGTGACCACGGGAACATGAAGCGCACGCGACAGCGCATCAACGTCGATCTCGATCCCGCGATGGCGTGCGATGTCGATCATGTTCAACACCAGAACCAACGGTCGCCCGACTTTGCGCAGCTCGATCACCAGCCGCAAGGCAGAGCGTAGCGAGGTTGCGTCCGCGACGACAATCAGCATGTCGGGCAGGGGCTCGCCGGGGCGCTGGCCCAGAACCACGTCGCGGGTCACTTCTTCGTCCGGGCTGCGCGCGCGCAGGGAATAGGTGCCGGGCAGATCGACGATCTCCAACGCCACGCCCGACGGCGTGCGCGCCACGCCAAACTTCCGCTCGACCGTCACACCGGAGTAGTTTCCGACCTTCTGGCGGCTGCCGGTCAGCGCATTGAACAGCGCCGTCTTCCCGCAATTCGGGGCACCCACAATGGCAAACCGATTGGCCTTGGTCAGGGCGAGATCTTGCAAAGTCAATTTCTGTGTCCTTGAGGGAATTGGCGGTCAGGCGACCAGTATGGCCATTGCTTCGCGACGCCGCAGGGCGACGGTGGTCCCGTTGATGCGAACGGCAATCGGGTCACGCCCGAACAGGCCCTCGTGCAGGATCTGGACGGTTGAGCCTTCGACGAACCCCAACTCGATCAGCCGCCGTTCAATTTCCGCCGCTGGAAGGCTTGCGCTGTGATCGCACACATCGATGCGAGAGATGGAGCCAGCTTCGCCTTTTGCCATCACCCCGAGCGGGCGCGGGACTGGTCGTGTGTTTGCAGCGCCGGTCATCAAGTGCAGGTCCTCACGGGTCATCATACCGCCACCATGGCAGTAAGTTGTCGCAGGACGGGCCATTTTTTCGAATCAACGTGATGAACGGCGCATCCTGTAAAGGACCGTAATCATATTCCGATAGTAATAGTCAAGAATTGCGCCGTTAGGAGGAAATCGCCAAAACCGTCAGCCCGAAACATACCGATTTCCAATGACAACCGGCGTTTCAGAGCGGCGAGACATCCGGTTTCGCCCTGCGGACAGGGCGAAACCGATTTCCGCTGGCGCGACCGGGTTGCGCCTATCCCAGCGCCGCGTGCAGCAGATCCTCGATCCGGATCGGAAAGCGCCGGATGCGGTGTCCGGTGGCGTGCCGGATCGCATTGCCGATCGCCCCCACGGTTCCGACGACGCCGATCTCTCCGACGCCTTTGATGCCGAGCGCGTTAACGTGGGCGTCGTCCTCGTGGATCGTGATAACTTCGAGGCCTGACACATCGGCGTTGACCGGGATGTGATACCCGGCAAAGTCGGCGTTCATGATCCGGCCTGTGCGCTTGTCAAACCGTGCCTCCTCATGCAGCGCGAAAGAGATGCCCCAGATCATGCCGCCCATCAGTTGGCTTTCGGCCAGCTTCGGGTTAATGATCCGGCCCGCAGCGAACGCGCCCACCAGACGGGTAACGCGCATCTGATAAAGCTCGGGGTCCACCTTTACCTCGGCAAAGACGGCGCCGTGCGAATACATCGCGTGGTGTCCGGCGTCTTCCGGCGTGCGGGCGGCGCTACCGGTGCCGACGACCTCGGTGCCGCCTGCGCGCGCGATGATGTCGGCATAGCTTTCGCTGCGGCTGTCGTCGTCGATGACAAAAAACCGACCGTCGCGGGCGGTGACGCCCGCATTGCCCGCGCCGAACAGGGGCGAGGCGGGGTCAGCCGTGGCAATATCCGCCAGCCGCCGGACCGCATCGCTGCCTGCCGCGTGAAGCGCACCACCCGCCGTGGCCGTATGACCTGACCCACCCGCAACCCCGCCATCGGGCAGGTCGGATGAGCCAGAGCGGAACTCCACTTGGTCAAGCGGCAGGCCAAGGCTGTCCGCCGCGATCTGCGCCAAGGCGGTCCATGCGCCTTGCCCCATGTCGGCGGCAGCTGTCTCGACCAAACCGGTTCCATCTGGCCGCAGAACGGCGCGGGCCTTGGCGGCAAACATCGGCGCGTGGAACAGCGCGGTGCCCATGCCCCAGCCGACCAGCATTCCGGCCTCGTCGCGCATTTGGCCCGGTTGCATCGGCCTCTTTGACCAGCCGAAACGCTCGGCCCCGCGCAGGTAGCATTCGCGCAGCGCTTTGGACGAGTAGGGCAGGCCAGTGCCGGGTTCGGTCTCGGCATAGTTGCGCAAGCGGAATTCCAGCGGGTCGAGGCCCGCTTTCTCTGCCATCTCGTCTATCGCGCATTCCAGCGCGGCAGAGCCTGACGCCTCGCCCGGCGCGCGCATCGGGCCGGGGGTTCCAGCATCAACCCGCACGCCGTATTGTGCAGACCGCAGCGCGCCCGCCGCATATAGCCCCTGCGAGGCATTGGCGGCGCTTTCGACGAAATCGTCGAAGGTCGAGGTGGTCGCGAGTGACTCGTGGTCCAGCACGGTCATTTTAGCCCCGGCATCAATCCCGAGGCGCAGCCGTTGGCGGGTGGCGCCGCGATGGCCCACAGGGCCGAACATCTGGTCGCGCCGCAGCATCAACTTAACCGGCCGCCCGGTCATGCGGGCGGCAAGGATCGCCAGCACCGTGGGGCCGTTCGGGATCGCCTTGGACCCGAAGCCGCCGCCCAGATAGGGGCTGCGGATCAGAACATTCTCTGGCGGGATGCCGAAGTAATAGCCATAGGCCCCGCGCGACATCACGATGGCCTGATTGGGCATGTCGAGTGTGACGTGATCGCCTTGCCACTCGGCAACTACTGCGTGGGTTTCCATCGCGTTGTGGTATTGCTCGGGCGTCTCATAGGTCAGATCGACCGACTGCACCGCCGCCGCGTGACCTGCGGCCACATCGCCATAGACGGTCTGGCCCGGACGGCCAAAGCTGCCAACCTCCACCTTGTAGGGCGTGTCGCCGTTGAGGCCGACGCGTGCGGGCAAAGCCTCGTATTGCGGGTTGAGCAGGCGCGCGCCTTCGGTTGCCGCCTCCAGCGTTTCGCCCAGGACCAGCGCGATGGGCTGGTTGGCGTAGCGCACCGTATTGTCCTGCAACGCCTCGAACCGGAAGGCGAACATGAAGCCTTTCGATTCCGGGTCGCCGTCCAGCATGGGGCGGTTTGCGGGTGTAATCACCTCGGCCACACCGGGGTGCGCCTTGGCAGCGGCAACGTCGAGGTGGCTGACGCGGCCCCGCGCTATGGTGGCCGGGACATAGACCGCATAAAGCAGCCCGTCGGGATGATTATCAGCCGCAAAGGTAGCGGTTCCGGTCACCTTGGCGATGCCGTCGCGGCGCGTAAAGGACTGCCCGGAGTTTGAGCCGAAGCGGGAGGCTGGGGGACGCGTGTCAGACATGGGCGTGCTCTCCGAAAAGCGAGGCGGGGAAGGCGGGCATCCGCTTAGGGGTGCCGATGGCGGCAAGCGCCAGGGCGCGTGCAGCCGTGCGACGCGCGAGTTCGATCTTGTGCGCGTTGTCGCCCGATGGCGTCGCGCCGGTCAGCGCCACGTCGGCGGCACGCTTGAACAGTTCGTCGCTTGGGGTCTGGCCGATCAGCAGCGCCTCGGCGTCGTTCGCACGCCACGGCCGCGCCGCGACGGCACCAAGGGCAAGGCGGGCCTCGACAATGTGTCCGTCCTCCAGCCGCAGCGCGGCAGCAGCAGAGACCAACGCGAAGGCATACGACGTGCGCTCGCGCAGTTTCAGATACCGTGAATGATGGCGCAGTTGTGCGGAGGCCGCGGGTAGCCGAACGGCGACGACCAACTCTCCCTGTGCCAGCGCGGTTTCGCGGTCGGGCGTTTGGCCGGGTAGGAGGTGAAAATCGGCGAAGGCGATCTCGCGGGAGCCTTGCGGGCCTTCGACTTCGACAACCGCGTCAAGTGCCGCCAAAGCCACGCCGAAGTCTGAGGGGTTGGTGGCGATGCAGCTATCGCTCCATCCCAGCACCGCCATGGTGGCGTTATCGCCGCCGCGCGCATCGCACCCGGCGCCGGGTGTTCGGCGGTTGCAGGCACTGTGCGCGTCCTGAAAATAGGCGCAGCGGGTGCGCTGCATCAGGTTTCCGCCAACCGTGGCCGCATTGCGCAACTGGCCTGACGCGCCTGACAGCAGCGCCTCGGCCACCATCGGGAACGCCCGTGCAAAGCCGGCATCGTGCGCAAGGTCAGCGTTGCGCACCAAAGCGCCGACCCGGGTGTCGCCGTTGGCCAAGCTCTCGATCCGGTCGAGCCCAGCCAGTCGATTGAGATCGATCAGTTTTCCCGGCTGCATAACCCCGGTCTTCATCAGGTCCACAAGGTTGGTGCCTCCGGCCAGATAAGAGGCACCGGGCGCCCATGCTGCGATAGCCTCTTCCACCGTGGTCGGTCGGGCATAATCGAACAGGTTCATGCGGCGGCTCCTTCGGTATCGGTGCCCATGCGGCGGCTGGCGTCCAGAACCGCCTCGGTGATGCCATGGTAGGCGGCGCAGCGGCACAGGTTGCCGCTCATTCCCTCGCGGATGCGGTCAGCGTCGCAACCAGCCTGACCTTCCGCGATCAGGCCAACCGCGCTCATGATTTGGCCCGGGGTGCAGTAGCCACACTGGAAGCCGTCATGCGCGATAAAGGCGGCCTGCACAGGATGCAGGTGGTCGCCATCGGCCAGCCCCTCGATCGTTGTCACCTCGGCACCGTCGAGTGTGACGGCCAACGCGAGGCAGGAATTTATGCGGCGTCCGTTTACCAGCACGGTGCAGGCCCCGCACTGGCCGCGGTCGCAGCCCTTCTTTGTTCCGGGCAAGTCAAGCCGCTCGCGCAGCAGGTCAAGCAATGTTACGCGGGCATCTTCCAGAGTGACTTCGCGCGGCGTACCGTTGACTGTCAGGCTAATAGAGAAGGACATGAAGCCTCCGTTCGCTTTATGTGAAATGGTTGCGCGCACACGCCAGACGCAGGACTCGAGTCGGCGGCACGGGCATGGTATATTTATACGGAGGCATCCTCCGTTTAGCAAGGGGAAGTTCGACAGGTGGACGAAAAGTGCCGGAAGCCCCGATCTGATGCGCTGAAAAACCGCGAACGTCTGATTGAGGCGGCGAAGGAAATTCTAGGACGCGGTGGCCCCGAGGCAAGTCTGGAGGCGGTCGCGCGCCGCGCAGGTGTCGGCCCCGGCACGCTCTACCGGCATTTTCCAACACGAGAGGCCTTGTTTCAGGCCGTCTATCGCCACGATGTCGATGATATTCTGCAACTTGCCGCAGAGCTTGACCAGCCCGGCGGCGGGGTAGAGGCGCTGCGGGCATGGATGCACGCCAACGTTGCGCTGGTCGCGACCAAGCGTGGACTGCTTGGCGCGCTGGCTGTGGTGGTGACCGATGAGTCAAAGGCGATGTACAGCGAGGTGTCGGCCAACATTACCCGCGCCATGGATGGATTGTTGCAGCGCGCGATCAGCGAGGGCGCGGTGCGCAATGACATCACTGCCGCTGACCTTTTGCAGACCTTCTACGCGCTGTGCTATGCGCGCCAGCCCGAGCCGGGGTGGAAGGAGCAGGTGCTGCGACTGTTGAATATCTTCATTGATGGCCTTCGGACGCGGCCCTGACGGCGTGGGGCTGATGGCCGCCCGCCCTTACTGTTGTTTCACCCCGCCCTTCCACACGCCCTGAAGTCCCCAGTCATGGCCGAGGTGAACAATATCGGCCGCCATGCCGGGGGCGAGGTGGCCCACCCGCGTGGCGGCACCGATAAGCTGGGCCGGAATCGCGCTGGCCATGGCGAGCGCGCGCTCGGGGGGGGTGCCGACTGATTGAACAAGGACCTGAACCGCGCGTGGCAGGGACAGGTCAGCCCCGGCAAGGGTTCCGTCCTCCAGCACCAGCCGTCCGTCTTTGCGCAGGATGCGGCGGCCACCAAGCATGAACTCCGTCAATTCCGTGCCAGCTACTGCCATCGCATCCGAGACGAGGAACAGCCCGTGCGGCCGTGCGGCGAGGGCCACGCGCAGGGTGCTGGGCGCGACATGCAAGCCATCCGCGATGAGGCCCGCCGCGACCGTGCTGTCGAGGGTTGCGCCGACCAGTCCGGGCTCTCGGTTGCCCAACTGGCTCATGGCATTGAACAGGTGAGTGACGCAGCGCGCCCCGGCGCGGAAGGCGGCGCGCGCCTCTGCCTCAGTCGCTTCGGAATGGCCAATGCTGACGATGACCCCGGCGGCGGTCAGCGTGGCGATTTGCTCGGGCGTGACCGAAGCGGGCGAGACGGTGACGACCAAGGCGGGCAGGGCCTGCGCCGCGTCACACAGGCGGGCGAGGTCGGTTGCGTCCATTGCGCGGATCAGCGCCGGATCATGTGCGCCTTTGCGGCGCGGATCGAGGTGCGGCCCCTCCAGATGCAGGCCAAGGAACCCCGGCACCTGTGCCGCAGCGGCGGCGATACCCGCCGCGATGACAGAGGCGGTGGCCTCTGGCGTGTCGGTGATCAGGGTCGGCAGGATGCCGGTCGCGCCAAGCCCGATATGGGCGGCGCAGATCTGGCGAAGGGCAGCGACGTCCGTGGAGCCATCAACCATCAGGCCGCCGCCGCCATTGACCTGAAGGTCAATGAACCCGGGCGCGAGGGTGCCACCGGGCAGCGTGATGCGCGCGCCCTCTGGTGCCGCGCCTTCGGGCAGGATCGCGGCGACGTGTCCCTTTTCGATCACCAGCGCATGACCGATGCGCAGCGTGGTGCCATCGAAAATCGTGGCGCCGCTGAGGATGGTTCGGGGCGGAGCAGAGCGCTGTGTCATACGGTTTCCGTCACTTTCCGCAGATGCGGCGGCGTATCGGGATCGAAGCCGCGCCGCCGGGCAAGCTGTTCAACAAAGGCGTAAAACGTGACCGCCATCACAAGCGGCGCGACCAGCGGATGCAGGTTGGGCACTACGGGAAGTTGGGTTGCGCCGTCAACTGCGGCTCCGGTGACAAAGACATGCGCCCCTTGCGCGGCGAGGCGCGCCGCCGTCGTCACAAGCTGGGGCAGCGCCGCGTCCTCGACGCCCAGAGCCAGCACGGGAAAGCCCGCCGCGACAATGGCGGCGGGACCATGCAACACCTCTGCCGCGCTGTAGCTTTCGGCATGTAGCCCGCAGGTTTCCTTGAACTTCAGCGCGGCCTCATTGGCGATGGCAAAGCCGGGACCACGTCCGAGGACGAACAGGTGCGAGGCGCGCGAAAGACGCGCGGAAAGCGGCGACCAATCCAGCGTCAGCGCATCGGCAAACGCCTGCGGCAGCCCCGCCACCGCGCGGCGCAGGGCCTCGTCCTGTTGCCACTCCGCGATCAACGCCAGCCCGGCGAGAACCGAGGTCACAAAGGTCTTGGTGGCGGCCACGCTGTTTTCCGCACCCGCCCCAAGGGCCAGGCAATGGGCCGAGGCGGTCGACATCGGCGCATCGGCGAAATTGGTGATAGCAATGCTCAACGCGCCCCCGGCACCGGCCGAGTGCATCATCTCGACGATATCGGGGCTGCGCCCGGATTGCGAAATGCCGATGCAGGCGGCCCCGGCAAGGCGCAACTGGCGGTGATAAATCGAGGCAATCGACGGGCCAACCGACGCGACCGGGATGCCTGCCGTCAGTTCGATGGCGTATTTCAGGTAGGTCGCGGCATGG
The DNA here is from genome assembly GCA_021779835.1 of Pseudomonadota bacterium. GTDB lineage: Bacteria > Pseudomonadota > Alphaproteobacteria > Rhodobacterales > Rhodobacteraceae > Solirhodobacter. The sequence goes on along the minus strand of JAJXZX010000008.1, from coordinate 75,536 downwards.
TCCGACGACCCGCGCGCCACGGTGGCGATCAGGCCGGGATCAAGCGCGCGCAAAGCCGCGGCGGTGCGGTGCAGCGCGGGTTGGGCGTCCTGGAGGAACCGGGCCGCGACCGCGGGAATTTCCGCGACCTCTTGCTGCATAAGGGTTTGGGCGGTCACTGGCGTGGTTCTCCGGTTCATGTCGGGATTTGTAATTCGGCGGCGAAGTCATAGGCATCGCCGCGGTAAATCGACCGGGTGAATTCCACGACCCGCCCGGTCGGCAGGAAGGAAACCCGCTCGATCCGCAAACCGGCGACGCCTTCCGGCACCTCCAGCAAAGCGGCATCGCGCGCGTTGAGGTTGGTGGCGGAAATGCGTTGCACGGCGCGCACCGGGTGGAAACCGGCGGCGCCCAGCACGGCGTAAAGCGAGCTTTCGACGATCGCAGGATCGGGAAGGATCGCGGTGGACAGCGAGGCACGCTCGATTGCCAGCGGCACCCCATCGGCAAGCCGCACCCGTTCCAGCCGCGCCACGCGGTCTTTGGCGGTAAGGCCCAGCACCATCATCTCGTCCGGGGCAGGGGCATGGATCTCTCGGTGCAGCCAGACGGACCGCGAGACTTTACCGCGCCGCGCCATATCATCAGAAAACGAGGTGAGCAGGGACAGCGCCTGCTCCAACCGCTCGACTTTTTGCGCCACGAAGGTGCCGGACCCGCGACGCTGCACCAGTTGACCGGAGTTGACCAGCGCCTGCACCGCTTTGCGCACCGTCACGCGGCTAAGGCCGGTCATGGTCGCCATGTCACGTTCAGCAGGCAGGCTGTCGCCGGGTTTCAGCGCGCCCGCCTCGATACGGTCCGAAATGCGGCGGCTGAGTTGCAGGTAGAGCGGCCCTTTGCCGGGATCCTCGAAGCTTTGCGGCGAGAAGAGGTCAGGCATGTCGTGCCTCCTGCAACGCCATCCACAGCGCGCCGTCAAGCCCGGTGCCAAGCGGTTTGCGCAGGCGCGAGCCGTAGCGGGCAGCAAGGCGGTCGGCGAAGATTGGGCCGAGGCCACCAAGGAAAGTCACAGGATCGGCGCGCCCCGCCGCGAGGTGGTCGATCTCACGCGTGATCCATCCATCGGCGGTGCGCAACAGATCTTCGGCGGCGGCATCCCCACTGGCCGCGACGATCCGCGGGGCATAGCGCGCAAAGTCGCCCGGCCGCGCGGTGCGGGCGAATTCGACCAGCCCGTGCGCGCCGCCCGCCTCTCGGATCACCTCGGCCAGAAGCGGCGTCATCGCAACCAGCCCATCCTGCGCCTGAAGCGCCGTCCCCAGAAGGTTGCGCCCCAGCCATGCGCCGCCGCCTTCGTCGCCAAGGACGAAGCCCCAGCCGCCGGTAACGGTCACTTGGCCGCAGTGTTGTGAGGCGAAGACAGAGCCGGTGCCAAGCATCGCGGCAACGCCGTCCTCGTCATGCAGCGCGCCGCGCAGGGCGGTCACGGCGTCACTGGCAATCACCGTTGTCGCAAAGGGAAGCGCGGCGGTCAGGCGTTGCGCGTAACCCGGAACGTTTGCCCCCGCGAGACCCAGAACCGCGTGAAGCGTGGCCATCTCAGTCCGCGCACCGAGGGCCATTTGCGTCGCTGTAAGGATGTTGGCGCAGGCGCCATCCAGATCCGTCACGATATTGGCCGCCCCGGCGCGCCCCTCGCCCAAACGACGACCGGACGCATCGGCTACCACCGCGCGGCAACCGGTTCCGCCACCATCGACGCCTAGAAAGAGAGTCATTCGATTCCTCCTGAGACGATAATACCAAACAAATACCATATATCAATACGGCTTCGTAATTCCCTCATTTAGCATGGAAAAAGTGAGAATATCAAGCGCTTAAAGATTTTGATGGACTATTGGTATTAATTTGGCATTCTATTGGCGGAACGGAGGAATCGCATGAAGGCAGCACACACAGAGGAGCTTCATCCCGCATCGCCAGGCCTGCATGGGCTGTCGTCGGGCGATGTCTTGCGGCGCTTGCTGGAGGCGCAATTGACATCCGCTCAGTGCCTTTATGCCGGTCTGCCCGCGATTGCACAGGCGGTCGATCTTGCGGTTCAACGCTATGGGGCGGGCGGGCGCCTGATCTATGCGGGGGCGGGCAGTTCCGGGTTGATGGCATTGGCTGACTGCTTGGAGTTGTCGGGCACCTTTGGGATTCCGCCTGAGCGTACGCCCGTGCTGTTCGCGGGGGGTGTCGCCTCGCTGTCAAACTTGCGGGGTGACGTCGAGGATGTCGCCGCAAACGGGACGAACGACCTCGCACGGCTCGCCCCGACGGCGCGTGACCTGGTTATCTGCGTCTCTGCCTCCGGTGCTACGCCCTACACCGTTGCGATAGCCGAAGCTGCGCGTCAGGCGGGCGCGAGCGTGATGGGGATCAGCAACGTGGCGGACAGCGCCCTTTTGACCCTCGCGGACGTTGCCATCCTGCTGGATACCGGCCCCGAGCTGATCGCCGGGTCCACACGCATGGCGGCGGCGACCGCGCAGAAAATCGCACTGAACATGTTCTCGACCTGCTTAGGGGTGCGCTTGGGCCATGTGCATGACGGGTTCATGGTCAATCTGCGGGCAGAGAATACCAAACTCCAGCAGCGCGCGGCCAGACTGGTTGCCGCGATCGCGGGGTGTGACGAGGGCGCGGCCATTGATGCGCTGGGCCGGACCGATGGAGACGTCAAGCCCGCCATTCTTGTGGCCCGCGGCGCGTCGCGCGCCGAGGCGGCGGAGCTTTTGAAGGCCAGCGGCGGGCACCTTGCGCCGGCGCTGGCAGCACGGACGACGCGTAAATCATAGGCCCGAACGGGCCGCAATCAGGGAGACGACCGATGCATATGAAGACCCTTACCTCCACCCTTCTCGCCAGCACGTTGCTGGCCGGGTCCGCCGCTTGGGCGCAGACCACGCTGACCATCGAAAGCTGGCGCAACGATGACCTGACCGTCTGGCAACAGACGATCATCCCGGCGTTTGAGAAGGCGCATCCCGATATCACGGTGGTATTCGCCCCCTCGGCGCCGACGGAATACAACGCCGCGCTGAATTCCAAGCTGGATGCCGGATCGGCGGGCGATCTGATTACCTGCCGCCCGTTCGACGCCTCGTTGGCGCTGTTTCAGAAGGGCAAACTGGCTGACCTGAGCAGCATGGCAGAGATGGCCAACTTCTCGGACGTGGCGAAGGCGGCGTGGCAGACCGATGATGCCAAGCACACCTTCTGCATGCCGATGGCCAGCGTGATCCACGGGTTCATCTACAACAAGGACGCGTTTGACAAACTTGGCCTGACGCCGCCGAAAACGATGGATGAATTCTACGCCGACCTCGACAAGATCAAGAAGGATGGCACCTTCACCCCGCTTGCCATGGGCACCCACGACCAGTGGGAAGCGGCAACGATGGGATATGAGAATATCGGGCCGAACTACTGGAAGGGCGAGGAGGGGCGCAAGGCGATCATCGCAGGCACCGCAAAGCTGACCGATCCGCAATTTGTCGAGCCGTTCACCCAGTTGGCGAAATGGGGCCCTTATATGGGCGACGGTTTCCAGGCGCAGACCTATCCTGACAGCCAGAACCTGTTCACCCTTGGCCGCGCCGCAATCTATCCCGCCGGTTCGTGGGAGATTTCGGGCTTTGAGAAGCAGGCCGCGTTCAAGATGGCTGCCTTCCCGGCGCCGGTGCCGAAGGCGGGCGATCCGTGCTATATCTCGGATCAGCCGGATCATGCGCTGGGCCTGAACGCTGCCTCGAAGAACAAGGATGCGGCGATGACCTTCCTGAAGTGGGTGGGCTCTGAAGACTTTGCCGCGATTTATGGCAACGCGCTGCCGGGCTTCTTCCCGCTGATCGACAAGCCGGTGAAAATCGCCGATCCGCTTGCCAATGAGATGCTGTCCTGGCGCCAGACCTGCAAATCGACGATGCGCTACACCTACCAGATCCTGTCGCGCGGCACGCCGAACCTTGAAAACGCGCTGTGGGCGACCTCGGCGAACGTGATCAACGGCACCCAGACACCGCAAGCGGCGGCGGCAGAGATGCAGAAGGATCTCGCCACCTGGTACAAGCCGCAGCAATAAGCGGCATGGGTTACGGTTGGCCCCGGAGTGCATCCGGGGCCAGATTTCGGGCGGGAGGGGACGATGGCTGACAAGAGACCAGTGCGATGGCACATTGGCGTGTTTTTGGCGCCTGCGGTGGCGATCTACACGGCTGTGATGATCTTTCCGCTGTTCGCGACGCTGAACCTGTCGCTTTACACGACGGTTCATCAGGTCAGCCAATTTGTTGGCCTTGGCAACTTCCGCAAGCTGTTGGGCGACCCCAACTGGTCGGGGCAATTCTGGAATGCTCTGGGCAATAACTTCTGGTTCTTTGTCGTCAACATGGCGGTGCAAAACCCGATTGGCGTGGCACTGGCGGCCTTGTTGTCCTCGCCACGACTGCGCGGCGCTGCGATCTACCGCACCGCGATCTTCATTCCGACCATCCTCAGTTTTGTCATCGTCGGTTTTGTCTGGAAACTGATCCTGTCGCCATTGTGGGGCATTGCGCCCGACATGTTGGCGGCGGTGGGCCTGAAATCACTGTTCGCGCCGTGGCTGGGCGATGCCCACTACGCGCTGACGGTGATGGCGCTGATCTCTGTCTGGCAGTTCATCGGCATCCCGATGATGCTGATCTATGCGGCCCTGCTGACCATCCCCGACGAGGTGATCGAGGCGGCAGAGATGGACGGCATCACCGGCATGCGCCAGTTCTGGAAGATCAAGCTGCCGTTGATCCTGCCGTCGATCGGGATCATCTCTATTCTGACATTCGTGGGCAACTTCAACGCCTTTGACCTGATCTATGTGACGCAAGGCGCCTTGGCCGGGCCGAACTTTTCGACCGATCTGTTGGGCACGTTCCTCTATCGCACCTTCTTCGGGTTCCAGTTGCAACTTGGCGACCCGAATATGGGCGCCACCATTGCGACTGCGATGTTCGGCATCATCCTCGTCGGGGTCTGCATCTACCTTTTCGGCATCCAGACGCGCCTGCGTCGCTATCAGTTCTGAGGGAGAGCGAGCATCATGTCACAGGCCAGATCTTCGCTGTCCCGCACGATTGCCGCCCATGCGGTGCTGATAACTTACACGCTGATTGCGCTTTTCCCGGTGTTCGTGATCCTCATCAACTCGGTCAAATCCCGCCGCGCGATCTTTGCGCATCCGCTGGCGCTGCCCGGCCCGGGCAGCTTTGACCTGATCGGCTTTACCACGGTTTTGCAGCAGGGCGATTTCCTGCGCTACTTCGGCAACAGCATGATTGTCACCGTGACCTCGCTGGTGCTGGTGCTGCTGTTTGGCGCGATGGCGGCCTTTGCGCTGTCAGAGTATCGGTTTCGCGGCAATCTTCTGTTGGGGCTTTACCTTGCGCTGGGCATCATGATCCCGATCCGGCTGGGCACCGTCGCGATCTTGCAAATGATGGTCGCGGCGCATCTGGTCAACACGCTTTTGGCGCTGATCCTTGTCTATACCGCGCAGGGGCTGCCGTTGGCCGTGTTCATTTTGTCCGAGTTCATGAAGACCGTCTCGGACGATCTGAAGAACGCGGGCCGCATTGATGGCCTTAGCGAATATCGCATCTTCTTCCGGCTCGTGCTGCCGCTGGTGCGCCCCGCGATGGCGACGGTGGCGGTGTTTTCGATGATCCCGATCTGGAACGATCTGTGGTTTCCGCTGATCCTTGCCCCTGCCGAGGCGACCAAGACGCTAACGCTGGGCAGTCAGGTTTTCATCGGTCAGTTTGTCACCAACTGGAACGCGGTGCTGGCCTCGCTGTCGCTGGCGATCCTGCCGGTGCTGGTGCTTTACCTGATCTTTTCGCGCCAGCTGATCCGTGGCATTACGGCGGGGGCGGTGAAATGAGCGCGCTTCGCACCCTCGTGGTAGGGCTTGGCAACATGGGGCGCAGTCATGCGCTGGCCTATCACCATAACCCCGCGTTTGAGGTGGTGGGCCTCGTCAACCGCTCGCATCCCACGTTGGCACCAGAGCTTGCAGGCTATGCCATCACTGACGATTTCCCGGCGGCGCTGGCGCGGCTGAAGCCCGATCTGGTGTCAATCGCCACCTATTCCGACACGCACGCCGACCTCGCCATCATGGCGATGGAGGCGGGGGCGCATGTGTTCGTGGAAAAGCCGCTTGCGACCACCGTTGCCGATGCGCGCCGGGTGCAGGCGGCGGCGATGCGGACCGGGCGCAAGGTCGTGGTGGGATATATCCTGCGCCACCATCCCTCGTGGCAACGCCTGATCGCCGAGGCGCGCGCCTTGGGCGGGCCGTATGTGTTTCGCATGAACCTGAACCAGCAATCCTCTGGCCCGACCTGGGAAGTGCATAAGGCGCTGATGCAGACAACACCGCCGATCGTCGATTGCGGCGTGCATTACGTCGATGTGATGTTGCAGATCACCGATGCCGAACCGGTCGAGGTGCGCGGCATGGGGCTGCGGCTGTCGCCCGAAATTGCGCCCGACATGTATAACTACGGCCAGTTTCAGGTGCTGTTCACTGATGGCTCGCTGGGCTGGTACGAGGCGGGCTGGGGCCCGATGATGTCTGACACCGCATTCTTTGTGAAGGATGTGGTCAGCCCGAACGGCGCCGTGTCGATCCGAATGCCGGAAAGCGCCAAGTCCGACGACATCGACACCCACACCAAAACTTCGACGATCCGCCTGCATCGGGTGGGTCAGCCCGACCAAGACCTGTCGATGGCGAATGAGCCCGGCCATCAACAACTGTGCGACCGCGAGGCGGCCTTTGTCGCCCATGCTATCGCTGATAACACCGACCTTTCCCGCCATCTTTCGGACGCGGTTCGCTCGCTTGCCATCTGCCTTGCCGCGGATGAGAGCGTGCGCGCCGGCGTCCCCGTCAAACTATAGGAGCCGCATATGGGCGATCTGAAACTCTCGGCGGTGACCAAGTCTTTTGGCAAGGTTGACGTGATTAAAGGCGTCGATCTGGAGGTGAAGGACGGTGAGTTCTGCGTCTTTGTCGGCCCCTCTGGCTGCGGAAAATCGACCTTGCTGCGCATCATCGCGGGGCTGGAGGATGCCACCTCGGGCGAGATCCTGATTGATGGGGCAAAGGTCAACCTGACGCCGCCGTCCAAGCGTGAAATCGCAATGGTGTTCCAGAGTTACGCGCTTTATCCGCATCTGACGGTGCGTGACAACATGGGGCTGGGCCTGCGGCAATCGGGGGCCAGCGTCGCGGACGTGCAGGCGAGTGTCGCGCGCGCCTCTGAGATGCTGGGGCTTGGCCCGTTGCTGGAACGCCGCCCCTCGGAACTTTCCGGTGGCCAGCGCCAACGCGTTGCCATCGGCCGCGCCATCGTGCGCACGCCAAAGCTTTTTCTGTTTGACGAGCCGCTGTCAAACCTTGATGCCGCCCTGCGCGTCCATACCCGTATCGAGATCGCCCGCCTGCACCGCGAGCTTTCCGCGACGATGATCTACGTCACCCACGATCAGGTCGAGGCGATGACTTTGGCTGACCGCATCGTCGTGCTGAACGGCGGCAGGGTGGCACAAGTCGGCGCGCCGATGGAGCTTTATAACAACCCGGCCAACACCTTCGTCGCGGGGTTCATCGGGTCGCCGCAGATGAACTTTCTCAAGGCCCCTGCCTTGGGGCTTGCCGCCGAGACGCTGGGGATTCGCCCCGAACATCTGGCGATCAGCCGTGACGCAGGGCAAATCCCCGGCACCATCAGCCATGTCGAACATCTGGGCGGCGAAACCAACGTCTACGTCAACACCGACGCGCATGGTTTGCTGACGGTGCGCCTGTTCGGCGAGCATCAGTTTGCAGTGCAGGAGGCGGTCTGGCTGACCCCCGATCCGGCGCGCGGCTTCCTGTTTGACACGGATGGCAATCGCATTCGGGCCTGAGGCCCGGTCGTGGGACAGGACTGCCGAGGATTGTTGCAAGGAAAGGCGCGACGGCACCTTCGACGGCTAAGCGCATAGCGGAGCCAAGGGGGCGCCGCCGGCTTTCCTGTGCAACCGTCCGTGCACTTTCACTGGATCTGGCCGAGATGTGTTGCCAAATATCAACGTAAATCAAAGACTTGCGGTATATTTGGCTCCGGCGGTAGGGATCGAACCTACGACCAATTGATTAACAGTCAACTGCTCTACCGCTGAGCTACGCCGGAACACGAGGGGGCATATAGCAAGTGCCATCGGGGGCGTCCAGAGGCAATTGCGAGAAAGTTCGGGCTCCTGTGCCCGTCCTCTCATGTAACCCGGAAAACCGTTGAAAAACCGATCGGGCCGACCGGGGACACGCGGTTTCGTTGCGTCAGATCAAGGAGATGCGCGAAGACATTGCGCTCTGCGGCGGGGAAAAGGGCGGGGTGCACATCGGTGTAGATTCGCCGCGTCAGGGCGGGAATTGCCGCCGGCCCTGCCTCCAAAGCTCGCAGGATATCTGCTTCGCGGGCGCGGCGATGCGCGGCGAGTTCAGCAAGGCGTTTGGCGGGTTCTGTGACCGGCGCGCCGTGCGCGGGGTAAAACCGACGCGCGGGCAGGGTGCTCAGGCGGTCCAGCGAGGCCATATAGGCGCACATATCGCCGTCGGGCGGCGAGATCAGCGACGATGCCCAACCCATCACGTGATCGCCGCTAAAGATCACGTCATCGAACACAAAGCTCAGATGATTGCCGAAATGCCCCGGTGTATGGACCGCAGTAAGGCTCCAATCCCGACCGGAGACCCGTGTGCCGTCGGCAAGGACGACATCCGGGCGGAAATCCTGATCGACGCCTTCACCTCCTCCAATATCGCCCCCCGCAGCCAGCGCGTCCATCGCCGGACTCCGTCCGGCGTCAGAGCCGCCAAAGCCCAGCACGGGCGCACCTGTCGCCGCAGACAAGGGGCGAGCGAGGGGTGAGTGGTCCAGATGGCTGTGCGTGACCAGAATGTGGCTGATCCGTTCACCCGGCTCCAGAGCGCGCAGGATCGCCGCCATATGCGGTGCAGACAGCGGGCCAGGGTCGATCACGGCGACCTCGCCACGCCCGACCAGATAGGTATTGGTGCCGCGGAACGTCATCGGCGACGGGTTGGGTGCCAACACGCGCCGCACGCCGCCTTCCACCCAGTCCATCACACCCGCCACCGGGTTGAATTCCGCGATCTCTGTCATCTTGCGCTTTCTCTCGCTGCACCGCCTCGTTAGGCTTGATGGCATGAAACCAGACTGGCTCAAACCCTTCCTGCCGCGCAGCCTCTATGGCCGAGCCGCGCTTATCCTCATCGTGCCGGTTCTCACGATCCAGCTGGTGGTGTCCGTTACCTTTATTCAGCGCCATTACGAGGGGGTGACGGCGCAGATGACCGGCAATCTGTTGATTGAGGTCGCCTATCTGCTGGATCAGGTCAATTCCGCCCCCAACGTGGCCGAGGCAGAGACACGGGGCGTGGAGCTTGCCCGCAAGCTGCATCTCGAAGTCACCTTGCCGGTAGCGGCGAATGGCGTACAGGACCGCAGTGAGTGGTATGACCTGTCCGGGCAAGCGATGATCACCACGTTGCACGCGGGCCTGCCAGAGGTGACGGGCGTCGATCTGTTGTCCAACCCGGAGGTGGTGGATACGCTTATCACCACGCGATACGGACCGATGCGCGTCGCGTTCGACCGACACCGGGTTGCCGCGTCTAACCCGCATCAGCTTTTGGTGCTGATGATCGCGACCTCGATCCTGATGACGCTGATCGCCTACTTGTTCCTGCGCAACCAACTGCGCCCGATCACCCGGCTGGCGATGGCCGCCGAGGCGTTCGGCAAGGGGCGGTCGGTCGCGTATAAGCCACGCGGCGCGAATGAGGTGCGGGCGGCGGGGCGGTCGTTCCTTGAGATGCGTGCTCGGATTGAACGGCAGATCGAGCAGCGCACGCTGATGCTGTCTGGCGTCAGCCATGACCTGCGCACACCGCTGACGCGGCTCAAGCTGGGGCTGGCGATGCTGGCGGATGAGCCCGAGGTGGCCGCACTCGAACGCGATGTCGCGGATATGGAGCATTTGCTGGATGCCTTTCTTGCCTTCGCGCGGGGCGATGCGTTGGAGGATGCGGTGCGTGCCGATCCGATCGGGCTGGTCGGGCTGGTGGTTGAAAATGCCCGCCGTGCCGGGCAGGCCGTGACGCTGGTCTCGACCGAAGGGCAAGGCACGGCGATGATCCGGCCGCAGGCGGTGACGCGGGCGGTGGAGAATCTGGTTAACAACGGGGTCCGCTATGGAAAGCGGGTGGAGGTTCGGGTCGCGCTGACCGAGAAGAATGTTCGCATCACGGTCGAGGATGACGGGCCGGGCATTCCCGCCGATCAACGTGAAAACGCGATCCGTCCCTTTATCCGGCTTGATGCCGCCCGCAATCAGGATCGCGGTGGCGGGGTTGGGCTTGGGCTGTCGATCACCGCCGATATTGCGGGTTCTCATGGTGGAAGTTTGCGGTTGAGCGATAGCGAAACTTTGGGCGGATTGAAGGCGGAACTGGTGCTGGCGCGCTAGTGATTAACTGTGCGACGCATGGCTAATCTGTTGATAAAAAAAGCGTTTATCGCCAATGACGCCCATTTGCTTTGGCCAAAATATCCCGGCGTGCAGCGCACGCCAGCCGGAAATGTTCCCGCCTAAACATCCTTCACCAAGCGCAGCGCGTCATAAATCGCGGCGTGGGTGTTCCGCGCTGACACCGCGTCGCCGATGCGGAACAGCTGGAACCCACCCTGGGGGTTGGGTGCCAAGCCCTGCGAAGCGCCTGCGATAAGGGCCTCGTAATCGACCTCTCCCAAATTCGACGACTGCGGCTTCAGTGCGAAATAAAGGTCATCCAGCGGCAGGGTGCCGTGGTTCACCACGACCTGATCGAAGGTGCGGCGCTTGTCCAAGGCCAGGTAGTCAGAGCCGATCACGGCCACCAGGCCGTTGCCCGCACGCTCCACCGCTTTCAGCCGATATGTGACGGTAAACGTCACGTCTTTGTCCTGCAAAGACCGCATATAGGGCACGAGGTTCATTGCCATCACATCGGGCGAGAATGTGCGATCGGGCGTCATCACCTCGACATGCGCGCCGCTGGCGGCGACGATCTCGGCGGCTTGCAGGGCGGCGTGGTCGCCCGCGTCGTCGTAGATCAGCACGTTCTGGCCCGGTTTGACGTCGCCCGACAGGATATCCCAGGCAGAGACGACATGATCGTTGCCCGCTTCCAGCACATCGGTGTGGGGCATTCCGCCGGTGGCGACGATCACCACATCGGGGTTTTCTGCCATAACATCAGCTGCTTCTGCCCATGTGTTAAAGCGGAATTTGACACCGCGCGCGGCGCATTGCGCCATGCGCCAGTCGATGATGCCGATCATCTCGCGGCGACGCGGAGTTTGCGCGGTCAGGCGGACCTGGCCACCGGGAACGGCTGCCGCCTCGAATACGGTGACAGTGTGGCCGCGTTCAGCCGCGACGCGCGCGGCCTCCAGCCCCGCCGGGCCGGTGCCGATAATCACCACTTTGCGCGGGTTGGCGGCGGGTTGGATCGTGTGCGGCATCGTCAACTCGCGCCCAGTGGCGGCGTTGTGCATGCAGAGCGCGTCGCCCGCCTGATAGATGCGGTCAAGGCAGTAGGTCGCGCCAACACAGGGGCGGATATCCTCTTCTCGCCCCTCCATGATTTTTTTCACCACATGCGGATCGGCCATATGGGCGCGGGTCATGCCGACCATGTCTAGCAGGCCCGCCGCGACCGCGTGGCGTGCCGTCGCGACATCGGGGATGCGCGAGGCGTGGAAGGTGGGCAGGCCGACCTCTGCCCTTATGCGGCCGGCGAAATCGAGGTGGGGGGCGGATTTCATACCCTGCACCGGGATCACGTCGGTCATCGCGGGGTCGGTATGGATCTGGCCGCGGATGATGTTGAGGAAATCGACGTTGCCAGACGCCTTGAAGAGGTGGCCGATGGCGATGCCTTCCTCGGTTGAAATGCCGCCGGGGGCGGTCTCGTCCGCCGTATAGCGCACACCGACGAGGAATTTCTCGCCCACCCGTTTGCGGATCGCGGCAAGGACGTCGAGCGCGAAGCGGGCGCGGTTTTCGAGAGAGCCTCCGTAGGGCGCATCGAGTTCATTGGTCAGGGGGGACATGAACTGATCCATCAGGTGGCCGTAGCATTCCAGCTCGATCCCATCCAAACCCGCGGCGTGCATCCGTTCGGCGGCGTCGGCGTAGTCGGTGATGATGCGGGCGATGTCCCAGTCTTCCAGCTTTTTCGGGAAGGCGCGGTGGGCGGGTTCGCGTTGGTGCGAGGGGGTGACGACGGGCAGCCAGTCGCCTTTGGCCCAATGGGTGCGCCGACCGAGGTGGGTAAGCTGGATCATCACGGCGCAGCCGTGGTCGTGGCATTCGTCGGTGAGCTTCCTCATCCAGCCCACGACCTCATCCCGGTAGGCGAGGACGTTGTTAAAGACGGGCGGCGAGTCCTTGGAGACAGCGGCAGAGCCTGCGGTCATCGTCATGGCCACCCCCGCGCGGGCGCGTTCGACATGATAGGCGCGATAGCGGTCCTTGGGCATACCGTCCTCGGGGTAGGCCGGTTCATGGCTGGTGGTCATGATGCGGTTCTTCAGCGTCAGATGTTTGAGTTGGTAGGGCTGGAGAAGCGGATCAGAGGAGGCCATGCGATTTCCTTTGCGCGATTGGTCTTAGTCTTGTTTGCGCGCGCGCGTGGGGCTGCCCGGAAATCGACATGGCTGGCGCATTAGCGACATGATCGCGGCGGGGAGGCGTTTATACATCCCGCAGATGGCATATTAGCTTAAAACGGACGTGTATTAAAAATGTATATTCACGAAGCCGTGTTGTTTCTGACGAATTCGTCAGATTCAGAAATTAATTTGAATGGAGCAGGGCAGAATTATTTGAAAATCACAAAATGAGATGGCGAGGTATGTGATATTAATGACGCGTATGCCGTGGAATGCCGAAGTCGTGTGCCGATTTGATTCAAGTCAAAGTTTAGGCCGCGATTCCAGCGGCAATAGGCGAGCGTGAGTGCCTCGGGTGGGGAGTCTTTTTAGGCGCCTTGGCCGGTCGGTACACCTCAACTACCATGGAGGGATAGGTATGACTCCCAATTCGCGGTCCGGGACGGCTCCGGGCCAGATCATTGAAAGCAGGGGGCTTTTGTCCGGGTTTGCCGATGCGGCGCTACGCGGTTTGGCGCCGCTGGCCGTCGGGGCACTGGGCTTGGCCGCCTCGATCACACCCGCACAGGCTGTGCCGAGCTATGCACGCCAGACCGGGTTTGCTTGCTCGATGTGCCACACGTCAATTCCAGAGTTGACGGCATTCGGGCGCAATTTCAAGCTGAATGGCTATGTGCAGAAAGCTGATGGCGCGCCCGCTTTGCCGGTGACGGCGCTGGTTATTGGTGGGTTCACCCATACAGCGAAAGCGCAGGATGCGCCGCCGTTGGCCTATTCGACCAAGACGAATGACATCACCTCGATCGATCAGGTGAGCCTGCTATATGCCGGGCGGATTACCGGCAATATGGGGGCCTTCGTTCAGGTGACCTACGACCCGAACGCGCATAGCTGGGCATGGGACAACATGGACATTCGCTATGCCGACACCGGCAAGCTGTTCGGGCAGGATGCGACCTATGGCTTCAGCCTGAACAACAACCCGACGGTGCAGGATCTTTGGGCGACGTCGCCGGCATGGGGCTATCCGGCCTTTGACTCGGCGGTGGGTCCGCAGTCCGGCCCGGTCGGCACGCTGTTGCAGGGGACGTTGGGGCAAGAGGTGCTGGGTCTGACCGGCTACTCGATGTTCGGCAACGGGCTTTACACCGAGTTCGGCGGCTATACCGGCCTGCCCGATCACACGGCGGCGGCGCTTGGTGTGCCAAACGCGAGCGGCAGCTTCAAGGTGCAGGGCATCGCGCCCTATGCGCGGATCGCCTATAGCAAGGATCTGAGCAAGAAGAGCACCCTGATGGTCGGGGCGATGGCGATGGTTGCCAACCTGACGCCGTGGGACACCTCGGCGGGAACTGGCAAGGACCACTACGTCGACTTCGGTATCGACTCGCAATACGACTATTCAGGCAAAAACTTCGGCCTGATGTTCAAGGCGCGCGATATCATGGAGTGGCAGACCACGAGCGGCGCTGCGCCAATCAGTGGGGCGTCCAATGCCAGCAACACCCTGAACGCGCTGGACCTTTCGGTGACCTACTACAAACCGACATGGGCGGTGATCGGGGCCTTCTCTAACGTGTCCGGGTCGAAAGACGCGGGGCTTTATAGCGGAAGCTCGGCCACCAACTCGCCCAACAGCCAGTCGGTGTCTTTGGAGGTCAACTATTCGCCGTGGATGGATGGCGGGCCGAAGTTTGACCCGATGGGCAACATGAAGATCGGGGCGAAATATACCCACTTCCTGTCGCTTGGCGGGGGCACCACGAACTTTGACGGGGCAGGCCATAACGCCTCTGACAACGACTACCTGTTCCTCTACACGGTCTTTGCTTTCTGATCTGACGATCTGAACCCTGCGACCCTGCCGCCACCGGATACGCTCCGGTGGCGGTTTTCATTTGGACGGACTGTGGAGTGAATTCGACGCGATGGTGTAGCGAAGTGTCGTGTTGGGCGTTGCGGACCCGGCGCGGCAAACGTTACAGTTTGACCAGACAGACAAATGACGCCCTAACCACGGTGGACAATCTTTCATGCAATACGCGAAACCCAAGACGGTAGCAGAGGCCGCACGGCTTCTGAAAGACGAGGCGGGCGTGACCCGAATTCTGGCGGGCGGCACCGATGTGTTGGTCCAGATGAAGGCGGGCATGGTAGAGCCTGCCTTGGTGGTTGATATCAAGGGCTTGCCCGGCATACGCGAGATCGTGGCAGAGGCGGGCGGCTATCGCATCGGCGCCTGCGTCGCGGGGGCCGAACTGGGCGAACATGCTGGATTGAAGGCGCTGTGGCCGGGGGTTGTCGAGGGGGCGGAGCTGATCGGTTCCACCCAGGTGCAGGGGCGCTGCACGCAGGCGGGGAATTTGTGCAACGCGTCGCCCGCCGCGGATTCGGTGCCGGCGCTGGTGGCGGCGGGCGCGGTTGCGCGCGTCATAGGGCCGGACGGCGTGCGCGACGTGGCGGTGTCGGATGTGCCGGTTGGGCCGGGCAAGACCTCGCTGAAAAAGGGCGAATTTATCGCGTCGATTTTCGTGCCCGCGCGGCCCGATCGCGCGTCGGATGCCTATCTGCGCTTTATCCCGCGCACCGAGATGGACATTGCGGTGGCGTCGGCTGCGGTCAGTCTGGAGCTGGACGGGGTGGGCATGGTGACGGCGGCGCGCGTGGCGCTTGGCGCGGTGGCGCCGACGGTGCGGCTGGTCGAGGCGGCGGGTGCGGCACTGGTCGGCACGCGGCTGGACGAGGCGGCGCTGGACGCGCTGTCTGCGGCCTGTTCTGCGGCCTGCGCCCCGATTGATGACAAACGCGGCACCATTGAGTTCCGCACCCATATCGCGGGCGTGCTGGCCAAACGCGCCGCCCGCATCGCCTATACGCGCGCCGGAGGTCAGGCATGAGCAATATTCACGTTACCACAAGCATCAACGGCGACCCCGTAGAGTTCGTCTGTGCGCCCGATGAGCCGTTGCTGGATGTGCTGCGCAACCGGCTGGGCCTGACCGGGGTCAAAGAGGGCTGCGGCACCGGCGATTGTGGCGCCTGTTCGGTGCTGGTTGACGGGCGGCTGGTGTGTTCGTGCCTGGTGCTGGGCGTCGAGGCCGAGGGGGCCGAGATTTCTACCGTCGAGGGGATGGCAGAGGCCGAAACGCTGCATCCGTTGCAGCAGGCGTTTATCGACCATGCCGCCTTGCAATGCGGGGTTTGCACGCCGGGGATCCTGGTCGCGGCCAAGGCGCTGTTGGCGAAGAACCCGGACCCGACGGATGAAGAAGTGCGCTTTTGGCTGGCGGGGAACCTGTGCCGCTGCACCGGCTATGACAAGATCGTTCGTGCCGTGCAGGATGCCGCCGCCCAGATGAGGAGTGCTTGATATGGCTTTGGATTCAAACGGTAAACGCGTATTCAAGGTGGTCGGCACGCGGCCTGCGCGGCCCGATGGGGTGGATAAGGTCACGGGGCGCGCGCTTTATGGTGCGGACGTCAGCGCGCCGGGGATGTTGGTGGGGCGGATTTTGCGCTCTCCGCACGCGCATGCGCGGATCGTGTCGATTGACACCTCTGCCGCCGAGGCGATGCAGGGGGTGAAAGCGGTTATCACGTCGCGGGATTTCGCGGTGGTCGAGGATGCGTCCACCCGCGATGTGCAGGTGAACTGCATGGCGGATGGCAAGGCGCTGTATGACGGGCACGCGGTGGCGGCGGTGGCTGCAACCTCTGCCGCGGTGGCGAAGGCGGCGCTGAAGGCGATCAAGGTGATCTATGAAGTGCTGCCGCATGTGACCGACGTGGATGCCGCGATGAAGGCTGGTTCGCCAGTGGTGCAGGCGAGCCGCGCGGTCGAGAACGTGCCGAAGGGGTTCTCGGAAAACGTCACGCATCACTGCGAGTTTGGGCATGGCGACGTAGCGGCGGGCTTTGCCAAGGCCGACAAGATCGTTTCGCGCAGCTTCAAGACCGCCGCGACGCATCAGGGCTATATCGAACCGCACGCCTGTCTGGCCTCGATGACCTCTGACGGGAAGGCGGACCTGTGGTGCTGCACGCAGGGGCAATTCAACGTGCGTTCGCTCTGCGCCTCGATAATGGGGATGGAGGCGAGCCAGCTGCGCGTCACCGCGTCCGAGATCGGCGGCGGTTTTGGTGGCAAGACCACGGTGTTTATCGAGCCGGTGGCGCTCGCCTTGTCGAAAAAGGCGGGGCGGCCAGTGAAGGTGGTGATGACGCGTGACGAGGTGTTCAAGGCGACGGGGCCGACGGTGTCAACCTCGATCGACGTGAAGATCGGCATGACCAAGGACGGTCGCATCACGGCGGCAGAGGCGCATATGCGCTATTCCGGCGGGGCTTTCCCGTGCGGCACAGTGGATATGGGCGCGATGGCGGGTTTTGCCGCCTATGACTTGCCCGCCGTGCGGACCTATGGCTGGAACGCGCTGACCAACCGCCCGAAAGAGGCCGCCTATCGCGCGCCGGGCGCGCCGCAGGCGATCTACGCGGTGGAAAGCGTGGTGGATGAACTGTGTCAGGTGCTGAAGCTCGACCCGCTGGACGTGCGCCTGCTGAACGCGGCGCGCAAGGGGACGCAGTCGTCTTATGGCCCGGTGTTCGACGATATCGGGCTGGTGGCGACGCTGGAGGCCGCGAAGGCGCATCCGCATTACCACGCGCCGTTGGGTGCCGGGCAGGCGCGCGGTCTGTCCTGCGGCTTCTGGTTCAACTTTGGCGGCAACACCTGCGTAAGCCTGAACGTGAACACCGATGGCACCGTGGGCGTGACTGAGGGCAACCCGGATATTGGCGGCTCTCGCGCCTCGATCAGCCTGATGGCGGCGGAGGAGTTGGGAATACCTTACGACCGTATCCGCACCATCATCGCCGACACCGCCTCGCTGGGCCACAACGATGTGACGGATGGCAGCCGGGTGACGTTCTCGGTCGGTCTTGCCACCATCAAGGCGGCGCAGGACGCGATCAGGAAGATGTGCGGCCGGGCGGCAAAGATTTGGGGCATCGACGAAGAGGCGGTCGAGTGGATCGATGGCGCTGCGGTGCCTGCTGGGCCGAATGCGGGGAAATTCCCGCCGATGAGTTTGGCGGAAATCGCCGCCGTGTCGTTCCAGACCGGCGGTCCGATTGCGGGCCACCATGAGTTCAACGCGGACGGAGCCGGTGTGAGCTTTGGCGTGCATCTTGTTGATCTGGAAGTAGATAAGGAAACCGGGGCCACCAAGATCCTGCGCTATACGGTGTTCCAGGATGCCGGCAAAGCGGTGCATCCGGCCTATGTCGAGGGGCAGATGCAGGGCGGTGCCGTGCAGGGCATCGGCTGGGCGCTGAACGAGGAATATATCTACGGCGCCGATGGACGGTTGCAGAACGCGGGCTTCCTTGATTACCGCGTGCCGGTCGCCTCTGACCTACCGATGATCGACACGGTGATTTTGGAGATCCCGAATCCGGGCCATCCGTACGGCGTGCGGGGCGTTGGTGAAACGCCGATCGTGCCGCCGCTTGCCGCGATTTCGAACGGCGTGTCGCGTGCCACGGGCGTGCGGATGAGCGAGTTGCCGATGTCGCCACCGCGCGTGCTGAAGGCGATCATGGCGCGGGGCTAAGCGGTGGTGAAGGTGTTGCTTTGGGGAAGCTTACGCAGCTTT
Organism: Pseudomonadota bacterium; assembly: GCA_021779835.1. Taxonomy (GTDB): domain Bacteria; phylum Pseudomonadota; class Alphaproteobacteria; order Rhodobacterales; family Rhodobacteraceae; genus Solirhodobacter. Next base: position 57,079 of record JAJXZX010000008.1, on the reverse strand, counting down.
GCCGATGGCCGCGCCGAGGTTGAAGTGGAGGCCAGCACCTTTAAAGAGGTGCTGGACCGGCTGGCGGAGGCCTATCCTGGCCTTCGCCCGCAAATCGCGCGCGGCGTCTCGATGGCGCTGGACGGGCGGGTCTATCGCGAGGCGTGGTTTGCGCCGATCAAGCCGGATAGTGAGGTCGTGTTGATGCCGTATATGCAGGGCGGTTAAGGCGTGTCAGGTTTGATTTGCATCGAAAATCACTGCCTCTCCCTGCCGCTCGAACGCGTTTTTCGATAGGCCTGTTTCTATCGAAACCTGACACGCCATAGACGTTGCATTGCATTGGGATGCCGGTATACAGCGGCGAAGCAATCGAGTAGTGTGATGTCAGAGCCCACCAATATCCCCGCGCGAACCGAGGCGTCTGCGCTGCAACTGGCGCGGCTGAACGCGCCGAAAATCAACCTTGCCGCCCCCGCTGGCGCGCAGATTTATCAGGCGTTGCGCACGGCCATTCTGGCGATGGATCTGGCACCGGGTAGCATCATATCCGAGGCGGAAATCGGCGCGCGCTTTGGCGCCAGCCGCACCCCGGTGCGCGAGGCTTTGTCGCAGTTGCGCGACGCGGGGCTGGTGATGACGCTGGCAAGCCGGGGCAATTTCGTCACCAAGCTGAACGCCGACAAGATCCGCGAGGCCCGCTTTCTGCGGGAAGCGCTGGAGGTGGCCTGTGTGGCGCGGCTGGTAGAAACCGGGCTGACCAAGGCGGTTGAGGCCGATCTGACCGAATGCCTCGTGCGCCAGCAGGCAGCACTTGATGCGGGCAACGAGGTTGCCTTTCGCGCCGAGGATGACCGCTTTCACCAGACACTGGCGCGGGCGACGGGGTATGACCGCGTGGCGCATGTGCTGGAGCATGAGAAGATGCAGCTCGATCGGCTGCGCGTGCTGTCGTCGCGCGATCGGGCCTATCTCGACACGCTACATATCCAGCATTGTCAGATATTTGACGCGATCCGCGCGCGCGATATGCGGTTGGCGATCACCACGACGCAGACGCACTTGCGCATGATCCTGACTGTGCTGGTCGAGTTGGCCGCGACCCACGCCGGGTATTTCGACTGACCACCGGCAAAAGGCCGCAGAGCGACAAAACCGCGCTTGAGGCCGAACAATTGCCACATTATCGCAGTATTAGGCATCAAACGCGAAACAATCGCGCAATAATCGGAGCGGCGGCGCATGACGCAGGGGCAAATGTTGGTGGTGGATCTGGACGGGACATTGATCCGCTCAGACATGCTATTCGAGACGTTCTGGGCAGCGTTTTCAAAGACTTGGAAGGCGCCCTTCGTGTCGATTGCCAGCCTTTTGCAGGGGCGTGCCGCGCTGAAACACCGCCTGCAGGGCATGGGGCAGGTCGAGGTAGCCTCGCTGCCGTATAATCAGGATGTGCTGGGATATATCCGCCAGTGGCGCGCAGGTGGCGGGCGTACGGCGCTGGTGACGGCGACGAACCAGACGGTGGCTGAGGACATCGCCGCGCATCTGGGCATGTTTGACGAGGTGCATGGATCGGACGAGGTCACCAACCTCAAGGGCGCGAACAAAGCCGCGTTTTTGCAGGATCGCTTTGGCGCAACGGGCTTCGATTATATTGGCGACGCCGAGGCGGACCTGCCGGTCTGGGCCAAGGCGCATAAGGCGATCATGGTCGGCGTCAGTGGCGCCTTGGCCGCGAAAGTTGCCGGGTTTGGTCGCGAGGTGGAGCAGTTGCCGGGCACGGAGCCTTCGGTGAAAAGCTATATGAAGGCGCTGCGCCCGCATCAGTGGATGAAGAACCTGCTGGTGTTTTTGCCGCTGCTGGCGGCGCACAAATACGACTTTGTTTCGATCCGCGACATGCTGATGGCGTTCGTGGCGTTTTCGCTGGTCGCATCAAGCGTCTATGTGCTGAACGATCTGCTGGATCTGGCGGCGGATCGCGCGCATCCGCGCAAGTGCCGCCGCCCGTTTGCCAGCGGGGCTATTCCGATTGCGCATGGCACGGTGATGGCGCCGGTGCTGTTGCTGGCGGGGCTGTTGGTGGGTCTGCCGCTTGGCTGGAAGTTTCTGGGCGTGATCGTCGTTTATTATGCAATAACAACGGCATATTCGCTATACTTCAAGCGTCAGCTTATCATTGATATCTGCGTTTTGGCGGTGCTTTATACCATCCGCATCGTGGCGGGCGCGGTGGCGGCGCATATTCCGGCCTCGGTGTGGTTTCTGGCCTTCTCGATCTTCTTCTTCTTTTCGCTCGCCGCGGTGAAGCGGCAGGCGGAGCTGATCGACGGCATCTCTTCTGGCCGCGTCAAGGCGAGCGGGCGCGGCTATCAGACCAGCGACCTGCCCCTGGTGGCGAACATGGCGATTGCGGCGGGCTATGTCTCGGTGCTGGTTATGGCACTTTACGTTAACTCGCCTGCGGTGCTGGTGCTGTATCACAAACCCTCGGCGCTTTGGGGGATCTGCCTGGTGCTGCTTTACTGGATCAGCCGGATGGTGATGGTGACGCATCGCGGGCAGATGCATGACGATCCGGTGGTGTTTGCGGCGAAAGACCGGGTGAGCCTTCTGTGCGTCGCACTGATCTTTGGCTTTGCGGCGGCGGGGGTGATCTTGTGACGACGCGAGGCTTGGTTCTGCGCTATGCCGCCTTTGCCGTAGTGGCCACGCTGGTCAATCTGGGCGTGCAAAGGCTCGTGCTGGCGGGCATGAGCGGGGCGGTCGGGCTGGCGGCGGCGATGTTCATCGGCACGGTTGCGGGCCTCGCGGTGAAATATGTGTTGGATAAGAACTGGATCTTTTACGACATCTCAACCGGAGCCAAGGCGCATGGGCGCAAGTTCATCCTTTACTCTGCGATGGGCGTCGTGACGACTTTGGTGTTCTGGGGGTCCGAAACCTCATTCTGGCTGATCTGGCACACGGCAGAGATGCGAGAGATCGGCGCGGCGCTGGGATTGGGCGTGGGCTATCTGGTGAAATACAACCTCGACCGCCGCTTTGTATTCACCGATGTGCAACTTGGGCTGAGGGCGGCATCATGATGCTGTCGGGCTGGGGCCGCTTTCCCTATCAGAATTGCCGGGTGACCAAGCCTACGACCGAGGCAGAGATCGCCGCGCGGATTGCCGAGGGGCGGCTGATCGCGCGCGGCAATGGGCGCGCCTATGGAGACTCAGCGTTAAGCACGACCAACACCGTTGATATGCGCCGCTTTAACCGGATGATCGCCTTCAACGGCAACTCTGGCCAGTTGGTGGTCGAGGCTGGGGTGCTGCTGTCAGAGGTGATCGCGACCTTTCTGCCGCGCGGCTGGTTCCCCGCCGTGACGCCGGGCACCAAGTTTGTCACCATCGGCGGTATGGTAGCGGCGGATGTTCATGGCAAGAACCACCATCGCGACGGCTCTTTCGGCGCCTTTGTCGACTGGATTGACCTGATGGGCGCCGATGGCGTGGTGCGCCGTTGCGCGCCGGATGTGGAGCCGGAGTTGTTCCACTGGACGCTGGGTGGCATGGGCCTGACGGGGGTGATCCTGCGCGTGGCGTTCCGCCTGCGCCCGGTCGAGACCGCCTATATCCGCCAAACCACAATTGCGGCGGCCAATCTCGACGATGCGATGGACGTGTTTGAAGCCAATCAGGACGCGACCTATTCGGTGGCGTGGATTGATTGTCTGAGCAAGGGCGCGTCCCTGGGGCGGTCTCTGGTGATGTTGGGTGAACATGCAAGCCCGCGCGACATGGGCTATCCGAAGCGCAACACGCCCTATCTGGTGCCGGTAAAGCGCAAGCTGGCGGTGCCGATGGATGCGCCCGCCTTCGCGCTGAACACGCTCGCGGTGCGGGCGTTCAATGCGGTTTATTACCGTCAGGGGCTGAAGAAAGCGGGCACCGAACTGGTCGATTGGGATGGCTATTTCTATCCGCTCGACGGCATCGAGAATTGGAACCGCATCTATGGCCGCCGTGGCTTCATGCAGTTTCAATGTGCGCTGCCGTTGGCGAATTCGGCCACGGGAATGCGCGCGCTGCTAGAGGCGATTTCGGCCTCGGGGCAGGGCTCGTTCCTTGCGGTGCTGAAACGGTTCGGCGTGCAAAGCGGCCATTTTTCCTTTCCGATGGAGGGCTATACGCTGGCCCTCGATTTCCCCGTTAACGCAAAAACCCTCGCCCTGATGGCAGAACTGGACCGTTTGACGGTGCAGAATGGCGGGCGGTTCTACCTTGCAAAGGATAGCAGAATGACGCCCTACACGCTTCGACAGGCCGACCCCGAACGGGTCGCGGCCTTTGTGAAGATGCGCGCAGAAACCAAGGCGGGGGCTGCGTTTTCCTCGGCTCAATCCGAAAGGCTCGGGCTATGATGGGGCCGGTTCTGATCCTTGGCGGGCGGTCGGACATCGGGCTGGCGGCGGCGCACGCCTTGGCCAAGCGCGGCCATCCGGTTCAACTCGCGGCACGCAACGTGCAATCCTTGAGCGCGGAGAAGGCGGATATCGAGCTGCGCTATAACGTGGCGGTCAGCCTGCATGAGTTCGATGCGCTGGACGTCGCGGGGCATGAGGGGTTTGTGGATGGCCTAGACGTGTTGCCGCAGATCGTGGTCTGTGCTGTGGGCGTTTTGGGCCATCAGGCCGAGGATCAGCGCGATGTCGAGGCCGCAGCGCAGGTGATGCGCGCGAACTTTGAGGGGCCAGCCTCGGTTCTGGCCGTGCTCGCCAATCGGTTTGAGGCGCGCGGCTCGGGCACGCTGGTCGGCATCAGTTCGGTCGCGGGCGACCGCGGGCGGGCGACCAATTACATCTATGGCGCGGCCAAGGCCGGGTTCACCGCCTATCTCTCGGGCCTGCGCAACCGTCTGGCGAAAAAGGGCGTGCATGTCGTGACCGTGCTGCCGGGGTTCGTGGCGACGCGCATGACCGACGGGCTGGACCTGCCGCCCAAGCTGACGGCGGAACCCGCCGAGGTGGGCGAGGCGATTGCACTGGCGGTCGAGAAAAAGCGTAATGTGATTTACGTCAAGCCAATCTGGTGGCTGGTGATGGCCGTGATCCGCAATATCCCCGAGGCTGTTTTCAAGGGGTTGAAGCTGTGAGCGACGCGGGCGGCAAAGGGTTCATCCAAATGGCGCCGGGGGCCGGCCGCATGGGTGTCGCGGTGGGTATCATCGTGCTGAGCGTGATGCTGCTCGTCTGGCGTATTTCGCACTTTTCCGGTCCGATTTGGCGGGAAAACCAAGGCGGCTATACCGATTTCGATGACTTCTATCTGGTCGGGCGCATGTATTGGTCCGGCATGCTGAACGATGCCTATGTGCTGAAAACCATGTGGGCCACGCAGGTTGCGCTGACCAACGCGAACTCTGTCATGCCCTGGACCTATCCACCGCAGTTTGATGCCTTTGTCGCGGCCTTCGCGATGGTGCCGAAGGGCTTGGCCTATACGGCTTTTGTCGGCGGCACCCTGCTTTCCTACCTTCTGGTATTGCGCCGCGTGGCGGGCAAAGTCTTTACCGAAGCGCTTGCCCTGACCGCGCCGGCGATTTGGGTGGCGGTCCTGTGCGGGCAGAACGGGCTGTTTACCGGCACGCTGATCGGGTTGTTCTGCCTTGCATTTCTGAGCGGGCGACGGGTTGCCGGGGTGCCGCTGGGCTTGATGGTGATCAAGCCGCATCTGGCCATCGGGTTGAGCGTGCTGAGCCTTGCCTCCCGGCGCTGGTCGCTGCTTGCGATTGCGGCGCTGGTGGTGGGTGTGACGTCGCTGCTTTCAACATGGGCATTTGGCATCGCCATCTGGGGCGCGTTCCTTGGCGCGATCAAAGAGGCGGGCGGTCTTCTAGCCTCCGGGGGGTATCCGTATTTCCGCATGACCTCGATCTACGCCGCGCTGTTTACCCTTGGCCTTCCCGCAAAGGGCGCGCTTTCGGTGCAGTTTGCCAGCGCAGTGCTGGCCTGCGCCGTGGTGGTCTATATTGCCCTCAGCGGGCGCGACCTGCGGCGCGCTTTGGGCGTTGCGGTGTTGGCGACGCTGGTGGTCAGCCCCTATTGCTATGACTACGATATGACCATCTTTGGCATTGCCGCCGCGCTTTTGTTGCCCGACGTGCTGGTGCGGGCGCGGGGATTTGAAAAGCTGGCGATGCTGGTGCTGGCCTGGCTCAGCTCTGGCTGGGGGTTGTTGCGCTTGATGTCCCTGCCGCGCGGGGCGGATGACGTGATTTTGGTGGACACCAGAGAGGTGCTGTCGTTTGCGGCGTTCGGCTATCTCGCGCTGATCGTCATGGTTGCGGTGGTGTTGAAGCGCGCGCCGCTGGCGCAATCTTTGCGGCAGGGCGCCTCGGCTGGTGCGGTGCGAGCCTGATAATGTGGGCCGATTCTTGTCTGACGCGACGACTGCGGGGCGCGACCTTGCGTCGCTTGCGTAATTTTCCTTCGTGAAATGCTGCTTTTGCACAATATTCCTTTGCCGCGCGCGCTTGTGAAACTGCGAGGGCGCGTTTAGAAACCAAGAGGTCGCTTTTGGCCATCGCGAGCGATTGAACAGATACGGGGAGAGATCAGCGTGAAGATCGGGGCACCGAAAGAGATATTTGCGGGCGAGGCGCGGGTCGCGATGACGCCGGATTCGGCGGTTCAACTGAAAAAGTTGGGCTATGACTGCGCAATCGAGACGGGCGCGGGCGCTGCGGCAGGGTTCGCGGATGCGGCCTATGCGGCGGTGGGCGTCGAGGTCATCAAGACCGCTGATGCGCTGTGGAAAGCTTGCGACGTCGTGGTGAAAGTGCGCGGCCCGGAAGAGGTCGAGGCGAAACGGCTGGCCAAGGGGCAGACGCTGATTTCCTTCTTCTGGCCGGCGCAGAACCCGGATCTGTTGGAACAGTGCAAATCCAAGGGCGCCAACGTCATTGCGATGGACATGGTGCCGCGGATTTCGCGCGCGCAAAAGATGGATGCGCTGTCGTCGATGGCCAATATCGCGGGCTACCGCGCGGTGGTTGAGGCAGCGAACAACTTTGGCCGCTTCTTCACCGGTCAGGTGACGGCGGCGGGCAAGGTGCCGCCAGCCAAGGTGCTGATCGTCGGTGCGGGTGTGGCGGGTCTTGCCGCCATCGGCACCGCGACCAGCCTTGGTGCGATCACCTATGCGTTCGACGTGCGCCCCGAGGTGGCCGAGCAGATTGAATCGATGGGGGCGAACTTCGTTTATCTGGAGTTCGAGGCGACGCAGGATGGCGCTGCGACCGGTGGCTATGCCGCACCGTCCAGCCCTGAATTCCGCGAAAAGCAACTGGCGAAGTTCCGCGAGTTGGCACCCGAGATGGACATCGTCATCACCACAGCGCTGATCCCCGGCCGCCCCGCGCCCAAGCTGTGGCTGGCCGACATGGTCGCCGCGATGAAGCCTGGCTCGGTCGTGGTTGACCTTGCGGCGGAGCGCGGCGGTAACTGCGATCTGACCATTCCGGACGAAAAGATCGTCAGCGAGAACGGTGTGACGGTGGTCGGCTATACCGATTTCCCCAGCCGGATGGCGGCGCAGGCCAGCACGCTTTATTCCAACAATATCCGTCACATGCTGACCGATCTTACACCGCGCAAGGATGGTAAGGTCGTCCATAACATGGAAGACGATGTGATCCGTGGCGCGACGGTGACCTATGATGGCGCCATCACATTCCCGCCGCCGCCACCAAAGATCGCGGCGATTGCAGCAGCCAAGCCGAAGCCGAAGGTAAAAGACCCGACGCCAGAGGAAAAGAAAGCCGCCGAGGTTGCAGCGTTCAAGGCTGCGACCAAAAGCCAGGTGACGCTGCTGGCTGTCGCGACCGCGCTGTTGCTGCTGGTGGGTGCCTATGCGCCCGAAAGCTTCATGAGCCACTTCATCGTGTTCGTGCTTGCCTGTTTCGTGGGCTTCCAGGTGATCTGGAACGTCAGCCACGCGCTTCACACGCCCCTGATGGCGGTGACGAACGCGATCTCGGGGATCATCATCCTTGGGGCGCTTTTGCAGATCGGGTCCAGCTCTTGGCTGGTGGTCATCCTGTCTGCGGTGGCGGTTCTTATCGCCTCGATCAACATCGTTGGTGGCTTTCTGGTTACGCGCCGGATGCTTGCCATGTTCCAAAGAAGCTGAGGGGGCTGAAACATGTCTATCGGTATCGTTTCCGCCGCCTATATCGCTGCGGCTGTTCTGTTTATCCTGTCGCTGGGCGGCCTCTCGGGGCAGGAAAGCGCCAAGCGCGCAGTTTGGTATGGCATTGTGGGCATGGCGCTGGCGGTGCTGGCGACCGTGTTCGGCCCCGGTGTGGGCAATTGGTTCCTGATCGTGGTGATGGTCGCGATCGGCTCGCTGGCGGGCTATTACGTCGCGAACCGGGTGCAAATGACCGAGATGCCGCAACTGGTCGCGGCGCTGCATTCCTTCGTTGGTCTGGCGGCGGTGTTCATCGGGCTTAATGCGGATCTGGAGCTGGGGCACATGCTGGCCCTGCGCGCGCATGGCGGCGATGTCTCGACGTTGGCGGGCTTTGCCGCCAAGCTGGCCCAAAAGGACGCGGTAGAGCTGTCGATGCTGCGCGTCGAGGTCTTTCTTGGCATCTTCATCGGGGCGGTGACCTTCACCGGCTCGGTGGTGGCGTTTGGCAAGCTGGCGGGCAAGATCGACGGCAAGCCGAAAAAGCTTCCCGGCGGGCATTGGATCAACGGCTCGGCGCTGGCGCTTTCGGTGATCCTGCTGTTGATGTTCTTCAACGGCGCGGGAATGTGGACGCTGCTGCTGATGACGCTGATCGCGGGCTTTATCGGCTGGCATCTGATCATGGGCATCGGCGGCGCGGATATGCCCGTGGTGGTGTCGATGCTGAACAGCTATTCGGGCTGGGCGGCGGCGGCGATTGGTTTCACGCTGGGCAATGACCTGCTGATCGTGACCGGCGCGCTGGTCGGCTCTTCCGGTGCGATCCTGAGCTATATAATGTGCAAGGCGATGAACCGCTCGTTCATCAGCGTTATCCTTGGCGGCTTTGGCGGCACCACTGGCCCCGCGCAAGCAATTGAGGGCGAGATGATCGCCATCGATTCCGATGGCGTGGCCGCGTCGCTGAATGATGCGGATTCGGTCATCATCGTGCCGGGTTACGGCATGGCCGTGGCGCAGGCGCAGCAGTCGGTGTCTGAGCTTACGCGCAAACTGCGTGCGGCGGGCAAGACGGTGCGCTTTGGCATTCACCCGGTGGCGGGGCGTTTGCCGGGGCACATGAACGTGCTGCTGGCCGAGGCCAAGGTGCCTTATGACATCGTGCTGGAGATGGATGAAATCAACGACGACTTCCCCACCACTGATGTCTCGATCGTCATCGGATCGAACGACATCGTCAACCCGGCGGCGCAGGAAGACCCGAATTCGCCCATCGCCGGGATGCCGGTGCTGGAGGTGTGGAAATCCAAGCTGGTGATCGTGATGAAGCGGGGGCAGGGCACCGGCTATTCCGGTATCGAGAACCCGCTGTTCTACAAGGAAAACACGCGGATGTTCTACGGCGACGCCAAGAAATCGCTGGACGAGCTGCTGCCGAAAATCAACTGAGACCAGACGGCCCCGTTCCCCAAGATTCCATAGGAACCTTGGCAGCGGGGCCGTTGTTTATTTTGTCACGCCAACGTGTGACATTGAGCCGTTGAGGCCCGGCCTGAGGACGGGTAGACATCCGCGACCGGCCCAAGGCCCGCCGGAGAGGGAGCGTCGGATGGACAATCGCGTGCTGCGTGCTGGAGTGGCTTTTGCGGCCTCGGTCGTTGCGGCCCCCGCCTTGGCCGACGCGCCGGGGACGGCGGGGCTGTTGACGCGATGGACATTTGACCCCCTCGCCATCGTGGTCGCCTTCGCCATTGGCTGGGCGTATTTGCGCGGGTTGAACCGTAAATACCAACGCGGCATTCCCTATGCCGACTGGCGCCCGATGGCGTTCTTTGGCGGGCTTGGTGCGATGCTTTTGGTCACGATTTCGCCGCTCAATTGGGTGGCGCAGCACATGTATTGGGTCGCCCACGTCAAGATCATGGCCCTGCGCGTGGTCGGGCCGATGTTCATATTCCTGTCGGAACCGCAGCACGAAGTTTACATGGGCATGCCCAAGCGCTTGCGGCGCGAGGGGATAGCACCCCTGCTGCGCAACGTGCGGCTGGCGGCGGTCGCCAATTGGGTGACGCAGCCTTTGGTCATTACGCCGCTCTTCATCGCGATCTTCTACCTCTGGCAAGTGCCGCCATTGCAGGATGCGGCGGTGAACAGCGGGATCGTCGGCTACCTGATGACGCTAAGCCTGACGATCACCGGCATCATGTTCTTCTCGGTGGTATTCGACCGCCGCGACGCGCCAGAGGGCCCACGTCATGGCGTGCGGGTCGTCATGCTGATCGTCACCGCATTGTCCTCGATCATGATGGGCGCGACCTTCACGCTGAAACCGATGGTAATTTTCACCGCCTACGGTTTGGGGCTGCATATGTTCGACATGACCGCGCTGGATGACGAGGCCGCGGGCGGCTACCTCAACTGGGCGTTGGTCAGCATGATCCTGCTCGTCTGCATCATGTTTGTCATCACCAACTGGAACCGCGCCGAGGTGCGTCGCTGGACCAAGCTGCGCAGCTTTGACGGCTCCAACTCCGCCGCGCTGGCGGTGCCGGAAACGGCTGAGGAGTTGTGGCTTTTGGTTGGCCCGATGAACCGGCGGCTGGGGTGGAGCCTTGCGATTATCCCGGTTGTGATGATGGGCATGGCGATCGGCATGGTGATGACTGTGCATTATGTGCCGTGGGGCTGCGTCCTGCATACCGGTGTGTGCCGTTAAAGCGCGGTAAGCGTTAAGGTTTTTTGTTGCGCGGGGGCGCGATCCGGCTAGGGTTGCTGCCATTCCTAAGGATGCCCCGATGACGCCCAACGACGATCACCCGCTGCGCTATGCCATCACGAACGAGCTGCATGCGCGCCCGTTCCCCTCGCTGGAGGCACCGTGCCACGCGGTTTATGTGGCGTTCAAGCAACCCTCGAACGCGGCGAACCGCGACCGCGCCGCAGACCTCAAGCATCTGCAAGCGCTGCTCGACCGTCACGGTGGCGCGCAACCGCGCCCGGATGCCACGCACTACTCGGGCGAGATCGGGCGGCGCACGCTGAAATGGGAAAGCCATACAGAGTTCGTCACCTACTCCGCCTTCGCGCCGGGGCTGGAGGAGCGGCCCTTCAACCCGGTGGAGGCTGCGGTTTTCCCGCCCGACTGGATCGCCGATGCGCCGGGCAAACGGCTGGTGTCGGCGCTGGTGCGCGTCGATTTGCTGCCTGCGGAACCGGCAAGCCTCAGCACGCTTTTCAACGACTGGTTCGTGCCGGAAAGCCTCGCCTGCGCCTGGGTGCTGGATGGGGCGGCGGTGATCGCCTCGGACTTTCGCATTGATCCGGCGGGGCATATGCGATTTGCGGTTTTCGTGCGCCCCGGCACCAGCCCGCGCCGCGTCGGGCGCATCGTGCAGCGGCTCTGCGAGATCGAGACCTATAAGGCGATGTCGATGCTCGGCCTTGGCCGCGCGCGCGAGTTGACCGCGCGGCTCAACGCGCTCGACCCGCAGCTATCGGCGCTGGTCGAGGACCTCACCTCGGAAACCGCGACGGCAGAGCATACGCTGCACGCGCTTCTGGCGGTGTCGGCGGAGTTGGAAAGCCTCGCCGTCAAAACCACCTTCCGCTTCGGCGCAACGGGGGCGTATGAGGCCATCGTCATGCAACGCATCGAGGTTCTGCGCGAGACGCGCTTCGAGGGTCGCCAGACGTTTTCCGAATTCATGATGCGCCGCTACGATCCTGCCATGCGCACGGTGAAATCCGCCGAGGCGCGCCTTGGCCAGATGGCGGAACGCGCCAACCGCGCCGGCGAATTGCTGCGCACCCGCGTCGATGTCGAACGCAGCCGGCAGAACCAGCTATTGCTGGAAAGCATGGACAAACGCGCCGATCTGCAACTGCGCCTGCAACACACGGTCGAGGGGCTGTCGGTGGTGGCGATCAGCTATTACGCGGTCAATCTGGCCAGCTATGCGCTGGGGCCGCTGGCCGAACATTTCGGCTATGGCCACGGCGCGGCGGTGGCGATCCTGACGCCGGTGGTGATTGTCGCGATGTGGCTGGCGATGCGGCGCATCCGCAAGGGGATGCACTAGGGGCGAGGGCGCCCCGCTTGGGGGCGCCCTCGCGTCAACGCCCGCGAATGCGCGGGTCCAGCGCATCGCGCAGACCGTCGCCAATGTAGTTCACCGACAGCACAGTCAGCGAGATCGCGATGCCGGGCCAGATCACGCGCAGCGGTTGGTCCTGCAAGTAATCCGCGCCATCCGCCAAAAGGCGCCCCCAGGTCGGGAAGTCCGGCGGAAAGCCAAGGCCAAGGAAGCTGAGCGCGCTTTCGGTGATGATAGCGCCCGCGATGCCCAGCGTGGCGGCAACCATCACCGGCGACATCACGTTGGGCAGGATATGGCGCAGCACCATGCGGATCGGAGGCGTGCCGATCGACCGCGCGGCCAGCACGAATTCCCGCTCCTTCAGCGCGATCACCTCGCCACGCACGATGCGGGCGCATTGCATCCAACTGGTGATGCCGATGGCGGTGACGATCAACAGGAAGGTGCCGACCTCAATCCCCAGCATACGGCCCAACGGATCGCGGAACAGCATCACCATCACCAAGAGCAGCGGCAGCAGCGGCAGCGCAAGGAACAGGTCGGTCAGCCGCATCAGCGGCCCGTCAAGCCGCCTGAAATAGCCCGCAAGCACACCGACCGTCGTGCCCAGCGTGATCGAGATCACCATCGCCACAAGGCCGACCGCCAGCGAGACCTTGCCCCCCGCCATCATCCTCGCCAGCACATCGCGCGCAAGTTGGTCGGTGCCCAGCGGGTGCTCCCAACTGGGGCCAAGGTTCTTGCCCCGGATCAAGTCGAGCGCCTTCTGCGGCATCTCGGTCGGGCTGACCTGCCAGATCAGCGGGCCAATCACCACGAACAGCACGATAAAGACAAAGACCGCGGCGCCGAACATCGCGCCCTTGTGGGTCTTGAACTGATCCCAGACATCCCACCACTGGCTGCGGGGCGGCCGGATAGCGCGGTTGGTGTTTGCCGGTTTGGCCATATCAGTCATAGCGGATCCGCGGGTCTAGGATGCCGTACAGGACGTCGGCAATCAGGTTGAAAATGACGATCAGGATGGCAAAGATGAAGGTCAGCGTTTGCACCATCGGCAAGTCGTCGGCGTAGATCGCGTTGATCAACAGCGCGCCAAGGCCGTTCACCTTGAACACCTGCTCGGTGATGATGGCACCGCCAAAGATCTGCGGCACGCCAAGCGCAATCACGGTGACGACCGGGATCAAAGAGTTGCGCAGGACGTGTTTCAGCACGACGACCTGCTCGGTCATGCCCTTGGCGCGGGCGGTGCGCACATAGTCTTGTTGCAGGTTGTCCAGCATCGAGGCGCGCATGAAGCGGCTGATCTGCGCGGCGTTATATAGCGCCAGAACCGCGACCGGCATCACCATCTGGCGCACTTGCAGCCAGAAATGCGGCCAACTGTCGACCACCAGCGTGGTGTCGTAGATCGAGGGGAACCAGCCAAGATAGACCGAGAAGATCAGTATAAGCATCACGCCGGTAAAGAACGTCGGCACCGAAAAGCCGATCATCGAGACGAAGGTGCCGATCTGGTCGAACCAGCTGTATTGCTTGTAGGCCGACACGATGCCGATCGGCAGCGCGATCAGCACGCCCACCACATAGGACATGCCAACCACGGTCAGAGTCTGAGGCATCCGCTGCGCGATGATATCCGCCACCGGGCTGCGCGTTTGCCAGGAAATCACCCGCTGCGCGTTGCCGACAAGGTCATAGCCGGTCATCGTGCCGAGGATGTGTAACGGCTCGATGATAAAGAACTGTTTCAGCCATAGCAGGTATTGCACGATCAGCGGCTGATCGGCGCCAAGGGCGGCGCGCATCTTGGCCTTGACCTCGGGCGGCACCGTCATCGGCACCTGCGCCATCGGGTCACCGGGCGCGAATTTCAACAGGGCGAAGATGATCAGACTGATGAGCAGAAGCACCGGGATCGCAAGGACCAGCCGTCTGATGGTGTATGTGAACATATGTGGGAGCCTCGGCGCAGCTGTCTGCGGAAAGTAGGTGCGGCCCCGGCGCGAACCGGGACCGCGAGTAGCCTCAGATCAGTGCTTGCGCGACCAGTCGCCGATGTTCCACAGCTCGCTGTCCCATGGGTTGATATCCTCACCCACGATCGAGTTCGCCACACCAGAGGTCGTGCCGCGCCACACCAGCGGCACGATGGTCATGGTGTCCTTGGTCAGCATGTCGTTCATGGTCTTGACCATCTCTGCCCGTTTGACCGGGTCTGCGGTCTGGCCAAGCTCGGTCACCATCGCGTCATACTTCGGATCGCAGTAGCGGTTCATGTTCTGGCCTTGCCACTGGTTCTTCGGGCTCGGCGCCTGCGAACAGACATACTGCGCCATATAGGCCTGCGGATCGGTGCCAGAGAAGTTGTTGGCATACATTTCCACGTCTGCGTAGAACTTCTCGAACGTGTCGGGCGAGCCCGGGTCGCTGCCGAAGAACACCGAAGCGTTGATGTTTTTCAGCTCGGTGTCCACGCCGACGTCATGCCACCACTGCTTGATCAGCGCCTGGAAGTCCTGACGCACAGCGTTGGTCGATGTCTGGTAGGTCAGGCTCAGCTTCTTGCCATCCTTGTAGCGGAAGCCGTCCGCGCCCATCTTCCAGCCTGCTTCGTCCAGCAGTTTCTTGGCGCCTTCGACGTCCTGCTTCAGACAGCCAGTGTTGGTGGTGTCCGCATAGGCGGCCGGGGCCGGGACGAGGTTACAGGTAGGCTGGCCAGCCGGGCCATAGCCGACCTGAACCAGCAGGCTGCGGTCGATGGCCATCGACAGTGCTTCACGCACGCGAATGTCCGACAGGATCGGGTTCGGATGCGCCGAGGTCGAACGCTCGCCTTCGGGCAGCGTTGGCGAGGGGTCGGTCATGTTCATCTCAAGCCGCTCGACAAGGCTGCCGAAGGCCGCGACGACATGGCCCTTGGCGTCGGGACCAGTCATGCCCTTGATGACGTCGGGCGACAGTTGCAGGTTCCAGGCATAGTCAAATTCGCCGGTCTGGAACACGGCGCGCGCCGCCGCCATTGCATCGCCGCCACCCTTCATGGTGATGCCGGAAAAGGCCGGCTTGTTCGGGTCGCGATAGTTCGGGTTGGCCTTGAAGGTCACCACGTCGTTGGTCTTGAACGACGCAACCTCGAACGCGCCGGTGCCGATCGGGCCAAAGTTGGCCGCGGTGCAGGTCGGGGCCGCGGCGCCGATGCACTTCTCAAACTGCTTTTTCTGCAGGATCGGGTTCTCGTAAGAGGTGAACGGCTGATAGGGGTCGGGCATCGGCTCTTTGAAGGTGATCTTGACCGTGGTCGGATCGACCGCCTCGACCTTGTCCACCCCGGTAAAGTGCTGCAACTGCGCGCAGCCGCCCTTGGGGTCCATGCAATACTGGCCGGTGAACACCACGTCATCGGCGGTCACGGCAGAGCCGTCCGACCACTTCAGGCCCGGTTTCAGTTTCCAGGTGATCGACTTCAGGTCTTTGGCGATGCCGCCATTGTCCAGCGTCGGGATTTCGGCCGCGAGATAGGGGACCAGTTCACCCTTGGGGGTGTAGCGGGCCAGCGGCTCCAACACGATCGAGGAGGCCTCGAGGTCTTTCGTTCCGCTGGACAGATAGGGGTTCAGGATCGAAGGCGCTTGCCAGTAAATCAGCTTCAACTCGCCGTCGCTGCCGCGTGCGGCAAAAGCGGCGGGCGCAATGGCCATCATCGCGGCCGCACCCAATAGGGCTGTCGTCAATCTCATTGTAACTCTCCTTGTTGAACGTGCTTTTGGCTCGCCTCAATGCCGCTGGTTGATCCAGCGCTCGTGTTGTTCTGGTCGTAAAGGTGGCAGGCGAGGAAACGCCCGGGCTGCACCTCACGGTATGTCGGTTCGATGCTGCGGCACATCTCCATCACCTTGGGGCAGCGCGTGCAAAAGTTGCACCCCTTGGGCGGATTGGCCGGCGAGGGGACGTCGCCCTTGAGGATAATACGCTCGCGCGTGTTTTCCAGCGAGGGATCGGGTTCGGGCACCGCCGACAGCAGCGCCTCGGTATAGGGGTGCAGCGGATCGGCAAAGATCGCGTCGCGCGGACCAAGCTCGACCACCTTGCCCAGATACATCACCGCGACCCGGTCGGCGATATGGCGCACCATCGACAAATCGTGGCTGATGAACAGGTATGTCAGGCCAAGCCGCGCCTGCAATTCTTCCAGCAGGTTGACCACTTGCGCCTGAATCGAGACATCCAGCGCGGCAATCGGTTCGTCGCAAACGATGAACTTGGGGTTCAGCGCCAGTGCGCGGGCAATGCCGATCCGCTGCCGCTGCCCGCCCGAGAATTCATGCGGATAGCGGTTGACGAAAGAGCGGTTCAGCCCGACCGCATCCATCAGTTCATAGATACGCGCTTGCCGTTCGGCCTTGGTCATCTTGGTGTGTTCGATCAAAGGCTCGCCGATGATCGAGGCCAGCGTCATGCGTGGGTTCAGGCTGGCCTGCGGATCCTGGAAGACCATCTGCATGGTAGGCCGCATGGCGCGCAGATCCTGCGGGTTGGCCTTTGCGATTTCCTTGCCGTTGATGGTGACGACACCGTCTGTCACCTCGTAAAGGCGGATCAGCGCGCGCCCGCAGGTGGACTTGCCACAGCCGGATTCGCCCACCAGCCCCAACGTCTCGCCTTCATAGATGTCAAAGCTGACACCATCGACCGCCTTCACATCGCCGGTATGGCGGCGCAGGAACCCGCTGTGGATCGGGAAATACATCTTGAGCCCACGCACCGTGACGAGCGTCTTTTGGGTGTTGGTTGCGTCAAGCATTGCGCGGCCCATTCGTTGCAGGGTCCCAGAAACAGGCGACGTCATGGCCCGCGCCGACCTGCACGCGCGCCGGGTTTTCCTTGGCACAGCGCGGCATCGCAAAGGCGCAGCGGTCACGGAAGGCACAAGCCGACGGCGCCGCCATCAGGATCGGTGGCTGCCCCTCGATCACGTTCAATTTCTCGGGCCGCTCGCCAAGAACGCCCGGCACGGTCTTCAGAAGCGCGCGCGTATAAGGGTGCTGCGGGTTGCGGAACAGATCTTTGACCGGCGATTGTTCAACCACCTGGCCACCATACATCACCATCACCCGGTCCGCGATGCCCGCAATGACGCCAAGGTCATGCGTGATCCACACGATCGCCATGCCCAGCTTTCGCCGCAGGTCGCGCACCAGCTCCAGTATCTGCGCCTGAATCGTCACGTCGAGCGCTGTGGTAGGCTCGTCAGCAATCAACACCTGCGGATCGCAGGCCAGCGCAATGGCAATCATCACGCGCTGCCGCATGCCGCCGGAAAACTGGTGCGGGTAATCGTCCAGCCTGCGCCGCGCATCGGGGATCCCGACCAGCTCCAGCAGCTCCACCGCGCGGTCAGCGGCCTTGGCTTTGCTAAGCTTCATATGTTTGCGCAGCGGTTCCATGATCTGAAACCCGACGTTGAACACCGGATTAAGGCTGGTCATCGGGTCTTGAAAGATAAACCCGATGCGCGCGCCCCGGATCGAGCGCAGAGTGTCCGGCGTGCAGGTCAGCAGATCCTGCCCATCGAACAGCACCTGCCCCTCCCGCACATCGGCGGGGGGCGAGGGCAACAGCCCGATCAGCGACATCATGGTCACGGACTTTCCCGACCCGCTTTCGCCCACCACGCCCAGAAGCTCTCCGGGTTTGAGGTCGAAGCTAACGGAATTGACGGCGTGAACTTCACCGCCACGGGTCTTGAAGACAACCTTCAAGCCCTTGACATCAAGGACTGGTAGTGCCCCATCGGGCATATGACGCTCCCCAAGCGATTGTTTTTGTTTTATTTTGCGACCGTCATGAATTTTGTCCAAGCGGTCGATTTCCCCGAGTGTTAGATATTTTTCTGCCCACGGCAATACGCTTTCTTCGTGAACCACACGACGTAACAAAATTGCGAACAACCGGGGCCGCGCGATATTGACGTTGGCGCAAGGCAGGATCACCTTGCCGAAAATGTCCGCAGATGGAGAAGAAAATGGCAACGCGGCTAACGGCACGCGCGCTGATGGACCGGCTGGTTTCGTTTCCGACGGTGAGTCGCGATAGCAATCTGGCGCTGATCGACTGGGTCGAGGCGTATCTCGCCTCGTGGGGTGTCACATCGCACCGCGTCTGGAACGCTGATCGCACCAAGGCCAGCCTTTACGCCAATGTCGGTCCGATGGTTCCGGGCGGCGTCGTGCTGTCGGGCCATACCGACGTGGTGCCCGTGGATGGGCAGGCTTGGACGTCGGACCCCTGGCAGGTGACGGAACGCGACGGGCGGCTTTACGGACGCGGCACCTGCGACATGAAAGGGTTTGACGCGCTGGCGCTTTGGGCCGTGCCTTTGGCGCTGGAGGCCGGGGTGAAACGGCCGCTGCAAATCGCGCTGAGCTATGATGAAGAGGTCGGCTGCCTCGGCGCGCCGCCGATGATTGCCGACATGGTCAAGACCCTGCCGAAAGCCGCGGCGGTGGTGGTGGGCGAACCCTCGATGATGAAGGCGGTTTCTGGCCACAAGGGCGGCACCGGCTTTGCCACCCATGTCGAGGGGTTCGAGGTGCACTCCTCTCTCCTCCACACCGGGGTCAATGCGATCATGGCGGGGGCCAAGCTGATCGACTGGGCCAATCAGATGAACGCCGAAAACGCCGCCCGCACGCCCGGCCCGCTCGCCGCGATGTTCGTGCCACCCTATACCACGGTGCATGTCGGCATGATCTCGGGCGGCACCGCGCACAATATCACCGCCAAAGACTGCCGCTTCAGCCTCGATTTTCGCGTGGTGCCGGGCGAGGACATGGCGACGTGGGACGCGGCCTACAAGGCCAAGGTGGCCGAGGTCGAGGCCATGATGAAGGCCGTGCGGCCAGAGGCGGCGATCCACCTTGAACGCCGCTTCACCGTGACGCCGCTGAAACCCGAACCCGGTGGCGCGTCAGAGGCGCTGGTGCGTCGCCTGACCGGCGACAACGACAGCCATGTCGTCAGCTACGGCACAGAGGCGGGGCAGTTTCAGGACGGCGGCTATTCTGCCATCGTCTGCGGGCCGGGCGACATCGCGCAGGCGCATCAGCCTGACGAATTCATCTCGGTCGCGCAATTCGAGGCGGGGCAGGAGTTCATGCGGCGGCTGGTTGCCGAATTGGCGGGATAACATGGGCTTTCCGATTTCGATGACGGTGCCGGCCGCCTTTACGGCGCCGCTGCCCGCCAAGGCTGACGTCGTCGTTATCGGTGGCGGCGTGATTGGCGTGATGTCGGCGTGGCAGCTGGCCCAACGCGGTCTGCGCGTCGTTCTATGCGAAAAGGGCCGCGTCGCGGGCGAGCAATCCTCGCGCAACTGGGGCTGGGTGCGCCAGCAAGGCCGCGACGCCGCCGAACTGCCGCTGATGATCGAGGCGCGCCAAATGTGGCAAACCCTCGCGGCCGACTGTGGCGAGGATCTTGGCTACCGCGAAACCGGCGTGCTTTATATCGCGAACAAACCCAAGGACGTGGCCCGGTTCGAGGCGTTCATGGCGCTCGCCCGTCAACACGCGCTCGACACAAGGATGCTGACCCCCGATCAGGTGCTGGCGATGCTGCCGGGTGCCAATCCGAACTGGCCCGGTGGCCTGCTTGGCGGCCTCTGGACGGCAAGCGACGGGCGGGCGGAACCTTGGCAGGCCGTCCCTGCGATGGCCCGCGCCGCCGTGCGCGCGGGCGTCACCATCATCGAGGATTGCGCTGTGCGCAGCCTCGACGTGACCGCGGGGCGCGTCACTGGCGTCGTCACCGAACAGGGCCGCATCGCCTGCGATCACGCCGTGCTGGCTGGAGGCGCGTGGTCGGCGCTGTTCCTTGGCAACCTTGGGCTCCGCATCCCGCAGCTTTCGGTGCTGTCCACCGTGGCGCAAACCCCGCCGATGCCAGAGATTTTCCCCGGCGGTGCCACCGACAACACCTTCGCCTTCCGCAGGCGCATCGACGGCGGATACTCGATTGCGCATTACGAATTTCACGAATTCTTCATTGGCCCCGACGCCTTCCGCAACTTCCGCGCCTTCCTGCCGGAGCTGCGCGGCTCTCTGTTCGACCGTAGCTATCGACCGGCTGCACCCGCAGGCTACCCCGACGCATGGCGCACCCCGCGCCGCTGGTCGCCTGATGCCGCCTCGCCGTTCGAGGCGATGCGCATCCTTGACCCCAAACCCAGCAAGGGCGCGCTCAAGATCGTGCAAGATCGTTTTGCGAGCGCTTTCCCCGCACTTGGCCGCCCGGAGATCGCGTGTGCCTGGGCCGGAATGATTGACACGATGCCCGACGTGGTGCCGGTGATCGATCACGCGGCGGCGCTGCCGGGTTTAGTGGTGGCGACAGGCATGTGCGGGCATGGCTTCGGCATCGGCCCCGCCGTGGGCCGTGTGGTGGCGGACCTCGTGACGGGCCGCGCACCGGGGCATGATCTGGCACGGTTCCGCATGACGCGCTTCGGCGGGTAGGGGATGTTGGAACAGGTTGGTATTTGGGTGCAAAATTTCTAGAACTATTTAATATCAAATAGATAAGCAAGCGTTGCGCCATGCAACACCCCGTGGATTTTTGAGTATTTTTGCCAAGAAGAAACCAACCCCCGAAAAATCCAACCCTTGCGGTGGCGAAATAAATTCGTCACGATCCCCGGAAATCCCCCTGATCGGAGTGTCGCCATGCCCGTCAAAAATCGCTTCGCCGAAATGCTGCCCGAAATTGCCGCCTGGCGCCGGGATATTCACGAAAACCCGGAACTGCTGTTTGACACCCACCGAACCTCGGCCCTCGTCGCGGCCAAGCTGCGTGCGTTTGGCTGCGATGAGGTGGTTGAAGGCATTGGCCGCACCGGCGTGGTCGGCGTCATCAAAGGCAAGACCGACAAGGCAGGCCGTGTGGTCGGCCTACGCGCCGATATGGACGCGCTGCCGATCCTTGAGGCGACGGGGGTGGAGTATGCCTCTAAAACACCGGGGAAGATGCACGCCTGCGGCCATGACGGGCATACTGCGATGTTGTTGGGGGCCGCAAAATATCTGGCCGAGGCGCGCAATTTCGACGGGCGTGCCGTGGTGATCTTTCAGCCCGCCGAAGAGGGCGGCGGCGGCGGGCGCGAGATGGTGGACGACGGCATGATGGACCGCTTTGGCATTCAAGAGGTCTATGGCATGCACAATATGCCGGGCATTCCGGTTGGCCAGTTTGCGATCCGCCCCGGCGCGATGATGGCCTCTGCCGATCAGTTCGAGGTGGTGGTGACCGGCAAGGGTGGCCATGCCGCCAAGCCACACGATTGCATCGACACCACGCTGGTTGCCAGTCACATGGTGATAGCGCTGCAATCCATCGCCAGCCGCAACGTAGACCCGCTGAAGCAGGTGGTGGTCTCGGTCTGCACCTTCCGCACCGAAAGCGAGGCGTTCAACGTGATTCCGCAGACGGTGACGTTGCGCGCCACGGTGCGCACGATGGACCCTGTGGTGCAGGATTTCGTCGAGGAGCGGGTGAAGGCGATTATCGCAGGCGTCGCCGCGACCTTTGGCGCGACGGCGCAGGTGGATTACAAGCGCGGCTATCCGGTGACTATGAATGCGCCGGAAAACACCGACTACGCGGCGGCGGCAGCGTTGAAAGTGTCGGGCAATGTCGATCTGGACATCGCGCCGATGATGGGGGCAGAAGATTTCAGCTTTATGCTGAACGCGCGGCCCGGGGCTTATATTTTCCTCGGCAATGGCGACACGGCGATGGTGCATCACCCGGCCTATAACTTTGACGACAACGCGATTCCGTTCGGGTCAAGCTGGTATGCGACGATGGTTGAGGACCGTATGCCCGCAGCGTAAGACGGCGCTGAACAGTATTGTGGGGGGCAAGCCGCCCCCCATTGAGGACTAGCCGCCCGTGTGGCTCATATGCCGGGTCATCTGGCCGACGACATGCTGGCGGGAATAGTCGAAATCGTGGCCTTTGGGCTTTTTGAGGATCGCGTTGCGGATCGCCTGCGTCAGTTGCGCGTCATCGGGAGAGGCGCGCAGGGGCGCGCGAAGGTCGGCCATATCCTCTTGCCCCAGACACATGAACAACTCTCCGGTGCAGGTCAGGCGCACGCGGTTGCAGCTTTCGCAAAAGTTATGCGTCAGCGGCGTGATAAAGCCGATGCGCTGGCCGGTTTCGGCAAGGCGCACATAGCGGGCCGGGCCGCCGGTGTTGTCGGGCAGATCAATCAGGGTATAGCGGGTCGCCAGTTGCCCGCGCAGATCGTCAAGCGACCAGTATTGGTCGAGGCGGTCGTCGGGGCCCATATCGCCCATCGGCATCACCTCGATAAAGGTGAGGTCATGGCCCTCGGTGGCGCACCACTCGGCAAGCGAGAACAGTTCGTCATCGTTGACGCCCTTGAGGGCGACGGCGTTGATCTTGACTTTCAGTCCCGCGGCAGTGGCGGCGCGGATGCCGTCGAGCACTTGCGCCAGACGGCCCCAGCGCGTGATGCGCGCGAATTTTTCGGGATCCAGCGTATCGAGCGAGACGTTGATGCGGCGGATGCCGCAGGCGGCAAGCTCGGCGGCGTATTTGGCGAGCTGGCTACCGTTGGTGGTCAGCGTCAGCTCCTTGAGCGCGCCGGTGTCAAGGTGGCGCGACATCGCCTTGAAGAAGGTCATGATGCCGCGACGCACCAAAGGCTCGCCCCCCGTGATGCGGAGTTTTTGCACGCCGAGGCCGATGAAGGTGGTGCAGAGGCGGTCGAGTTCCTCCAGCGTCAGCAGGTCGGCCTTGGGCAGGAAGGTCATGTTTTCCGACATGCAATAGACGCAGCGAAAATCGCAGCGGTCCGTGACGGAGACGCGCAGGTAGGTGATGGCGCGGGCAAATGGGTCGATCAAAGGTGCGTTCATGGGAAGAAGGTAGTGTTGCGTAGGGGGATGGGCAAGGGCGACTTAAGGTGGGGGCGGTGCCCCCGTCGCGTGCCGCCCCCCGGGGGATAGTTGGGGCAAATAATTGCGGCTGGTCAGAGGTATTGCGCGGCTTCCTTGCGGGCAAAGGGTTTGAGCGCCTCGCCATGCGCATCGAGAAAGGCGCGGCTGCGGGGGGCGTCGTGTTTGGACAACTCGCGTAGCCACCAGGCGATGGCTTTCTGGATGAACCAGTCGCGGTCGGGGGCAAGGGTTACACACCAGCCAAGGACGCGGTCGCGAATGGCGAGGTCGTCGGGCTTTGGGAACGGGAGTTTGGTCCACGGCAGCGTCATCACCAGGGCGGCGCGGCGGGTCCACATGTTCTCATTGGTGATCCAGGTCTCGACCTCGTCCAGGCGGGTCGGCTTGGCGGTAAGGCGGCGCGCCCCGGCAGAGCACACCTGATCGGCGATCGCCCAAGCGTCGAATCTCGGCACCCAAGAGGCAATGAGGCTCCAAACCGCGGCGTCATCAGTGATGCGCGCCTGCGTCAGCAGCTTGGCGGCGGCAACGCGCGCCTCGTGGATGTCAGTATCCCAAAGGGCGGCGGCGAAGGCGGGGCGGGCCTCGGGCGGCAGATCCTCGCGCCATGATTTGGCGAGGTCGGTAATGACGGGAACCGTGACGCCAAGATAGGGGCGCGCGACCTTGTGGTAGGCGGCCGCATCAAGGGCGCGCCGCGCATCGCCTGCGGCGCGGAGTTGGGTGATGGCGTCGTCGGCAGAAAGGAGGGTCATGGAGGGCCTTGGGGTTGAGGGCATGGCCGCGAAAGCGGTGATTTCCCGGCTTGGGTTAAGGGTGTGCTTACCATTGACGTATAGAAGCGTCATGCGGATTGCGGGTTCTGCGGCGATTTTGCCGCGCGACGGGCGGCTTCGCGCGGCAGTGGTGTTTACCAGCGGAGGGCCTGTGTGTTTGGCTTAGGTGCGGGAAATCGGAATGCGAACCGGCCGTTGTTGGCCGGTTGCGGTGCGATGTTGGTCGCAAGGTGGCGCGGTGGGTTATTCCACCGTAACCGATTTGGCAAGATTGCGCGGCTGATCCACGTCGGTGCCTTTGGCGATGGCCGTGTGGTAGGCCAAAAGCTGCGCCGGGATCGCGTAGAGAATGGGCGCGAGGAGCGGGGAGACCGCAGGCATCGTCAGCGATTTCCAGACGCCGTCGCCCGCCTCTGCCACGCCCTCGGCATCCGAGATCAGCAGGACTTTGCCCTGACGCGCCATCACTTCCTGCATGTTCGACACGGTCTTTTCAAACAGCGTGTCGCGCGGGGCGAGGACGATGACGGGAACCATGCGGTCGATCAGCGCGATGGGGCCGTGTTTAAGCTCACCCGATGCATAACCTTCGGCGTGGATGTAGCTGATTTCCTTAAGTTTCAATGCCCCTTCCAACGCGAGGGGATACATCGCGCCGCGCCCGAGGAAGAGGATATCCTGCGCCTCGGCGAGTTTGGTGGCAATGTCGGCGATTTGCGACGAAAGGGCCAGCGCGTGGTTCATCTGACCCGGCAGATTTTGCAGCGCCGCAAGGTGGGCGGCAAGTTCGGCATCGGTCAGCCGACCTCGGTCCTGAGCCGCTTTCAGCGCGAGAAGAAGAAGCGTGGTAAGCTGTCCGGTGAAGCCCTTGGTAGAGGCAACGCCCACCTCGACCCCGGCAAAGATCGGCAGCGCAAGGTCGCTTTCGCGCGCGATCGACGAGGTCGGGACGTTGACGACCGACACGACCTTTGCCACGCGATCCTTGGCGTAGCGGAGGGCGGCCAGCGTGTCGGCGGTTTCGCCCGACTGGCTGACGAAAATCGCCCAGGATTTGTCCGACAGCGGCGGCTCGCGGTAGCGGAATTCCGAGGCGATATCGATGTCTACGGGCAGGCCTGCGAGCTGTTCGAACCAGTATTTCGCGACGTGGCAGGCGTAAGAGGCGGTGCCGCAGGCGACCATGGCGATGCGTTCGACGCCGCAGAAATCGATGGCTGCGGGGAACGCTGTCGCTGTGCCGTCGGTGATGACGTAGTGGCGGATCGCATCGGCCAGAACCACCGGCTGCTCAGCGATCTCCTTAGCCATGAAATGCTTGTAGCCGCCCTTTTCGATGCGGGTAGCGTCGAGTTGAATCGTAGTTACGGCACGGTTGGCGCGGCGGCCCTCGGCGTCGTAGATTTCGGCGCCAGCGCGGGTGACAAAGGCGTAGTCGCCTTCTTCCAGATAGGTGATCTGGTCGGTCATCGGCGCCAAAGCGATGGCGTCAGAGCCGACAAACATCTCGCCGTTGCCATGGCCGATGGCCAACGGCGACCCCTTGCGGGCGGCGATCATCAGGTCGCCCTCGCCCTCGAACAGAAAAAGCAGAGCAAAGGCGCCGCGCAGACGTTTCAGGGTGTGCGTCGCGGCCTCGCGCGGCGACATGCCCTGCGTCATCGAGTGTTGCACCAGCAGGGCGACGGTTTCGGTGTCCGTTTCGGACTCAAAGCTGTAGCCAGCCTCCGCCAGCTCGGCGCGCAGCTCGCGGAAGTTTTCGATGATGCCGTTGTGGACGACCGCGACCGGGCCCGCCTTGTGCGGATGGGCGTTCTTAACCGTGGGGCCGCCATGCGTGGCCCAGCGGGTGTGGCCGATACCGGCTTTGCCCGTCAGCGGCTCGTGAACCAGCAGGTCAGACAGGTTCACCAGCTTGCCCACCGCGCGGCGGCGATCAAGGCGACCGCTGGAAATGGTGGCGATGCCCGCGCTGTCATAGCCGCGATATTCAAGGCGTTTCAGCGATTCGACCAGAAGGGGCGCGACCTCATGGTCGCCCAGAACACCAATAATTCCACACATTATGAAAGCTTTCCTTTTGCGGCCTTTTGGGCCTTCAAACGATCAAAAAATTTCCGGGCAAATCCGGGTTTTACCACTTGAGGGGCGCGGCCAAGGGCTAAAGCCTCGGCCGGTACATCGGCAGTGATGACGGAACCGGAGGCCGTCATCGCGCCCGCGCCGATCGTGACAGGCGCTACCAGCATCGTATCAGATCCGATGAATACATTGGCACCGATTTCGGTGTGATGTTTAAAAACGCCATCGTAATTGCAGGTGATGGTGCCCGCGCCGATATTGGTGTGTTGGCCGACATGGGCGTCGCCAAGATAGGTGAGGTGGCCGACCTTGACGCCCTCGTCCAGAATGGCGTTCTTGATTTCCACGAAGTTGCCGACGTGGACATCCTCTGCCAGTTCCGCGCCGGGGCGGAGGCGGGCGAAGGGGCCGACGGTGGCGCCGCGGCTGACGTGGCAACCCTCCAGATGGCAGAAGGCGCGGATTTCGGCGCCGGATTCGATGGTGACGCCAAGGCCAAAGATGACGTGCGGCGCGATGGTCGCGTCGCGGCCGACCACGGTGTCGAGCGCAAAGAAGATGCTGTCGGGGTCGGTCAGGGTAACGCCGTTTTCCATCGCCTCGGCCCGCGCGCGGGTCTGAAAGGCGGCCTCTGCCTCGGCCAGTTGGGCGCGGGTATTGATGCCCATGGTTTCCGCCTCGTCACAGATCACGACGCCCGCAGACAGACCGCGTTTGCGCGCAATCTCGACAATGTCGGTGAGGTAGTATTCACCCGAGGCATTGTCGTTGCCCACGGCGGCCACGAGGTCAAACAGGGTGCTGGTATCAGCGCAGATAACGCCGCTGTTGCAGAGCGTTATGGCGCGTTCCTCAAGCGATGCGTCCTTGAATTCCACGATACGGTCGAGGCTGTCGCCGCTGGTCACAAGGCGCCCGTAGCGCCCCGGATCGCGCGCCTCAAAACCCAGCACCACAACCGCATGCGTGGCGCGTGCGGCCAGCATCGCCTCTAGCGTCTCGGGGCGGATGAACGGCGTGTCGCCGTAGAGCACAATGGCGTCGCCGGAGACGTCCTTCAGCAAGGGCGCGGCTTGGGCTACCGCGTGTGCCGTGCCCAGTTGCGCCTCTTGCACCACGACGCGCGCGGTTTCGTCATGCGCGAGGGCGGCCTTGCTGACCGCCTCGGCGCCGTGCCCCGCGACAATGACAGTGTGATCGGGCGACAGCGCAGCCCCGGCGGTCATCGCGTGCACCAGAAGGGGGGCCGAGGCGACGTGGTGCAGCACCTTCGGCAGGTCGGAATTCATGCGTGTCCCTTGGCCGGCGGCAAGGATGATAAGTGAGGTCGGCATTGGGGCTCTTTCCTTCTGGGTCGGCTCGTTTTACCTGATGGGCGGGCTACCGCAAGTTGGCCGCGATCAAAAGACCTTTCCGTTTGTTGCATATAGTCGCTGCGGAAGGCAGGATGTTGCCGGGGGATGGATGCGTACAGTCATTTTCGATCTGGATGGGACGCTCGCCGATACCTCGGCGGACCTGATCGGGGCGGCAAACGCCTGTTTTCGCGGGCTGGGGCATGGGGATATGCTGTCCGCGCAGGCGGATGCGCTGACGGCGTTTCACGGCGGGCGCGCCATGCTTCGGCTTGGGTTCGCGCGGGTTTTGCCCGACGGGTGGACCGAGGCGATGGTGGATGCGCAATATCCGATGTTGCTGGCGGCCTATAGCGCCGACATCGACCGCCATACGCGGCTTTACCCCGGTGCGGTGGCGGCGGTGAAGCGGCTGTCGGCGGCAGGCTATGCGGTTGGCATCTGCACCAATAAACCCGAGGGCTTAGCGGAAGAGCTTTTGCGGCGTCTGGGCGTGCGGGATCTTTTCGCCTCGATGGTGGGGGCGGACACGCTGCCGGTGCGCAAACCCGACCCCGCGCCCTTTACCGAGGCAGTGCGGCGCGCCGGCGGCAATCCGGCGCGCGCGCTGTTGGTGGGCGACACCGAAACCGACCGCGAGACGGCGCGGCGCGCGGGCGTGCCGTCGGTTCTGGTGACCTTCGGGCCAGAGGGGCAGGGCGTGGCGCGCCTGTCGCCAGAGGCATTGCTGGACCATTACGATCAGCTTGACGATATCGTCGCGACCTTGTTGCCATAAAGGAGGCGCAGATGCAGGACGTTTTCAGCGGCAGTTTTACCCAGCAGGAACCGATCCCCGACGAGGCAATCGCAGCGGCGGTGGCGGTGATGCGGCACGGGCGGCTGCATCGCTATAACACGGTGGCGGGTGAGACCGCCGAGGCGGCGCTGCTGGAGGAGGAATTCGCGGCCACGGTGGGGGCGAAATACTGCCTCGCGGTTGCCTCGGGCGGCTATGCACTGGGTTGCGCGCTGCGGGCGGTGGGGGTGAAGGCGGGCGACCGCGTGCTGACCAACGCCTTCACGCTTGCCCCGGTGCCGGGGGCGATTGCCAGCCTTGGCGCGGTGCCGGTGTTTGTCGAAGTGACCGAGGCGCTGACAATTGATCTGGAGGATCTGGCGGCAAAGGTTACAACGGGTGGCCCCCGCGTGCTGCTGCTCAGCCACATGCGCGGGCATCTGTGCGACATGGACCGGCTGATGGAGATCTGCAACGGTGCGGGCGTCGTGGTGGTCGAGGATTGCGCGCATACGATGGGGGCTGCGTGGCGCGGTGTGCCCTCAGGTCGGCATGGCGCAGTGGGCTGCTATTCGACGCAGACCTATAAACACATGAATTCGGGCGAGGGTGGCCTGCTCGTCAGCGACGATGCCGAGGTGATGGCGCGGGCGGTGATATTGTCGGGTTCTTACATGCTCTATGGGCGGCATAAGGCGGCTCCTCCGCCTGAAATGTTCGAACGTGTAAAGTATGAAACGCCGAATATCTCTGGTCGTATGGACAATCTGCGCGCGGCAATCCTGCGGCCGCAACTGCGGCGGCTGGCGCATCAATGTGCGGCGTGGAACGCGCGCTATGCCTGTGTCGAGGACGGATTGCGCGCGACGCCGGGGTTGAATGTGATCGCGCGGCCCGAGGCGGAGACCTACGTCGGCTCCTCGATCCAGTTCCTGTTGCCGGATTGGGCGGCGGCGGATGTGCAGGCCGTGATCGCGCGGTGTCTGGCGCGCGGGGTCGAGCTTAAATGGTTCGGCGCGGAGGAGCCGGTGGCGTTCACCTCGCGTTATGATTCGTGGCGCTATGTTGAGGCGCCGCGACTGCCGCGCACCGACCGTGTGCTGGCGGCGCTGTTGGATATGCGGCTGCCGCTGACCTTCAGCCTTGCGGATTGCGCGCTGATTGCACGGATCATCCGGGCCGAGGTTTCGGCGGTCTGGCAAGCGCGCGTCGCGTGACGCGTTAGCCTGCCGCGAAGGGTAGCATACGGGGCATTGACCCGACTCGGGGATTGCGGCAGGTTATTTGAACGTACGTTCAATAACCGGGAGGGGCCGCATGTTCACCGCATCCATGACATTCGATCTGGGCGAGGATATCGCCGCGCTGCGCGAGTCGGTGCATCGCTGGTCGCAAGAACGGCTGAAGCCAATGGCGGCGGCGGTGGATCGCGACAATTGCTTTCCTGCCGCGCTGTGGCGCGAGATGGGCGAACTGGGGCTGCTGGGTATCACGGTGCCCGAGGAATTCGGCGGCGCGGGGCTGGGGTATCTGGCCCATGCCGTCGCGGTGGAGGAAATCGCGCGGGCTTCGGCCTCGGTTTCGCTGTCGTACGGGGCGCATTCGAACCTGTGCGTGAACCAGATCAACCTTAACGGCACGGATGCACAAAAGCGGGCGTACCTGCCCAAACTGATCTCTGGCGAGCATGTCGGCGCGCTTGCTATGTCGGAGACCGGGGCGGGCTCGGACGTGGTGGGCATGAAGCTGCGCGCGGAAAAGCGGAACGGGTATTATGCGCTGAACGGGTCGAAATACTGGATCACCAACGGGCCGGATGCGGATGTGCTGGTGGTCTATGCCAAGACGGACCCCGAGGCGGGATCGAAGGGGATCACCGCCTTTCTTATTGAAAAGACTATGAAAGGCTTCCGGCAAGGCCCGCATTTCGACAAGCTGGGGATGCGCGGATCGAACACCGGCGAGCTGATATTCGAGGAGTGCGAAGTGCCGTTCGAGAACGTGCTGGGCGCCGAGGGTAGGGGCGTGCGCGTGCTGATGTCGGGGCTGGACTATGAGCGCGTGGTGCTGTCGGGCATCGGCACCGGCATCATGGCGGCGTGCCTCGACGAGGTGATGCCCTACATGCGCGAGCGTAAGCAGTTTGGCCAGCCGATCGGGAATTTCCAGCTGATGCAGGGAAAAATCGCCGACATGTATACCGCGATGAACACGGCGCGGGCGTATCTGTATGAGGTGGGCCGCGCCTGCGACCGGGGCACGGTGACGCGGGCGGATGCGGCGGCTTGCGTGCTTTACTGTTCCGAACAGGCGATGGTGCAGGCGCATCAGGCGGTGCAAGCCCTTGGTGGGGCAGGGTTTTTGAACGACTCTGTGGTGTCGCGCCTGTTCCGCGATGCCAAGTTGATGGAGATCGGCGCGGGCACCAGCGAGATCCGCCGGATGCTGGTCGGGCGCGAGTTGATGGGGGCGGCGGGGTGATGCGGCTTTCCTCGCAGATTGTGACCGGATCGGAACAGTTTCGTCTTAACAAAGCCGCGCATCTTGTTGCTTTGGAACAAATATCCTCTGCGGCGGCACATGCGGCTGCGGGCGGTGGCGAGAAGGCGCTGGCGCGGCATGTGGCGCGCGGCAAGATGGCGCCGCGCGAGCGGGTGGCGGGTTTGCTTGACGTCGGGTCGCCGTTTCTGGAAATCGGCGCGGTGGCGGCGCATGGGATGTATCACGGGGCCGCGCCGTGCGCGGGGCTGATTGCGGGCGTTGGCCGGGTCAATGGCACCGAAGTGATGGTGGTGTGCAACGACGCGACGGTGAAAGGTGGCACATATTACCCGCTCAGTGTGAAGAAACACTTAAGGGCGCAGGAGATCGCGGAGGAATGTGGGCTGCCCTGCGTTTACCTCGTCGATTCCGGTGGCGCGAACCTGCCCAATCAGGACGAGGTCTTCCCAGATCGCGACCATTTCGGGCGGATTTTCTATAATCAGGCACGGATGAGTGCCAAGGGGATCGCGCAGATCGCGGTGGTGATGGGCTCTTGCACGGCGGGGGGGGCGTATGTGCCCGCCATGTCGGATGTGACGATTATCGTGAAAAATCAGGGGACTATCTTCCTCGCTGGCCCGCCTTTGGTGAAAGCTGCGACGGGCGAGGTGGTGACGGCAGAGGATCTGGGCGGCGGCGATGTGCACACGCGGCTGTCGGGCGTGGCGGATTACCTGGCCGAGGATGACGCGCATGCCTTGGCGCTGGCGCGGCGCGCGGTGGGGAACCTCAATCGGCGGAAACCTGATACGGTGCAATGGCTTAGTGTGGAGGAACCCGCCTATGACCCCGAGGAGATTCTGGGCGTGGTGCCGGGCGATCTGCGCACACCCTATGACATTCGCGAGGTGATCGCGCGGGTGGTGGATGGCAGCCGGTTCGACGAGTTCAAAGCGCGCTTTGGCGAGACGTTGGTCACCGGGTTCGCGCATGTGATGGGCTGTCCGGTGGGGATCGTCGCCAACAATGGCGTGCTGTTTTCCGAAGCCGCCGTGAAGGGTGCGCATTTTATCGAGCTGTGCTCTCAGCGCTCTATCCCATTGGTTTTTATGCAAAATATCACCGGGTTCATGGTGGGGCGGAAGTATGAGAACGAGGGGATCGCGCGGCATGGGGCCAAGATGGTGACGGCTGTCGCCACCACGGAAGTGCCCAAGATCACTATGCTGGTGGGCGGCTCTTTCGGCGCGGGAAACTATGGCATGGCGGGGCGCGCCTATAGCCCGCGGTTCCTGTGGACCTGGCCGAACAGCCGCATCTCGGTGATGGGGGGCGAGCAGGCGGCGGGTGTGCTTGCTACGGTAAAACGTGAGGGAATTGAACGGGTTGGCGGCACTTGGTCACCCGAGGAAGAGGCGGAATTCAAGCGCCCGACCATCGAGATGTTCGAGACGCAGAGCCATCCGCTGTATGCCTCGGCGCGGCTTTGGGACGACGGGATCGTGGATCCGAGGAAGACGCGGGCGGTGCTGGGGTTGAGCCTTTCGGCGGCGCTGAATGCACCGATTTCAGCGACGAAATTCGGGTTGTTCCGGATGTGAGGGCGGCGCTTTGGGCATATGTTTTTCATGCAGCAACCATGCAGCAATCATGCGCATGATATGCGGCAGGACGCCTCCGGCGGGAGTATTTGGGCCAAGAAGAAAGGGCGGGGCATGTTTCGCAAGATCCTGATCGCGAACCGGGGCGAGATTGCCTGTCGGGTAATGGATACCTGCCGCAAGATGGGCGTGGCGACGGTGGCGGTGTTTTCGGACGCGGACCGCGACGCGCGGCATGTGGCGATGGCGGATGAGGCGGTGTGGATCGGCGGCGCGCGACCCTCGGACAGCTATCTGCGCGGCGATGTGATTATTGCGGCGGCGCGGGCGTCGGGGGCGGAGGCGGTGCATCCGGGCTATGGGTTTCTGAGCGAGAACCCGGAGTTTGTCGATGCGGTCGAGGCGGCGGGGCTGGTGTTCATCGGCCCCTCGGGGGCTGCGATCCGGGCAATGGGGTTGAAGGACGCGGCCAAGCGGCTGATGGCGGCGGCGGGCGTGCCGGTGGTGCCGGGGTATCTTGGCGAGGATCAGGATGCCGCGTTGCTGGCGCTCAAGGCGGGCGAGATCGGCTATCCGGTGCTGATCAAGGCGGTGGCGGGCGGCGGCGGCAAGGGGATGCGCAAGGTCGAGGCGGCGGCGGGCTTTGCCGCGGCGCTGGAGAGTGCCAAGGGCGAGGCGGCGACGGCGTTCGGCAATGACGCGGTGCTGATCGAGAAATACGTCAGCGCGCCGCGCCATATCGAGGTGCAGGTGTTCGGCGACGGCTCGCATGCGGTGCATTTGTTCGAGCGGGATTGTTCCTTGCAGCGCCGCCATCAGAAGGTGATCGAGGAAGCGCCCGCGCCGGGGATGACGGCCGAGATGCGCGCGGCGATGGGGGATGCCGCCGTGCGCGCGGCGAAGGCGATCGGTTACTCGGGCGCGGGGACGGTGGAGTTCATCGTGGACGGATCGGACGGGCTGCGCGTGGACCGCTTTTGGTTCATGGAGATGAACACGCGGTTGCAGGTCGAGCATCCGGTGACCGAGGCGATCACCGGCGTTGACCTGGTGGAGTGGCAGTTGCTCGTGGCGAGCGGCGAGCCTTTGCCCTGCGCGCAAGGTGATCTTTCGATCTCGGGCCATGCGTTTGAGGCGCGGCTTTATGCCGAGGACGTTCCGGCGGGGTTTTTGCCGGCGACCGGGCGGCTGGAGCATCTGCGGTTTGGCGACGCGCGGGTCGAGACCGGGGTGCGCGAGGGGGATGTGATCTCTCCCTGGTATGACCCGATGATTGCCAAGCTGGTGGTGCAGGCGCCGACGCGGGCGGTGGCGTTGCGGCGGTTGGAGCGGGCCTTGGCCGGGACCGAGGTGGCGGGGACCGTGACGAACCTTGGCTTTCTGGGCGCTTTGGCGCGCCATGAGGGGTTTGGGCGTGGTGAGGTCGATACCGGGCTGATTGAGCGGGATTTGGCGGCGCTGGTGGCGGAAGTGGCGCCCTCGCGCGGCGTCACTGTTGCGGCGGTGTTGGCGGCGGCGGGGCTGTGGGATGGCGCGGCGCGGCTCGCGGGGTTCACGTTGTGGGCGCCGTTGCGGCGGCGGGTGGCGGTGCGGCGTGGCGAGGCGGTGCTGGACGCGGTGGTGCGGGTCGAGGGGCCGGACCGGGTGCGGGTTGAACTGGACGGCACGGAAAGCGTGGCTGAGCGGCGCGGCGCATGGTGGATCGACGAGGCCAAGGCGCCGGGGCGCGTGGTGCGGATCGGCGCGCGGGTGCATGTGTTTGATGGCGGCGCGGTGTCGTTTGACGTGGTGGATGAACTGGCGCGCGAGGCCTCGGCCCATGCGGGGGGGAATATCACGCTGTCGCCGATGCCGGGGTTGGTGAAGGCGGTGTTCGTGCGCGCGGGGCAGGCGGTGGCGAAGGGCGACCGGCTGGCCGTGCTGGAGGCGATGAAGATGGAACACACCATGGTGGCCGCGCGGGACGGCGTGGTGGCAGAGGTGCTGGTCGAGGCGGGGGCGCAGGTCGAGGCGGGCGCGGCGCTGGTGAGGCTGGAGGAGGCGGCATGATCCGCCTGCATCATTGCGCGCAGGCGCGGTCGTTCCGGGTGCTGTGGCTGCTGGAGGAGATGGGGCTGCCGTTCGAGGTGGTGCAGCATTCGTTCTTCGACAAGTCGATGCGCTCGCCTGAGTTTCTTGCGCTGTCGCCTGCGGGGCGGGTGCCTGCGCTGGAGGTCGATGGGCGCGTGCTGTTTGAAAGCGGCGCGATTGTCGAATGGCTGTGCGAGACGCGCGGGATGCTGTGGGCCGCGCCGGGAACGGAGGAGCGGGCGGAGTGGCTGGAATGGCTGCACTTCTCGGAAACCGCGGGGCAGCATTTGGCGGCATTGACACAGCAGCATATCGTTTTGCGCGAGGACTGGATGCGCTCGCCCACGGTGATGCGGTTGGAGGCGAAGCGGTTGTCCAATGTGCTGGCCGTGGCGGATCGCGCGCTCGAGGGGCGGGAATGGTTGCTGCGCAGCGGGTTCTCGGCGGTGGATATCACGCTCGGCTATGGTGCGGTGCTGGGCGCGCGGTTTGCGGCGCTGGACGGCATGGCGAATGTGCAGGCCTGGGTGGTGCGGATGCAGGCGCGGCCCGGCTATCAGCGGGCACTGGCGCGGGATGGCGTGGCGGAGATTTACCGGCGTGAGTTTTATCCGGCACCGGAGGTCTGAGATGGCGGAGTTTGTTGAGATCTTTGAGGTCGGGCCTCGGGATGGCTTGCAGAACGAGGCGCGCATGATCCCGGCGGCCGCGAAGATCGCGCTGGTTGATCTTTTGTCGCGCGCGGGGTTTCGGCGCATCGAGGTGGCGAGCTTCGTCAGCCCGAAGTGGGTGCCGCAAATGGCGGACGGGGCCGAGGTGCTGGCCGGGATCACCCGCGCGCCGGGCGTTTCTTATGCGGCTTTGGTGCCCAATATGATCGGCTATGGCGCGGCGAAGGCGGCGCGGGCGGATGAGATCGCGATTTTTGGCTCGGCGTCGGAGGGGTTTTCCAAGGCGAACCTGAATTGCTCGATCGCCGAAAGCCTCGCGCGGTTCGCCCCAGTGGCAGAGGCGGCGCGGGCGGATGGGATACGGATGCGCGGCTATGTGTCTTGCGTGACTGATTGCCCGTTTGAGGGTGCTGTGGCGCCGGCGGCAGTGGCTCGGGTGGTGGCGGCGCTGCGCGATCTGGGCTGTTATGAGGTCAGTCTTGGCGACACCATAGGGCAGGGGCGGCCAGAGACCGTAAGCGCGATGCTGCGTGCGGTGTTGGGGGAACTGCCCGCCGAGCGGCTGGCTGGGCATTTCCATGACACGGCGGGGCGGGCTTTGGTGAATATACAGGCCTCGCTGGCGCTGGGCCTGCGGGTGTTCGATGCGGCGGTCGGCGGTTTGGGCGGCTGTCCCTATGCGCCGGGGGCGGCGGGGAATGTGGCGACCGAGGCGGTGGCGGCGCGGCTGGCGGGCTTGGGGTATGAAACCGGGCTGGATCTGGGTTTGGTCGCCGAAGCGGCGGAGATGGCGCGCGGGTTGCGGTCGGCGTGAGGCTTAGGGCAAGGGGCAAACGGCATGTTTGAGACGATCAGGGTTGAGGTGGATGCGCGCGGCGTGGCGGGGCTTTGGCTCAACCGGCCGGAAAAGCATAACGTGATGTCGGGCCAGATGATGGCCGAGCTGAACGCGGCGGCGCTGGTGCTGGGCGCGGACCCCTTGGTGCGCGTCGTGGTGCTGCAAAGCGGCGGCGAGAGTTTTTGTGCGGGCGGCGATCTGGGCTGGATGCAGGCGCAGGTGGCTGGGGACGCGGCCTCGCGCCGGGTTGAGGCGCGCAAGCTGGCGGGGGCGCTGTTCACGCTCAATACGATGCCGAAGCCGATGATCGGGCGCATTCATGGCAACGCGTTTGGCGGCGGCGTCGGCATGGCCTGTGTCTGCGATATCGCGATTGCGGCGGAGGGGGCGAAGTTTGGCCTGACCGAGACCAAGCTGGGTCTGATCCCGGCGACGATCGGGCCTTATGTGATCGCGCGGATGGGCGAGGCCAATGCGCGGCGCGTGATGATGTCCTCGCGCGTGTTTGACGCGGCGGAGGCTGCGCGGCTGGGCGTGGTGGCGCGGGTGGTGGCGATGGGCG
This sequence comes from Pseudomonadota bacterium, assembly GCA_021779835.1. GTDB lineage: Bacteria > Pseudomonadota > Alphaproteobacteria > Rhodobacterales > Rhodobacteraceae > Solirhodobacter. The sequence continues at coordinate 20,612 of JAJXZX010000008.1, read as the reverse complement.
ATCTGGACGCCGCGGTTGAGGCCGAGGTGGCGCCTTACCTCGACTGCGCGCCGGGGGCGGTGGCGGCGGCAAAGCGGCTGGCGCGGCGCTTGGGGCCGGTGATTGACGACGCGCTGATTGACGAGACGATCGAGGCGCTGGTGGCGCGGTGGGAGACTGACGAAGCCGCCGAGGGCATCGCTGCGTTCTTTGCCAAGCGCAAGCCGGTGTGGCGCGGCTGAGTCGGCTGAGTCGGCCCGGATAAGGGCTGCACTGCGGCGTTTCCGCTAGCAGAGTTTGCGCACATTTGTATACCGACGTGAAAATCCCTTGGAACAAGGGGTGCTTTCGCACCTGCCTTTGGTTGACCGCGCCGGGGTGCGGGGGTAAACGGGCCTAAGCCAACACGAACGCGCGGACAAAGCGCGAGTTTGAAGGAGCCGACAGTGGACCATCTGCTGAGAGAATACCTTCCCATCCTCATATTCCTTGCGATGGCCACGGCCCTTGGGCTTGTGCTGATCTTAGCCGCCGTCGTGATCGCCATCCGCAACCCGGATGCCGAGAAGGTTTCGGCCTATGAGTGCGGGTTCAACGCCTTTGACGACGCGCGCATGAAGTTCGATGTGCGGTTCTATCTGGTCTCGATCCTGTTCATCATTTTCGACCTTGAGGTGGCATTCCTGTTCCCCTGGGCGGTGGCCTTTGGCGCGCTATCTATGGTCGCGTTCTGGTCGATGATGGTCTTTCTGGCCGTGCTGACCGTCGGCTTTGCCTATGAATGGAAAAAAGGAGCGCTGGAATGGGAGTGAGCACTTCCGCCAACCACGCGGGCGGCGACCCAGAGGTTGCGACGCAGGCGCTGAACCGGGAATTGCAGGACAAAGGCTTCCTGCTGACCTCGTCTGAGGACATCATCAACTGGGCGCGCACCGGCAGCTTGCACTGGATGACCTTTGGTCTCGCCTGCTGCGCGGTCGAGATGATGCACGTCGCGATGCCGCGCTATGATGCCGAACGCTTTGGTTTCGCGCCGCGCGCCTCTCCGCGCCAGTCGGATGTGATGATCGTGGCCGGCACGCTGACCAACAAGATGGCCCCGGCGCTGCGCAAGGTTTACGACCAGATGCCAGAGCCGCGCTATGTGATCTCGATGGGGTCCTGTGCCAACGGTGGCGGCTATTACCATTACAGCTATTCCGTGGTGCGCGGCTGTGATCGCGTGGTTCCGGTGGACATCTACGTTCCCGGCTGCCCGCCCACCGCCGAGGCGTTGCTGTATGGCATCCTGCAATTGCAGCGTAAGATCCGCCGCACCGGCACCATCGCTCGCTGAGGAGAGGCGTTATGTCTGACACATTGAACGATCTGGCCGCAGCGATCCGGGCCGAGCGGCCCGCGGCGATCGTGGACGCCTCGATTGCGTTTGGCGAGCTGACGCTGGAGGTCAATCTGGCCTATGTGCCGACGTTGATCGCCTATCTGAAGGACGACGCCGGGTGCCGGTTCTCGACGCTGGTGGATATCACCGCCGTCGATCACCCCGAACGCGCGGCGCGGTTCGACGTGGTTTACCACTTGCTGTCGATGTACAAAAATCACCGTATCCGCCTGAAAGTGGCGGTGCGCGAGGATGAGATGGTGCCGTCGATCATCGAAACCCACCCCTCGGCCAACTGGTTCGAGCGGGAGGTGTTCGACATGTTCGGCATCCTGTTCTCGGGCCACCCGGATCTGCGGCGCATTCTGACCGACTATGGCTTTCGCGGGCATCCTTTGCGCAAGGATTTCCCGACCTCGGGCTATGTCGAGGTGCGCTATGACGAAGAGCAGAAGCGCGTGGTGTATGAGCCGGTCAGCCTGGTGCAGGAATACCGCCAGTTTGATTTCATGAGCCCATGGGAGGGTGCCGAATACATCCTTCCGGGCGATGCCAAAGCGGGGGCGAAGGCGTAAGTGCAGGGGCAACCGACACTCTTGTTGGGCGTAGGAGCGACGAAGTCAGGGACGACCTGGCTTTACAGCTATCTTGCGCGCCATGCCGAGTGTCATTTGCGCTCTATCAAAGAGCTGCACTATTTCGATGCGGCGGCGCAGGGCGCGCGCGGACATGCGCGGCAAATTCGTTTGCTGGAAGCGCAGATCGCCGAGATCGAGGGCAAGATTGCCGCGGCCGAGGGCATGGAGTTGATGTGGCTGGCCAAGCAGGCCGCCGACCTGCACGAGATGATCGCGGTGCATCGCGGCGACGAGACCTATGGTGACTATCTGACGCGCGATAGCGGGTCGGCGCGGGTGGTGGCGGATATTACGCCGGCCTATTCGATGCTGTCGGTCGAGGGGCTGCGCCGGATGCTGGCGGTCTCGCCGCTGTCCAAAGTGGTCTATGTGATGCGCGACCCGATCGAGCGGCTGTGGAGCCATGTGCGGATGCACGCGGCCGAGGGTCGGGCGCCTGCAGAGGGCGCGCGTCGGGCGCGGCGGCGGTTGGATCAGGTGTTGGCCGGGGCCGGTGCGCACAGCATTGCCGAGCGTGGCGATTATGCGGCGGTGATCGCCAAGCTGCGGGCGGTGGTGCCGGCAGAGCGGTTGCTGGTGGAGTTTTACGAGCGGCTGATGACCGAAAGCGGCGTGCGGCGGCTCTGCGCGTTTCTGGGCATCGGCTACCAGCCCGCGCAGTTGACGCAACGCATCCTTCCCGGCGTGCCGGTTGCATTGGATGCGCGGCGGCGTGCGGCGGCGGCGGCCTATTTGGCGCCGCAATACAGATTTGTGGAACAGACCTTTGGCGCGCTGCCCGAAAGCTGGCAAGCCAATATGGCGAGGGTGTGAGATGATGGACGGCAACTTCGACGACGTGATGACGGGCGAGCAGAAGATTCGCAACTTCAACATCAACTTCGGCCCGCAACACCCTGCGGCGCATGGTGTTTTGCGCCTTGTGCTAGAGCTTGACGGCGAGATTGTGGAGCGCTGCGACCCGCATATCGGGCTGCTGCATCGCGGCACCGAAAAGCTGATGGAATCGCGCACCTATCTGCAAAACCTGCCCTATTTCGACCGGCTCGATTACGTCGCGCCAATGAACCAGGAACATGCCTGGTGTCTGGCGATCGAGCGGCTGACCGGCGTTGTGGTGCCGCGTCGCGCCAGCCTGATCCGGGTGCTGTATTCCGAGATTGGCCGGGTGCTGAACCACCTGTTGAACGTCACCACGCAGGCGATGGATGTGGGCGCGCTGACGCCGCCGCTGTGGGGCTTTGAAGAGCGCGAAAAGTTGATGGTGTTTTATGAGCGGGCCTGCGGCGCGCGCCTGCACGCGGCCTATTTCCGCCCAGGTGGCGTGCATCAGGACCTGACGCCGGAACTGATCGAGGATATCGACCAGTGGGCGGTGGAATTCCCGCGCGTGCTGGATGACATCGACGGGCTGCTGACCGAGAACCGGATCTTCAAGCAGCGCAACGTTGATATTGGCGTCGTCAATGAGGACGATATCCAGAAATTCGGCTTCTCTGGTGTGATGGTGCGCGGCTCTGGTCTGGCGTGGGATCTGCGGCGCTCGCAGCCTTATGAGTGCTATGACGAGTTCGATTTCCAGATCCCCGTCGGCAAGAACGGCGACTGTTTCGACCGCTACCTGTGCCGCATGGAAGAGATGCGCCAGTCGACCAGCATCATCCGTCAGGCGATTGCCAAGCTGCGGGTGGAGCCGGGCGACGTGCTGGCGCGCGGCAAGATCACGCCGCCGAAACGGGCCGAGATGAAGACCTCGATGGAGGCGCTGATCCATCACTTCAAGCTTTACACCGAGGGCTTCCACGTTCCGGCCGGCGAGGTTTATGCCGCGGTTGAGGCGCCGAAGGGCGAGTTTGGTGTCTATCTGGTGGCGGATGGCAGCAACAAACCCTACCGCGCCAAGATCCGCGCGCCGGGGTTCCTGCATCTTCAGGCGATGGATTACATCGCCACCGGGCATCTGCTGGCCGACGTCGCGGCGATCATCGGGTCCCTTGACGTGGTGTTCGGGGAGATCGACCGGTGAAAGCACTCGCCGCCCTGATCCTTGCGCTTGGCCTGACCGCCCCGGCATTTGCCGAGGGGGGGCCGACCAATGCGCAGGTTGCCGCGATGGTTGCGGCGATCGCGGCGGCGGGCTGTGTGGTCAATGATAGCAATCAAAAGGCGGTGCTGGCTGCGGCCAAGCTGACGCCGGACGAGGGTGCCGGGGTGGTGGTGCGTTTGATCGACGCCAAGATCCTGACGCCAGAGCCGGGCGATGTTTTGCGTATGGCGGGGGGGACGTGCAAATGACCTCGCTTGATACGCTGGCGCTGGTGCTGTCTGGGGCGGGGGTGCTGGTGCCCGGCGCGCTGGGGGCGATGTTCCTGCGCAACCCGGCCAAAGGCATGGCTTTTGCCAAGCATCGCCTTGAGAACCTGCCGCAAGTGATGGCCGACCGCTACTTCGCGCTGGTGGCGCTTGGTATTGGCGCCACCTGCTATGGCGACATGAAGGTGATCGCCTTTCTGTTTGCCGTCTTTGCCTTTCTTGGGTTTGCCGACGCGACGATTTACGCGCGGGCGGGCACGCCGTTTTCCAAACACCTCATGGCCGGGGTCGCCGCGACAATTGTCACGGTCGTCGCCCTTGCCGCCAACTTTCAGACCGGAGCCGGAGCCTGATGCTACGTCGCCTGCACCACGAACAACCTGCCTCTTTCGCTTTCACCCCCGCCAACCAGGCTTGGGCTGAGGCGCAGATCACGAAATATCCTGCGGGCCGTCAGGCCTCGGCGATCATCCCGCTGTTGTGGCGGGCGCAAGAGCAGGAGGGGTGGCTGACGCGGGCCGCGATCGAGCATGTCGCCGACCGGCTGGGAATGGCCTACATCCGCGCGCTGGAAGTGGCGACGTTCTACTTCATGTTCCAGTTGGCGCCGGTCGGCTCGGTGGCGCATGTGCAGGTTTGCGGCACCTTGTCGTGCATGATCTGCGGCGCCGAAGACCTGATGGCGGTGTGTAAGAAAAAGATCGCGGCCAAGGCGCATACCCTTTCGGCGGACGGAAAGTTCAGCTGGGAAGAGGTCGAGTGTCTGGGCGCCTGTGCCAACGCGCCGATGGCGCAGATCGGCAAGGATTACTACGAGGATCTGACGGCAGAGAAGCTGGAAGCGCTGCTTGAGGACATGGCGGCGGGCAAAGTGCCGGTGCCGGGGCCGCAGAACGGGCGCTATGCGGCGGAACCGTTGAGCGGGCTGACCAGCCTCAAGGAGCTGGACAGCGGCAAGCAACAGTATAACGCCAGCGTGCAAGCGGCGGTGGATATCGGCGACACGCTGAAGCGCATTGACGGGACCGAAGTGCCTTTGGTGGTGTCGTGGGCGCCCAAGGCGGCGAAAGCGGCGCCGAAGCCTGCGGCAAAGGCCAAGGTAGAGCCGGCAGCTGCGAAACCTGCGGCGGCGGCGGAGCCTGTCGCGGCGACGGCGCAGCGCCCGGCGGCGCTGAGTGCCGCGCGCGGCGGTAAGGCCGATGATCTGAAGCAGATCAAGGGGATCGGGCCGAAGCTGGAGGCGTTGTGCCATTCGATGGGTATCTACCACTTCGATCAGATCGCGGCTTGGGGCGACAGCGAAGTGTCGTGGATGGACCACAATCTTGAGGGCTTCCATGGCCGCGTGACGCGCGACACCTGGGTCGCTCAGGCAAAGTTGCTGGCGGCAGGCGGCGCGACCGAATTCTCGAAACGCGTCGAAGACGGCAAGGTTTACTGAGGCGTGGAGTGATGAAACTGACCCCCGACGAAGAACAGCACCTCGAACGGCAGATGCGGCTGGCGGCAATCGTCATCGCGGCAACCGGGGTGCTTTGGGTCGGGGGCAACCTATTGGGCGGACAGATGGGATGGGCGGCGAAATACGCCTTCCTGCTCGACTTTGCCGCTTTGGCCGCGTTCGTTTGGGCGATGGTCGTGACATGGCGCGTCTGGCGGAAACGTCAGGGCAACTGAGGCCCGGTTGGGTCGGAAGGATTGAGGACTGAGGCATGCTGAAGGATCAGGACCGGATCTTCACGAATATCTACGGGATGCATGATCGCACTCTCGCAGGGGCGAAGGCGCGTGGGCATTGGGATGGCACGAAAGAGATCCTGTCGCGCGGGCGCGATAAGATCGTCGATCAGATCAAGGCCTCTGGCCTGCGCGGGCGCGGCGGGGCGGGGTTCCCGACCGGGTTGAAATGGTCGTTCATGCCCAAGCAATCCGATGGGCGGCCCAGCTATCTGACGATCAACGCCGACGAGTCCGAACCCGGCACCTGCAAAGACCGCGAGATCATGCGGCATGACCCGCATACGCTGGTCGAGGGCGCGCTGATCGCGTCTTTCGCGATGGGGGCGAATGCGGCCTATATCTACATTCGCGGCGAGTATATCCGCGAGCGCGAGGCGTTGCAGCGCGCGATTGACGAGGCCTATGACGCCGGGCTGATCGGCAAGAATGCCTGCGGGTCGGGCTATGATTTCGACCTATATCTGCACCACGGTGCGGGGGCCTATATCTGCGGCGAAGAGACCGCGATGCTGGAAAGCCTTGAGGGCAAGAAGGGGATGCCGCGGATGAAGCCGCCGTTCCCGGCGGCATCGGGGCTTTATGGCTGCCCGACCACGGTGAACAACGTGGAATCGATTGCGGTGGTGCCGACGATCCTGCGGCGCGGGCCGGAGTGGTTCGCGGGCTTTGGCCGCCCGAACAACGCGGGCACCAAGCTGTTCGCGATCTCGGGTCATGTCAACAACCCCTGCGTGGTGGAAGAGGCGATGTCGATCCCGCTGCAAGAGTTGTTGGAGACCCATTGCGGCGGCGTGCGCGGCGGCTGGAAGAACCTGAAGGCGGTTATTCCGGGCGGCTCTTCGGTGCAACTTCTGCGCGCCGAGGAATGTGACGACGCGATCATGGATTTCGACTGGCTGCGCGAAAAGCGGTCGGGTCTCGGGACGGCGGCGGTGATCGTGATGGATCAGTCAACCGACATCATCAAGGCGATCTGGCGGCTGTCGAAGTTCTACAAGCACGAGTCTTGCGGGCAATGCACGCCGTGCCGGGAGGGGACCGGCTGGATGATGCGGGTCATGGACCGGCTGGTGCGCGGCGAGGCTGAGCTGGAAGAGATCGACATGCTTTTGTCGGTCACCAAGCAGGTTGAAGGCCACACGATTTGCGCGCTTGGCGATGCGGCGGCTTGGCCTATTCAGGGCTTGATCCGGCAGTTCCGCGACGAGATCGAGGACCGCATCAAGGCGAAGAAAACCGGCCGGATGGGGGCAATGGCGGCGGAATGAGGGGGTGTTGCACTGTGCAACACTAGGGTAAGACACTGATTTCGTTATGAACTCAGTATTTGTTCGGCCAAATGTAAGGGATGAGACGAGGCTATGACGGCGCAGAAAACGGAAGCAAACGGCGGGCAGGGTGCGGGGCAAAAAGCCCTGTGCGCTGCGGCGGCTTGCGTGCCGGTTGCGTCGGCGGGGGCCTTGGCAGAACGCGGCTTGCGCGGGGACGAAGGGCGGATGCAATGGGCCTTAGTGAGTGGATCGCGCGACGGCGCGAGCAGCGGCGCGACCCCGATGGGGCTGCGTTCAAGCGCTATGAAGCGGCGCCTTTGCCAATCCTGTTCGTGCTTTATGGCGTCGTCATGGTTGGTGTTGTGCTGGTTTGGTGGTTCTTCTTTTAACCGCTTCCGGTTCGGGGGCGCCGCATGACGCCTGCCACGCATCACTTGGCAGAGCTGAACGTGGGGCGGCTGCTTGCGCCGACCGATGATCCGCGCGTTGCCGATTTCATGGGGGCGCTCGACCGCATCAATGGCCTTGGCAAACGGATGCCGGGGTTTGTGTGGATGATGGAAGGCTCGGGCGAACCGGGAACCGGGAATACCGAGGCGAAGATTGGTGGCGATGCGCAGTATGTGTCGAACCTGACGGTTTGGGAAAGCGTCGCGACGCTGGAAGAGTTCGTGTGGAACACCGTGCATCGCGCGTTTTACGAGCGCCGGGCAGAGTGGTTCGAGGTGCTGGGCAAAATGCATTTCGTGATGTGGTGGGTGCCGGTCGGACACCAGCCCACGCTGGACGAAGGGCTGGAACGGCTGGAGCTGTTGCGCGCCAACGGCGACAGCGACGCGGCGTTCGGCTGGAGCTATCTGGCGGAAGCGAAGCTGTGGCAGCGCCGCTCGTGTAATGCGATGGCGGCGGAGTAGGGCGATGCGGATGGGCGCGGCCTTGGGTGAGATGATGCGGGGGATCGCGGCGCAGCGGCGCGGGGCTCTGGTGAAGAGAGAACAGGCGGCGGTAACGGCGCGCCCGTCGGGCCTTGGGGCTCGGGGGGCGGATTACGGCTTGCGGCAAAGGAAGATGAGACATGGCTGATCTGAAGAAAATCTCGATTGATGGCATTGTGATCGAGGTCGATCCGGCGCTGACGCTGATCCAGGCTTGTGAGCAGGCCGGGGTGGAAATCCCGCGCTTTTGCTATCACGAGCGGCTGACGATCGCGGGCAACTGCCGCATGTGTCTGGTTGAGGTTGTCGGCGGGCCGCCGAAGCCGACGGCATCCTGCGCGATGCAGGTGCGCGATTTGCGCCCCGGCCCGAATGGCGAGCCGCCGGTGGTCAAGACCAACAGCCCGATGGTGAAGAAGGCGCGCGAAGGCGTGATGGAGTTTCTGCTGATCAACCATCCGCTCGACTGCCCGATCTGCGATCAGGGTGGCGAGTGTGATTTGCAAGATCAGGCAATGGCTTACGGCGTGGACTTCAGCCGCTTCCGCGAGGCGAAACGGTCGAGCGACAATCTGGATCTGGGGCCGCTGGTTGCGACCGCGATGACGCGCTGCATTTCCTGCACGCGCTGTGTGCGGTTCACGTCCGAGGTAGCCGGGATCACGCAGATGGGCCAGACGGGCCGCGGCGAGGATGCCGAGATCACCAGCTATCTGAACCAGACGTTGGACAGCAACCTGCAGGGCAACATCATTGATCTGTGCCCGGTGGGGGCGCTGACTTCCAAGCCCTATGCGTTCACGGCGCGGCCTTGGGAGCTGACCAAGACCGAGACGATTGACGTGATGGACGCGCTTGGGTCGAACATCCGGGTCGATGCGAAGGGGCGCGAAGTGATGCGCATCCTGCCGCGCAACCATGATGGCGTGAACGAGGAATGGATTTCCGACAAGACGCGCTTTGTCTGGGACGGCCTGTGGCGGCAGCGGTTGGACACGCCGTATATACGCGAGAACGGACGTCTGCGCAAAGCGGGCTGGGATGAGGCGCTGAAGGCGGTCGCTGCGGCGATGAAGGGCAAAAAGGTTGCCGGTCTGATTGGTGATCTGGTGCCGGTCGAGGCGGCCTACGCGCTGAAGATGCTGATCGAGTCGATGGGCGGCACGGTGGAATGCCGTGTGGATGGCGCGAAGTTGCCCGCAGGGAACCGCTCTGCCTACGTCGGCACCGCAAAAATCGAGGATATTGATGCCGCCGGTGGCATCCTGCTGATCGGCACCAATCCGCGCGACGAAGCGCCGGTGCTGAATGCGCGCATCCGTAAAGCGTGGTTGGCGGGGGCTGAGGTCGGGCTGATCGGTGCGGCTGTCGATTTGACCTATGAGTATCACCACTTGGGCACCGACCGCGCGGCGCTCGCGGCGCATCTGAAGCTGGCCGAAGAGGCAGCGCCGGATGCCAAGCCGGGCGTCGTGATCATTGGTCAGGGTGCACTCAACGAGGCCGACGGCGAGGCCGTGTTGGCCTATGCGATGAAGATCGCTGAGGCGCGCAAGGCGAAACTTCTGGTGCTGCACACCGCCGCCGCGCGGGTTGGCGCGATGGACGTGGGTGCAGTGACCGAGGGTGGCATGGTTGCGGCGCTGGAGGGGGCCGAGGTGGTCTATAACCTTGGCGCCGATGAGGTCGAGATCGCTGCGGGCGCGTTTGTGGTCTATCAGGGCAGCCACGGCGACCGCGGGGCGCATCGCGCCGATGTGGTGTTGCCGGGCGCGGCCTATACCGAGGAATCGGGGTTGTTCGTGAACACAGAGGGGCGGCCGCAACTGGCGCTGCGCGCGGGCTTTGCGCCGGGCGAGGCGAAAGAGAACTGGGCGATCATCCGGGCGCTGTCGGCAGAGCTGGGCCGGGTGCAGGGCTGGGACAGCCTTGCGCAGTTGCGCCGCTCGCTGGTGCAGGCGGTGCCGCATCTGGGCGCGATTGACGTGGTGGCCGAAAACCCGTGGGCTCCCTTGGCGGTGCGCGCGGCGGGCAAGGCGGATTTTCGCAATGCGGTCAAGGACTTCTACCTGACCAACCCGATTGCGCGGGCGTCGAACCTGATGGCGGAACTGTCGAAGATGCAGGCCGAACGGCGTGCGCCCAAGATGGCGGCGGAGTAACAGATGATGCAACCGCGTCTGCCCCGGCTGGCTCTGACCCTCAGCGCGCTTGCGCTGTTGGGGGCGTGCGAGCAGCCGACGGACCCGCAGGCGGAGCTGCAAAAGGCGATGACGGCGCAGACGAAGCAGGCGATGGCGGCCGGGCAGGGAGTTTCAAACTCTACCGTGCCGCGCAAATCGGCGGATTTTCATCCCGTCTATCTGGGCATCAAAACGGTGCTGCTGGAGGGTGATCTGGTGGATTTCGTCGTGTCGATGAAGGGCGCGCGGTCGAAGGCGGACGTGGGCGCCTATGCGGCTTGTGCTGCGGCGCAGTATGCGTTGATCCGCGGATACGGATTTGCGCGACATGTGAGGACGAATGTGGCGGAAGAGGGTGGCATCTGGCGCGGAGATGCGGTTTACACCATCTCGTCCGCACTGCCCGACGGGCTTCTGACAATCGACGCCGAAGTGACGGTGCGCGATTGCGGGGCGCAGGGAATACCGACCATATGAGACGGGCGATTTGAGATGGGCGATATGAGAACGGGCGATCTGAGGATAAGGCAACATGGCTGACTTTCTGCAAACGGGCCTGGGTACAACGCTGCTGATCTTGCTGCAGGGGCTGGGAATCATCGCCTTTGTGATGATCTCGCTGCTGTTCCTGGTTTACGGCGACCGCAAGATCTGGGCTGCGGTCCAGATGCGCAGGGGGCCCAACGTGGTCGGCGCCTTCGGGTTGCTGCAATCGGTGGCGGATGCGCTGAAATATGTGGTGAAGGAAATCGTGGTGCCTGCGGGTGCCGACAAGGCGGTGTTCTTCCTCGCCCCCATGCTGAGCTTCGTGCTGGCGGTGCTGGCCTGGGCGGTAATTCCGTTCACCCACACCTGGGTGTTGTCGGATATAAACGTGGCGGTGCTGTTCGTGTTCGCGGTGTCGAGCCTTGAGGTTTACGGCGTCATCATGGGCGGCTGGGCCTCGAACTCCAAATACCCGTTCCTTGGGTCTTTGCGGTCGGCGGCGCAGATGATTTCTTACGAGGTGTCGCTGGGGCTGATCATCATTGGCATCATCATCTCGACCGGTTCGATGAACTTCGGCGACATTGTTCATGCGCAATCGGGGCGGTTCGGACTGTTCAACTGGTATTGGCTGCCGCATCTGCCGATGGTGGTGCTGTTCTTTGTCAGCGCGCTGGCGGAAACCAACCGCCCGCCGTTCGACCTGCCCGAGGCAGAGTCGGAACTGGTTGCGGGCTTCATGGTTGAATATTCCTCTACCCCCTATCTGCTGTTCATGGCGGGCGAGTATATCGCAATCTTCCTGATGTGCGCGCTGATCACCCTGCTGTTCTTTGGCGGCTGGCTGTCGCCGATTCCGGGCGTGCCGGATGGCGCGCTGTGGATGGTTGGCAAGATGGCGTTCTTCTTCTTCATGTTCGCCATGGTGAAGGCAATCGTGCCGCGCTACCGCTATGACCAACTGATGCGCGTGGGCTGGAAAGTGTTCCTGCCGTTGAGCCTTGGCTGGGTGGTGATCGTATCGTTCTTGGCGAAATATGCAGTGCTTGGCGGGCTTTGGGCACGCTGGGCGATGATCGGGGGCTGATGATGGGGATGACACGAAAGATCGATTACGGTCGCGCCATCAAGTATTTCTTTATGGTGGACTTCATCAAAGGCTTTGGCCTTGGGATGAAATACTTCCTCGCGCCGAAGGCGACGCTGAACTATCCGCACGAGAAGGGGCCGCTTTCGCCCCGCTTCCGTGGCGAACATGCGCTGCGGCGCTATCCCTCGGGCGAGGAGCGGTGCATCGCGTGTAAGCTGTGCGAGGCGATTTGCCCGGCGCAGGCGATCACGATTGATGCCGAGCCCCGCGATGACGGCAGCCGCCGCACCACGCGCTATGACATCGACATGACCAAGTGCATCTACTGCGGTTTCTGTCAGGAAGCCTGCCCGGTCGATGCGATCGTCGAGGGGCCGAACTTCGAATTCGCCTCGGAAACCCGCGAAGAGCTTTTCTATGACAAGGCCAAGTTGCTGGACAACGGCGACCGCTGGGAAGCCGAGATCGCGCGCAACCTTGCAACGGATGCCCCCTACAGATGACCGCTGATTTCACAGGTATGTTCAAGGCGATGATGGAGCAGGGCCAGGAGATGGTCCATGCCTTCAACCCCGCATTGGAGAACATGCAGGTGAAGGGGTTGGACAAGCTGTTCCCCACCATGACCAAGGACATGATGGAGATGTGGTTTGGCCGCACCTTTAACAAGGACGGGCTGGACGCGAAAACACGGCTGTTGGTGACGCTGGCGGCACTGGTGGTGCTGGGCGCACTGGCCGAGCCGCAGATCAAGCTGACCATCCGCCATGCTTTGGCGGCGGGCGCGACAAAACGGGAGATCGCGGAAGTGATTTCACAAATGAGCATGTTCGGCGGTTTGCCCGCCATGACCAAGGCGCTGGAAATTGCCCAGTCCGTCTTTGGCGAAACCGGGGAGGGCAGTGAATGACTGTCGCAGCGTTTGCATTTTACATGTTTTCCATCGTGGCGGTGGCCGCGGGATTGTTCGTCGTTACGGCGAAGAACCCGGTCCACTCGGTGCTGTGGCTGATCCTTGCGTTTCTTTCCTCAGCCGGGCTGTTCGTGCTGCTGGGGGCGGAGTTCGTGGCGATGCTGTTGATTATCGTCTATGTCGGCGCGGTCGCGGTGTTGTTCCTGTTCGTGGTGATGATGCTGGACGTCGATTTCGCCGAGCTGAAGGCGGAAATGTCGAAGTATATGCCGCTGGCGCTGCTGATCGGGGTGATCTTGCTGATGCAGTTCTTCATGGTGCTGGGGGTCTGGCACGCCTCGGACGCGGCGGAAGGGTTGCGGCAGGCGGTGACGCCGGATCTGGGCCAAGTGCAGAACACCAAGGCGCTGGGGCTGCTGCTCTATGACAAGTATGTGTTTCTGTTCATGATTTCGGCGCTGATCCTGCTGGTCGCGATGATCGGGGCGATCGTGCTGACGATGCGGCATCGGAAGTCGGTGAAACGCCAGAACGTGCTGCACCAGATGTGGCGCGATCCGGCGGCGGCGATGGAGCTGCACGATGTGAAGCCGGGGCAGGGCCTCTAGGCGAAAGAGTATGCGCGCCGGGCGATCCGGCGCGGCAAAAGACAAGACGGAAATATCGGGCGCGGACCCGGAGGGACGAAATGATCGGACTTGCACAATATCTGACGGTGGCCGCGGTGCTGTTCGTCATCGGGATTTTCGGGATCTTTCTGAACCGAAAGAACGTCATCGTTATCCTGATGTCGGTGGAGCTGATCCTGTTGGCGGTGAACATCAACTTCGTCGCGTTCTCCAGCTTCATGCATGATCTGGTGGGGCAGGTGTTCACCATGTTCGTGCTGACGGTGGCTGCGGCCGAGGCGGCGATTGGCCTTGCGATCCTTGTGAGCTTCTTCCGGGCGCGCGGGTCGATTGAGGTCGAAGACGTCAACGTGATGAAGGGGTAAGGCGCAATGGAACCGATCATCCTTTTTGCGCCGCTGGTCGGCGCGCTTATCGGTGGCTTTGGCTGGAAGATCATCGGCGAACGGTCGGCACAGGTGCTGACGACCGCGTTGCTGTTCCTTGCCTGCGTGCTGTCTTGGGTCGTGTTCATCGGCTTTGATGGCGTGACCAAGCATATCGAGATCCTGCGGTATATCTCGTCGGGCAGCCTTGATACTTATTGGGGCATCCGGCTGGACCGACTGACCACGATCATGCTGATCGTGGTGACGACGGTTTCCTCGCTCGTGCATCTGTATTCCATGGGATACATGGCGCATGACGAGAATTGGGGCGATGACGAGCCCTACCGTGCGCGCTTCTTCGCTTACCTCTCGTTCTTTACCTTTACCATGCTGGCGCTGGTGACGGCGGACAATCTGGTGCAGATGTTCTTTGGCTGGGAGGGCGTGGGCGTCGCGTCCTATCTCCTGATCGGCTTTTACTACAAGAAACCGAGCGCGAACGCGGCGGCGATCAAGGCCTTTGTGGTGAACCGGGTCGGTGACTTTGGTTTCGCCTTGGGGATCTTCGCGCTGTTCTACCTGACCGACAGCATCAACTTTGACACCGTGTTCGCCCATGTCGGCGATCTGGCGAAGATGAACGTGCATTTCCTGTGGACGCAGTGGAACGCTGCGAACCTGATCGGGGTGTTGCTGTTCATCGGGGCCTCCGGCAAGTCGGCGCAGTTGTTCCTGCACACTTGGTTGCCGGATGCGATGGAGGGCCCGACACCGGTTTCGGCGCTGATCCACGCCGCGACGATGGTGACGGCGGGTGTGTTCTTGATCTGCCGCATGTCGCCTTTGTATGAATTTGCCCCGTCGGCGCGCGAGTTGGTGTTGGTGATGGGCGCCTCTACCGCGTTCTTTGCCGCGACCGTGGGTCTGGTGCAAAACGATATCAAGCGCGTGATCGCCTATTCGACCTGTTCGCAGCTGGGCTATATGTTCGCCGCCGCAGGCTCGGGCGTTTATGGCGTCGCAATGTTCCACCTGCTGACGCACGCGTTCTTCAAGGCCATGCTGTTCCTTGGTGCGGGCTCGGTCATCACGGCGATGCACCACGAGCAGGACATGCGCAACTATGGTGGCTTGCGGAAGAAAATCCCGCTGACGTTCTGGGCGATGATGATCGGGACGCTGGCGATTACCGGGGTTGGTATTCCCTTCTCGAAAGAGATGTTTGGTCTGCCGATTGGCTTTGCCGGCTTCCTGTCGAAAGATGCGATCATCGAGAGCACCTTTGCCGGTGGGTCGATGTATGCCTTCTGGCTGTTGGTCATCGCGGCGGCCTTTACCAGCTTCTACTCGTGGCGGCTGATGTTCATGACGTTCTATGGCGAGCCGAAGGGCGACCATCACGCCTATGACCACGCGCATGAGAGCCCGCTTAACATGCTGATCCCGCTGGGGGTTCTGGCGCTTGGCGCGACGTTTGGCGGCATGATCTGGTACAACTCTTTCTTCGGCAACGAAGCGACGATGGCGCATTTTTTCAGCCTGAAGGACGGCGCCGCACCGGGGGCTGGCGCGATCTATATGGGCGCGCAGAACCATGTGATTGCCATGGCGCATGAAAGCCCGATGTGGGTCAGCCTGTCGCCGTTTATCGCGATGGTGCTGGGCTTTGCGGTGGCGTGGAAGATGTATATCCGCTCGCCCGAGCTGCCCGCGATTTTCGCGGCGTCGCAGCGGCCGCTTTACCTGTTCTTGCTGAACAAATGGTATTTCGACGAGATCTATGACGCGATCTTCGTGAAGCCCGCGTTCTGGGTCGGGCGTATGCTTTGGAAGAAAGGTGACGGCGAGGTGATCGACGGCACTATCGACGGGGTTGCGATGGGCATTGTCCCGTTCTTCACCCGGCTCGCGGGCCGTGCCCAGTCGGGCTATCTGTTCCACTATGCTTTCGCGATGGTGATCGGGATTGGTGTCCTGATGACTTGGATGACGCTTACCGGAGGGGCGCACTGATGGGCAATCTGCTTTCCATCATCACCTTTATTCCGCTGGTTGCTGCGGCGATATTGGCCCTGTTCCTGCGTGGAAATGATGAGGCTTCGGCCCGCAATGCCAAATGGCTTGCGTTGATTGCGACCATCGCCACCTTCGCGGTGTCGCTGGCGCTGTTGTTCGGGTTTGATCCGAAGAACACCGGGTTCCAGTTTGTCGAGGAACATGCGTGGATCCTTGGCTTCCACTACAAGGTCGGCGTGGACGGGTTGTCGGTGCTGTTCGTGCTGTTGACCACCGCGTTGATGCCCTTGACCATCGCTGCCTGCTGGGGCGTCGAGATGCGGGTCAAGGAATACATGATCGCGTTTCTGGTGCTGGAAAGCCTGATGCTTGGCGTGTTCGTGGCGCTCGACATGGTGCTGTTCTACCTGTTCTTCGAGGCAGGTCTGATCCCGATGTTCCTGATTATCGGCATCTGGGGCGGCAAGCGGCGCATCTATGCGTCGTTCAAATTCTTCCTCTATACCTTCCTTGGATCGGTTCTGATGCTGGTGGCTATGGTGGTGATGTATCGCGATGCGGGCACCACCGACATTCCGACGCTGTTGACGCACCAGTTCAGCGCGGGTCCGCTGAACCTGTTTGGCTGGCAGATCGCGGGCGGCTTGCAGACCATGCTGTTCCTGGCGTTCTTCGCGTCATTCGCGGTGAAAATGCCGATGTGGCCGTTCCACACCTGGTTGCCCGATGCGCACGTTGAGGCGCCGACGGCGGGCTCGGTCGTGCTGGCGGCGATCCTGCTGAAGATGGGGGGCTATGGCTTCCTGCGCTTCAGCCTGCCGATGTTCCCGGTGGCGAGCCATATCCTGACGCCGTTGGTGTTGTGGATGTCGGCCATCGCGATTGTCTACACCAGCCTTGTGGCGCTGGTGCAGGAGGACATGAAAAAGCTGATCGCCTATTCGTCGGTTGCCCACATGGGGTTTGTGACGATGGGGATTTTCGCGATGAACCAGCAAGGGCTGGATGGCGCGATGTTCCAGATGATCAGCCACGGCTTCGTCTCGGGCGCGCTGTTCCTCAGCGTCGGCGTGATTTATGACCGGATGCACACGCGCGACATCGCGGCCTATGGTGGCTTGGTGAACCGGATGCCGGTTTACGCGCTGATCTTCATGTTTTTCACCATGGCGAACGTCGGCCTGCCGGGGACGAGCGGGTTTGTCGGCGAGTTCCTGACGCTGATGGGCACCTTCCAGGTCAATACCTGGGTGGCGGCGGTTGCGACGTCGGGCGTGATCTTCTCGGCGTCCTATGCGCTTTATCTCTACCGGCGCGTGGTGTTTGGCGCGCTGGTCAAGGATAGCCTGAAGGCGATCACCGACATGGACCTGCGCGAGAGGCTGATCTTCGCACCGTTGGTGGCGATGACGCTGTTGTTGGGGATCTACCCGAGCCTTGTGACCGACATTGTCGGGCCCTCGGTGACGGCGCTGATTTCTCATGTCGATACGGCTGTTGCGGGGGCCGCGGCCCAGACGCAAGCGGCGAAGAACTGAAGGACGAAGGCGATGATTTCAGGCGATTTCAATCTAGTTCTGCCGGAAGTGATTATCGCGCTTTACGCGATGGCCGCGCTGATGTTCGGGGTCTACACCGGCAAGGATCTGGTGGCGGCAAAGATCAACACGGCGACGGCGCTGGTGTTCGTCGCGGTCGCGGTGTGGATCGGGTTTGGGCCAGGTGGCGCGCATACGGCGTTTGGCGGGCTGTTCATCAATGATGCCTTCGCGCGCTTTGCCAAGGTGACGGTGCTGCTGTCGGGCGCTGCGGTGCTGCTGGTGGGGCAGGAGTATATGGTCAAGCGCGACATGCTGCGCTTTGAGTATCCGGTGCTGGTGGCGCTGTCGGTGGTGGGCATGATGATCATGGTCTCTGCCGGGGATCTGATGGCACTTTATATGGGGCTGGAGCTGCAATCGCTGGCGCTTTACGTGCTGGCCAGCTTCCGCCGCGACAACGAGAAGTCGACCGAAGCGGGCATGAAGTATTTTGTGCTTGGCGCGCTGTCGTCGGGGTTGCTGCTCTATGGTGCCTCGCTGACCTATGGCTTTGCCGGCACCACGCTGTTTTCGGGCATCATCCAGACGGTTCATGCCGGGCAGATGTCGATGGGGCTGTTGTTCGGGTTGGTGTTCCTGATCTCGGGTATGGCGTTCAAAGTGTCGGCGGTGCCGTTCCACATGTGGACGCCGGACGTCTATGAAGGCTCGCCCACGCCGGTGACCGCGTTCTTTGCCACCGCGCCGAAAGTGGCGGCGATGGCGATGATTGCGCGCGTTGTGGTCGGGGCCTTTGGCACTGCACCGGGCGACTGGGGGCAGATCATTGCGCTGTTGTCGGTGGCCTCGATGTATCTGGGTGCGGTGGCCGCAATCGGCCAAAAGGACATCAAACGCCTGATGGCCTATTCCTCGATCAGCCACATGGGCTTTGCCATGATGGGTCTGGCGGCGGGCACGGCGGGCGGTATCAAGGCAATGCTGATCTACATGGCGATTTACGTCACCATGAACGTCGGCACCTTCGCCTTCATCCTGTCGATGGAGAAGGACGGCCAGCCGGTCACTGAGATTGCTGCGCTGAAGATGTATTCCAAGCGTGCGCCACTGAAGGCGCTGGCGCTGTTGGTGCTGATGTTCAGCCTTGCGGGCGTGCCGCCGATGCTGGGCTTTTTCGGGAAGTTCTATGTGCTGCAAGCAGCGGTGGACGCCAACATGACCTGGCTGGCGATCTTGGGTGCCGTCGCTTCGGTCATCGGTGCGTTCTACTATCTCCGCATCGTGTTCTACATGTACTTTGGCGAGGATGCAGAGGGCGTCGATGCGGGTGGCATGGGCGCGGTGGCGTGGACCTTCCTGATGGTCTCGGCCGTGGTGATGGTGCTGGGCATCGTCAACATGTTCGGGGTTGAGGCGCTGGCGCAAGCGGCCGCGGTCGCGCTTGTCCACTGACTGGCCCGAAGGCGTCGCCCGGCATGTGCTGGGCGTCACCGACAGCACAAATCTGGAAGCGGCAAGACTGGCCTCGTCTCTGACGGGGCCAGCTTGGATTTTGGCGCATCGCCAAACGGCGGCGCGAGGGCGGCGGGGCAGGGCCTGGGTGATGCCCGAGGGCAATTTCGCGGCAACGCTGGTGATGCGCCCGCGTGAGGCACCAGAGGTGGTCGCGTTGCGGTCTTTCGTGGCCTCGCTCGCGCTCTATGATGCCTTTGTCGCGGCGACCGGGCGGGCGGAGCCTTTTGCGTTGAAATGGCCCAATGATGTGCTGCTGAATGGCGGCAAGGTGGCGGGGATATTGCTGGAAAGCGTGGGGGCCGGGTCGGGCGTCGCGCATCTGGCAATCGGGATTGGCGTCAATCTGGTGGCGGCCCCCGGCGCGGATCAGGTTGAGGCGGGCGCGGTGCGTCCGGTTTCGCTGTTGAGTGAGACGGGGGCGCGGGTGACGCCAGAGGAGTTTCTGGACCTGCTGGCGGTGGCCTATGCGCGTGCCGAGGCGCAGTTTGTCAGCTATGGTTTTACCGCGATCCGCAGCGCGTGGTTGGCGTGCGCGGCGCGGTTGGGCGAGCGCATCGTGGCGCGGACCGGCACGGAAACTATCGAGGGCACCTTCGAAACGGTGGACGAAACCGGGGCGTTGGTGCTGAAAACGGCGGCGGGGCGGCGGGCGATCCCGGCGGCCGAGGTGTTTTTCTGAAGGGGGCGGTCATGCTTCTGGCGATCGACTGCGGTAACACCAATACGGTGTTTTCGATCTGGGACGGGACGCGCTTCCTGTCGACATGGCGCATTGCGACCGACCATCGGCGCACGGCGGACGAGTATTTCGTCTGGCTGTCCAGCCTGATGAACCTGCATAAGATGGATGTGACGATCACCGAGGCGATCATTTCCTCTACCGTGCCGCGCGTGGTGTTCAATTTGCGGGTGTTGTGCAACCGCTATTATGATTGCCGTCCGCGCGTGGTGGGCAAGCCCGAATGTGCGCTACCGATGGTGCCGCGGGTCGATGCGGGCACCACGGTGGGGCCGGACCGGCTGGTCAACACGGTGGGCAGTTTCGATCGCTATGGTGGCGATCTGATCGTGGTGGATTTTGGCACCGCGACCACGTTTGACGTGGTGGATACCGATGGCGCCTATATCGGCGGCGTGATTGCGCCGGGGGTGAACCTGAGCCTTGAGGCGTTGCATATGGCTGCGGCAGCGCTGCCGCATGTGGACGTAACGAAACCTCAATCCGCGATTGGTACGAATACCGTGGCTTGTATGCAGTCGGGCATCTTTTGGGGTTATATCGGCCTCTGCGAGGGGATTGTGCGCCAGATCCGTGTTGAACATGTGCGCCCGATGCGGGTTATTGCCACCGGCGGGCTTGCACCTTTGTTCGATCAGGGGTTTACGCTATTCGACAAAGTGGATGACGACCTCACCATGCATGGGTTGACGGTGATCCACAGATATAACCTGGAATTGGAAAACGTATGAGCAAAGAGCGCCTGATCTATCTTCCCCTTGGCGGCGCGGGGGAGATCGGGATGAATTGCTACGTCTATGGCTATGGACGTGAGGGAAAAGAGCGGCTGATCGTCGTCGATCTGGGGGTGACTTTGCCGGATATGGACGGGACGC
>JAJXZX010000007.1 GCA_021779835.1 Pseudomonadota bacterium | reverse complement strand
GCAAGATCCTCGCCCACCTCAGGGCGCTGCTTGCCGCTATAATGGCTGTTCTGCTCGCCGCCTTCCAAGTCCAATTCCAGCGCCAACATGCTCAAATCACCGCATGAACCCTTTGTTCATGACCGACGACGTAGTTTGAAATAGGTGCCTGCCGGACAGGGTGCCAATTATATCTCTCAGAGTAGATTCTAACTCAGTGTTCATTTTTACTCTTCACCTCTTCACCGCCGACATTGCCCTCCCACGTTCACTGCGGCAAGCCATAATGGCCGCTCCGGGCTCGAAGCGGACATTTGGCATTCCCCACACGACCGGGTCGCGCCCTCCCGGGGGGCTGTAGGGTGCGGACGGGCGGGCTTGGCCGTGTGGTCCTACCCCCGTGCGGCTTTCTCGGCGATGCCGGAGGTGCCTTCGCGGCGGTCGAGTTCGGTTAGCACCTGATCCAGCGTCACGTCGCGGGCGGCGAGCATGACGAGGAGGTGGTAGAGCACGTCCGCCGCCTCTGACGTCAGGCGGTTGCGGTCGCCCTTCACGGCTTCGATGATCGCCTCTACCGCCTCTTCACCGAATTTCTCGGCGCATTTCTCGGGGCCTTTGGCAAGGAGTTTTGCGGTCCACGAGGCCTCGGGGTCGGCGGATTTGCGCGCCTCTATCGTGGCGGCGAGGCGGGTAAGGGCGTTGGTCATGAAAGCCTCATCGGGATGCCAGCGGCGGCCATGTGGGCCTTGGCCTGCCCTATGGTGAAGGTGCCGAAGTGGAAGATGGACGCGGCGAGCACGGCGGAGGCGTGGCCCTCGGTGACGCCCTCGACAAGGTGGTCGAGCGTGCCGACGCCACCGGAGGCGATGACGGGGATGGTGACCGCATCGGCGATGGCGCGGGTGAGCGGTATGTTGAAGCCTGCGCGGGTGCCGTCGCGGTCCATCGAGGTGAGCAGGATCTCGCCCGCGCCCTTTGCGGCTACGGTGCGGGCGAACTCGACGGCGTCAATGCCGGTGGATTTGCGCCCGCCGTGGGTAAATATCTCCCATTTGCCGGACGAGACGGTTTTCGCGTCGATGGCCACGACGATGCATTGGGAGCCGAAGCGGTCGGCGGCCTCTGCCACCACATCGGGGTTGGCGACGGCGGCGGAGTTGAAGCTGACCTTGTCGGCACCGGCGAGCAGCAGCGCGCGCACGTCGTGGTGGCTGCGCACGCCGCCGCCAACGGTGAGCGGCATGAAGCATTGTTCGGCGGTGCGGGTGACGAGGTCAAACATGGTGCCGCGGTTTTCGTGGGTGGCGTGGATGTCGAGGAAACAGAGCTCGTCCGCGCCGGCGGCGTCATAGGCGCGCGCGGCCTCTACCGGGTCGCCGGCGTCGATGAGGTCAATGAAGTTGACGCCCTTGACCACGCGGCCATCGGCCACGTCGAGACAGGGGATGATGCGGGTTTTGAGCATGGGCGCGGCTCCTTTGCGTCTACATAACGTGGGCAGGCGCAGGTGGGAAGGGCAGGAGCGGGGTGCCACCCCGCACCCCGGGATATTTTGACCAAAGCAAGGGGCAGGTGTTGGTTGCCCCGAGCAGCGCGCGGAGGTTGACGCGGGCGCGGTTAAGCACGCGCTAAAGGGGCTTGCAAAACGCGTGCAGGTTGCGTTCCTGGTGTGATGGTCAAGCTGGTTCTTCTGCACAGGGCCGACTCGATTTATGAGGACGAGCCGGATGCGGTCTACGACTTTCCAAAGGCCTATCTGAAGGCCGTTCAGGAAGGGGTGGGCGATTTTGTCGGGTATTACGAGCGGGTCAAGGCCGGGCCGCGCGGCTATTTCGCTGTCGCCCGAATTTCACGCGTCATTCCAAAGGCGGGTGTGGCGGATCGCTATTTGGCGATGATCGAGCCGGGCAGCTACCTGCCCTTTGTCCATGAGGTGCTGAGGCGGGCGGGGCGCTAGGGCCTTACCCCTTCAGCGCCGCCAGCGCGCCTGCGAGGTCGATGGCACCGTCATAAAGCGCCCGGCCCGAGATGGCACCGGCGATCACGCCGGTGTCGCGCAGCGCGATGAGGTCGGCGAGGGAGGAGACACCGCCCGACGCGATTACCGGGATGGTGACGGCGCGGGCGAGGGCGGTGGTGGCCTCGATATTGGGGCCTTCCATGGCGCCGTCGCGGTTGATGTCTGTGTAGATGAGGGCGGCGACGCCTGCGTCCTCGAACGAGCGGGCGAGGTCGGTGACCATGATGTCGGTCTCGGTCGCCCAGCCCTTGGTGGCGACGCGGCCGTTGCGGGCGTCGATGCCGACGGCGATCTTGCCGGGGAAGGCGGCGGCGGCCTCGCGCACCAGGTCAGGGTTTTCGACCGCGACGGTGCCGAGGATGACGCGGGCGAGGCCGCGCGAGAGCCAGCGTTCAATGGTGGCCATATCGCGGATACCACCGCCAAGCTGGGCGGGAACCGTGATGCGGGCAAGGATAGCCTCGACCGCCGCCGCGTTGACCGGCTCGCCCGCGAAGGCGCCGTTCAGATCGACGAGGTGGATCCACGCGCAACCGGCGGCCTCGAACGCCGCGGCCTGCGCGGCGGGGTCGTCAGAGAACACGGTGGCGGCGGACATCTCGCCTTTCAGCAGGCGCACGCATTGGCCGTCTTTCAGGTCGATGGCGGGGTAGAGGATCATGGGCGCGCTCCGCTGCGGTTTGGCGCCTATTGCCACAGGCAGGCAGGGATTGCAAAGCGGCATGCGACCGCGAGGAACCCATATCACGCTTGCCGGGGCAGGGGCGCGCGCGGATGCTGCAGGCGGTTTGTGAGGGGTATTGCGATGAAGATGTGTGCAAGTGTCGCTGGGGTGCTGTTGCTGGCGGGCCCGGTTTTTGCCGATCCGATCGACGGGATGTGGATGGCGCCGCCGACCACTACGGCTATATCAAGTTTGCGGCCTGTGGCGACAGGATCAGTGGCGTATTGGTCAAATGGGTTGGCGCGGACGGTAGGAAACGGGCTGTAGAGGATGTTGGCAATAACATTATTTGGAACGTGCTTGCTGAGGGGGCGGCGGACATTTTTTCTTTTAACAGATGCATGCAATTGCCTACTTTGAGGCCGATGGCGGAGTAGAGTATGATGGCTTCGCGCCGGCGTCTTGCGCGTTGGCACGTCATGCCAAAGCTCCGGGCGGGTTGGTCACCGGGCGGTTCGGTTCATGAGGGTTAAATGAAGCGGTTCGCAATGGCTGTCTGCGTGGCGCTGTGTGTGGCGGGGGCGGCCGGCGCCGATCCGATCGAGGGGGTTTGGCGCACGCTGAGCGATGATGCGGGGCATTATGGCTATGTGCGGTTCGCGCCGTGCGGGGCGCGGATTTGTGGCACGCTGATCAAAACCTTCGCAGGCGAGGGGAAGGAAGCGATCACGTCGCTGGTGGGCCGCAAGGTGATCTGGGACATGGAGGCAAAGGGCGGTGGCGCCTATGGCGGCGGCAAGATCTGGTCTTACGAAGAGGACCGGGTCTATGATTCGCGGCTGCGATTGCACGGCGCGGCGCTGGAGATCAGCGGCTGCATGGTCTTTGTCTGTCAGACGGTGGGCGACTGGATACGGGTGCAATAGCGCCTCGACGTGGCGTCACGCTTGCGTGAAGCAGGGCGGATCGCTGAGGGTTTTACCTGTATCAGGGAGGATACCCAAATGAAGAAACTTGTGATTGCGACGGCGCTTGTTCTTGGCTTCGCGCTGCCCGCATTGGCCGATCCGGTGGACGGGGCGTGGAAGACCCAGCCGAGCGCTGAGGGCAAGTTCGCGATTGTTCAGATTACGGCTTGTGGCGACAAGGTGTGCGGCACGATTGCCAAGTCATTCGGCCCGGACGGTAAGCAGATCACCTCGCCCAACGTCGGCAAGAAGATGATCTGGGACATGGTTGCCAAGGGCAACGGCGTTTATGAGGACGGCAAGATCTGGGCGCCGGACAAGGATAAGACGTATAACTCGCACATGCAGCTGAGCGGCGATGCTTTGGCGGTTTCGGGGTGCGTTCTGGGCGGGTTGATCTGCCGCTCGCAGCACTGGTCGCGGGTGAAGTAGTCCAACCGCGGCTCGCCGGGGGCGGTAGGAGCCTCCGGCGGGGATATTTGGACCAAAGCAATCTGGCAGGTGTGGTTTGGCGGTTAGCCGAACACCGACCAGCCAGTGGCGCGGGCGAGGCGTTCAACCGCTTCGGTTCCGAGCAGAGAGTTGCCTTGGGCGTTGAGGCCGGGCGACCACACGGCGATGGCGGCGCGGCCGGGGGCGATCACCAGGATGCCGCCGCCGACGCCGCTTTTGCCCGGCAGGCCGACGCGGAAGGCGAAATCGCCCGAGCCGTCGTAGTGCCCACAGGTCATCATCAGCGCGTTGATACGGCGCACGCGGTCGGGCGAGACCATGCGCGGCATATCGGGGGCGTTGATGAGGAAGCGGCCGGCGCGGGCCAGCTGACGCGCCGTCATATCTATCGCGCATTGGTGGAAGTAGGTGCCAAGCGTCAATTCCGGCGCGTGGTGCAGGTTGCCGTGAGCGCGCATGTAATGCGCCAGCGCAAAGTTGCCGTGGCCGGTTTCGGTTTCTGAGCGCGCCACCGCCTCGTTGATATGAATGTCATCGTCGTCGGCGGCGGTGCGGATGAAACGCAGGATGGCGCCGAGGGTTTCGGCGGGCGTGGCGCCTTCGAGGATCGCGTCAGTGGTGACGATGGCGCCCGAGTTGATGAAGGGGTTTCGCGGGCGGCCCTTTTCATGTTCGAGCTGAAGGATCGAGTTGAAGGCGAGACCGGACGGCTCGCGCCCCACGCGGGTCCAGAGGCGATCCCCAAGTTTGCCAAGTGCTAAGGCGAGGGTGAAGACCTTGGACACGCTTTGGATCGAGAATGGGGTGTCGGCGTTGCCACTGGCGAAGCTGCGGCCATCGGCGAGGCTGACGGCGATGGCGAATTGCGCGGGATCAATGCGGGCGAGTTCAGGGATGTAGTCGGCGACGCGGCCACGATCCGTGCGCGCCGCCATGGCGTGTTCGATATCGTCAAGGATGGCGGCGAAATCCATGGCCGTCAGGGGCGCCATTGCAGGAAATTGGCAATCAGGCGCAGGCCGGTTTTCTGGCTTTTCTCGGGGTGGAACTGGGTGCCGATCATGGTGTCGCGCCCGATGATGGCAGTGATGTCACCGGCGTAATCGACATGGGCCAACCGCTCTGCCGGGTGGGTAACGCGGAAGTGGTAGGAGTGGACGAAATAGGCGTGATCGCCAGTCGCGATACCGGCGAGAACCGGGTGTGGGTGGTCGATCACCAGATCGTTCCAGCCCATATGCGGCACCTTTAGCGCGGGGTCGGCGGGGGTGATTTTCACCACCTCGCCCGCGATCCAGTCGAAGCCCTTGGTATCCTCATATTCGCGGCCCCAGGTCGCCATCATCTGCATGCCGACGCAGATGCCAAGGAAGGGGCGGGCGCGGGTGGTGACCGCCTCTTCGATCGCGTCGAACAGGCCGGAAACCTCGGTCAGCGCGCGGCGGCAGGCCGGGAAGGCGCCGTCGCCGGGCAGCACGATGCGGTCAGCGCGGGCGACATCTTCGGCGCGGGAGGACACGATGACCTCGCCTGCGCCGGTTTCCTGCGCCATACGCTGAAACGCTTTCTCGGCAGAGTGCAGGTTGCCGGAATCGTAATCGACGAGGACAGTCAGCATCGGGGTATTCCTTGGCTACAGCGCGCCCTTGGTCGAGGGGATGGCGTCGGCCTTGCGCGGGTCGGTTTCCACCGCGTCGCGCAGGGCGCGGGCGACCGCTTTGAAGGCGGCTTCGGCGATGTGGTGGCTGTTGATCCCGTGAAGCGCGTCAACGTGCAACGTGATGCCGCCGTGGGTCGCGAGCGCCTGAAAGAACTCGCGCACCAACTCGGTGTCGAAGGTGCCGATCTTTTGGGTCGGGAAGGCGACGTTCCACACAAGGTAGGGGCGCGCGGAAAGGTCGAGCGCGGCACGCACCAGCGCGTCATCCATCGGCAGAAGGCAAGCGCCGTAACGCACGATGCCGCGCTTGTCGGCCAGCGCCTTGGTCAGTGCCTGACCCAGCGCGATGCCGACATCCTCTACCGTGTGGTGGTCGTCGATATGCAGGTCACCCTTGGCGCGGATTGTCATGTCGATCAGCGAGTGGCGCGCGAGCTGGTCCAGCATGTGATCGAAGAAGCCGACGCCGGTCTGGTTGTCGTAAGCCCCGGTGCCGTCGAGCGCGACGGTGACCGAGATGTCCGTCTCGGCGGTCTTGCGGGTGATGGTGGCCTTGCGCATGGGACGGCTCCGGCTGTGGGTTTGCGCTGGCTTATAGGCGGCGCGGGGCGGTTGGGGAAGGGAAAAGGCGGGGCCAGAAACGGCGAAAGGGCACCGGTTAAGGTGCCCTTTTCCGAAAGACCCATTGGAGCGGGCGAAGGGATTCGAACCCTCGACCCTAACCTTGGCAAGGTTATGCTCTACCCCTGAGCTACGCCCGCGTCCTTGGGTGAGCGGTCATGTATAAACTCCGCGCCGGGGCCGCAAGGGGAAAAATGCGCCGGAGCCAACTTCGCGCGGGTAAAGCGCGCCGTCAGGGCTTTTGCGGGTGGATTTTCCCGGCGGCGCGGCGCGCCTTTTTCTGGCGTATCAGGTTAAGTCCCTCGACCGCGCCGGCGAAGATCATCGCGGCGTAGATAAAGCCGCGCTCGACATGGTAGTGCATTCCGTCGGCGGCCAGCGCCATGCCGACCATCACGAGAAAGGCGAGAGCGAGCATTTTGGTCGAGGGATGCGCCTCGATGAAATCGGCGATGGGTTCCGACGCGATCATCATCACGAGGATAGCAACGATAACGGCGGCGATCATCACCTCGACATGGTCCGCGATGCCGACGGCGGTGATGACGGAATCGAGCGAAAAGACCAGGTCCAGCACCATGATTTGCACGATGGTTGCGACGAAGGTGCTCTTGGTGGCGCGGTCTTCGGCCGCATGGCTGCCTTCAACCTCAGTGAAAATCTCGGTGGTGGCCTTCCAGAGCAGGAATCCGCCGCCCGCGATCAGGATTACGTCGCGCCATGTCAGACCGAAGCCCTGCACGGTGACGAAGGGTTTCGCCATCGACATGATCCAGGTGATCGAGAACAGCAGCCCCACGCGCAGGATCAGCGCACCGACAAGCCCGAGAAAGCGCGCGCGGCCGCGCTGCGCTCGCGGCAGCTTCGCGGCGGCGATCGAGATGAAGATGACGTTGTCGACGCCCAACACAATTTCCAAAACGGTCAGCGTCAGGAAGGAAATCCAGACGGCGGGATCTGCGAGCATGGACAGCATTGGGCACCTTACGTTGGGACTTCAGGGCTTCATTTGATCGTTTGGTGGGGGTTCGGCAAGGGCGCGTGTGGGGGAATTTTGCGCGAGGCACGACGGTGCGGCGCGTGAAAGGTGGTTTTTGGGGGGATCAGTGAAGCGCCAGCACCAGGCACAGGACCGAGAGGCCGACCAGTGCGGCGAAGGTCAGCACCATTCCGGCCGAGCGCAGCGCGGTGATCTGGGGCGTGGCGCCAAGGCCGATGGCATGGGCGACCCGGCCTGCAAAGAGTGCCGCGCCGAACAGGTGGAGCCAGAGGGTGCCCGCACCTTGCAGCTCTGCCGTGGCGAGAAGGATCAGCCCGAGCGGGATATATTCGGCGGCGTTGGCCTGCACACGGATGCGTTTGGAGAGGCTGGCGTGGCCGCCGTCACCAAGGTTGGTGTGCGTCTCGAACCGGCCAAAGATTACCCGCGCAGAAAGGGCGACGAAAAGAAGCCCGAGGAGGCCTGCGTAGATCGGGGTGATGTGCAGCATGGGCCTCTCCTTTGGCGGGTCAGCCCATGCTTAGCGGCACGCGGGCGCGTTGGGTAGCGCCCGCGTGCAAATGGTTCAGTCGAACTCTACCAGCAGATCCTTGGCATCGACGCCTGCGCCGGGGTGGACGTAGACCGCCTTTACCATGGCGTCGCGTTCGGCGTGGATGCCGGTTTCCATCTTCATCGCCTCAATGGTCAGCAAGAGATCCCCCGCCGCGACTTTCTGGCCCACGGAGACGCCCACCGAGGCGATCACGCCAGGCATCGGCGCGCCGACATGGGCGGGGTTGCCATCGACCGCCTTGGGCTTGGCCGCGGTTTGCGATTTGATCAGACGGTTGGGGACGCGGATGACGCGGGGTTGGCCGTTGAGTTCGAAAAACACGCGCACGTCGCCGTCTTCGTTGGTCTCTCCTACGGCTGCCAAGCGAATCTCCAGGGTCTTGCCGGGGTCGATTTCCGTCGTGATCTCATCCCCCGGTTCCATGCCGTAGAAGAAGGTCGGCGTCGGCAGCGCCCGCACCGGGCCGTATTGGCGGTGGCGGGACATGTAGTCGAGGAAGACCTTGGGATACATCAGGTAGCCGTTGAGGTCTTCGTCATCGACGGTCAGGCCGTGTTCGTCATCCTCTTCGGCACCCTGATCGCTGAGGTCCTTGGCAACCTTGGCGCGCGCGGCCTCCAGATCGACCGGGGTCAGGTGTTTGCCGGGGCGTTCAAGGTTGGGCACCTCGCCTTTCAGCACCTTCTGCACGATGCCCTTGGGGAAGCCGCCCGGCGGTTGGCCGAGGTTGCCTTTCAGCATGTCGAGCACGGAATCCGGGAAGGACACCTCGACCTTAGGGTCTTCGACCTGCGCGCGGGTGAGGTTTTGCGCGACCATCATAAGGGCCATGTCGCCCACCACCTTGGACGACGGCGTGACCTTGACGATATCGCCGAACATCTGGTTCACGTCGGCATAGGTTTGCGCCACCTCATGCCAGCGTTCCTCGAGGCCGAGGCTGCGCGCCTGTGCCTTGAGGTTGGTGAACTGGCCGCCGGGCATTTCGTGCAGGTAAACCTCTGACGCAGGGGCGGGGATGCCGGATTCGAAGGCGGCATACTGGCCACGCACCGCTTCCCAGTAGTTCGAGATCTGGCGGATCGCGGGCATCGACAGGCCAGTGTCGCGGTCGGTGTTGCGCAGGGCCTCGACAATCGAGCCAAGGCAGGGCTGCGAGGTGCCGCCCGAAAAGGCGTCCATCGCGGCATCAACCGCATCGACGCCTGCGTCGGCGGCGGCGAGGACGGTGGCGGCAGAGATGCCAGAGGTGTCGTGCGTGTGGAAGTGGATCGGCAGGCCGACCTCATTCTTCAGCGCGGTGACGAGGGCGCGGGCGGCGGCGGGTTTCAAGAGGCCCGCCATATCCTTGAGGCCCAGCACATGCGCCCCCGCGGCTTTCAGCTCTTTGCCCATCGCTACGTAGTATTTCAGGTCATATTTGGCGCGGTTGGGATCAAGGATATCGCCGGTGTAACAGATCGAGCCTTCACAGACCTTGTTCGCCTCGATCACCGCGTCCATCGCGACGCGCATGTTTTCGACCCAGTTGAGGCTGTCGAACACGCGGAACACGTCAACGCCGGTTTTCGCGGCTTGCTTGACGAAGGCCTGCACTACGTTGTCCGGGTAATTGGTGTAGCCAACGCCGTTCGACGCGCGCAGCAGCATTTGCGTCATCACGTTGGGCAGCCGTTCGCGGATGTCGCGCAGGCGTTGCCACGGGCATTCCTGCAAGAAGCGGTAGGCGACGTCAAAGGTGGCGCCGCCCCAGCACTCAACGCTGAAAAGTTGCGGCAGGTTGGCGGCATAGGCGGGCGTGACCTTGATCATGTCGATCGACCGCATGCGGGTGGCGAGCAGCGATTGGTGCCCGTCGCGCATGGTGGTGTCGGTGATCAGCAGCTTCTGCTGGGCGCGCATCCAGTCCGCGACGGCCTGCGGGCCCTTTTGTTCCAATAGGTTACGGGTGCCCATCGCGGCCTCGCCCACAGGCTGTGGTGCCTTGGGCGCGCGCAGGTCGGCGGCGGGTTTGACGCGGCCGGCCGTTTCCGGGTGACCGTTGACGGTGATGTCGGCGATGTAGGTCAGGATCTTGGTCGCCCGGTCGCGGCGTTTCTTGAAGGTGAAAAGGTCGGGCGTCGTGTCGATAAATTTGGTGGTGTAGGTGTTGTCGAGGAAGGTCGGGTGTTTCAGCAGGTTCTCGACAAACGCGATATTGGTGGACACGCCACGGATGCGGAACTCGCGCAGCGCGCGGTCCATGCGGGCAATTGCGGCCGCGGGGGTTTGCGCCCAAGCGGTGACCTTGACCAGCAGCGAATCGTAATAGCGCGTGATGACAGAGCCGGAATAGGCGGTGCCGCCGTCAAGCCGGATGCCCATGCCGGTGGCAGAGCGGTAGGTGTTGATGCGGCCGTAATCGGGGATGAAGTTGTTTTGCGGGTCTTCGGTGGTGACGCGGCATTGCAGCGCGTGGCCGGAAAGGTGGACGTCAGCCTGGCTGGGCGTGCCGGTCGCCTCGGCCACCGTCTTACCCTCGGCGATCAGGATCTGGGCGCGCACGATGTCGATGCCGGTGACCTCTTCCGTCACGGTGTGTTCGACCTGAACGCGCGGGTTGACCTCGATGAAGTAGAATTTCTCGTCGTCCATATCCATCAGGAATTCGACGGTGCCAGCGTTCTGGTAGCCGACGGCCTGCCCGATTTTCAGGCCAAGCCCGCAGACTTCGGCGCGCTGCGCGTCGGTCAGGTAGGGGGCGGGGGCGCGTTCAACGACTTTCTGGTTGCGGCGCTGCACGGTGCAGTCGCGTTCATAAAGGTGGTAGAGGTTGCCGTGGGTGTCGCCCAACAGCTGCACCTCTACATGGCGGGCGCGCAGGATCATCTTTTCCAGATAGCCCTCGCCGTTGCCAAAGGCGGCCTCGGCCTCACGCCGACCTTCGCGCACCTTGTCGGCAAGCTCCTCGGGGCCATTGATCGGGCGCATGCCGCGCCCGCCACCGCCCCATGAGGCCTTCAGCATCAGGGGGTAGCCGACGGCGTCGGCCATCTTGCGGACTTCGGCCATGTCATCTCCCAGCACTTCGGTTGCAGGGATGACGGGGACGCCGGCCTTGATCGCCACGCGCCGCGCGCTGGCCTTGTCGCCAAGCGCGCGCATGGTGTCGGCGCGGGGGCCGATGAAGGTGAGGCCCGCCTTGGTCACCGCCTCGACAAAATCGGGGTTTTCCGAGAGGAGGCCATAGCCCGGGTGGATCGCGTCGGCACCGGACATGCGGGCGACGCGGATGATTTCGGGGATGCTGAGATAGGCCGCAACCGGGCCGAGCCCCTCACCGATCCGATAGGCCTCATCCGCCTTGAAGCGGTGGAGGGAAAGCTTGTCCTCTTCGGCATAGACGGCGACGGTTTTCTTGCCAAGCTCGTTGGCGGCGCGCATGACGCGGATGGCGATCTCGCCACGGTTGGCGATCAGGATTTTGCGGAAGTCGGCCATTCGGAGGTTCCCCTTGGGATCGGCGGTCAGGACGCCGACACTTTAGGGGTGCTGCAGTGCAGCGCAAGGGGGCGAAGCGATGCGGTGTGAAACATTTGCGACACCATGTTGGTATTGCGCGGCCCAGCCCGGATGCAGGGCTGGGGGAGCAGGATCGGAGGGGAGTGAAGAAAATAAGGGAACATTGTGCGAACAATCCTTTATCTTGACGGGGTAGTGGCATAGTTTGGCGGCCATGAGCGGATTTGATGAACACGACGCCTTCGAGGCGGCAGCGATAGCGCCCCGGGTGGGCAGTGGTCTGGCGACGCGCGCGATGGGGGCACGGGCCGATGCCAGTGCAGCGCCCTATATGGATGGGCTGAACCCGGCGCAGCGCGCGGCGGTAGAGGCATTGGACGGGCCGGTGCTGATGCTGGCGGGTGCCGGAACCGGCAAGACCAAGGCGCTGACCGCGCGGATTGCGCACCTGCTGACCACCGGGCGGGCGCGGCCAAATGAGATTTTGGCGGTCACGTTCACCAACAAAGCCGCGCGAGAGATGAAAGAGCGGGTAAGCCGGTTGCTGGGGCAGTCGGTGGAGGGGATGCCGTGGATGGGCACCTTTCACTCGATCTCGGTCAAGATCCTGCGGCGCCATGCCGAGCTGGTCGGGCTGAAGTCTAACTTTACGATTCTGGACACCGACGACCAGTTGCGCCTGCTGAAACAGGTGATCGCGGCGGCGGATATTGACGAAAAGCGCTGGCCCGCGCGGATGCTGGCGGGGCTGATCGACGGCTGGAAAAACCGCGCGCTGGTGCCGGAGAAGGTGCCATCGGCGGAAGCGTCTGCCTACAACAACCGGGGAACCGAGCTTTATGCGGCGTATCAGGCGCGGCTAAAATCGCTCAACGCCACCGATTTTGGCGACCTGCTGCTGCATGTGGTGGTGATCTTTCAGACGCACCCGGATGTGTTGGGGCAATATCAGCGCTGGCTGAAATACATCTTGGTGGACGAGTATCAGGATACCAACGTGGCGCAGTATCTGTGGCTGCGGCTGCTGGCGCAGGCGCATCGCAACATCTGCTGCGTGGGCGATGACGATCAGTCGATCTATGGCTGGCGCGGCGCCGAGGTGGGCAACATCCTGCGGTTCGAGAAGGACTTTCCCGGCGCTAAGGTGGTGCGGCTGGAGCAGAACTATCGCTCTACCCCGCATATCCTTGCCGCCGCCTCGGGCGTGATCGCGGCGAATGCGGGGCGTCTGGGCAAGACGTTGTGGACCGAGGAAACCGAGGGAGAGAAGGTGCGCCTGATCGGCCATTGGGATGGCGAGGAAGAGGCGCGCTGGATCGGGGAAGAGGTCGAAACCTTGCAGCGCGGTCGGCGCGGGGCGAAAGGGATCAGCCTTGACGATATGGCGATTCTGGTGCGCGCCAGCCATCAGATGCGTGCGTTCGAGGATCGGTTTCTGACCATCGGCCTGCCATATCGGGTGATCGGCGGCCCACGGTTCTATGAGCGGTTGGAGATCCGCGATGCGATGGCCTATTTCCGGCTGGCAGTCTCGCCCGAGGATGATCTCGCGTTCGAGCGGGTGGTGAATACGCCGAAACGGGGGCTTGGCGACAAGGCGCAACAGACGATCCAGATGGCGGCGCGCGGCAATGGCGTATCGCTGCTAGAAGGCGCGCGGGTGTTGCTTTCCGAGGGCGCGATTTCCGGCAAGGGCGCAGGGCAGTTGCGCGCGTTTGTCGATGGCGTGGATCGCTGGCACGGCGCGGTGCAGGCGGCGGCGGACCATGTGCGGCTGGCTGAGACGATTCTGGAGGAGTCCGGCTATACCGCGATGTGGCAGGCCGACAAGACGCCGGAGGCGCCGGGGCGGCTGGAAAACCTCAAGGAATTGGTCAAGGCGCTGGAGCAGTTCGAGAACCTGCAGGGGTTCCTGGAACACGTCGCGCTGATCATGGATAACGAGACCGACGAGGCGGGCGCGAAGGTGTCGATTATGACCTTGCACGCCGCCAAGGGGTTGGAATTCCCCGCTGTTTTCCTTCCCGGCTGGGAAGATGGGCTGTTCCCCAGTCAACGCTCGATGGATGAGCAGGGGCTGAAGGGGTTGGAGGAAGAACGCCGCCTCGCCTATGTCGGGATCACGCGGGCGGAGGAGCTGTGCACAATATCCTTTGCTTCGAACCGGCGGGTTTACGGGCAGTGGCAATCGGCGATGCCGTCGCGGTTCATTGATGAACTGCCAGAGGAGCATGTAGATGTTCTGACGCCGCCGGGCTTGTATGGCGGCGGCTATGGCGCGGCGGCACCGCGGGCGGCGACGATCGAAGATCGGGCGATGAAGGCGGATGTTTACAATTCGCCGGGCTGGAAGCGGCTGCAGGAAAACGCGAACCAGCGCGGGATGGGGCAACCACGCGAAAGCCGGGCTGCTGTGATTGATCTTAAGGCGGTATCCTCGTTTACCGAGGGCGACCGGGTGTTTCACGTCAAGTTCGGCTATGGAACGGTCGAGGGGATCGAGGCCGACAAGCTGGACGTGGAATTCGACAAGGCCGGGCCAAAAAAGATCGTGGCGCGGTTTGTGGTGCCCGCTGACCGCGCAGACGATGTGCCGTTTTGAGGGCTGCAAGCCTAGCGCTTCAGCCGGTCACGCAGGCTTTCCATCAGATGCACGGCAAGGCCCGCCAGCAAACCCCAGAAGGCCGCGCCGATGCCAAAGGCCGCAACGCCGGAGGCGGCAGTGATCAGCGTGGTCGCCGCGGCAAAACGGTGGCGCGGCTCGGAAAACGCTGCACTGAGCGCGCCAATCGTCGGGTTGATCAACGCGAGCCCCGCAATTGTGGCAATCAAGGCGGGCGGCACCGCGTGAATGCCCGCCAGAATCACCGGGCCGAACAGACCAAGCACCGCCCACCAGAACGCGTATGACAGACCGACGGTCCAGCGTTTGGCGCGGTCGGGGTGAACGTCATCGCCAAGGCAAATCGCGGCGGTGATCGCGGCCATGTTCAGCGTGTGGGCACCAAACAGCGCGCCAATGCCCGACAGCGCGCCAGTGACGGTCAGCGCCTTGCGCACCGGCGGCTCGTATCCGGCACCTTGCAGCACCGCGAATCCGGGCAGGTTTTGCGAGGCCATCGTCACCAGATATAGCGGCAGACCGAGGCCGATCAGGGTTGACAGGCTCCACACCGGCAGGGTGCCTTGCAGGCTGGGTAAAGCCATGGCGACGGCGGGCAGCGGCGTGCCAGTGCCAAATGTCAGCGCGACGCCCACGGCAAGCGCCGCAAGCACGGCATAGGCCGGGTTAATCAACCGGATCAGCGCGAAAATCGCCACCACCGGCAGCACAAGGCCGGGCAGCGCGGCGGCGTCTTTTGGCACCTCCAGACAGAAGGGCAGCAGAACGCCCGCCAGCATCCCCGAGGCGATGGAGGGCGGCAGCGCGCCGATCAGACGGCCGAGCGGGCGGATCACGCCGGTCAGCACGATCAGCAGCGCGGCAAACAGAAAGGCGCCGACCCCTTCGGCAAAGGCGATGCCGTGCGTCGCGGCGATCAACGCTGCGCCGGGGGTCGACCACGCCAGAATGACCGGGATGCGCGTCCACAGGCTCAGCGCGGCAGTGCCGATTGCGGTGACCAGACAGATCGCCAGCACCCACGACGAGGTCTGCGCAGGCGAGGCCCCAAGCGCGGCGGCGGCGGCGAGGATCAGCGCGATGGTGCTGCCGTAGCCCACAAGTGCCGCGACGGCGGCGGCCGAAATCGTTGAAATCCGCATGTTTGTCCCTCGCCCGATTGCGCGGACGCTAGCGGCGCGGCTTTCCACGGGCAAGCACGCCTTTCGCTTCTTTTTGGCAAAAATACTCAGATCCCGAGCCGCGTGAGCGGCGAGAGTAAAGGGGTAATGCCGAAGGCATTGCGTTTGGATTTGGAAAAGCCCCCCGAAAACAAAATACGGCGACGCCCGGGAGGAGGTGGGCGCCGCCGCTCTTGTCACAACCGGCCCAGGGAGGAGGAGAGGACCGGCGCGATGTCACGGAACCTGTTGGTTCCGGTATGGAATGGCAGCCGCACCCAGGGAGGAGGAGGGTTGCTGCCGCCGTATCACGACCAAACCCAGGGAGGAGGAGAGGGCGGGTCGGATCTTGCTTGGGCCAAGGGGCCCGGAAGGGGTCAAGTGCGGCGGCGCCCGGGAGGAGGATAGGCACCGCCGCTCTTGCAACGCTCGGCCCAGGGAGGAGGAGGGGCCGACCGCGTCTGGTGTGGGGCAGGGTCTTACGACCGGGCCCCGGAAGAAAAGTGCGGCGATATCTGGGAGGAGGTAGATATCGCCGCGAGATATGCAAGACCCAGGGAGGAGGAGAGGGCCTTGCGGTAAACTCAGTTCGCGTTCGCCGCGTCGAGGGCGATGCGCGTAATCATCGAACGGGCAATGCCAAGATCAGCCAGCTCGCGATCCGACAGCGCGTCAAGCTCGCGCACCGTCTGACGATAGATGGCGCGACGGGCGGCTGCGGTGTGGTAGGTTTTGACCAAAGCCGAGATGCGATCACGAAGACCACTTTCTGCGACTTGGGCGATGTTCATATAAGCCATTTCAGTGCCTCAAATTATCCGGTGCAAACGATTGCCGTTCGCTGTTAGGGCAAACATACGCCGATGCTGCGGATGCACAATGGACCAAATGATCAACGCTGCCATGCAGCATTTGCATAACCACTACTGACCTATTTCCGTAGCGTAAATCAACGGGTTGCCTAAATATGGTGCAATTCGCATGTGAGCCCTTGCTCTCTGCCCAAAAGGCGACATGGTATGCCCTTCGAATGGGCGGAAGGGAAAGAATATGGCAATCTCGCGCGAGGATGTGTTGTCGGAACTCCGACGTTTGGCGTTGCCGGGCGGCGGCGATCTGGTGACAAACGACATGGTTCGCGCGCTGTCAATCGAGGGCAGCGTGGTGCGATTCGTGATTGAGGCGCCGGACCCCGAGACGGCGAAGCGGATGGAGCCGATCAGCCGCGCGGCGGAGGAGTTGGTGCGCAAGCTGCCGGGTGTCACGGCGGCGAATGTGGTTTTGACGGCGCATGGGCCTGCGGTGAAGCCGCCGCCGCCCTCGCTGAAAATCGGCGGGCATCCGACACCGCAGACCGGCGGTCCGGCCAAGGTTGACGGCGTGGACCGCATTCTGGCGATTGCGTCGGGCAAGGGCGGGGTGGGGAAATCCACGGTCGCCTCTAACCTCGCGGTGGCGTTGGCGCGGCAGGGTCGGCGGGTTGGCTTGTTGGATGCGGATATCTACGGCCCCTCGCAGCCGCGCATGATGGGGGTGACAAAGCGCCCCGATGCGCCGGACGGCAAAGTGATCGTGCCGCCGGTGGCGCATGGGGTGACGATGATGTCGCTGGGGTTGTTGCTGAAGGAAGATCAGGCGGTGATCTGGCGCGGGCCGATGCTGATGGGGGCCTTGCAGCAATTGCTGACTCAGGTGGCTTGGGGCAAGCTGGATGTGCTTATCATCGATTTGCCACCGGGAACGGGTGATGTGCAACTGACGCTGGGCCAGCGCACGCAGGTGACCGGGGCGATTATCGTCTCGACCCCGCAGGACGTGGCGCTGTTGGATGCGCGCAAGGCGATCAACATGTTCCAGACGCTCAAGACGCCGATACTGGGCATGATCGAGAACATGTCGACCTATGTCTGCCCGAACTGTGGCCATGAAGAGCATATCTTTGGCCACGGCGGTGTGCGGGTTGAGGCGGCGAAGCTGGGCGTGCCGTTGCTGGGCGAGATCCCGTTGGATCTGTCGGTGCGGCTGGCAGGCGACTCGGGCACGCCGATCGCGGCGGGCGAGGGGCCGATTGCCGACGCCTATGCGAGGATTGCCAAGGGTCTGGTGGCAGGCGGTCTGGCCTGAGAACCCAGCCCACGCCCGGCTTGTGGTCGGGCGTGGGAATTCATGGCGCCGGGGCGCCAAAGCGGCACCGGGCCGTTAAAACCGAATCACTGCGCCGTGTCTGGCCGTGATATTTCCCTTATTTTGCTAAGATTCGCAGCAAGCCAGCCGGAGGAACTCCGCAGGCCCCGCATGCCTTTATGAAATTTCGGGATTTTATGGGAAATGCCGGAAGAAATTCATCCGTCTATATGTAGCGGTCTCACTTTCCTGTCGCGCTAGGTTTTGCGTTTCTGGTTGATGTTTCTCCACAAGTTATGGGGTTTCCAGACCTTGGGGAACGAGGTCTTGTGGCGGGCTCCCAAATTTGACCATTGATTTCCATGAAATCCCATGTCATCCCTAGCATCACGAAAAGCGGGCAGGTTAAGGGGCGCTAAAGACCCCAAACAAGCATCCGAGGCAGGTATCATACAGGCTCCGCTTACATCGTGACTGAAGAGATCCGACGCGCGAGCGAGCAGACATCCCCCCAGGTGGCACGCGCAGCCGGACATACCCAGCGATGGGACGAGGGCGGCGGTTCGGGCAGTGGCAGCAGCTCGACCGCCGTTTTTCTTATCGGCGGGTGCGAAACGGGACAGTGATTGACAAGGAGCGCGGACAGGTGGCGCGCATTTTCAGAGGCGAGTTCAACCTAAAGGTTGATGCGAAGGGCAGGGTCTCGATCCCGGCGTCCTTTCGCCGCGTTCTGGAAGCAGGCGATCCTGACTGGCGCGAAGGGCAACGCCCGAAATTCATCATCATGTACGGCGACCATCGGCGGAAGTTCCTCGAGTGCTTTTCGATGGAGGCGATCAACGAGGTGGACGAGCAAATCCTTGCCCTGCCGCGCGGGTCCGAAGAACGACGCGTGCTGGAGCGCATGACCTCCGGCCAGTCGCATCAGGCGGAAGTGGACGAAGACGGGCGCATCGTGCTGCCGCCGAAAGCCCGCGAAAAGATCGCGCTGGACGGCGAGGCGGTGTTCGTGGCGTCCTCTGATACGTTCCAGATCTGGAAACCCGAGACTTACGAGGCGGATTCGGTGGCGGAAACCGAGGCCTACCTTGACCAACTTCCCAAGAACGTGGACGCGCTGTCGCTTCTGAGCCGCGCGCGGGGGGAATGAGGGATGGCTGCGGTGGGGCATAAAAGTGCCTCGGAAGCCCCTCACGTTCCGGTTTTGCTGAAACCTTTGCTGGCGGCGGTTGCACCTGTTACCGGCGTCTGGCTGGACGGCACCTTTGGTGCGGGCGGCTATGCGCGCGGGCTGCTGGAGGCCGGGGCGGCGGTGGTGATCGGTGTCGATCGCGACCCGCTGGCGTTCGAGATGGCAAGCGCGTGGGCCGGTGCCTATGGCGACCGTCTGCGGCTGGTTGAGGGCACGTTTTCCAAGCTTGACGTATTGGCGGGCGAGCCGCTGGACGGCGTGGTGCTGGATCTGGGCGTGTCGTCGATGCAGCTGGATCTGGCCGAGCGCGGGTTTTCCTTTATGCGCGACGGGCCGCTGGACATGCGGATGAGCCAGGCTGGGACAAGCGCCGCCGATCTGGTGAATACGGCGTCAGAGGAAGAGCTGGCGGACATTCTGTATCATTACGGGGAAGAGCGCGCCTCGCGCCGCATTGCGCGGGCGATCGGGGCCGCGCGCAAGATCGCGCCGATTGTCACAACATTTCAGTTGGTTGGACTGGTCGAAAAGTGCCTGCCGCGCCCGAAGCCGGGGCAAAGCCATCCGGCGACGCGCACCTTTCAGGCGATCCGCATCGCGGTGAACGAAGAGTTTCTGGAACTGGTCGAGGGGCTGGAAGCGGCGGAACGCGCGCTAAAACCCGGTGGCAAACTGGCAGTGGTGACGTTCCATTCGCTGGAGGACCGCATCGTAAAGCGGTTTTTCCTGAGCCGGTCGGGGATGGAGGCGAACACCAACCGCTATGCACCGGAAAAGGCGGCGGTGGAGCCGCAATTTACCCTGCTGACGCGGCGCGCGGTTGCGCCGGATGAGGATGAGTTGGCCCACAACCCACGCGCGCGCTCTGCCAAGCTGCGGGTCGGGATGCGGACCGCGGCATCGGCGGGGGGCGCCGAGCGTGGCGGTCTTGGCCTGCCGATGATTGACGAGAAAGGACGCCACTGATGCGCACTGCCCTTTATGTGTTGTCTGCTCTGGCCGTGATGGCGCTGGCGTTCTGGGCCTATCGGCAGAACTATCAGACGCAAAACTCGATCAAGGAAGTGGCTGCGCTGCAACGCGAAATCGGGCAGTTGCACGAGAGTTTGGGGATGCAGCAGGCGGAATGGGCCTTTGAAAACCGCCCGTCGCGCCTGCGTGAGCTTGCAATGCTGAACTTCAACAAGCTGGGCCTGTTGCCGATGACGCCAGAGCAGTTCGGCAATATCGGAGACCTGCCGATGCCGCAGGCGGTGCCGCAAAGCGGTGTAGCGCGTTTGGTGATTTCCAAGACGGTTGATACCTCGGCGACCCTGACCGGAGCAAAGCCATGATCCGCACGCCGCTGCGCCCGCTTGCGCGTATTTTGCAGGCCCGCAACAAGGGTGAAAACCCCGATGTGATCGAGCGCGAGAATATCCGGCTGCGCCACGAAGAGATGCGTGACAAGGCGCGTGACAAGGCAGAGGGGCGGCTGTTGATGCTGGGCCTGTTCTTCTTTGCCGCCTTCACGCTGGTCGGCGCGCGCATGGGGCTGATGGCGGCGTCGCAGCCGTCAGAGCCTCAGGTCGCTTCGTCCACCTCGACGATTCTGGCGCAGCGCGCTGATATTGTGGACCGCAACGGGCGCGTGTTGGCCACGAACCTTGCGACTTATTCACTCTATGCGCAGCCGCAGGACATGATTGACCCCGCGCGGGTGGCGACATCGCTGGCCAAGATTTTTCCCGATCTCAACGCGGATCGCCTGACCAAGCAATTCACCGGCGAGCGCACGTTTGTCTGGATCAAAAAGACCCTGTCACCCGAGCAGATGCAGGCCGTGCATGATATCGGCGATCCGGGGTTGCTGTTCGGGCCGCGCGATATGCGGCTGTATCCGAACGGGCATCTGGCGGCGCATATCCTTGGCGGCGCGGGATTTGGCCGCGAAGGCGTCGATTCGGCAGAGTTGATCGGCGTGGCGGGGGTCGAAAAACGCTTTGACGACTCGCTGCGTGATCCGGCGAACGCGGGCCAGCCATTGCAGTTGTCGATTGACCTGACGGTGCAGGCGACAATGCGCGAAGTGCTGGACGCCGGCATGAAGATGATGAACGCCAAGGGCGCGGCGGGTATCTTGATGGATGCCCACACCGGCGAGATTATCGCCATGACCTCGTTGCCAGATTTTGACCCCAACAACCGCCCGGCGCCTTTGGTGAAGGGCGATGCGGCGGACAGCCCGCTGTTCAACCGTGCGGTGCAGGGGCTGTACGAGTTGGGCTCTACCTTCAAGATCTTTGACATTGGGCAGGCGCTGGATCTTGGCCTGATCACGCCGCAGACGATGATCGACACCAAGGGGCCGCTGATCTGGGGCAAGTTCAAGATCCACGACTTCCACAATTATGGCGCGCAGCTTTCGGTGACGGATGTCATCAAGGAAAGCTCCAACATCGGCGCGGCGCGGATTGCGACGCTGATCGGTGGCGTGAAGCAGAAGGCGTTTCTGAAGACGCTGGGGTTGTTGGATCCCTCGCCCGTGGAACTGGTCGAGGCGCCGGGCGTGCGGCCGCAAATTCCTTCGAACTGGTCGGATCTTTCTACGATGACAATTGCCTATGGCCATGGCATCGCGGTTAGCCCGCTGCATCTGGCGGCGGCCTATGCCTCGATGCTCAATGGCGGCACTTTGGTGAAGCCGACCCTTCTGAAGGTAGAGCATCCGGTGGTGGGGCCGCGCATCGTTTCCGAGGCGACCTCGGAAAAACTGCGCATTATGTTGCGCGACGTGGTGACGAACGGCACCGCCTCGCTTGGCAATGTGAAGGGCTATGATGTGGGTGGCAAAACCGGCACGGCGGACAAACCCGACCCGCAGGGCGGCTATTACCATGACCGCGTGATCTCGACATTCGCCAGTGTGTTTCCGGCGCACGATCCGAAATATGTGCTGGTGGTGACGATGGACGAGCCGCAGGACTACATGGATGGCGCGATGCGGCGCACGGCGGGCTATACGGCGGTGCCAGTGGCGGCTGAGATTATTCGCCGCGCTGCGCCGTTGTTGGGGATGCGACCAGACCTTGCGCCCCCTCCGGCGGTGACGGTATCGCAGGCCAAGGCCGGACAGCTGTCGTTGGCGCGGGAATAAAGCGGCCCCACGGGGCTGGCTGAAAAGTAAGAAGGCTGATGGATGATGGTGGAGGCTATGGCCCCAAAGACGCTTGTCGCGCTTGGCCTGACGGCGCGAGGCGGGCGTGACGCGTTGGTGAGCGGTGTGGCGGTGGACAGCCGGGCCGTGCGCCCTGGCATGATGTTCGCCGCTTTGCCCGGAGCCAAGGTGCATGGCGCTGCGTTCATACCGGCGGTGCTGGCGGCGGAGGCCGCTGCCGTGCTGACCGACCCGGAGGGCGCGCGGCTGGCGGCTGAAGCGCTGGCGGCCTCAGGCGTGGCGGTGGTCGTGGTGGAAGAGCCGCGCGCGGCTTTGGCGCAGGCCGCGGCGCTGTGGTTTGGCGCGCAGCCAGAGGTGATGGTTGCGGTGACCGGCACCAATGGCAAGACCAGTGTGGCGAGCTTCACGCGCCAGATCTGGACCGCGCTGGGGGAAAGCGCGATCAATGTTGGCACGACGGGGATCGAGGGCGCTTGGGAAGCGCCGCTGCATCACACGACGCCGGATGCAATCACGCTGCACGCGGCACTGGCCGCTGCTGCGGCGGCGGGCGTCACACATGCGGCGATGGAGGCCTCGTCACACGGGTTGGATCAGCGGCGGCTGGATGGTGTGCGGCTGCGCGCGGCGGCGTTTACCAATTTCACCCAGGATCATCTGGACTACCACATCACTTTCGACGCCTACTTTGCTGCAAAGATGGGGCTTTTCACCCGTGTGCTGCCGGAAGATGGCGTTGCCGTGGTGAACCTGAACGACCCGAAAGGCGCCGAAGTTGCGGCGATTGCCCGGGCGCGGGGGCAAGACGTGATCGGCGTCGGCCATGGCGAGGCCTGCGACCTGCGCATCCTTGGCCAGCGCTTTGATGCGACGGGGCAGGATTTGCGATTTGTCTGGAAAGGACAAGCCAAGCAGGTTCGGCTTGGCTTGATTGGCGGGTTTCAGGCAGAAAATGTGCTAGTCGCTGTTGGGCTGGTGATCGCGGCGGGAGCTGAACCCGATGCGATTTTCGCGGTGCTGGACCGGCTGACCACGGTGCGCGGGCGGATGCAGCTTGCGGCGACGCGGGCCAATGGCGCGGCTGTGTTCGTCGATTATGCGCATACGCCCGATGCGATCGAGACCGCGCTGAAGGCGCTGCGCCCGCATGTGCTGGGGCGCCTTGTGGTGGTGTTCGGCGCGGGCGGCGACCGCGATCGCGGCAAGCGGCCGTTGATGGGGGCGGCGGCGGCGGCCAATGCCGATGTGCAGTTCGTGACCGATGACAACCCGCGATCCGAAGATCCGGCGAGCATCCGCGCAGCGATCATGGCCGCGTGCCCTGAGGCGAACGAGGTCGGCGACCGGGCTGAGGCGATCCTGCGCGGTGTCGATGCGCTGGGGCCGGGCGATGCGCTGTTGATCGCGGGCAAGGGGCATGAAAGCGGGCAGGTGATCGGCACCGACGTCTACCCGTTCGACGATGTGGAACAGGCAAGCGTCGCGGTGGCGGCGCTGGATGGGATGAGAACATGACGGCATTGTGGACCTCTGCCGAAGCTGCGGCGGCAACTGGCGGCACGGTGACGCGCGCGTTCATGGCCAGCGGCGTGTCGATCGACACGCGCACGCTGGAGCATGGCGATCTGTTTGTGGCGCTGAAAGATGTGCGCGATGGGCATGAGTTTGTCGCGCAGGCCTTGGCCAAAGGGGCTGCCGCGGCGCTGGTCACGCACCGGCCAGAGGGCGTGGCAGACGATGCGCCCCTGCTGATCGTGCCGGATGTGCTGGTGGCTTTGGGTGCCTTGGGAGTAGCCGCACGGGCGCGCACGGCGGCCAAGGTGGTGGGGGTGACCGGATCGGTGGGCAAGACCTCGACCAAGGAAATGCTGCGCGCGGTTTTGGGCGGGCAAGGGCGGGTTCATGCCGCCGAGGCCAGCTATAACAACCACTGGGGCGTGCCGCTGACACTGGCGCGGATGCCGCGCGATACGGAATTTGCGGTGATCGAGATCGGGATGAACCATCCCGGCGAAATCGCGCCGCTGGCGAAGATGGCGCGCCCGCATGTGGCGATGATTACCACGGTGGCCGCGGCGCATCTGGAGGCGTTCGCCGACGTTGCGGCGATTGCGCACGAGAAGGCCGCGATCCTGCAAGGGCTGGAGCCCCATGGCGTCGCGGTGCTGAACGCCGATCTCGAGGTGACGCCGATTCTGGTGGCGGCCGCCGAGGCTGTTGGCGCCGAGGTGATGCTGTTTGGCGCGAGCCCGCGCGCGCGCTACCGGCTGGGCGAGGTGCAGATGGCGCGCGATGCGACCATCGTGCGCGCCACGGCGGCGGGCACGCCGATCTTGCTGAAGGTGCAATCGGCCGGCCGCCATTTTGCGATGAACGCTTTGGGTGTGCTGGCCGTTGCCGAGGCGCTGAGCCTGGATCTTGGGCTCGCGACCTGCGACATCGGGCTGTGGGAACCGCCCGCAGGGCGTGGCGCGCGCGAACGGATCGTGCTGGATGTGGTTTATGACACGCTGTCGTTCGATCTGATCGACGATGCGTTCAACGCCAACCCCGCCTCGATGGCGGCGGCGTTGGACGTGCTGGGTGCCGCAGAGCCGACCGATGGCGTGGGTCGCGTTGCCTTAGGGCGGCGTATTGCGGTGTTGGGCGATATGCTTGAACTAGGGCCCCAAGAGGCCGAGTTGCACCGCGCGATCGCCA
Source organism: Pseudomonadota bacterium (assembly GCA_021779835.1). Taxonomy (GTDB): domain Bacteria; phylum Pseudomonadota; class Alphaproteobacteria; order Rhodobacterales; family Rhodobacteraceae; genus Solirhodobacter. The sequence continues at coordinate 108,224 of JAJXZX010000007.1, read as the reverse complement.
ACCACCCGATGATGGCACGCATCGCGATGGTGCATTGCGTTGGGCCGCGCATGCGCGCGCTGTGGGAGGCGCTGCCGAAACCAAAGCGCGGCCTTTGGCATGAAACCGCACAGGAGCTGGCGGCTGAAGCGCATCGGCTGGTGGACGCAGGCGATGTTGTGCTGATCAAAGGCTCCAAAGGCTCCAAGGTCAGTCTGGTTGTTGACGCCTTGCGCAAATTGGGTCAAGCGAGCGCGGCAGGGTCGCGAGGGGTCGAGTGAATGTTGTATTGGCTAAGCCAGTTTTCTGACAGCGGCGGGATTTTCAATCTGTTCCGCTATATCACGTTCCGCGCTGGGGCGGCGTTCTTCACGGCGCTGCTGTTCGGGTTCATTTTCGGGCAACCGATGATTAACTTCCTGCGGGCGCGTCAGAAAAAGGGCCAGCCGATCCGGGTGGACGGGCCGCAGACCCATTTCGTCAAAGCGGGCACACCGACGATGGGGGGGGTGCTGATCCTTGGCGCGCTGACCTTCTCGACGTTACTGTGGGCGCGGCTGGACAATGTCTATGTCTGGATCGTGCTGCTGGTGACGCTGGGTTTTGGGCTGATCGGCTTTGCCGACGACTGGAAAAAGGTCACCAAGAACAACACAAAAGGCGTGTCGAGCCGTACGCGGTTCCTGTTGGGACTGCTGATCGCCGGGCTTGCAGCTTATGCCGCAACACATGCGCAGCCGGTGGAATTGACCAATCATCTGGCGGTGCCGTTCTTCAAGAGAGTGCTGATTAACCTTGGTTGGTTCTATGTGCCGTTTGCCATGGTGGTGATCGTTGGCGCGGCGAATGCGGTGAACCTGACAGACGGGTTGGACGGGCTTGCCATCATGCCGGTGATGATCGCGGCCGGCACGCTGGGCGTGATTTCCTATGCGGTCGGGCGGATCGACTATTCGGAGTACCTCGACATCCACTATGTGCCGGGCACGGGCGAGCTGTTGATCTTTGTCTCTGGCCTGATCGGCGGCGGCCTCGGGTTCCTGTGGTATAATGCGCCCCCGGCGGCGGTGTTCATGGGCGATACCGGGTCTTTGGCGCTGGGTGGCGCGCTGGGTGCAATTGCGGTCTCGACCAAGCACGAGATTGAACTGGCAATCATCGGCGGGCTGTTCGTGGTGGAGGCGATGTCGGTGATCATTCAGGTCGCCTATTTCAAGCGCACCGGAAAACGCGTGTTCCTGATGGCGCCGATCCACCACCATTTTGAGAAAAAGGGCTGGGCTGAACCACAGATCGTGATCCGCTTTTGGATCATCAGTCTTGTGTTGGGCCTGATCGGGCTTGCCACGCTGAAGCTGCGCTAAGGCGGGCGGCTGCGGGCGGTCTGCCGCCCTCTCTTGCGCAGGTGGGGGCTGGGTGGGCATTGTCGCGCCAATCAATCCAAGGGGGCGAACATGATTCCGGTGCGTGGGTATGAAGGCCGCAAGGTTGCCGTTCTGGGCTTGGGCCGCTCTGGTCTGGCCACCGCGCGGGCACTGGCGGCGGGCGGGGCAGAGGCGCTTTTGTGGGACGACAGCCCCGAGGCGCGCGCCAAGGCCGAGGCAGAGGGCTTCACCCTGACCGACCTGACCCGTGCGACGGCGTTTGAGGGGGTCGCGGCGCTGATTACCAGTCCCGGCATTCCGCATCTTTACCCCACGCCGAACAAGGTCATCGCGCGGGCGCTCGATCTGGGCGTGCCGGTCGATAACGATATTGGTCTGTTTTTCCGGTCTTGGGCGCTGCCAGAGTGGGACAATTTCGACCAGATGCCAAAAGTTGTCGCTGTGACCGGGTCGAACGGGAAATCGACCACCACGGCGTTGATCCATCACATCCTAAAGGTCGCGGGGCGGCCGACGCAGATGGCGGGCAATATCGGGCGCGGTGTGCTGGACATTGATCCGGCGGTCGCGGGCGAGGTGGTGGTGCTGGAACTGTCCAGCTATCAGACCGACCTTGCCCGCGCGCTGACGCCGGATGTGGCGGTGTTCACCAATCTGTCGCCGGATCATCTGGATCGGCACGGCGGCATGGGTGGATATTTCGCGGCGAAGCGGCGGCTGTTTGCCGAGGGCGGACCGGATCGCGCGGTGATCGGGGTGGACGAGGTCGAGGGGCGCTATCTCGCCAATCAACTGAGCGAGGGGCCGGGGGATGACCGGGTGATCCGTATCTCCTCCGGGCAAAAGCTGGAGGGGGCGGGCTGGTCGGTGTTCGCGCGCAAGGGGTTCTTGTCGGAATATCGGCGTGGCAAGCAGATCGCCTCGATCGACCTGCGCGAGGTCTCGGGGTTGCCGGGGGCGCATAACCATCAAAACGCCTGTGCTGCCTATGCGGCGGTGCGGAGCCTTGGGGTCGCCCCGAAATTGATCGAGCAGGCGTTTCACTCGTTCGAGGGGCTGCCGCATCGCAGTCAGCTGATCGGTGAGCGCGGCGGGGTTCGGTTCGTCAACGACTCGAAGGCGACCAACGTCGATAGCGCAGCGAAGGCGTTGCAGGCGTTTTCCCGCATCCGTTGGATTGCTGGAGGCTTGGGGAAAGAGGGCGGAATTGTCGGGCTGGTGCCGGATTTGGGGGCGGTGGTGAAGGCTTACCTGATCGGCCACTCGGCGCGCGATTTTGCGCTTCAGTTGGGCGACACGCCGCACGAGATTTGCGAGACGATGGAGCGGGCGGTTGCGCGGGCGGCAGAGGAGGCGGTGGCGGGAGAGGTGGTTTTGCTGGCGCCCGCGGCGGCGAGTTTCGATCAATATCCGAACTTTGAGAAACGGGGCGAGGATTTTACCGCGCGGGTGAAGGCGCTGATTGGCTAGGGTGGATCTAGGTTAGTGCATTTTTTCAAACGGTTGCGACTGTATGGCATCCAAACACTAACCTCTGAATGACGCGATTTGGCTGTCGCAGCGCAACGAAGAGTGCGGCCGGGGCTGGCTTTACCCCGCCATCCCGGGCGTCTTTGTGTGGTCGTGTTTCGTGGTTGGCTCTGCTAAAAACCCCGCGATTGCGGTGATGGGCTTGAGGGCGGTATGACGGAAAGCGGGCATACGCGGCGGGGGGCGTTGGGGTTGGTGGCGGCGGCTCCGATTGCGTTACGCGCGCAGGTGGCGCTGGCGCGTCCGCGTGACTGGGCGATGCCGGTCGCGATGGAGGGCGCGCCCAATCTGCACCGGGTGACGGACCGGATCTACCGGAGCGCGCAGCCGAATGCGGTGGGGTTTCGCAACCTTGCCGCGGTGGGTTTGCGCCGGGTGATCAATATTCGTCGCACGATCGATGATACGCCCTTGGCGGCGGGGACGGACTTGCAGCTTCATCACGTTATGATGATGACGCGGGCGATCCGAGAGGAGCATTCGGCGCGGGTGGTGGAGGCGCTAAGCGCCCTGCGGCAGGCCGAGGCGCGCGGGCCGGTGTTGATCCATTGCACCCACGGCGCCGACCGCACCGGCACGGTGATTGCCTTGTGGCGCATCATCTATCAAGGCTGGAGCCGCGAGGCGGCTTTGGCAGAGATGACGCAGGGCGGCTTTGGCTTTCACCTCATCTGGCTGAACCTGACACGCTATGTCGAGGCGATCGATCTGGCTGAGCTGAAGGCGAGGGTGGAGGTGGCGCCGCGGGTGGCGTTTGTTTCCGCGCCTGCGGTGTAGCCCGCCGCCGCTCCTGCGCTGCTGCCTTCCCACTAGCGTTACGGGGGTATCGTTGCTACACTTCCGCCCGAGACCCGGTAAACGGGCGGTTCTGAGGCAGTAGAGCGGTATTTCGATGACAGAGATGGTGTATGGCACCGCGCCTTCGCGGGCAGGTGAACCGATCCTTCCCCGGTGGTGGCGGACGATCGACAAGTGGTCGCTGGCCTGTATTCTGCTACTGGTGGGGATGGGGCTGTTGCTGGGCCTCGCGGCCTCGGTCCCCCTGGCGCAGCGCAACGGATTGCCGCCGTTCCATTATGTAGAGCGACAGGCGATCTTTGGCGCGCTGGCGATGGTGGCGATGTTTCTGACCTCGCTGATCTCGCCCGAGGCGGTGCGGCGGCTGGGGGTGGTCGGGTTCCTTGTCACCTTCGTGTTGATCATGATGCTGCCCTTCATCGGGTCGGATTTCGGCAAGGGGGCGACGCGGTGGTTGTCGCTGGGGTTCATCTCGGTCCAGCCGTCGGAGTTTCTGAAACCCGGGTTTGTGGTGCTGTGCGCCTGGTTGATGGCGGCGAGCCAAGAGATCAACGGGCCGCCGGGTAAGCTGTTTTCCTTTGGTATTGCGGTGATTGTGGTGGGCTTTCTGGCGGCGCAGCCAGACTTTGGGCAGGCGGCGCTGGTGTTGTTCGCCTGGGGCGTGATGTATTTCGTGGCGGGGGCGCCGTTCCTGCTGCTGACCGCCGTGGCGGGGCTGGTCGCGACGGGCAGTTTTGCCGCCTACACCTATTCGGATCACTTCGCCAAGCGCATCGATTCCTTCATGTCGGCGAGCATCGATCCGCGCACGCAAGTAGGCTATGCCACCAACGCGATCCAAGAGGGCGGCTTCTTCGGCGTCGGCGTCGGCGAGGGGCAGGTCAAGTGGCAGCTGCCAGACGCGCATACCGATTTCATCATTGCGGTGGCGGCAGAGGAATACGGGCTGTTGTTGGTTCTGTTCATCCTTGGGCTCTACACGACGATCGTGGTGCGCAGCCTGACGCGGCTGATGCGCGAGCGTGATCCGTTTGTGCGGCTGGCGGGCACTGGTTTGGCCTGCATCTTTGGTGTGCAGGCATTGGTGAACACCTCGGTTGCGGTGCGGTTGCTGCCGGCGAAGGGGATGACGTTGCCGTTTGTCAGCTATGGCGGGTCGTCGCTGATCGCGACCGGGATCGAGATGGGGATGCTTTTGGCCCTGACGCGCGTGCGCCCGCAAGGTGGGCTGGGCGACGTTCTGTTCAAGCGGGGTCGGTGATGGCGGGCGGGGCAAAGCCTGCGCCGCTGCTGCTGATCGCAGCGGGCGGCACGGGCGGGCATATGTTTCCGGCGCAGGCGCTGGCCGAGGCGATGGTGCGCCGCGGCTGGCGGGTAAAGCTGTCGACCGACGCCCGCGGCGCGCGCTATGCGGGCGGCTTTCCGCATGTTGTGGAGGTCGTGCAGGTCGCCTCTGCCACCTTTGCGCGGGGCGGTGTGCTGGCGCGGGCGTTGGTGCCGTTTCGCATCTTGGGCGGTGTGATGACGGCGGTGCTGGCGATGTGGCGTGACAAGCCCGCCGTTGTGGTGGGGTTTGGCGGCTATCCGACGATTCCCGCGCTTGCCGCGGCGGTAGTCACCGGGCGGCCGCGCATGATTCATGAGCAGAACGGGATTTTGGGGCGGGTGAACCGCGCCTTTGCCACCCGCGTGGGCAAGATTGCCTGTGGGACATGGCCGACCGCTTTGCCTGCGGGCGTTGAAGGGGTGCATACCGGCAACCCGGTGCGCGCCGCGGTGTTGGAGCGCGCAGGCGCGCCCTATATTCCGCCGGGTGACTATCCGATGAGCTTGGTGGTGATCGGCGGCTCGCAAGGGGCGCGCATCCTGTCGGATGTGGTGCCAGCGGCGGTGATCGCCTTGCCGGAGGCGCTGCGGCGCAACTTGCGCGTGGCGCATCAGGCGCGCGAAGAGGATGTGGAGCGCGTCAGCACCGCCTATGGGCAAGCCGGGATCCGCGCCGAGGTGCAGCCGTTCTTTGCCGATATTCCGCGCCGGTTGAGCGAGGCGCAGTTGGTGATTTCGCGCGCAGGGGCGTCGTCGATTGCCGATATTTCGGTGGTTGGGCGGCCCTCGATCCTGATCCCGTTTGCGGCGGCGGTGGCGGACCATCAAAGCGCCAACGCGCGCGGCTTGGTGGAAGCGCAGGCGGCGATATTGATCCCCGAGGGGAAGCTGGATGCATCGGTGCTGGAGGCGCAGATCGCCTCGGTTCTGACCAACCCTGACGCGGCGGTGCGCATGGCGCATGCGGCGTTGGGCTATGGTCGGGCGGATGCAACCGGCCGGCTGGTTGAGATGGTTGAGGCTTTGGTTGAGAAAGAGACGTGATGAACGCTGCGACGAAACTTCCCGGTAAGCTGGGCGCGATCCATTTTGTGGGCATCGGCGGGATCGGGATGTCAGGGATTGCCGAAGTTCTGATGACGCTTGGCTACCGCGTGCAGGGATCGGACGCGAAGGCGTCGAAGATCACCGACCGGCTGGTCACGCTTGGCGCGACCTTTTACGAGGGCCAGCGCGCCGAGAATATCGGTGAGGCGGCGGTGGTGGTGATTTCCTCTGCCATCAAGAAGGGCAACCCCGAGTTGGAAGAAGCGCGGCGGCGGCAGTTGCCGGTGGTGCGGCGGGCAGAGATGCTGGCCGAGCTGATGCGGTTGAAATCGAACATTGCGATTGCCGGAACGCATGGCAAGACCACGACAACCACCATGGTTGCGACATTGCTGGATAAGGGCGGGTTTGACCCGACCGTGATTAACGGCGGTATCATTCATGCCTATGGATCGAACGCGCGGGCGGGTGCGGGCGAGTGGATGGTGGTTGAGGCGGACGAGTCCGACGGTTCCTTCAACCGCTTGCCCGCGACGATTGCCATCGTGACCAACATCGACCCCGAGCATATGGAGCATTGGCACTCGTTCGATGCGCTGCGGCAGGGGTTCACCGATTTCGTGTCGAACATCCCGTTTTATGGCTTGGCGGTGTGCTGCACCGATCACCCGGAGGTGCAGGCGCTGGTGGGGCGTTTGACCGACCGGCGGGTGGTGACGTTCGGCTTTAACGCGCAGGCCGATGTGCGGGCGATCAACCTGACCTATGATAAGGGCGTGGCACATTTCGATGTGGCTTTGCAGGGCGAGGGTGAGGGCTCGATGATCGAGGGGTGCACCTTGCCGATGCCGGGGGATCATAACGTCTCCAACGCCTTGGCGGCGGTGGCGGTGGCGCGGCATCTGGGCATGAAGAAAGACGAGATCCGCGAGGCGCTGGCGGCGTTTGGCGGCGTGAACCGGCGCTTTACCAAGGTGGGCGAGGTTAACGGCGTCACCATCATCGACGACTACGGCCACCACCCGGTGGAAATTGCCGCGGTGCTGAAGGCGGCGCGGCAGGCGACCAAGGGCCGGGTGATCGCCGTGCATCAGCCGCACCGGTATACGCGCCTCCATTCGCTGTTCGACGATTTCTGCACCTGCTTCAACGAGGCGGACGTGGTGGCGATTGCCGAGGTTTATGCGGCGGGCGAAGAGCCGATTGCGGGCGCGAGCCGCGATGATCTGGTGGCGGGGCTGATCGCGCATGGGCATCGCCACGCACGGGCGATCCTGAACGAGGATGATCTGGCGCGGCTGGTAAAGGAACAGGCGCGGCCGGGGGATATGGTGGTGTGCCTTGGCGCAGGCTCTATTTCCGCCTGGGCCAATGCGTTGCCGGAGAAGTTGGCGAAATGATGCGACCCGAGATTGCAGCGATAGTCTGGGTGCTGGCGGCGACGGTAACGGCGATCTTGCCGATGCGGCGTCAGATGCTACCGGGGCTGGCGTTGCTGATCGCGGCGCCGATCATCATCGTGTGGATCGGCAAGGTTTACGGGTTCTGGCTGGCGCTGGCGGGGACGGCGGCATTCTTGTCGATGTTCCGGCGGCCGCTGATGTATCTGACGCGCCGTGTGATGGGGTTGCCGGTGACGCGGCCGGATCGGGAGGACGGGTAGATGCTGTCGTTCGCTCTGGCGATGATCTGGCTGGTGGCGGCCAATGTGCTTGGGATGCTGCCTAGCCACGATAATCACTGGCGGCGCGCTTATGCGCTGATCGCGGTGGGGATCCCTCTGGTGGGGTATGTGACCTGGCAGGATGGGCCCTGGATTGGGCTTTTGGTGCTGGCGGCGGGGGCGTCGGTGCTGCGCTGGCCGCTGCGGTATCTGTTGCGCTGGGCAAAGGTCCGGGTGCGGGGATCGGCGGAATGAAGCTGCCAGAGGCAGTTATGATCGTGCTTCAGGGCATCATTGCGGTGCTGCGGCTGGCGGTGGTCGGTGGCGTCGGGCATCTGGCATGCGCGCGCGGGTGGCGGCGCATTGTCGCTGCGCTGGTGTTGGCGCTGGCACCTGTGGCGGTGGTCGCGATACCGTGGGAGGCCGGAACCTCCGGTGCCGAGGATGCGCCCAATCCGCTGGGCGTGCTTTACCTTGGAATGCTCGTCTGGGCGCCGATTTTATTTGGCTATGTCGCTGCGCGGTTGATTGGCTCGTTCGCTACCGGCGATTGCGTGGGTCAGTGACGCGCCGGGTGGCGCATCGCTTGGGCGGGAGTGTGTGTTGGCGGTGGTGACGGGCCTCGTCATAGTCGTGCAGGTAGTGTTGTTGCTGGCCGTCGCCACCCTTTACGCCGCAGCCTTGATGGAAAGCGTGTCCGGGTTCTTTCCGGGTGAGGGCAGCGGCCCGTGGGGGGAGCCGACAACACCGGCCTGGGTCTATCTGGGATTGCTTGGGCTGGAGGTCTGGCCACTGATGCTGATTGGGTATGAGATGGGACGCAGTCACGGCGTAGCGCGTGGGGGAGTTGGGCAATGATCGGGGCGTATCAACCCAGAGGCACGTTGACGCCGCATCGGGTGCTGGCGGATCTGACCTGGCTGCGGGTCGGCGGGCCAGCGGATTGGCTGTTTCAGCCTGCCGATTTGGCGGATTTGCAGGGGTTTCTCAAGGCGCTTGACCCTGAGGTGCCGGTGTTCCCGATGGGCGTTGGCAGTAACCTGATCGTGCGCGATGGCGGTATTCGGGCGGTGGTGATCCGGCTGGGGCGCGGGTTTAATGCGATCTCGGTTGAGGTGGGCCGCGCCGTGGCGGGGGCTGCGGCACTGGATGCGCATGTGGCGCGGCGCAGCGCCGAGGCGGGGGTGGACCTGACGTTTCTGCGCACGATTCCGGGCAGCATTGGTGGTGCTATACGGATGAATGCCGGGTGCTATGGCAGCTATGTGGCGGACGTTTGTCAAAGCGTGACCGTGGTGACGCGGACGGGTGAGGTGATCGAGCGGACCGCGGCAGAGATGGCGTTTGCCTATCGGCAAAGCTCGCTGCCCGACGGCTGGGTGATCGTGGGCGCAACGTTTGCGGCACCTTTGGGTGATCCAGTAGAGCTTGCGGCGCGGATGGCGGCGCAGATCGCGGCGCGGGATGCGAGCCAGCCGGTGAAGGACCGATCGGCCGGATCGACATTCCGCAATCCGGCGGGGTTTTCCTCGACGGGCCGTGACGACGACAGCCATGCACTGAAGGCATGGAAGGTGATTGACGACGCAGGAATGCGGGGTGCGACAATGGGCGGGGCGCAGATGTCACCTAAGCATTCGAATTTTTTGATTAATACGGGTGGCGCTTCTGCCGCTGATCTTGAGGGATTGGGCGAAGAAGTGCGAAAAAGGGTTTTCCAAGACTCCGGGTTGTTGCTAGAGTGGGAAATCATGAGGGTCGGCGAACCGGCCCCGGATTCAGGCGACGCAGACAAATAATAACGGGCCGAAAACGGTCTGATCGAGGCACAAGTGGCGGGCATGTCGAGCAGGGCAGCCTCCAGAGTGGCAGTACTGATGGGTGGGTCTTCCGCAGAGCGGGAGGTCTCGTTGGTATCGGGGCGCGAATGCGCCCATGCACTCAGGCAGGCGGGATATGATGTGGTGGAACTGGACGCGGGTCCGGATCTGGCCGCACGGCTTGCCGATGCCAGCCCCGATGTGGTTTTCAACGCGTTGCACGGCCGCTGGGGCGAAGACGGCTGCGTGCAGGGAATGCTGGAATGGCTACGCCTTCCGTATACGCATTCGGGCGTGCTGTCGTCGGCGCTGGCGATGGACAAGACCCGGACCAAGGACATTTATCGTGCTGCTGGTCTGCCGGTGGTGGCGAGCGTTCTTGCATCCGCCACCGAGGTGGAGGCGCGCCATGTGATGCCGCCGCCCTACGTCGCCAAGCCGAATGCCGAGGGCTCGTCGGTTGGCGTGCATATCGTGCGCGAAGCGGCGAATTCGCCGCCCATGCTGGGGGGAAACCCTGCTGCGGTGATGATGGTCGAGGAATATGTCGCGGGGCGCGAGCTGACGGCGACGGTGATGGGGGATCGGGCGCTGACGGTGACGGATATCGTCACGGGCGGCTGGTATGACTATCACGCGAAATACTCTGCTGGCGGATCGCGGCATGTGGTGCCTGCCGAACTGCCGCAAGAGATTTTCGACGCCTGCATGGATTACGCGCTGCGGGCGCACCGCGCATTAGGCTGCCGTGGTCTGAGCCGCACCGATTTCCGCTGGGATGAGACGAAGGGCTTGGCGGGGTTGATCCTGCTGGAGACCAATACGCAGCCCGGAATGACGCCCACCTCGCTGTCGCCAGAGCAGGCAGCGCATGTGGGCATCACCTTCCCGGAATTGATGCGCTGGATGGTGGAGGACGCCTCGTGCAATCGATGAACCCGATCCGTCGCGACCCAGCGCCAAGCCGCATGAGCTACCGGATGAACCGGCTGTGGCTGACGCCGTCGTTCCGGGTTGGCCTGCGGGTTGGCGGGCCGATTGTGTTGGTGGCGCTGGTGTTCGGCATTTATTTTGGCAGCGCGGCACGGCGCGCGGCACTGGTGGCAAACTTCGATCAGCTACGGTCCACGATCGAGCATCGGCCAGAGTTCATGGTGTCGATGATGTCGGTTGACGGTGCCTCGCCGCCGCTTGCGGATGCGATCCGCGGTGTGCTCGCGCTCGATTTCCCACGCAGTTCGTTCGACATTGATCCAGTGGCGCTGCGCGAAAAGATCGAGGCGCTGGATGCGGTGGCGTCGGCGGATATCCGGGTGGTGCCGGGTGGGGTGTTGCAAGTCACGATCCGTCAGCGCGTGGGCGCGATTGTGTGGCGGACGCGCGACGGGCTGGAATTGCTGGACGCGACCGGGCATCGCGTGGCGAGCCTGACCGACCGCGCGGCAGAGGCGAAATTGCCGTTGATTGTGGGCGATGGCGCGGATCAGGCGGTGCCAGGGGCGCTGGCCCTTCTTGCCGCCGCCGGGCCATTGGCGCCGCGCGTGCGCGGGCTGGAGCGGATGGGTGCGCGGCGCTGGGACGTGGTGCTGGACCGCGATCAGCGCATCATGCTGCCCGCGATTGACCCGGTATCGGCGCTGGAGCGCGTGATTGCGCTTGACCAGTCGCAAGCTTTGTTAAGCCACGACATCGTCGCGGTGGACATGCGTAACGAACAACGACCGACGCTGCGCTTGTCGCAGGCGGCTATGGCGGCGCGATTGGCGTCGATGAAACTACTGACAGGAGCCAAAGGCCCATGACCGATCTGTACCAATCGCAACGGGCGATGCGAAACATGCGCAAGGCAGCGATGCAGCGCGGTGTCATCGCGATCCTCGATATCGGCACCTCGAAGATTGCCTGCCTTGTGCTGCGCTTTGACGGGCCGGGGCGTCTGGGCGAGGACGAGCGGGTCGGCTCGATGGCGGGGCAGTCCAGCTTTCGCGTGATCGGGGCGGCTACGACCAAGTCGCGCGGCGTGCGATTTGGCGAGATTGACACGATGGCCGAGACCGAGCGTGCAGTGCGCACCGCAGTGCAGGCGGCGCAGAAGATGGCGGCGGTGCGGGTTGACCATGTGATCGCCTGTTTCGCAGGTGCGCGGCCGCGGTCCTATGGGCTGGCGGGCGAGTGGATGTTGCAAGATCAGGTGGTCAGCGAGCAGGATGTAAGCCGCGTGATGGCAGCGTGCGACGTGCCGGATATTGGCGAGGAGCGCGAGGTTTTGCACGCGCATCCGGTGAACTTTGCGCTGGATCACCGCACTGGCCTGGCCGATCCGCGTGGGCAGATGGGCACCCGGCTGGCCTGCGATATGCACCTGCTTTCGGTCGACGCGATGGCGGTGCAGAACCTGCTCTATTGCATCAACCGCTGCGATCTGGAGGTCGCGGGGATTGCGTCCTCGGCCTATGTGGCGGGGATCGCCAGTCTGGTGGAGGACGAACAGGAACTGGGCGCGGCTTGCATTGACATGGGCGGCGGCGCGACGGGGCTGTCGATCTTTATCAAGAAGCACATGATCTATGCGGATTCGGTGCGGATGGGCGGGGATCACATCACCTCGGACATCGCCAAGGGGTTGCAGGTGCCTATGGCCGTGGCCGAGCGCATCAAGACGCGGCATGGCGGCGTACATGCGACGGGGATGGACGACCGCGAGATGATCGAGATCGGCGGCGACAGCGGCGATTGGGAGAAAGATCGCCGGTCAGTTAGCCGGGCAGAGTTGATCGGCATCATGCGTCCGCGTGTCGAGGAAATTTTGGAAGAGGTGCGCGTGCGGCTGGATGCCGCCGGGTTCGACCATCTGCCAAGCCAGCAGATCGTGCTGACCGGAGGGGCGAGCCAGATCCCGGGGCTTGACGGCCTCGCGGCCAAGATCCTGGGTCAGCGGGTGCGGTTGGGTCGGCCGTTGCGCGTGCAGGGCCTGCCGCAGGCGGCAACCGGGCCCGCATTTGCCAGCTCTGTCGGGCTGTGCCTGTTTGCGGCCTATCCGCAGGACGAGTGGTGGGACTTCGATATTCCCGCCGAGCGCTACCCGGCGCGCTCGTTGAAACGCGCGGTGAAATGGTTCAAGGACAACTGGTAACCCCTATATGATGATGAACTGGCGAAAACTCGCTGGTTTTGTCGTCTGACAACCCATATTTTGTGGGCATTCCGTGTTTTTTGCGTGACCTTCCCCGCTTCAGGCGGTAGAATTCCTTTAATGCGGGGACGTGAGCGGCGCATAGAAGCCGAACAACATAGGCAGGCGGACAGAAAATGACTTTGAACCTCATGATGAGCGACCGGGAAGAGCTTAAGCCGCGGATCACCGTGTTCGGCGTCGGAGGGGCGGGCGGTAACGCGGTAAACAACATGATCGACAAGAACCTCGAGGGGGTCGAGTTTGTTGTCGCCAACACCGATGCGCAGGCTTTGCAGCAAAGCCGTGCTACCGCGAAAATTCAGATGGGCGTGAAAGCCACCGAAGGTCTGGGCGCGGGCGCGCGTCCCTCGGTCGGCGCGATGGCGGCGGAAGAGACGATTGAAGAGATCGTCGATCACCTGGCGGGCGCCCACATGTGCTTTATCACCGCGGGCATGGGCGGCGGCACCGGCACCGGTGCGGCACCGATCATCGCGCAAGCCGCGCGAGAGCTGGGCGTGCTGACGGTGGGTGTTGTCACCAAGCCGTTCCAGTTCGAAGGCAACAAGCGTATGCGTCAGGCCGACGAGGGGATTGAAGCCCTGCAAAAGGTCGTCGATACGCTGATCATCATTCCGAACCAGAACCTGTTCCGTCTGGCCAACGAAAAGACCACCTTCACCGAAGCCTTCGCGATGGCCGATGATGTGCTTTATCAGGGCGTCAAAGGCGTGACCGACCTGATGGTGCGTCCGGGCCTGATCAACCTCGACTTCGCCGACGTGCGCGCGGTGATGGACGAGATGGGTAAGGCGATGATGGGAACGGGCGAGGCCTCGGGCGAGGATCGTGCGGTTCAGGCGGCGGAAAAGGCGATTGCCAACCCGCTGTTGGACGAGATCAGCCTGCATGGCGCCAAGGGCGTTTTGATCAACATTACTGGCGGTTACGACCTGACGCTGTTCGAGCTGGACGAGGCCGCTAACATCATCCGCGAGAAGGTCGATCCGGACGCGAACATCATCGTCGGCTCGACGCTTGATACCTCGATGGAAGGCACGATCCGCGTGTCGGTGGTGGCGACGGGTATCGACGCCGCCCATGCAACGCTGGAAGTGCCGGTGCCGCGCCGCCGGATGGCGGAGCCGTTGGCGCATGCCCCGGCCCCGACGCCTGCGCCTGCGCCGCGCTATGAAGCGCCTGCGCCGCGATACGAAGCTCCGGTGGCCGCCGCTCCGGTGGCTGCGCCGAAGCCGGCAGAGGTCGAGCCGTCGCTGTTCGAGCGTCAGGACGACGAGGATCACGAGGCCGAAGATCACTATGCCCCGGCCTATGGTCACGACGACGTGCCGCCGCCCGCCTACCGCCCGCAAGCGGCGGAAATGCGTCGCGCCGAGCCTGTGCGTCAGGCCGAGGAAGAGGCGGCAAGCTTTGTCGCGCCGCGCGCCCGTCAGGCTGGAACTCCCTCCCCAGAAGCGATGGCGCGTCTGGCGGCAGCGGTGAACAAGGCCCCTGCACGCCAGAACGCGGCCGGTCCGGTGGTGCAAACGCGCGCCGCAGCGCCTGTGGCTCAACCGCGCCCGGCAGGTGATAAGCCGCGCTTTGGCATCAACTCGCTGATCAACCGGATGACTGGCCATGCTGGCGAGGCGGCGGTAGAGCGTAGCCCGCTTCCCGCACGCCATCAGCCGCCGGTGACCGGCTATGATGACGAGCAGGATGCGGACCCCGAGCAAGAGCGGATTGAAATTCCGGCCTTCCTGCGGCGCCAAGCGAACTGAATTTCATTCACAATTATTAAGAGAGAGGCCGGAATTTTCCGGCCTTTTTCCTTTTAAAAGCAATCTATTGTGGGCCTGCAATGGCGTTTCGGCGCGTTTCTGCCAAAGTATGAAGCCTATGTTACAAGCCGTTGCAAAGAGTGAGTTGAGCATTAACGGCGCGGTGACTAGATCACGGTGGCGGCAGGCTGTCTGTTGCGGGTTCCACGAGGGCACGAGTGCAAAACGCGATTAAATCACCGGTTACGTTCACGGGCGTCGGTCTTCATACCGGCGCGCCTGTGCGTATGACTGTGCGCCCGGCCTCGGCGGATTACGGCATCTGGTTCAAGCGGATTGATCTGGTTTCCGGCGATCCGATGATCCCTGCAATCTGGAGCGCGGTTGTGCCGTCGCGCCTTTGTACGCTGGTGCAGAACGCGTCTGGCGCTTCGGTCTCGACAATCGAACATATCATGGCGGCGCTTGCGGGCTGTGGAATCCATAACGCGCTGATCGAGATTGATGGGCCGGAAGTGCCGATTCTGGATGGTAGCGCGATGCCATTCGTCGAAGGTATCCTTGGCAAGGGGGTGCGGGAGTTGAGTGCGCCGCTGCGTGCATTCCGTATTCTGGAAGCCGTGGAAGTGCGCGACGGCGAGGCTGTGGCGCGGATCGAGCCGTCAGAGAAGATGGAGATCGATTTCCACATTGATTTCGCGGATGGCGCGATCGGGCGCCAGGACAAGTCGTTGAACATGGCGAACGGCGCCTTTGTGCGTGAGCTGTGCGACAGCCGCACCTTCTGCCGTCAGGCGGATGTGGATGCGATGCGCGCCAATGGCCTCGCACTCGGTGGCACGCTGGACAACGCGGTGGTTGTCGATGGCGATATCGTGGTGACGCCGGGCGGCTTCCGCTATGGCGACGAGGCCGTGCGGCATAAGATGCTGGATGCGCTGGGCGATTTGTCGCTGGCAGGCGCGCCGATTCTGGGGCGCTACACGGGCGTGCGCGCGGGTCATGCGTTGACCAACCGTCTTTTGCGGGCGCTTTTTGCCAATCCAGAGGCGTTCCGCCTGCAGGAAGTGGGCGAAGGGGCGCATCAGATGTTGCCGGGTATCGGCGTGCATCGCGCCGACATTCCGGCTTGGTCCTGAACCACATCATTCCCGTCTAAAGGCGTTTTGCGCCCCGGATTTTTCTGTGCTAGGACACGTTACGACGCAGGGCTGTAAACGGCCCTTGCGCATAATACGGACGAGGGTGGCAGAACATGGCAGGCGGCGGGTCATCGGCGAAGTTGGTCGGAAGTTTGACGCTTGTGGCGTTTCTGGCGGGGTGCGGCGGCGACAATACGTCGAACGCGCCGCTGGACAATCTGACGGCGGCGCAGATCTACAAGCTGGCTGAATACAAGCTGGAAACCAAGAACAAGCCCAAAGATGCGGCGCATGATTTTGGCGAGATTCAGCGGCTTTATCCCTATTCCGAATGGGCCAAGCGCGCGCTGATCATGGAGGCGTATTCGGACCATCAGGCCCGCAAATATGAGGAAAGCCGCGCGGCGGCACAGCGTTACCTTGATTTCTACCCGGCGGAGAATGATGCGGCTTATGCCCAATACCTGCTGGCGCTGAGTTATTACGACCAGATCGACGCGATCGGGCGCGATCAGGGGCTGACGTTCCAAGCGTTGCAGGCGCTGCGTCAGGTGATCGAGAAATATCCGAACAGCGACTACGCGCGCTCTGCCATCCTGAAGTTCGACCTTGCGTTTGACCATTTGGCGGCGAAAGAGATGGAGATCGGGCGCTTCTATCTGAAGCGTGGCGACTATACGGCGGCGATCAACCGGTTCCGCGTGGTGGTCGAGCAGTATCAGACCACGACCTATACGCCTGAGGCGCTTGAACGTCTGGTCGAGGCCTATCTGGCACTGGGCCTGAACAATGAGGCGCAGACGGCGGCGGCGATTCTGGGCCATAACTTCCAGGCAAGCCCTTTCTATCAGGACGCTTTCAACCAGTTGAAGGGTAAGGGGCTAAGCCCCGACGCCCGCGGCTCTGGCTGGCTGCGCGAGGTTTACCGGCAGATGATTCAGGGCAAATGGCTCTGATCTGAGGGGGCGGCTGTATGCTGCGCGGCCTAGAGATTCGCGACATGCTTATCATCGACCGGCTGGAGCTTGCCTTTCAGCCGGGCCTGAACGTTTTGACCGGCGAAACCGGCGCGGGAAAGTCGATTCTGCTGGACGCCTTGGGCTTTGTGCTGGGTTGGCGCGGGCGGGCGGAACTGGTGCGGGCGGGAGCGGCGCAGGGCGAGGTGATGGCCTCGTTCGATCTGGCCCCCGACCATCCGGCGCGCGCGGTTCTGGCCGAGGCGGGGCTGGCGGCGGAGGATGAGTTGATCCTGCGCCGGGTGAATTTTGCTGATGGGCGCAAGACGGCATGGGTCAACGACCGGCGCACCTCGGGCGAGGTGCTGCGGGCGCTGTCGGATACGCTGGTCGAGTTGCATGGGCAACAGGATGACCGCGGGCTGCTGAACCCGCGCGGGCACCGCGATATTCTGGATGACTTCGCTGAAGCGGGCGACGGGTTGGCCGTAACGCGCGCGGCGTGGCGCGAGTTGTCCGGGGCGCGGCGCGCGCTGGCCGAGGCCGAGGCGGCGCTGGCGGCTGTGCGCTCGGAAGAGGAGTTCCTGCGCCATTCGGTCGCCGAGTTGGACAAGCTGCACCCTGAGCCCGGCGAGGAAAGCGATCTGGACGCCCGGCGGCGGCTGATGCAGGGCGCGGCGCGCATCCGCGAGGATATCGCGCGCGCCCATAACGCGTTGAGTTTGCAGGGCGTCGAGGGCTTGGTGACCGATGCGGTGCGCTGGCTGGATGGCGCGGCAGATCGGGCGGAGGGGCGGCTGGCGGCCCCGCTTGCCGCCCTGGAACGGCTGATGATCGAGTTGGGCGAGGCGCAGCAGGGCGTCGAGGACTGCCTTGCCGCGCTGGATTTCAATCCGGCAGAGCTGGAGGCGGTGGAAGAACGCCTGTTCGCGATCCGCGCGCTGGCCCGCAAGCATGGCGTGGCACCGGATGATTTGGGCGCTTTTGCGGAGAGTTTGCGCGGGCGACTGGCGGCACTGGACGGGGGCGCGAAGAACCTGACGCGGCTGAGCGCGGCTGTGGCGGCGGCAGAGGCGGCGCATGGGGTGGCCTGTGCGGCGCTGACCGCGCGGCGGCTGGCGGCGGCAAAGCGGCTTGATACCGCGATGGCGGCAGAGCTTGCGCCGTTGAAGATGGAGCGCGCGGTGTTTGCCACCGAGATCACGCCCGCCGATCCGGGGCCGGATGGTGCGGATATCGTGGCGTTTACGGTGGCGACCAATCCGGGCGCGCCGTCGGGCCCGCTGAACCGCATCGCCTCGGGCGGGGAATTGTCACGCTTTCTGCTGGCGCTGAAAGTGTGCCTGACCAAGCGGCAAAGCCGGTTGACGATGATTTTCGACGAAATCGACCGGGGTGTTGGTGGGGCTACGGCGGACGCCGTTGGGCGCAGGCTCAAGGCGCTTTCGGCCGAGGCGCAGGTGTTGGTGGTGACGCATTCGCCGCAGGTCGCGGCGCAGGGGGCGCATCACTGGCGGGTTGAAAAGCGGGTGAGGGGGGGTATGACGACCTCGACCGTGACGCCGCTGACCGCGGGCGAGCGGGTGGACGAGATCGCGCGGATGCTGGCGGGCGATACGATCACCGAGGCGGCGCGGGGTGCGGCGCGCGCCTTGCTTGAGGGCTGAGGTTTAGCCCTCGGCGGTGAATTGCGCCGACACGGCAAGCCAGCCTGCGGCGTTGCGCACCAAAACGGCCATCAGCACGGTGCCAACGCGGCCTGCATCGCTGCCGTCGGCGTTGAGGATGCCGCTGAGGACAAAGCGTTGATGGATGATCGCCGCGCCAGGGCCAAGCGCGCGCAGCTTGGCGCGGCCCGTCACGAGTCGGGCACGGGCGAAGGCGCCTGTCAGTTCCGATTTCAGGGTGCGCTCAATCGCCGGGCGACCCTCGGCCCACACGCCGGTCAAGCTGAGGAAATCGGCGTCTTCGGTGAAAAGTTGCGCGAGCGTAGCGGTGTCTTGTGCCAGCCAGGCCTGCGAGAAGAGGCGGGCGAAGCCCTCGGCGGTGTCAGACGACATCAGGTCACCTGAACGGTTTTGCCGGGGTTCAGCAGGTTTTCCGGGTCGAGTGCGCGTTTGATCAAGGCCATCAGGTCCCATGCTTCCCCGTGTTCGCGGCTCATATATGCCAGCTTGCCCATGCCGATACCATGTTCGCCGGTGATTGTGCCACCCAGACGCAGCGCGCGCTCGGCCATGTTGGCGGCAAGGCGCTTGGCTTCGGTCTCTTCGGCGGAATTCCCCGGCTCTACCAACAGGATGGCGTGGAAATTGCCATCGCCGACATGGCCCAGGATCGGGCCTTGGAGGATCGACGCGGCGATTTCGGCGGCGGTTTCCTCGACCGCTTCGGCAAGGCGAGAGATCGGCACGCAGACGTCGGTGACCCATGCCGTGGCGCCGGGACGCAGCGCGAGGCAGGCGTAATAGGCGTTGTGGCGCATTTTCCACAGAGCGGCGCGGTCCTCGGGGCGGTGGGCCCAGCGAAAGCCTTCGCCGCCCATATCGGCCACGATCTCGCCAAAGCGTTCGGCCTGTTCGGCGACGGCGGCGGGGGAGCCGTGGAATTCGACCAGCAGGTGCGGCTGTTCGGGCATATCGGCCGCATCGCGGGCGTTGAAGGCGGCGACGGTGGCGGCATCGACGAATTCGATGCGCGCCATGGGGATACCGGATTGGATGGTGGCGATGACGGTATCGACGGCCGGTGCCATCGCGGGAAAGGCGCAGACGGCTGCAGAGACCGCCTCTGGCTGCCCTTGCAGGCGGAGGGTGAGTTCGGTGATCAGGCCCAGCGTGCCCTCGGCGCCGACGAACAGCGCGGTAAGGTCATAGCCCGCCGAGGATTTGCGCGCGGCAGTGCCGGTGCGGATCACGCGGCCATCGGCCAGCACCACCTCTAACGCCAGCACGTTGTCGCGCATGGTGCCGTAGCGCACGGCGGTGGTGCCAGAGGCGCGGGTGGAGGCCATGCCGCCAAGCGAGGCGTTGGCGCCGGGATCGACCGGGAAGAACAGGCCGGTGGCGCGCAACTCGGTGTTCAGCGCCTCGCGCGTGATGCCGGGCTGGACGGTGACGACCATATCCTCGGGGTGGACCGAGAGGACGCGGTTCATGCGGGCGAAATCAACGCTGACGCCGCCTTTCAGCGGCAGCGCGTGACCCTCTAGCGAGGTGCCTGCGCCCCATGCAGTAACCGGCACGCCGTGGGCGGCGCAGATTTGCATCAGGGCCGCGACCTCTGCCGTCGTCTCGGGGTAAGCGACGGCGGCGGGTGGCAGGTGGGGAAAGTGCGTCTCATTCCGGCCATGCAGGTCACGGTCAGAGGCCGACGTGGACAGGCGCGGGCCGAGTAGGGTTTGCAGTTGCGCGAGGGGTTCGGGCGAAAGCATGGCGGTGCGCATGGCGATCAGACGCGTTCCAGTGTGACTTTGTCAGGGTAAAAGGCGAGGTGGCCCGCGATCCGCTCCACCCCCGGTTTTGGGGTCTCGTACGACCATGCCGCGTCGCTGATCGTGCCGCTTTTGGTCACGATCGAGAAGTAGCTCGCCGCCCCTTTGTGTGGGCAGATCGAGGTCTTTTCCGACGCCTCCAGAAAGGTCATCGCGACGTCTTCGCGCGGGAAATAGATCACCGAGGGATAGGAGCCTTCGGTCAGTTCCAGCGCGTTTTGCGTTTCGCCAAGCACGGCGCCGTCGGCGCGGATGACCCAGGTGCCGGCAGCTTTGGTGATCCTGATGCGGTCTGGCATGGTGCTGTTCCTTGTGAGTGAGGCAGGCTAACGCATTCGCATCGGTCGCTAAGAGGTGTCAGATCGGCGCGGTCGCGGCGTTCAGCCAGTCGAGCGCCGGGGCGCTTAGTCTCGGGCCGATGCGTGACAGAACCGTGACATGATAGGCATTTAGCCAATCGCGCTCCGCCTGCGTCAGCATATCAACCACGATCAGATCGCGCGAGATCGGCACATAGGTCAGCGTGTCAAAGGCATACATCGGGCGCGGATCGGCGCCTTGCAGGGCGGGGGCCTCTATCACCACAACGAGGTTTTCGATGCGGATGCCAAACGCGCCCTCGCGGTAGTAACCGGGCTCGTTCGACAGGATCATGCCGGGGTCGAGCGGCACATCCGAGATGCGCGAAAGCCGCTGCGGGCCTTCATGGACCGAGAGGTACGCGCCGACCCCGTGGCCGGTGCCGTGGTCGAAATCCTGCCCCGCGAGCCAGAGATTATAGCGCGCAAATCCGTCCAGATCGCGGCCTGCCAGCCCCTTGGGCCAGCGCGCGCGGCTGATGGCGATCATGCCTTGCAACACGCGGGTAAAGGCGGTGCGTTCCTCTGGCCCGACCGCGCCCATGCCGATGGTGCGGGTGATGTCGGTGGTGCCGTCGGGGTATTGCCCGCCCGAGTCGATCACCACCAACTCGCCTTCGCGCAGCGGGCGGTTGGTGTCTTCGGTGACACGGTAGTGCATGATGGCGCCGTTGGGGCCCGCGCCGCAGATGGTTTCAAAGCTGATCTCACGCAGAGAGTTGGTGGTGCGGCGGTAGCCTTCCAGCGCGGTTACCACGTCGATTTCCGTAAGCGTGCCAGACGGTTGCGCGTCAAGCCATGTCAGGAATTCGACCATTGCCGCGCCGTCGCGCAGGTGCGCCTCTGCCATGCCCGCGACCTCGGCCGGGTTCTTGCGCGCCTTGGGCAGCAGGCAGGGATCAGCCCCCCACGAGACGACGATTTGCGCCTCGGTCAGCGCTTGGCTGACGGCGAGGGGCGCGGTGGCGCGGTCAACGCGGACCGGGCCGGTGAGCGTGCCAAGCGCGGCGGCAAAGGCGGACGGGGGGCGAACCGTGATATCGGCGCCGACATGGGCGCGGGCGGAGTCGTCGAGCTTCGCCGGGTCGATGTAAAGCGTCACGCCGCCATCGCCATGCAGGATCGCGAAAGCGTGGACGACCGGGTTGCGGGCGACGTCGCTGCCGCGGATGTTGAACAGCCAGCTGATTGAATCCGGCAGCGTGATGACGCAGCTTGCCTGCCCCTCGCGGGTCAGTTGGGCGGCGATCTGGGCGCGCTTGTCGATCGAGGAGACGCCAGCAAATTCAAGCGGATGCGGGATGACCTTGCCGCAGGGCGGGGCGGGCTGATCGGGCCAGATCGCGTCGATCAGGTTCTCGGTCGGCGTAAGGGTGATCGTGGTGCCGTCAAGCGCTGCCTCGATCGCGGCAATCTCGCCGGCGGTGTGCAGCCACGGATCGAAACCGATGCGGCCACCGTTGGGCAGTTGGTCACGCAGCCAGTCGCCCGGTTTGGTTTCCGGCCACGGCACCGGGGTGAAATGGGCCAGATCGACTTGGCTTTTCACCTGCGTTCGATAGCGTCCGTCGATGAAAACCCCGGCGATATGGGGCAATGCGATGCAGAACCCCGCCGAGCCGGTAAAGCCGGTCAGCCATTGCAGACGTTCGTCGTGCGGGGCAACGTATTCGCCCTGATGCACATCGGCGCGCGGGATCAGAAAGCCGCTAAGCCCTTTTGACACCAGCATTTTGCGCAAGTCTGCAAGGCGCGGCGGGCCTTGTTCGGGGCGGGCGTTGGCGGTGAAGGTCTGGAACATCAGCGGCTTGCTACCTGTTTGAACCGGGCGGAGCGGGAGCGGGGGTTGGCGTCAAACAGGCTCGCGAGTTGCTCGGTCATTGCCCCGGCAAGCTGTTCGACGTCGGTGATGGTGACGGCACGGTTATAGTAGCGCGTCACGTCGTGGCCGATGCCGATGGCGATCAGCTCCACCAGCTTTTTCTTCTCGACCATCGCGATCACGTCGCGGAGGTGTTTTTCAAGGTAATTCGCGGGGTTAACCGACAGGGTCGAATCGTCAACCGGCGCGCCGTCAGAGATCACCATCAGGATTTTGCGCACCTCTTGGCGGCCCGTGATGCGGCGGTGCGCCCATTCCAGCGCCTCTCCGTCGATGTTTTCCTTCAGCAACCCTTCCTTCATCATCAGACCAAGGTTCGGCCGCGCGCGACGCCAGGGCGCGTCGGCGGATTTGTAGATGATGTGGCGCAGATCGTTGAGGCGGCCCGGCTGCTGCGGGCGGCCATTGGCAAGCCAGCGTTCGCGCGATTGCCCGCCTTTCCAAGCCCTTGTTGTGAAACCCAGAATTTCCACCTTGACCTGACACCGCTCCAACGTGCGGGCCAACACATCGGCGCAAATCGCGGCGATGGAGATCGGGCGGCCGCGCATCGAGCCGGAGTTGTCCAACAGAAGCGTCACCACCGTATCGCGGAATTCGGTGTCTTTTTCCTGCTTGAACGACAAAGGCGTGGTGGGGTTGGCGACGACGCGCGCAAGGCGGCCGGCGTCCAGCGTGCCTTCTTCCAGATCGAACAGCCAGCTGCGGTTTTGCTGCGCTTGCAGGCGGCGTTGCAGCTTGTTGGCAAGGCGCGACACGGCGCCCTTCAGCGGTTCCAGCTGCTGATCAAGGTAGGCGCGCAGGCGGTCAAGCTCGGCGGGGTCGGCAAGATCTTCGGCGCGGATTTCCTCATCGAAATCAGTGGAATAGACCGTGTAATTCTTGTCAGCCTCGGAGTGCGGTGCGGGCGGCGGGGGCTCCAGCGGGGCCTCGCTGTCGGGCATTTCGGCTTCGTCGGACATGTCCGCTTCGGCTTCTTCGTCCATCGAAACCTGGGCTTCGGATTGGTCCTGCGTTTGGTCTTGCGATTCCTCGGGCGAGGCGTCGGCGTCTTCGGATTCGTCCTCTTCCTGCCCCTGATTGTCGGGGTTTTCCTCGTCTTCGGCGGCGTTGTCCTGCGCGTCGTCCTCGTTCTGATCGGGGTCGTCGCCAAGCTGGTCGCCGTAGCCAAGATCGGCAATCACCTTGCGGGCGAGGCGGGCGAAGGCGGCCTGATCGTCGAGCGTGGCGTCGAGTCCCTCAAGCGTGTCATGCGCCTGACCCTCGACAAAATCGCGCCAGAGGTTGGCGACGTTTTCAGCGCCTTTAGGCAGCGGGCGACCGGTGGCAAGCTGTCGCACAAGGTAGCCTGCGGCAGTGGCAAGGGGCGCGTCTTCGCGCCGGGTGATTTGAGAATAGCCTTTGCGATCAGCCTCATAGGCGATCTTTGCGTCGATATTGCCGGCGGTGCCGGGCATCTCGCGCGCGCCCACAGCCTCGCATCGGGCGGTTTCCATCGCCTCGTAAAGGTCGCGCGCCATCTGGCCTTGGGGCTCGTATTTCGCGTGGGTTTTGGCGTTGTGGTGGCGGATGCGCATGGCGAAAGCGTCGGCGGTGCCGCGCGCCAGCAGCACCTCATCCCGCGTCATGCGGCGGCTGACTTGGGGCAGGCGGACGGCGTCCTTGGTCATGCCGGGGGGATCGACGGAGAAGGTCACCGTCAATTCGCCGTCATGCGCCATGGTCTTGGTCGCCTCGGCGAGGGCCTTTTTGAACGGCTCGGCGGGGTTCTCGGGTTTGCTCATTTCAGGCCCCAAAACCGGTATGCAGCAAGCATGCGGTTTTCATATGTATTTCATGCATACGATTGTGTGTCAGAGCGACCTTGCCGCGCCCGTCGGTGACGAGGGGCGCGGCGCGTGGGTTGAGGACCGGATCGCGCGGAGCGTGGGTGTCGCCGATCAATCCGATGTGCATCTTAGGCTCCCTAACCCCGAGGGGTCACTTCATGCTCTGGCTTGCAGCACTTTCCGGCAGTTCCTCGTCGAAGCAGCGCTGGTAGAATTCGGCTACCGTCTGCCGCTCCAGCTCATCGCACTTGTTGAGGAAGGTCAGACGGAAGGCGTAGCCGGTGTTGCGGAAGATCTCGGCGTTTTGCGCCCAGAACATCACGGTGCGCGGCGACATGACGGTGGAGAGGTCGCCGTTCATGAAGGCGGTGCGGGTCAGGTCGGCAACGGTGACCATCTGGCTGATGGTTTTGCGGCCCTTGTCGGTGTTGTAGTGCGGCGATTTCGACAGGACGATTGCGACCTCGGCATCGTGGGACAGGTAGTTGAGGGTGGAGACGAGGTTCCAACGGTCAAGCTGCGCCTGGTTGATTTGCTGGGTGCCGTGGTAAAGGCCGGTGGTGTCGCCAAGGCCAACCGTGTTGGCGGTGGCGAACAGGCGGAAGTAGGGGTTCGGCGTGATGACCTCGTTCTGGTCAAGCAGGGTCAGCTTGCCATCGGCCTCCAGCACGCGCTGGATCACGAACATCACATCGGCGCGGCCTGCGTCGTATTCGTCGAACACGATGGCGGTCGGGTTGCGCAGCGCCCACGGCAGGATGCCTTCCTGAAACTGGGTGACCTGACGGCCATCAACCAGCTTGATCGCGTCTTTGCCGATCAGGTCGATCCGGCTGATGTGGCTGTCAAGGTTGACGCGCACGCAGGGCCAGTTGAGGCGGCTTGCCACCTGCTCGATATGCGAGGATTTGCCGGTGCCGTGGTAGCCTTGGATCATCACGCGGCGGTTGTAGGCAAAGCCCGCGAGGATGGCGAGCGTGGTGTCGGGGTCGAACTTGTAGGTCAGATCCTCGGCAGGCACACGGTCGGTGCGGGTGGCGAAACCCTTGACCTTCATGTCGGTGTCGATGCCAAAGACATCGCGTACCGAGATTTCCTCGGTCGGTTTCGCATTCACGTCGATCATTCCATCCGCCATTTTCGCATCCCTTCGAGGCCGATGCCCCGGTTTCCTCACAGGTGTTTGATGGAACATAACGCGGGGGGGTGCAAGGGGAAGGGGCACAGATGCGCGGCAGATCGGCGCGCCCTTGCGGAGGGGGGAGCCTCCGGCGGGGATATTTGGGCCAAAGCAATTGGGGGAGGGTCAGAGGCGGGCGCCTTAGTCGCGGAAGTAGCGGCTTTCCTTGATCTGGTCCCACGCCCAGACGACCTCTTGCAGGCGATCCTCATCGGCGCGGTTGCCGCCGTTCATGTCGGGGTGCAGGTCCTTGACGAGGGTCTTGTATTGCTTGCGAATCTCAATCCGGGTCCAGGTGTCGCGCGCGTCGAGGATGTCGAGCGCCTTGCGTTCGGTTGGCGGAAGTTTGCGGGTGGATTGGCCCGCGCGGCCCGGCGTGGCCGGGTTCTGCGTGCCATTGGCGCCGAGGATTTCCAGCGGGTCTTCGACGCCCAGACGCTGCCAGGCGCGGGCCTCTTCCTTGGGTTTGCTGAAGGGCTTGGTCTCGCGGTTCCAGACGCGGTCGCTGTCGGCCTGGCGCAGGTAATCATCCTCGGTCTGGCCGGTGAAGAAGTTCCATTTGAGGTTATATT
The DNA here is from genome assembly GCA_021779835.1 of Pseudomonadota bacterium. GTDB lineage: Bacteria > Pseudomonadota > Alphaproteobacteria > Rhodobacterales > Rhodobacteraceae > Solirhodobacter. Next base: position 82,307 of record JAJXZX010000007.1, on the reverse strand, counting down.
CGCGCACATGGTCCTTGCAGAACCACAGGTATTCGTCGAGGTGGTCGGGCGATTTCGGCGCGCGATATTGCCCCGCCTCTTCGCAACCGGGATGGTCGCAGCCCCGCGACGAGGTCTCGAACGCGCCGGACATCCCGCGTTTGCCCTTCGTGCGGCGCTTTTTGTCCGCAGACACGCGCATGTCAAATTCGAAGGGGGGACGATTGGTCATAGGCCTGCCTTTCCGACTCGGAGGCAAGAGTTTAGAGTTTTTGACGCGAGGGTGAAGGGGATAAGGACGATTAAATGACGATCAGTGATGAAATTGAGCGGAAGCTGGCGGCGGCGTTTCAGCCGGTGGTGCTGGAAGTGGAGAATGAAAGCGCGAAACATCACGGGCACGCGGGCGATGATGGCTCGGGGGAAAGCCATTTCCGCGTGACGATGCGCGCGCCTGCGTTCGCGCCGATGAGCCGGATCGCGCGGCATCGCGCCGTGCATGCGGCGTTGGGGCCGGAGGTGGTCGGGCGTATTCACGCACTGGCGCTGGACGTGGCGGGGTAGGCGGCGCTACTCGGCGGCGCGGTCGCTGCTGTCTTCGGGGCGCTTTGCTTCGGTCACGGTGGCGGACTTGCGGTCGGTGAAGGGCGAGACAAGGCGGGGGCCGTCGGCGCGCGCCGGTTTCTGGATTGACAGCACCGAGGCGAGTTTGGCGCTGGCGGGCAGCGTGGCCGGTTCGGCGGACACGTCCGGCTTCGGCTCGGCGATCACCAGCGGCGCGGGGCGTTCGGCAATTGTCATCATCGGCTGCGCAGGGGCAACCTCGGGCAGGGCGCGGCGGAAGATCAGCATGTTCTGGTAGGAGGTCGAGACGCGCGCGGTCAGGCCAGTGCGTTCTTCGACCGGCAGGGTGTCGGCGCGCTGGTAGTCCCAGCCGTCGCGGGCGAGATCATTCATCAGGGTGGTCAGCGCGAGGGCAAAGCGGTCCTCGGTGGTGCGGGCGCCGCGCGCTTTCTCGCCGCGTTTGGGGGCGGGAATCACTTTGTACTCGTAACGCGGCATTGGAAACTCCTGAGGCGAAACTGGGCAGATCAATTCTGCTACGAAGTTAACGATTTAAATGGCATATGTCCAAGTGTGGATTCTACTCACACCGCCTGCGCGGGCTGCGCAAGATATTGTGGTGGGGCGTCCGCGCGGGGCGTTTGGTTGAGCGTGCCGCCGGGTGGTGCAAGGTGCGCGTGACCCGCGGCGAGGGAATCACCCCCGCCGCGCTGGCTCAGAGGCCGAGTTTTCTGGCCACCAACTCGTTGACCAATGCCGGATTGGCCTTGCCACCGCTGGCCTTGATGACCTGACCGGTGAACCAGCCCGCGAGTTTCGGGTTGGCCTTGGCCTTTTCCACCTGCGCCGGGTTGGCTGCGATGATCTCATCCACCGCGGCCTCGATCGCGCCAGTGTCGGTGACTTGTTTCATGCCACGCGCGGCGGCGATTTCGGCCGGGTCGCCGCCCTCGGTCCACAGGATCTCGAACAGGTCCTTGGCCATCTTACCCGAGATTTCGGACGAGGCGAGCAGGTCCAGCACTCCGCCCAACTGCGCGGTGGAAACCGGGCTGTCGGCGATGGCTTTGCCCTCTTTGTTCAGGCGACCAAAGAGTTCGTTAATCACCCAGTTCGCCGCCTGCTTGCCGTCGCGGCCCTGCGCCACGGTTTCAAAGAACGAGGACGAATCCAGATCGGCGGTCAGTACGTTGGCGTCGTAGTCGGTCAAGCCGAAGTCACCCATGAAGCGGGCCTTTTTGGCATCGGGCAGTTCCGGCATGGTGTCGCGGATATGGTCCACCCAGCCCTGTTCAATCTCTAGCGGCAGCAGGTCGGGGCAGGGGAAATAGCGGTAGTCGTGCGCCTCTTCCTTGGACCGCATCGAGCGGGTCTCGTTCTTGTCGGGATCATAGAGGCGGGTTTCCTGCGTGATCGAACCGCCATCCTCAAGGATCGCGATCTGACGGCGCGCCTCGTAATCAATTGCCAGTTGGATGAAGCGCATGGAGTTCATGTTCTTCAGCTCGCAGCGGGTGCCAAGGTGGGAAAAATCCTGTGTCGCTTGGTATTTTTCATACTGACCGGGGCGGCAGACCGACACGTTGACGTCAGCGCGCAGGTTGCCGTTCTGCATGTTGCCATCGCAGGTGCCAAGGTAGCGCAGGATCTGGCGCAGTTTGGTGACATAGGCCGCAGCCTCCTCCGGGCCACGGATGTCGGGGCGGCTGACGATCTCCATCAGCGCGACGCCGGTGCGGTTTAGGTCAACAAAGGACATGGTGGGGTCCATGTCGTGGATCGATTTGCCCGCGTCCTGCTCAAGATGGATACGCTCGATACGCACCAGACGCGCGACGCCAGGAGACATCTCGACCAGCACCTCACCCTCGCCGACGATGGGGTGGTAAAGCTGGCTGATCTGATAGCCCTGCGGCAGGTCGGGGTAGAAGTAGTTCTTGCGGTCGAAGGCCGAAAACAGGTTGATCTGCGCCTTGAGGCCGAGGCCGGTGCGTACCGCCTGTTCGACGCAGAATTCGTTGATGACGGGCAGCATCCCCGGCATCGCCGCATCGACGAAGGCAACGTTGGAGTTGGGCTCTGCCCCGAACAGCGTCGAGGCGCCGGAGAACAGTTTCGCGTTGGACGAGACCTGCGCATGGATTTCCATCCCGATCACCAGCTCCCAATCGGATTTGGCGCCGGCAATGACCTTGGGTTTCGGGGCTTCAAAGGCGAGGTCGAGCATGGGTCTGGTCCTATCTGCGATTGGGGTCTTTTAGGACGGGCGGGGGGAAATGGGCAAGGGGATTGCTTGGGGCTGGCGCTTCGTGCCTCCGGCGGGGATATTTGGACCAAAGCAATGGAAAGCGCGTGTGCGGCTTCTTTTTGGCCCAAATACTCCCCGCGGAGCGGCACAGTGGTCAGCCAAGCATGCGGTTTACCATCTCTGTCACGTCACGGCTGAGGCCGGGGGTGGCGCGGATGCGGGTGAGCTCGGCGCGGATCAGCGCCCGGCGGTCGGCATCGTAGCGCGCCCAGGTTTCAAACGCGGTGGACATGCGGGCGGTGGTTTGCGGGTTGACCGGGTCAAGGCGGATCAACCAGTCGGCCAGCAGGCGGTAGCTGGCGCCCGAGGGGTCATGGAAGCCTGCGGCATTGCCGGAAAGCGCGCCCAAGACGGAGCGGAAGCGGTTGGGGTTTTTCCAGTCGAAATCCTTATGGTCCGTCAGCGCGCGGGCGGTGGCGGCGGTCGCCTCGGGTGCGGCGCAGGCGATTTGCAGGGCGAACCATTTGTCGAGGACGAGGCGGTTTTCGTGCCATTGCGCGTAGAAAGCGGTGGCCTCTGGGGTGCCCTTGCCAATGTCGAGCAGGCAGGCGAGCGCGCCCATCTGTTCGGTCATGTTGTCGGCTGCGGCGTAAAGCGCTGCGGCGCGGGTGCCGTCGTCGGTGCGGCTGAGCAGCGTGAGGCAGCCAAGGCGCAGGGCGCGTTTGCCTGCGGCGTCGGCATCGGCCGTGTAGGGGCCCGGGGTGCGCATCGCGTCGTAAAGCGCTGTCAGCGTTGGCGAAAGCTCGGTCGCGATGCTGCGGGCGAGTGATTGGCGCGCGGCGTGGATGCGGGTTGGGTTGGGGGTGTGACCGGCGGCGAACAGGGTTTGCGCCATGTCATCCTCGCCCGGCAGCCGCAGCGCGAGGGCGCGGAACGCGGGGTCGAGCGCCTCGTCGCGCAAGACCGCATCAAGGCCGGCGATATAGCCCGGCGCGGGGGGCGTGCCGTCGAGGATCAGGCGCGCCAGCACATCCTTCGCCAGCGCGCGGCCCGATTCCCATTTGTTGAACGGGTCGGTGTCGTGGGCAAGCAGGAAGGCGCGTTCGTCTTGGCTGGTGTCGCGGATCAGCGTCACCGGGGCGGAAAAGCCGCGCAGGATCGAGGGGATCGGGCGGCTGGCGAGGTTGGGGAAGGAAAACGACTGCGCGGCGCCGGTCATTTCCAGCACCGTGGTCGGCAGCACCTCGTCGCCGTTGGGGTTCAGCAGGCCGACGGCGATGGGGATTACGCGCGGCGGTTTGGACGGCTGGTTCGGCGTTGGCGCGGTTTCTTGGGTGAAATGAAGGGTGTAGGTGCCGTCCTTAAAGTCGTCTGTCACGGAAAGGCGCGGCGTGCCGGCATCGGTATACCAGCGCTTGAACTGGGTCAGGTCGCGGCCGGTGGTATCCTCGAACACCTTTAGCCAATCCTCGATGGTGGCGGCGTCGCCGTCGTGGCGTTCAAAGTATAGGTCGAGCGCGCGGCGGTAATCGTCGTCGCCCACCAGACGCTTCAGCATACCAATCACCTCGGCGCCCTTTTCATAGACCGTGGCGGTGTAAAAGTTATTGATTTCAACGTAATGATCGGGGCGCACCGGGTGTGCCAAGGGGCCGCCATCCTCGCGGAATTGGCGGGCGCGCAGCATCAGAACATCCTCGATACGCTTGACCGCGTGCGACCGCATATCGCCCGAGAAGGTCTGGTCACGGAACACCGTCAGGCCCTCTTTCAGGCACAGTTGGAACCAGTCGCGGCAGGTGATGCGGTTGCCGGTCCAGTTGTGGAAATACTCATGCGCGATCACCGCCTCGATGCGGGCGAAGTCGTCGTCGGTGGCGGTCTGAGGCAGGGCGAGAACGAGGCGGGAGTTGAAAATGTTCAAGCCCTTGTTCTCCATCGCGCCCATATTGAAGTCATCGACGGCGACGATGTTGAAAATGTCCAAGTCGTATTCGCGCCCGTAGGTGTCCTCGTCCCACTTCATCGAGCGTTTGAGCGCGCCCATTGCGTAGTCGCATTTATCCTCATCCCCCGGGCGGACCCAGATGTTCAACTCGACTTGGCGGCCCGACATGGTGCGGAAGAAATCGGTGTGGTTGGTCAGGTTGCCCGCGACAAGCGCGAAGAGATAGGCGGGTTTGGGCCAGGGGTCGTGCCATTCGGCAAAGCCGGGGCCGGCCTCGGTGGGGTCGCCGTTGGACAAAAGCACCGGCTGGTCGCCTTCGATGCGGACGTGAAAGGGGGCCATCACATCGGGGCGGTCGGGGTAGAAGGTGATCTTGCGAAACCCTTCGGCCTCGCACTGGGTGCAGTACATGCCGCGCGACATGTAGAGCCCTTCCAATGCGGTGTTGGTTTCGGGCGAAATCTCGACCTCGGCCGCGAACAGGAAGGGACCGGGGGGCAACATGCCCGCGGGGATCGTCAGGCCAGTGGCGTCGGGGGGCAGCGTCACCGGCTGACCGTCGATGGCGGTTGAGATCAGCGTCAGGTTCTCGCCATCAAGGCGCAGGTCATGCGCGCCGGGCCGCGCCGGGTTGGGCGTGAACTGGATGGCCGACAGCACGCGCGTGGCGCGCGGCGCAAGGCGGAAGGTAAGCGAGACCGCGGTGATCAGGTGGGTCGGCGGCTGGTATTGGGCGAGGGTCACGGTCTCTGGCGCGGTTTGCATCGGGCACTCCATTCCTGCGGGCGGTCAAGGTGTAGGCTTTTGACGCGGAGGTGCAAGGGAGGGGTTTACCTTTGCGACGATTTGGCTAGGTGTTTGTTCTATGAGTGTTCTGGTTTGGATCAGGCGGGATTTGCGGGTGCAGGATCACCCGGCGCTGGCCCTCGCGGCCACGATGGGGGCGGTTTTGCCGCTGTTCGTGGTGGAGCCTGCGGCGTGGGCCGCGCCGGATCGGTCAGCGCGGCAATGGGAGTTTGTGGCCGAAAGCCTTGCAGAGCTACGGGAGACGTTGGGCACCTTGGGCGCGCCCTTGGTGGTGCGGGTCGGCGCGGCAGAGATTGTTCTGGAACGCCTGTGTAAAACTCAGGGGATAACCCAGATTGTTTCGATTTTGGAAACGGGTGGGGTGGCGGAGGCGGCGCGGGATGCGCGGGTCGCGGCTTGGGCGCGCGCGGCGGGGATTGAGTGGACGCAGGTTGCTGCGGGGGCTGCTGCGGTTGCCGCGCTGGTGCCGGTGGCGGGGGTGGAGCCGGGGCTGATCCCAACCGCGCGCGCGCTGCGGCTGGCGGAAGACCGCGCGGCGCATCGGCAAATGGGTGGACGCGCGCGGGGCGAGGCGGTGCTGGCCTCGTTCCTGACCACGCGCGGGCGGGCTTACCGGGCGGAGCGCGATCTGACCGGGGCGGGCGAGCGGGCGGGCTCTCGCCTGTCGCCCTATCTGGCGTGGGGCGTGCTGGGTGCGGGCGAGGTGGCGGCGGCGGCGGCGGTGCGGCGGGCCGAGCGGCCGGGGCCGGGCTGGGGCAAGAGCCTGTCGGCGTTCAGCGCGGCACTGGCGCTGCGCGAGGCCAAAGCGGGCGAGGTGCCGGGGCATGGCGTGTCAGAGCCGGAGCGGTTGGCGGCGTGGGCGGCGGGTGAAACCGGGGTGCCGTTCGTCGATGCCGCGATGCGCTATCTGGCGGCGACCGGCTGGCTGAACGCGCGGATGCGCGCGATGGTGGCGGGGTTCGCCCTGCATCATCTGGGGCTTGGCACCGGTGCGGTGGGCGAGGCTCTGGCGCGGCTGTCGGTGGACTATGCGCCAGAAATCCACTGGCGCGCGCTGGGCGAGGTGGCCGAGGCGCGCGCCGTTGATCCCCTGCGGCTGGCGACCATGCTGGATGCGGACAACGGATTTACGCGCGCTTGGCTACCCGAACTGGCGCGCGTGCCAGAGACGCTGGTGCAGACCCCGTGGCGCTGGTCGGGCGCCAAGGGTCTGCTGGGGCGTCGTTATCCCGAGGCGTTGGTCGATCCCATCGCAGCGCTGAAGGCGCGGCGGGTGGGGACGGAACGCAAAGGGCGGCGCGGTATCGTGGTGGCAGGCCAGATGAGCCTGATGCTGTAGCGCCCCTGTGCGCGTCGCGGCTCAGGCGGCTTGCAGATAGGCGTCGAGGCAGGAGAGGGTCGAGTGCAGGCCTTCGCGGGCACGGTATTTCTCCATCGCGGCAAGCGCTTCGGGCGAGGCGAAGCGCGAGTGCATCTCGACCTTCGTCTTGTCACCCATTGGCGTGAAACGGGCAGAGGCGGGGAAGGCGACCACACCCGCGCCGTCATCGTCGATGAAATAGTCGATCACAGTTTGCGGTGTGATCTTGGCAAAGCGCACGCGGTTTTCCCAGCGCGTGCCGTCGGGGCCGATCATGGTAAAGCGCCACTGGCCACCCGAGCGGATGTCGATTTCCTTGGTGGCGCAGGTGAAGCCCTGCGGCCCCCACCAAAGCGGGATCTGCGCCGGGTCGGTCCACGCCGCCCAGACGCGGGCGAGGGGGGCGTTGACGATACGCTCGCCCAGAATGTCGCGGCTGGGGTCGAGGGTGCGGGGGTAATCGGGGGTCATGGTAATGTCCTTTGTTTCAGGCGAGGGTGGGGTTTCAGGCGAGGGTGGCAGCGAAGGCTTCAAGCTGGTCAGCGGCGGTGTTCCAGCCGCCGTGAAAGCCCATCGCCTCGTGTTTCGCCGCATCCTCTGCGGTGCGGTGGCGGGCGAGGACGGTGTAATCGGTGCCTTCGGGGTGGTCCTTTAGCGTCAGGATCGCGGTGAAGCCGAGGCCGGGGTTGGCAACGGGGCGATAGTCGGACAGAAGAAGGTCGGTAAAGACAAGGCGATCCATCGGCGTCACCTCCAGCAGCGCGCCGTCATTGGGGTAAAGCGCGCCGTTGACGCTCATCAGGGTGAAGAAGCGGCCGCCGGGGCGCAGGTCAATCTCTGCCTCGGTGACGAAATGGGGTTTTGGGCAGAACCACGGTTTCAGCAGTTCCGGCTGGGTCCAGCAGTCCCACACCAGTTTGCGCGGGGCCTTGAGGATGCGGTGCAGGTGCAAGTCGGTCATGTCAGGCTCCTTGTTGGGTGGCGAGGAAGGCCTCGAACTGGTCAAGGCGGGTTTCCCAGATGCGGCGTTGCTGGCCCAGCCAGTCGGTAGCGGGGGTCAGATGCTGCGGCAAGGCACGAAAGATGCGGCTGCGCCCGGATTTTTCCGAGGCCACCAGCTTGGCCTCGGTCAGCACGGCAAGGTGGCGCAGCACAGTGGGCAGCGCAAAGCCAGAAAGCTGTGCAAGCTCGGTGACGGTGGCCGGGCCTTGCATCAGGCGCTCCAGCATGGCGCGGCGGCTGGCGTCGCCCAGTGCGGTGAAAAGCGGGGTAAGGTTGGGGTCATGTGCGCTCATGCCCATGACGATGACGGGCGGGGCTGAGTCGCGCAAGAGAAACTTAGCTGATAAGCTAAGTATTGGTGTTGGGACGACTTTCAGGCCGCGGCGATAAGTGTTTTCGCTATGGATTGGTAATTTTACTTGACCGCATTTGTTGCCTATCGGAAATCTTTTCCCTAATTGTGTGCGATGGCATACATGAGGGCCAAAGGTTCACCGAATGAGGACGGCAGGCATGACGCAGCGCGTGGAAAAGCAGGGGCTTAAGGTCGATCGGCGGCTGGTGGAGTTCGTCGAGGCGCAGGCTTTGCCGGGAACAGGCGTGACGGCGCCTGCGTTTTGGGCGGAGTTTTCCAAGCTGGTGCATGATCTGGGGCCAAAGAATCGCGCCCTGCTGGCCAAGCGCGAGGACATTCAGGCCAAGATCGACGCCTGGCATCTGGCGCGGCGCGGGCAGGCGCAGGATATGGCGGCCTATGAGGCGTTCCTGCACGAGATCGGCTATCTTTTGCCCGAGGGGCCGGATTTCGCCATCACCACCGCTAGCGTCGATCCAGAGATTGCCACCGTGCCGGGACCGCAACTGGTGGTGCCGATCACCAACGCACGCTACGCGCTGAACGCCGCGAATGCGCGCTGGGGCTCGCTGTATGATGCGCTTTACGGCACCGATGCGCTGGGCGATTTGCCCAAGGGCAAAGGCTTCGATCCAGCGCGCGGCGCGCGGGTGATCGCACGCGGGCGGCAGTTTTTGGACGAGGCCGTGCCGCTGGCCGATGGCTCGCATAGCGACGTGGACCGCTACACGGTTGTGGCGGGGGCGCTGGTGCCCGCGCTGCGCGATGCCGCGCAATTCGTGGCCTTTGCGGGTGAGCCAAGCGCGCCGACCGCAATCGTGCTGCGCAATCACGGGCTGCACCTCGTGATCGACGTCAACGCGGATAGCCCGATCGGCGCGACGGACCGCGCGCATGTGTCGGATATCCGTCTGGAATCCGCGATGTCCTCGATCATGGACTGCGAGGATTCGGTGGCGGCGGTGGATGCCGAGGATAAGGTCGGCGCCTATGCCAACTGGTTGGGCCTGATGAAGGGCGATCTGAGCGAAGAGATGGAGAAGGCAGGGCGCGTGTTCACCCGGCGCCTGAACCCTGACCTGACCTTCACCGGTGCTGCCGGCGGCACGCTGACGCTGAAGGGCCGCGCGTTGATGCTGGTGCGCAACGTGGGCCACCTGATGACAAACCCGGCGGTGATCGACCGCGACGGCCACGAGGTGCCAGAGGGGTTGATGGACGCGATGGTCACCGTGCTGATCGCGATGCATGATCTGAAAAAGACCGACGGCCTGCGCAACTCGGTCGCCGGGTCCGTCTATATCGTGAAGCCCAAGATGCACGGTCCGGAAGAGGTCGCGTTTGCGGATGAGATATTCACCCGCGTCGAGGCGGCGCTGGGTCTGCCTGCGAACACCGTGAAGCTGGGGATCATGGACGAGGAACGCCGCACCTCTGCCAACCTCAAGGAATGTATCCGCGCGGCCAAGGCGCGCGTGGCCTTCATCAACACCGGCTTCCTCGACCGCACCGGGGACGAGATCCACACCTCGATGGAGGCGGGGCCGATGGTGCGCAAGGGCGAGATGAAGAACGCCGCGTGGATTTCGGCCTATGAGGATCGCAACGTCGATATCGGCCTTGCCTGCGGCCTTTCGGGGCGCGCGCAGATCGGCAAGGGGATGTGGGCGATGCCCGACCTGATGGCCGACATGCTGCGGCTGAAGGTGGCGCATCCTCTCGCGGGTGCCAACTGCGCCTGGGTTCCGTCGCCGACCGCCGCCACGCTGCACGCGACGCATTACCATCAGGTTGACGTGTTCGCCCGCCAACGCGAAATCGCGGCGCTGAAGCGCCCCGCACGGTTGCAGGATCTGCTTACGATCCCGCTGGCGTATGGCGTGAACTTCTCTGGTGCCGAGATCAACGCGGAAATCGAGAATAACGCGCAGGGCATTCTTGGCTATGTTGTGCGCTGGATCGATCAGGGTGTCGGCTGTTCCAAAGTGCCGGATATTCATGATGTCGGCCTGATGGAGGACCGCGCCACCTGCCGGATTTCCAGCCAAGCGCTGGCGAACTGGCTGCACCACGGTGTTGTCAGTGAGGCGGCGGTCATGGCCGCGATGCGCAAGATGGCGGCGGTGGTCGATGGCCAGAACGCGGGCGACGCGGCCTATGTGCCGATGGCGCCCGGCTTTGACGGCATCGCGTTTCAGGCCGCCTGCGATCTGGTGTTCAAGGGCCGCGTGCAGCCGTCTGGCTATACCGAACCAGTGCTGCACGCACGGCGGTTGCAACTGAAAGCGGCAAGGGGGTAGGCCATGACACTGACCATCAAACGCGCGCGGGCGATCATCAAGGCGGCACTTGCCAAAGGCGTCGAGGCGGGGATGAAGCCGCTGTCGGTCGCGGTGCTGGATGCGGGCGGCCACCTGATCGCCTTTGAACGCTCGGACGGCGCCAGCCCCGGCCGGTTCGACATTGCGCGCGGCAAGGCCTATGGCTGCCTGATGCTGGGCCTTGGCGGCGACGCGATCCAGAAACGGGCCGAAGCGCAGCCGACCTTCACCGACGCGATGAACGGGCTGTTCGGGGGCAAGTTTGTCCCCGTGCGCGGCGGCGTACTGGTGCGCGACGCGCGTGGTTCGGTGATCGGCGCTGTTGGTGTCACCGGCGATAGCTCCGACAACGACGCCATCGCCGCGATGGCGGGTATCGAAGCCGCCAAACTGACACCCGAGGCCTGAGCCCTATTTCCTGCCGGAAGTATCACGGACGAGGGGGCAACGCCCCCTCTCGGCACGCAGTCTGCACATTGCACCCCGGTCGCGCACAATTTTGCGGCATTTTTTCCGCATGCCTTACGCATTGGGCCGATGCCCCCTCGACCGACGCAGGGCGCGCGCTTATGTTTTCCTCATCTGGATGAGGAAATATCGCATGTCACGCCCTGTCGTCGGCATTATCGGCAACCAAAGCCTGCTCAACGATACCTATCGTGTGCATGCCGGCGGCACGATGAACTCTGAGGCCGTGGCGGGTGTGGCGAAATGTATGCCCCTGCTGATCCCCGCCGACCCGCATCTGGTCTCGGTCGAGGAGTTGATGGAGCGCTGCGACGGCTTTCTGCTGACCGGCGGCCGCCCCAACGTCCACCCCTCGGAGTACGGTGAACAGGAGACCGAGGCGCACGGTGCCTTTGACCGCTGCCGTGACGCGATCACCCTGCCGCTGGTGCGCGCCTGCGTCGAGCGGGGTCAGCCGTTCCTTGGCATCTGCCGCGGCTTTCAAGAGGTTAACGTGGCGATGGGCGGCACGCTTTACCCCGAAATCCGCGATCTGCCGGGCCGCATGAACCACCGTATGCCGCCCGATGGCACGGTCGAGGAGAAATTCGCCCTGCGCCACAAGGTCACCTTCACCCAAGGCGGCGTGTTCGCGCGGCTGATGGGGGCGCCAGAGGTGATGACCAACTCGCTGCACGGGCAGGGTATCAATCGCGCGGGCGGGCGCATCGTGATCGACGGCACCGCCCCCGACGGCACACCAGAGGCGATCTATGTGCAGGGCGCGCTCGGCTTTACCCTGTCGGTGCAATGGCACCCGGAATGGAACGCAGCCGCCGATCCGGTGTCGCGCCCGCTGTTTCAGGCGTTCGGCGATGCGGTGCGCGCCTTTGCCCTTCAGCGCGCGGCGCCCCTTCGCGCGGCGCTGAGCGCCTGACCTCAGGTCACGCGCGCGCGCACCTTGTATTCCGGCCGATCCCATAGCGCCTTGCCCATCACCTCGGCAATGATCGCCGCCGCCGCGCGCACGTCGCCCTCGTCGATGTAAAGCGGCGTGAAGCCAAAGCGCAGGATATCCGGCGCGCGGAAATCCCCGATCACCCCATGCGCGATCAACGCCTGCATGATGGCGTAACCCTCGGCGTGGCGGAAACTGATCTGACTGCCGCGCCCATTGCCATCGCGGGGCGAGGCAAGCGTCAGGCTTGGGCAGCTTCGCTCGATCAGCGCGATGAAGAGGTCGGTCAGCGCAATCGACTTGGCGCGCACATCGGCCATTTCGGCCATGTCCCAAATATCCATCGAGGCCTCAAGTGCCGCCAGTTGCAGCACCGGCGGTGTGCCGACGCGCATCCGCTCAATGCCGCGCCCCGGACGATAGGCGAGGTCAAAGGCAAACGGCGCCTCGTGCCCCAGCCAGCCCGACAGCGCAGGCCGCGCGGTTTCGGCGTGGCGCGGTGCCACATAGATGAACGCCGGACCGCCGGGGCCGGAATTGAGGTATTTGTAGGTGCAGCCCACCGCGAAATCCACGTTGCAGCCCGCCAGATCCACCGGCACAGCCCCCGCCGAATGGGCCAGATCCCAAACCGCAATCGCGCCCACCGCATGGGCCTTGGCGGTCAGCGCCTTCATGTCATGCTTGCGTCCGGTGCGGTAATCGACTTCGGTAATCATCGTCACCGCCAAGGTCTCATCAATCGCCGCCTCAACCTCTTCCGGCGCCACGGTTTTCAGGCTGTAGCCGTGGCCCAGCGTGCGCACCAACCCGTCCGCCATGTAAAGATCCGAGGGAAAGTTGCCGGTATCCGACAAGATCACCCGCCGCGTCGGGTTCATCTCCAGTGCCGAGGCCAGCGCCTGATATACCTTGATTGACAACGTATCGCCCATCACCACCGTGCCGGGTTCCGCCCCGATCAGGCGGGCGATGCGGTTGCCGATCTTGGTCGGCTGCTCCATCCAGCCCGCCTTGTTCCAGCCGGTAATCAGCATCTCGCCCCATTCCGCCTCGATGGTGCGCGCTACGCGCGCGCTTGCCGCCTTGGGCATGGGGCCCAGCGAGTTGCCATCAAGGTAGATCACGCCCTCGGGCAGATGAAACATCGCTTTGGTCTTGCTGAAATCGGTCATTTGTGGGCCTCCCATTTGCGCCAAAGAACGCCTGCGCGCGCCGGGATGTCAAGGCCACCCCGCCTTACCAATTCCTTGGTCAAAATACTCCCGCCGGAGGCGCCTTCGCCGTGCGCAGCACGGCGCCCGGCCCAACAGCGCGGCGACGCGTCAGCGTCAACGCGTGGCGGGAGAGCCCCTACGCTTGCCCCCCGGCAATCTCGATGGCCTGCCCGTTCACACTTTCCGACCCCGCTTCGCACAGCCACAACGCGGCGGTGGCAACCTCCTCTGGCGTAATCAGGCGGCCATGCCGGTTGGCGCTGACCATCAGCTCGCGCGCCGCGTCGGGGCTGATCCCGGCGCGTGCCGCGATGGATTCGCTGTTGCGCAGCACGATCTCGGTATCGACATAACCGGGGCAGAGCGCGTTGAAGGTGATGCCGGTGCCGATGTAATCCTCGCTCAAGGCGCGGATCAGGCCGATTACCCCATGCTTCGACGCGGTATAGGCCGGCGCGCCTTTCAGCCCGCGCAGCCCGGCGATGGAGGACACCGCAATCACCCGCCCCCAGCCCTCGGTCCGCATCCCTTGCAAACAATCGCGGATGGTCAGGAATGCGCCGTCAAGGTTGGTCGCCATGATGCGCCGCCAAAAGCTCAGTTCGGTCTTGTGCAGCGCGCGCCCCTCGGCGATCCCGGCATTGGCGACGCAGATGGTGATCGGGCCATTCTTGCGCACCGCCTGCTGGATCGCGTTGGTGATCGAGGCCTCGACCGTCACGTCCATCATCACCGGGTTGAGGCCGTGAATATCCCCCGCCGCGTTTTCCAGCACATTGGCGCGGCGTCCGGTGATCGTGACCTTGGCACCCGCATGGGCCAGCTTTTGCGCGATGGCAAGGCCGATGCCGGTGCCGCCGCCAGTGACGAGGGCATGCCTGCCTTCAAGGCTCATGATCCGTTCTCCCTGCCTACTCTGCTCAGACGTTAGCCGTTTGCGGGCAGAGGTCAACTGGAGCGCGGATCAGCGCGTATAGCCATCGGTCAGCGTTTGCAGAAAGGCCGCGACATCGGCAATCTCCGCCTCGCTCAGCGCAGGCTTGTCGCCGAGATGACGATCCAGCGGCGCATCGGCGCGGTCGAGGTTGCCACGGTAGCGGGCGGGCAGGTCGTTGAAGGGTTGGCCCGCCGGATAGATCTTGTCCGGTTGCGTATCGCGCAGCACATAAAAGCGGATCGCGTCGGTCAGCTTTGTATAGACCCCGTTGTGAAAGAACACATGCCGCGTCGCGACGTTGCGCAGGGTGGGGGTTTTGAACAAGCCACAATTGGCGGGCTTGCTGGCAAAGCTGTCCGTCCTTAGCGGCCCGCAGAGGCCAAGGTCGAAATAGGCGGCATCGGCATTTGCCGGAATCGCGGGGTTGCGCGGCACCCCCAGCGCCTCGAATTCGAAATCGGTGAACAGCGGCGGGTGGCCATCGTGCGAGGGCGTATCAAGGTGACAGGCGGCGCAGTTGCCCTTTTTCGGGTCATCAAACAGCTTCAGTCCGCGCGCCTCGGCGGGGGAAAGCTGCGCCTTGCCCACAAGATAGGCGTCGTATTTGCTGGAAAACGGCTGAAACGCCGGGTCTTCGACCTGATAGCGCGCAAGGGCAAAGGCGGCCTCGTCCACCGTCTGCGCCTCGTCGGCCAATACCGGTGCGCCGAAAAGCTGCGCAATTTCCGCGCCATAGCTTTTGCGGATCGTCAGATAAAGGCTATGCCGATCCTTGTTCGCCATCTCGAACGGCGACAGAAGCGGCCCCAGCGCCTGCTCCTCAAGCGTATCGGCGCGTCCGTCCCAGAACAGCCCACCTCGCGCGACAAGCGCGCCCGAGGTATCGCCCTTTTTCGGCCCCGCAGCCTTGGCGACCAGCAGCCGCGCGATGGCGCCGGTGGCGTCGTCCTCGGTCGTGTCGCTGGTCTGCGCAATCGCCATCGGCGTCGCTTCACCCGCCTCGCTGGCCGGGTCGCTGGGGCCGATGGAGAACGCGGGCGTCAGCGATTTGTAGGCGATCGACGGCGTGGCGCGAAAGCCGGGCTGGTCCATGCCCGGCCCACCCAGTTGCACCGCCAGATCGTTAGCGGGCGCAAAGTGGTTGGCCGGGTCGTGGCAAAACGCGCAGGACATCACGCCGGAACCAGACAGCGCGGGATCAAAAAACAGCTTCTTACCCAGTTGCGCCACCGCACTTAGCGGCGGCGTAAGGTCAACCGCCCCGGCGGGTGTTGTCGCCAGCAGAACACTGGCAAGGACAAGCGCCGGGGTGGTCGGTTTTCGCATCCGTCTTACATCGCCACGCCGGTTTTCGGGTCCAGCATCAGCTTGGGCGCATTGCCCTTGGCAAAGTCGAACATGCCGTTGATGCTGCCCGACATCGCGTCGAACGAGCCTTGGCCCAGCCGCTCGCCGCCCATCCAGTTATCCTCGATGAACTTCATCACCGAGGATTGGTCGGTCACGGTGTGATCCACCGCATTGACCTTGGCATAGGGCGACACCACCAGGAACGGCATCCGCGTGCCATAGCCGCAGCGACCTTGCGCCGGTTTGCCATCGACACCCGGCAGCGGCGTGCCGGTGCCGCAAGCGTCGCCGGTCAGCACGTCATAGCCCTTCACCGGCACCGCCGAGGGGTTCACGAGGGCATGGGCGTGGTCATACCAGCCGTCCGAGTCGTCATAGGCGATGATGACAGCGGTTGAGGACCAATCCGGCGACGCCTCCAGCGCGTTGATCGTCGTGGTGATGAAGGTCTGCTCGTCCAGCGGATCGGAATAGCCTGCGTGGCCGTCCTGATACGCCGCTGCTTTCAGATAGCTGACCGAAGGCAGGTTGCCCGCCTTCAGCGCGGCATAGAAATCCGTAAGGTCATACTGATGGTTCGCGCCACCGTCGTTCGAGGTGCCGATTGCCGCCACCGAAGAGGGGCGCACATGCGTCGGGTTCGCGGTCGAGGGGTAGTATTGGAACGGCTGGTGGTGCGGGATGTAATCGGCCACCGCCGCCTTGGTAACGTCCGACATCGTCGAGCGTTTGCACCCGGTCGAGCCGTCGGCATTGGTCGCGGTCAGGTCAAACCCGCCCTCGAAAAAGCCCCAGGTGATGCCCTTGGCGTTCATCATGTCGCCGATGTTCTTGCCGGTCATCAGGCCGGTCGGATATTTCGGGTTCGAACAGACATCCCCGGTTGGGTCGAGGTCGGAAATCATCGTCCAGTTGCCATTGCCATCGGGCACCACGCGCCCGCCGTCATAGGTGCCGTCGGCCTCCAGCTTGTAACCGTCCGGCAGGGTCATGCCGTTGGTCTGGCCCGCAATCAGGTTGATCGCACCGGGGGTCGAGGGGCCGAAGGTGGTGGAATAGCTCGCGTCGTTCATCGCGAAATGCTGGGCATAGTTCCACAGCGCCGTGGTGGTGTTGCCATCGTAATAGCCCATCACCAGCCCCTTGTTGCCAAAGCTGCCGGCGCCGCCCTTGTTGCCCTTGCCGGTCTTGGCGGGGAACAGGTCCATCGCGAAGTTGTTATAGGCCGCCTGTTCGGCGGTATAGCCGTGGTTCTGGTCAGCGGTGGCGGCCTGCGTGGGGTCAAGCCGGAAAGGCAGGCTGGCGTCCGCGCCATTGGCCGGGTTCGACTGGTTCGGGTTTTTGTCCAACAGGCCCGCGTGCGCCAGCGTGTCGATGTCGGTGGGCGTTGCGGCATCGGCGGTAAAGGCAGGCTCACCCGCCGGGTTGGCCGCCTTGGGGTAGGTGGCAAAGTAGTGATCGAACGAGACGTTTTCCTGAAAGATCACCACAAGATGCTTGATCGGCGTCGTGGTGGCGGGCGCGTCGGCATGGGCGGCGACGGCCATCATGGCCAACGCAGAACAGGTGGCGAGCGGGGCGAATAGCGGGAAACGAGGCATCAGAATTCTCCTTTGGGGTGTAACCGATTGGCAGAACGGGCCGACAGGGACAGCGGAGGTCTTGAAGCCACAGTGTGACATGCGCGTAAAACGACGTGATCACGAATGCGTGAAGTGGGCTGACCCATCCGGTTTCGCGAACCGCAAAAACTCTGATCAGAATATTTCAGCGACAGATCTGTCGGATCGGCCTTACGGCGACGGCGTGGTTTCCGGGTCGTAACTTACCAGCCCAAGCTCGCGGGCTGCGCCCAGCGAGAGGATCTCGCTGTCCAGACCCAAGCCCGCCTGATAGCGCCGCAGCGCCGCGCGGGTGGGCGTGTCCATCGTGCCGGTCAGCGGCCCGCGATAGTAGCCGCGCGCCAGCAGCGCACGTTGCAGGGTTCCGATGAAATCGGGCGTCATCAACGCGGGGCAGGGCGCGCGGAACCAGACCTGCTGGCGGTCGGTGACAATCTGTTGCCGCGTCACGGTTTGATAGACCGCCTGACTTGTGGGCGTCGCCGGTGTGACCAGATCGTGCTCTGTGGTGGTCTCGAACACGGCCGGGGTTACTGCATTGGCCCAACAGACCCCCGGCGCCGAGGAGGGCGGCGTTTTGGAGGTCGAATGGATCAGATCCTTTGCCAGCGAGGACGGTCCAAGCGCATGGGGGTTCAGCAACGGGTCAGCAGGGGCGCAAGCCATCAGGCTAACGCCAATCAGGCCGAGGGGAAGTAGGGTGCGGATCATGCTGCCTGCCGGTTTGATGCCATTTTCCGTGACCTTAGCCGGTTCCGTGTTACGACGAAAGCCTAGGGCTGATCCCCGGCGCGGGTGCCGTCGGGATGGAAGCCCGGGCGCAACAGTTCATCCAGCAGGGGCGAGATATCCTCGATCTGTTCGGCCAGCACATGCACCACGTTCGACTCGCGCTGCAACCGCCCGGTGACGCGCAAAAGGCGGCCTGCGATCACTGCGCGGCGATAATGCTCAAACACCTTGGCCCAGATCACCACGTTGCAAACCCCGGTCTCGTCCTCCAACGTGACAAAGATCACGCCCTTGGCGGTGCCGGGCCGTTGGCGCACCAATACCAGCCCCGCCACGGTGACGCGCGCGCCGTTCGATACCTCGTCCAGCCGGATATGGGGCACGCAATGGGGTGGACGCGGCCAGGTGTTGGGGGGGGCGGAAATCTGATACATGAGAACAATGATAGAACATGACGCCCTAACTGGCAAGTTCTCCCACCCGATCGCCCGTCGCGCCACAGCGGGCGCGAAAAATAACACAGGGGTGGAAGACGACCGGAAGCTGGGCTAGATAACGGCAACCACACGGCAGTCAGAGGCAGACAATGGCAAAGATCACTTATGTCGAATACGGCGGCAAAGAGCATGACGTCGAGGTCGCAAACGGCCTGACCGTGATGGAAGGCGCGCGCGACAACGGTATTCCGGGGATCGAGGCCGATTGCGGCGGTGCCTGTGCCTGTTCGACCTGCCACGTCTATGTCGATCCGGCTTGGGTCGATCGCCTGCCTAAGAAAGACGCGATGGAAGAGGATATGCTGGACTTCGCCTACCAGCCCGACCCGGTGCGCTCGCGTTTGACCTGCCAGATCAAGGTGACGGCGGCGATTGACGGGCTCAAGGTCTTCATGCCCGAAAAGCAGATCTGAGGCACGCCGCCGCCTATCGGAAACCTGTGCCGCGCCCCGGCACGGGACAGCGTCGTCTTTTGCGGTTTTGCAGTCGGTTCGGGATTGGCAGCCGGGCCGTGGCATCGTCAAACCATGGCTGACCGACACGCCTTCGCGCGCCCTCCAAAGGATCTGCCATGACCGCCTTCGTAATGACCGTCACCTGCCCCTCGCGCCGCGGCATTGTCGCTGCGATTTCCGGGTTTCTGAATGACCACGGCTGCAACATCACCGACTCGGCGCAGTTCGATGATCAGGAGACCGGCAACTTCTTTACCCGCACCACCTTTGCCAGCGAGACCGGCGCGACGCTGGAGCAGTTGATCGAGGCCTTCGGCCCGATTGGCACGGCCTTCGGCATGGATTGGGCGATTCACGACGCGAGCCACCGGGTGAAGGTGGTGCTGATGGTTTCGAACTTCGGCCACTGCCTGAACGACCTGCTGTATCGCTGGCGCATCGGCGCACTGCCGATTGATATTGTCGCGGTAGTGTCAAACCACCTGACCTATCAAAAGGTGGTGGTGAACCACGACCTGCCGTTCCACCTCATCAAGGTCACGAAAGAGAACAAGGCCGACGCCGAGGCGCGCTTGCTGGCGCTGGTTGAGGATTCGGGCGCCGAACTCGTCGTGCTGGCGCGCTATATGCAGGTCCTGTCGGATGCGCTTTGCACCAAGATGTCGGGCCGGGTGATCAACATTCACCACTCTTTCCTGCCATCTTTCAAGGGCGCGAACCCCTACAAGCAGGCCTATACGCGCGGCGTCAAACTGATCGGCGCCACGGCGCATTATGTGACCGCTGATCTGGACGAGGGCCCGATCATCGAACAGGATACGGTGCGGATCACCCATGCCCAAAGCGGCGAGGATTACGTCAGCCTTGGCCGCGACGTCGAGGCGGCGGTGCTAAGCCGGGCAATCCACGCGCATATTCACCACCGGGTGTTCATCAACGGCAACAAGACGGTGGTTTTCCCCGCCAGTCCCGGCAGCTATGCAAGTGAGCGGATGGGGTGAGGCGCGACCCGGCGAAAGCAGGGGCAAATCGCTCCAGTGGAGCGATTTGAGCGCCGAACGCCCGAGGCCATGCCGAGGGCCGGGGCAAGGCGCGACCCGGACGAGGCTCCGGTGGAGCATCGTCAGCGCAGAAGGCCTGATCCGCAAGGATCGGGCCGGGGCAAGGCGCAATTCACGACCACGCTCCCCGCTTATGCAAGTCATCCCCTTCGTCCCGCAAAGCGGCTTTACCCATAGTTCTTGGCGCTCGGCGGCGGACTGCTTCCAACCTCACTCCCGGATCGGAACGCATTAAAATTTGGTTAATAATGCATATAACCGTTATATATCAATGATATAACTAGGTGTTACACAGGGTAACGCCCGGTTCACAGCGCCCGCCAGCCGATATCCCGCCGACAAAACCCCTCGGGCCAGTCAATCGCATCCACCATCGCATAGGCCCGCGTCCGTGCCTCGGCCAAACTTGCGCCGCGGGTGGTGACGTTCAAAACCCGCCCGCCATTGGCCACGATCTGCCCCTCTCGCGCGGCGGTTCCGGCATGGAAAACCATATTGAAACTATCCTCCGGCAGCGCGTCCAGCCCGCCGATCACCGAGCCCTTGGCATAGCCCCCCGGATAGCCCTTGGCCGCCATCACCACGCTTAGCGCGTGATCCTCTGCCCAGTTCACCCGCGCCCCCGCCAGCCGCCCCTCGGCGCAGGCTTGCAGCAGATCAAGCGCCTGCGCGCCAAGCCGCATCATCAGCACCTGACATTCCGGGTCACCAAAGCGGACGTTGTATTCCACCAGCCGCGCGTGGCCGTGCTCGATCATCAGGCCGACGTAAAGCACGCCCTGATACGGCGCGCCCCGTCGGGCCATCTCGGCCACCGTGGGGCGCACAATTTCGGCCAGCACCTGTTCGACGATGGCGTCGGTCAGCACCGGCGCCGGGGAATAGGCGCCCATGCCGCCGGTGTTTGGGCCAGTGTCGCCGTCGCCTACCCGCTTGTGGTCCTGCGCGGTGCCGACCGGCAGGACGGACGCGCCGTCGCAAAGGACGAAAAAGCTGGCCTCTTCGCCCGCCATGAATTCCTCGATCACCACCTCGGTGCCCGCAGCCCCCAGGCTACCGCCGAACATGTCGCTGATTGCGGCCTCTGCCTCGGCCAGTGTCATCGCGACCACGACGCCTTTGCCAGCAGCAAGGCCATCGGCCTTGACCACAATCGGCGCACCCATTTTGCGCACGTAGTCAAGCGCCGGGGCGGCGTCAGTAAAGCGCGCCCATGCGGCGGTTGGTGCGCCACAGGCGTCACAGATTTCCTTGGTGAAGGCCTTTGAGGCTTCCAGCTTTGCCGCCGCAGCAGATGGGCCGAAGGTCAGGATGCCCGCGGCGCGCAACGCATCTGCGACGCCTGCGGCCAGCGGGGCCTCTGGCCCGATCACCACGAAGTCGATGGCGTTTTCCTCGGCAAAACCCACCACCGCCGCACCGTCAAGGATGTCGATGTCGGCGCATTCCGCCAGCATGGCGATGCCTGCATTGCCCGGTGCCACGATCAGACGGTCGCATTTCGGGTTCTGCTTGATCGCCCAAGCGAGGCTATGTTCCCGCCCGCCGCTGCCCAGCACCAGAATGTTCATCGCACGCTCCCGTCTTTCCCTCGGTTGCGCTGCGTTCTAAGGTGGGCGCGCGCGGATCACAAGCGAGGCCTCATGTCCGACCTCTTCGAAGAGCCCAGTCCGGGTAATGCACCGGAATTCACCGTGTCAGAGCTGTCTGGCGCGGTTAAGCGGGTGATCGAGGGAGAGTTCGCACATGTGCGGGTGCGCGGCGAGATTGGGCGGGTGTCGCGGCCAGCCTCGGGGCATCTCTATTTCGACCTGAAGGATGACCGCTCGGTGATTGCCGCGATCAGCTGGAAGGGGCAGGCGGCGCGGCTGTCGATTCAGCCCGAAGAGGGGATCGAGGTTATCGCCACCGGGCGGCTGACCACCTTTCCGGGGCAGTCGAAGTATCAGCTGATCGTCGATCAGATCGAGCCTGCGGGGGCAGGCGCGCTGATGGTGATGCTGGAAAAGCGCAAGGCGGCGCTGACGGCAGAAGGGCTGTTTGACTCCGCGCGCAAGAAGCCCATTCCCTATTTGCCCGGCGTGATTGGCGTTGTGACCTCGCCCTCTGGCGCGGTGATCCGGGATATTTTGCATCGTCTGCGTGACCGTTTTCCCACTCATGTGCTGATCTGGCCGGTTGCTGTGCAAGGCGAGAGATGCGCGTCCGAAGTGGCGGCGGCGATTGCCGGGTTCAATGCGATCCAACCCGGCGGGCCGATCCCGCGGCCCGATCTTTTGATCGTGGCGCGCGGTGGCGGCTCGATGGAGGATCTGTGGGGCTTCAACGAAGAGGTGGTGGTGCGCGCGGCGGCGGCGTCACAGATCCCACTGATCTCGGCTGTGGGGCACGAGACGGATACCACGCTGATCGACTATGCGGCCGACCTTCGCGCGCCCACGCCGACGGCGGCGGCGGAGCTGGCGGTGCCGGTGCGGATGGAGCTGATGGCGACGCTGGACGCGCAGGCGGCGCGGCTAAGCCGGGCGCTGACGCAGGGGCTGGGGCAGCGCGGGCAACGGTTGCGCGATCTGGCGCGCGCATTGCCGCGGCCAGAGACGCTGACCGATCAGGCGGGGCAACGGCTGGATCTGCTGGCCGAACGGCTGCCGAACGCGCTGCGAACCGCGACGAGCGCCAAGCGGGCGGCGTTCAACTCGATTGCGGCGCATATTCGCCCGCGCGTGTTGGGCGATATGGTGGCGCGCCTGCGCGAGCGGCTTGGCGATCGGGCGTCGCGGCTTGGTCCCGGCCTGTCGCGGCAAACGGCAGAGCGGCGGCGGGCGCTGAGCGGGGTGGCCGCTCGGCTGCAACCGGGGACGTTGGCGCGCGATGCGCAACGCAAGCGCGCAGAACTGGATGGGGTTTTGCGTCGGTTTGCCATGGCCGGTGGCGCGCAAACCGATGGCTGGCGGCGGCGACTGGACGCGCTGGAGCGGATGCGCCTGACGCTGGGCTATGCCGAGACGCTGAAGCGTGGCTTTGCGGTGGTGCGGGGCGACGATCGCGTTGTCACCTCCAAGACCGAGGCAGAGGCGGCGACAGTTCTGGAGATCGAGTTTCACGATGGCCGTCTGGTGCTGGGCGCCCGCCAACCGCGCAAGGGCAAGGGGGATGCTGCCCCGCCGACGCAGGGCAGCTTGTTCTAGCGTGGGGGCTTAGTCCAACCGCTTGCCACTGGCGCGGTCGAACAGGTGCAACGCCTCTGGTTCGGCCTTCAGCGTGACCACGGAGCCAATCTCGGTATTCGGCGGCAGGGTGCAGACCAGCGGCTGGCCGTCGACATGGCCATGCACCAGACGCTGCGCGCCGAGTTCCTCGACATAGGACACGATCACCTCGAACGCGCCTTCGGTTCCGGGGCGCACAAGGTGCATGTCTTCCGGGCGCACGCCAAGGGTCAGCGGGCCACTGGGTGCGCCAGTTGCGGCGGAGATGCGTGCCGGGCCGATGCGGATTGCACCGCCATCGCCCTCTGCCTTCAGCAGGTTCATCGCGGGCGAGCCGATGAAGGCCGCCACGAAGGTCGAGGCGGGGCGGCGGTAGACGTCAAGCGGCGTGCCGATCTGCTCGATGCGGCCGCCGTTCAGCACGACAAGCCGGTCGGCCAGCGTCATCGCCTCTAACTGGTCGTGGGTGACGTAGATCGAGGTGGTTTTCAGTCTTGCGTGCAACTGCTTGATTTCGCCGCGCATTTGCAGGCGTAGCTTGGCGTCGAGGTTCGACAGCGGCTCATCGAACAGGAATACCGCCGGTTCGCGCACGATGGCGCGGCCCATCGCAACGCGCTGGCGCTGCCCCCCGGATAGCGCCTTGGGCTTGCGGTCTAGGAAACCGCCGATCTCAAGGATCGCTGCCGCCTCGGCCACCCGCGCCTCGATCACCGGCTTCGACATGCCACGATTTTTCAACCCATAGGCCAGGTTTTGGCGCACCGTCATATGGGGATAAAGCGCGTAGTTCTGGAACACCATCGCGATGTCGCGGTCGGCGGGCTCGATCGTGTTCACCACACGCTCGCCGATCTTGACGGTGCCAGAGGTGATCGTCTCTAGCCCCGCGACCATGCGCAGAAGGGTGGATTTGCCGCAGCCAGACGGCCCGACCAGCACCAGAAACTCGCCATCCTTGATGGCAAGGTCAATGGAGTGAACTGCCGTCACCCCACCCAGATAGGTCTTCCCGACGCGCTCAAGCGTGATCGCGGCCATTCACTTCTCCGTCTCGACGAGGCCCTTGACGAAGAGCCGTTGCATGAAAATTACGACCGCCACCGGGGGCAGCATGGCCAACACCACGGCGGTCATCACGAAATTCCACTGGGGTTCCGCGTCGGCCACGTCGGCCATGCGCTTGATGCCAGTGACGACGGTTTGATAGCTGGAATCCGTGGTGACCAGCAGCGGCCAGAGGTATTGGTTCCAGCCGTAGATGAACAGGATCACGAACAACGCGGCCATGTTGGTGCGGCTGAGCGG
The DNA here is from genome assembly GCA_021779835.1 of Pseudomonadota bacterium. GTDB lineage: Bacteria > Pseudomonadota > Alphaproteobacteria > Rhodobacterales > Rhodobacteraceae > Solirhodobacter. Next base: position 57,930 of record JAJXZX010000007.1, on the reverse strand, counting down.
GATCAGGATGTCGCGGAAGAACTTCATCGGGCCCGCGCCGTCGATCCGCGCCGCCTCCATCAGTTCGGTCGGGATCGTCATAAAGACTTGCCGGAACAGGAAGGTCGCGGTGGCCGAGGCGATCAGCGGGATCGAGAGGCCCGCGTAAGAGTTCAGCATGCCGAGATCGGCCACCACCTTGAAGGTCGGGAAAATCCGCACCTCGACCGGCAGCATCAGCGTGATGAAAATCATCCAGAAGGCAATCATCCGGCCGGGAAAGCGGAAATAGACGATGGCGAAGGCCGACAGGATCGAGATGGCGATCTTGCCGACAGCGATCATCATCGCCATCACAAAGCTGTTCCACAGCATCAGCTTCATCGGCGGCGCACCCGAGGTGGAGATGCCGGTGGACAGGATGGTCGAGTAATTCGCGACCATATGCGAGCCGGGCCAAAGCGGAATCAGACCCGACATGAAGTCGTTTGGACCATGCGTCGAGGCGATGAAAGCGATGTAAACGGGGAACGCCACCACCAACACGCCCGCGATCAGCACGGCATGGGCGAGGATGTTGAGCCAAGGGCGGTTTTCGACCATGTCAGCCTCTCAATACTGCACGCGGCGTTCGACCCAGCGGAACTGGGCGACGGTAAGCACGATCACGATGGCCATCAGCACCACCGACTGCGCGGCGGAAGAGCCGAGGTTGTGGCCGATGAAACCGTCATCATACACCTTGTAAACAAGGATATCGGTCGCTTGCGCCGGGCCGCCTTGGGTGGTGGCGTGGATCACGGCGAAGGTGTCGAACATGGCATAGACGACATTGACGACCATCAGGAAAAACGTGGTGGGCGACAGCATGGGCAGCGTGATCGACCAGAACCGCTTGACCGGCCCCGCGCCGTCGATGGCTGCCGCCTCGCGCAAGCTGGCGGGGATGGCTTGCAGGCCCGCGACGAAGAACAGGAAGTTATAGCTGATCTGCTTCCACGCGGCGGCAATCACCACCAGGATCATCGCATCGCCTGCTTTCAGCGAATGGTCCCAGTGATAGCCGACCATCGCGAGCATATAGGGAAACAGGCCGATCGACGGGTTGAACATGAACCACCACATGATCCCGGCGATGGCAGGGGCGACCGCATAGGGCCAGACCAGCAGCGTGGTGTAAACCGTTGCGCTGCGGATCATGCGGTCCACCGCCAGCGCAAGGATCAGCGCGACCCCCAGCGAAAGGACGGTCACCGAGATGGCAAACACCAAGGTAACTTGCAGCGAGTTCAGGTAATCGGGGTCCTGGAACAGCGCGCGGTAGTTGGCCAGACCGACGAACAAGGTCTTAAGCCCGAAAGCATCCTGCCGAAGGAAGGATTGCCAGACCGCCTGACCCGCGGGCCAAAGGAAAAAGATCGCCGTTACAGCAAGTTGGGGGAATAGCAGGAAATAGGGCAGCAGCTTTGCCCCGAAGACGGTGCGGTTGTCGCTCATATCCAGTTCCCCCAAAGGATGCGCGCCCGCCGATGGTCCGGCAGGCGCGCAGATTTGTCACGTTATTTGTTGGCGGCTTCGAACTGGCCGATCAGTTCGTTGCCACGGCTGTCGACGTTGTCGAGTGCCTGCTGCGCGGTTTCCGAACCGGCCAGAAGCTTTTGGAACTCTTGGTCGATGATGTCGCGCACCTGAACGTAGTTGCCAAAGCGGAGGCCCTTGGAATTCGGGGTCGGCGGGTTCAGCGTGATCTCTTTGATGCCAACATCAGTGCCGGGGTTCTTGGCGTAATAGCCCTGTTTGATGCCCAGATCATAGGCGGCCTTCGTAATCGGCAGATAGCCCGAGAATTGGTGCCAATCGGCCTGCACAGCGGGCGAGGACAGGTAGGTCAGGAAGTTCGCGACGCCCTTGTATTCCTCTTTCGGGTGGCCTTGCAGAACCCACAGCGTCGCGCCGCCGATGATGGTGTTCTGCGGGGCGCCCTTCACATCGGAGTAGTAGGGCAACATGCCATAGCCGACTTCGAATTTACCCTTGGTGTTGGCCACAACGTCGGCAAGGCTTGCCGAAGAGTTCATGTAGATCGCGCATTCACCCGAGTAGAACTTCGGTGGAGCGTCGTTGCCGCCCACCGGGCCGCCATACTGGAACACGCCAGACTTTTGCCACTTGGCCAGGTTATCCCAATGGCGCACCTGAACCGGACCGTTCAGCGTCAGGCGCGCATCCAGCCCGCCAAAGCCGTTTTCCTTGGTGCCAATCGGTTGATTGTGCCAAGCCGACAGGTTCTCGAGTTGCACCCAGCTGATCCAGCCCGAGGTAAAGCCACATTTCGCAGCCCCCGAATCCATCAACTTTTTGCTGTCGGTGACCACATCGTCCCAGGTTTTTGGCGGAACGTTGGGGTCGAGCCCGGCCTTTTTGAACTCGTCCTTGTTGTAGTACATGATCGGCGTGGACGAGTTGAACGGCATTGACAGCATGTTGCCATCGGTGTCGGTGTAGTAGCCCACGACGGCGGGCAGGAACCCTTTGGGGTCAAAGGGTTCGCCCATGTCTTTCATCAATTGGTAGATCGGATAGACCGCACCCTTGGCCGCCATCATGGTGCCGGTGCCAACCTCGAACACCTGCACGATGTCGGGCTGCTGGTTCGCGCGGAACGCGGCGATCGCGGCGGTCATCGTTTCGGGATAGGAGCCTTTGTAGGTGGGGACCACCGTGTAGAGGTCCTGGCTTTTGTTATAGTCAGCAACAATCTGTTCAAGTTTGGCGCCAAGATTGCCGCCCATGGCGTGCCACCATGTGATTGTCGTGCGCGCGTTCGCTGCGGTCATTGACGTGCTAACAAGCAAGCCAGCAACCATAATCTTCTTGATCATGGAAAATCCTCCCAATGGTTGATCGTGGACTGGGTCACGCTTAGATCAGTAAAGTTACAGTCTTACGTTCGTTTCTTGTCGGTTTTGTAACGCTTCTTTGTGGAGTCTCATCCGAAGTTGACGCAAAACGCAACGTTTTAGTGCGACTCGGGCATTCACGAAGGGCGCCGCTCATCCGGTCTTGCCTCGCGTAGGGATTTACCCGAATGCTCGTCCCGAAATGGTCGGCTTGTTTTCCAGTCTTGTCACTTTGTTGTCAGCGCACCCCACGCTGGCCTTGGTCATCGTATTCTGCGTGGCCTTCGGCGAGGCGTTGCTGATTGTCGGCCTGTTCGTGCCCTCGACCACGGTTCTGGTCGGGGCAGGCACACTGATCGGGGTCGGCAGCTTACCCTTCTGGCCGGTGTTCCTGTCCACCGTCGCCGGTTCGGTCGCGGGCGACACGCTGTCGTACTGGGTAGGCTGGCGCTATAACGAGCGGATCCGGCAGGTCTGGCCGTTCCGCAAATACCCCTCGGTGATGGCGCAGGGCGAGGCGTTCTTTGCCCGCCACGGTGGAATGTCGATCTTCATCGTCCGCTTCATTCCGGGGGCCAAGGCGGTTGTTCCAGCCATCGCGGCAATGGCGGGGATGCCGGTTCTGCGGTTTTCGCTGATCAACGTCGCCTCTGCCGTTCTGTGGTCCGCGGTGCACATTCTGCCCGCGATTGCCCTTGGACGTGGCATCCGCGTGGCGCATCTTGCGGACCCGCGCCTGATGGTGCTGACGGCGACGGTGGCGGCGGTTCTGGCGCTGGTCTGGTATCTCACCCGTCTGATTTACTTTTTCGGCCAGCCGCGCCTTGATCGTTGGCGTTACGGCTTGGCGGCGCGATTGAGCCGCCGCCAGACGGTGTGGGCGCAGGCTTGCGCGCGCGTGTTGGAGAACCGGGACGGGTTGTTCGTGTCCTTCCTGCTGGGGGTTCTCGTGCTGCTGGCGGTGCGGGGGTTCATCGTGCTGCTGGGGGATCTTTTGCTGGCGCCGGGACCGCTACGCTCGGATCTGGCGATCAGCGCGTTCTTACAGGGTATGCGCGACGACACGGTCACGCATTGGATGGTCGCCATCACAACGCTAAGCGACGCGGCGGTGTTGGTGCCGGTCACGGTGTTGCTGGCCTTGCTGTTCGCGCTGCGGCGGCAATGGGGGGTGGCGGCGATTATTGTGGTGGCGGCCGTCGCCTCGACCGGATTTGCGCCGGTTCTGGCGGCCCTGCTGCGCCGGTCGCCACCCGGCGGGGGGGCGGAAAGTGCGCTGTTTACCGGAGGAAATGCGGCGCAGGCGACGGTGGTTTTCGGGCTGCTGGCCTTGTTGCTGGCGCGGGCGGTGCCGCGGGGCTATCGCATGGGGGTCTATCTCGCGACCGTGCTTCTGGTGGCGCTGATCGGGGTGTCGCGCATCTACTTGCGGGCGCATTGGCCCAGCGACGTCCTTGCCGGGATCTCGTTTGGCATGGCGCTGGTGTTGATCGCGGCCTTCCTGTTGCATGGGCGCGGGCTGGTGGTGCCGCGGCGCGGGCTGGCGGCGCTGGTGGCGGTGACGGTCGTGATCATCGTGCCGGTGCAATTGATGGTCGGTTTGCCCGCCGAGCGGGCTCGATTCGCCGCGACAACGCCCGTCGTCGAGGTCACGGCGGCGGACTGGATCGCGGGGCGAGGGCCGGAGGTGCCGCAGGCGCGGGTGTTGCTTGACGGGGATTTTGGCGAGCCGATGATTCTGCAATCGGACCAACCTCTGCAAACGCTCGAGGCGGCACTGGTGGGGGGGGGATGGCGCAAAATCGGGACCGGGCAGTTGGATGCGCTGTTGGGGGCGATTTTGCCGTCGTCGGGCGGGCTGGCGCGCCATGCGGCGTTTCCGTTGACACATGTGGGGCGGGCGCCGCTGGCGACATTGGTTCGTGATTGGCCGGGGCGGGCGGGGGCGCGGGTGGTGCTGCGGCTGTGGGATGGGGGGGAGGTCGTGATCGACGGCACGGCGCGGCGGGAACTGGTGCTGGGCTCGGTCATGGGCGAGGAAATGGAGGGGGTGATGGTGGGCTATGGCGTGCTGGAACCGGTTGATCTGAACCCGACCGAAACGGCGGCAGTGCGAGCCGGGGTGTCGGCGATTTTTGGGGTGTCTGAGGGGTCAGGCGGGGGAGCGATTATCGTCAGGTAGGGAATGTCGCGCGGTTCGGAGCAGGTTTATATTATTGATATTAAATGATATTGTTTGAAAGCCAAATTCTAATCGGATTTCGTCGCGTTATTTTTGGATATTTGAGCCAAAGCAATTGGGGGGCGGGGTGACGCCAGTTGGTAGGGCGAGGCTGTCGGCGCGGGCTGCGCTCAGTCGGGCTTGGACTTGGGGATGCCGGGGCGCGCCGCGGTGTCCGGTGGCTGGCGCATGCTGATGGCGAGGTAGGTTGTGGGCTTGGGGGAGTGGTGTGTGATGCGATGACAGGCGACGCTAGCGTGCAAGATATGTGGGCCTTCGTGGTTGGTCACTGTCACTTCACCTTTGAGGGTGAGGAGGAACCGGTCGCCCCCAAGGTGCCAATCGTGCTGCGGGGCGATGATCCGGGGGCAGCGTGGCGGCAGGGCGGCAATTTCGGGTGCGCCCAGTCGGATAATTCTGCGAAAAACCTCGCCGGGGGCGGCTTTGCTGTGGCGCTTTTGGCGTCGTGGGAAAGAGTAGGCGGGGAGTGGGCGCCCTGCCAAGGCGGAATGGCATTGGCCGGAGATCGGAGGGAGCTTGTGGAGCGCTCGAGGGCGCGGCCCGGGCAGCTTCGCTGCTGATTTCTGGCCAATGGGGGCAAGTCACAACGATCGATTAATGGGCTTTGCGGTCTTGATGGAGGGTGGCAGCGTGCGGCGCTTTCCGTCGCCGCCTCTGGTCGCGCGGCGCATCGGGCGCTAGGTTGGCGGACAAGTGAATTTGTCAGAGGAATGCGCTATGAGTTGGACCCCGGCCTCTACCCGTTATAACACCATGATCTACCGCCACTGCGGGCGTAGTGGGCTAAAACTGCCCGCGATCTCGTTGGGGCTTTGGCACAACTTTGGCCACGACACGCCGCATCAGGTGAAGCGCGCGATTTGTCAGACGGCGTTTGATGCGGGGATCACGCATTTCGATCTGGCCAACAACTATGGCCCACCACCCGGCAGCGCCGAGACGGCGTTTGGCGAGATTTTGCGGAGCGATTTCAAGGGTTACCGCGATGAGATGATTATCTCGTCCAAGGCGGGCTATGACATGTGGGATGGGCCTTATGGCGAGTGGGGCTCGCGCAAGTATCTGATTGCGTCTTGCGATCAGTCGCTGAAGCGGATGGGGCTGGACTACGTCGATATCTTTTATTCGCACCGCTTCGATCCGGCGACGCCGCTGGAAGAAACGATGGGGGCGCTGGATCACATCGTGCGGTCTGGCCGCGCGCTGTATGTCGGGATCTCGTCCTACAACTCGGAGCGGACGCGGGAGGCGGCGGCGATCCTGAAGGCGCTGGGCACGCCCTGTGTGATCCATCAGCCGAGCTATAACATGATTAACCGTTGGGTTGAGACGGATGGGCTTAAAGAGACCTTGGCCGATCTGGGAATTGGTTCGATCGCGTTTACACCTTTGGCGCAGGGGATGCTGACGAACAAGTATCTGAAGGGCGTCCCAGAGGGCAGCCGCGCGACGCAGGGCAAATCGCTGATGACCAACTGGCTGAGCGCGGAGGCGATTGCCAATATCCGCGAGTTGGATGCGATTGCGGGGAAGCGTGGGCAGACGCTGGCGCAGATGGCGATTGCCTGGGTATTGCGCGAGGGGGGTATTACGTCTGCGCTGATCGGGGCGTCGCGGCCTGAACAGGTGACGGATTGCGTCGGCGCGCTGGGGAACCTTGAGTTCTCGGCCGAAGAATTGGCGGCGATTGATCGCTGGTCAGACGCGGGGAATGTGAACCTATGGCAGCGGTCGTCGGATAGCTGAGTTGGGAGTTGAGGAGATGAGTATGGCGAAAACAGTGGTGATCGATGCCTTTGGCGGGCCAGAGGTGATGCAGGTGGTGGAGCGCGAGGTGGGCGCACCGGGGCCGGGGCAGATCCGGTTGGTGCAGAAGGCCTGCGGGTTGAACTACATTGATGTGTATCAGCGCACCGGGCTTTACCCGAACGCGTTGCCTTTGGCGCTGGGGATGGAGGCGTCGGGCGTGGTGGCGGCGGTGGGCGAGGGTGTCACACATCTGAAGGTGGGCGACCGGGTTGCCTATGCAGCGGCCCCTCCGGGTGCCTATGCAGAAGCGCGCGTGATGCCTGCTGCGCAGGTTTGCCCGTTGCCGGAGGCGATTTCCTTTGAGGAGGGCGCGGCGATGATGCTGAAGGGGATGACGGTGGTCTACCTTTTCAACCGCACCGTGCCGATCAAGCGCGGGGATTGGGTGTTGTTCCATGCTGCCGCTGGCGGCGTGGGGCTTATCGCGTGCCAATGGGCGCGGTCCGAAGGGATCAATCTGATCGCGACGGCCGGGTCGGATGCGAAATGTGCGATGGCTTTGGCGCATGGCGCGACCCATGCGATCAACTACCGGACCGAGGATTTCGCAGCGCGGGTGCGCGAGATCACTGGCGGGCGCGGCGTTGATGTGGTGATGGATTCGGTGGGCAAGGACACGTTTGAGGGCTCGTTGAATTCGTTGCGGCCCTTGGGGACGTTGATTTCGTTCGGTAATGCCAGCGGGAAAGTGCCGCCGTTTGATCTTGGCGTGCTGAGCGCCAAGGGATCACTGATGATCGCGCGTCCGACGTTGTTTACGCATATCGCCAAGCATGAGGATTGCCAGCAGATCGCGCGGGATCTGTTTGCCAAGGTGACCTCGGGCGCGGTGAAGATCGTGATCGACCAGCGGTTCCCGTTGGATCAGGTGGCGGATGCGCATCGCGCGCTCGAGGCACGGGCGACCACGGGGGCGACGATTCTTACGCTGTAAGGCAGGTCTATGTGTGTGAGGGGGCGGCCATGCTGGCGCGCCCCCTTTTTTGTGCGGTGTCAGAGGGTTGGCGGGAAGCGGCCCGGCCAGTCTGTTGCGCGGTGGTAGGCTTGGCCGAGGCGCAGGATGCTGCGGTCGGCACCGCGCGGGCCGAAGAGTTGCATACCCATCGGCAGGCCGTTGGCGCCAAAGCCAGCGGGGATTGCAAGGGCGGGCAGGCCGGTGAGGCTGACCGGGATCACCACCTCCATCCAGCGGTGATAGGTGTCCATCGCGTGGCCGTTGATGGTTTCTGGATAGCGCCATTCGACCGGGAAGGGCCAGACCTGCGCCGAAGGCAGAACGAGGGCGTCATAGCTCTCGAACAGTGTCGCCAGCGTGGTGAACCATTCCGAGCGGATCACCGAGGCGCGGTGAACCTGCATCGCCGTCAGGGCGAGGCCGCGTTCGATTTCCCAAACCATCTCGGGTTTCAACAGGGCGCGGGTTTTTGGGTTAGCGTAGAGCGGGGCGGTGGAACCTGCGATGGCAAAGCTGCGCAGGGTGGTCCAACTGTCCCAGATTTTCGCGGCGGGGAAGGGGGGCGCTAGGGCGGTGACGGTGCAGCCGATATCCTCGAAGGTTTTCAGCGCAGTTTGGCAAAGATCAAGGATGCCGGGTTCCATCTGGTAAGCGCCACCCCAGTCGGCCAGCCAGCCGATGCGCTTGCCCTTGGGGTCGATATCCAGCGCGTCGGCATAGGGCTCGGGCGTTCGGGAATGGGGCAGGCGGGGGTCCGGCTGCGCGAGGGTCTCCAACAGGCGCGCCAGGTCTTCGACGCTGCGGGCCATCGGGCCGTTGGTGGAAAGCTGATGCAGGAAAGTGTCGCCCACGGGGTCGAAGGGGACGAGGCCGTAGCTGGGGCGGAAGCCGTAGACGTTGCAGAAGGCGGCGGGGTTGCGCAAGCTTCCCATCATGTCGGAGCCGTCGGCGATGGGCGTGAGGCGGGCGGCAAGGGCGGCGGCGGCACCGCCGGAGGAGCCACCCGCAGAGCGCGTCAGGTCGTAGGGCGTGCGAGTGACGCCATAGATCGGGTTGAAGCTGTGCGAGCCGAGGCCGAATTCGGGCGTGTTGGTTTTGCCGATGAAGATTGCGCCCTCCGCGCGCAGTGTGCGGGCGAGCATGTCGTCGGCGGTGGGGATCAGGTCGGCGAAAATAGGCGAGCCGGAAGTGGAACGGATGCCCTTGACCAATGCCAAGTCTTTGACCGCCATTGGCATTCCGTGCAGCCAGCCCTTGCGCGGGGTAGCGTCGGCGGTGCGGGCGGCGGCCATCAATGCGTCGCGGTCTTGCAGCGCGACGATGGCGTTGATCGCGGGGTTAAGGCGGTCGATGCGGTCAAGATGGGCCTGCATGACCTCGACCGCCGAGGTGGCGCGGGCGGCGAGGCGGGCGGAAAGCTCTGATGCGGAGAGGGCGGTGAGATCGGACATATAGCGGCCTTTTGGGGCGGGGATGTCGCGAGGAAACAGTGTTGTGGGTGGGCTGGCAAGGGGGAATGGGCGGCGCGCCTTTGGGGGCGCCGCCCGGATGGTCAGAAGTCGAACTTCACCCCTTGGGCGAGGGGCAGTTTCGCCGAGTAGTTGATCGTGTTGGTTTGACGCCGCATGTAGGATTTCCACGCGTCGGAGCCGGATTCGCGCCCGCCGCCGGTTTCCTTTTCACCGCCGAACGCGCCGCCGATTTCAGCGCCGGAGGGGCCGATATTGACGTTGGCGATGCCGCAATCGGAGCCTGCCGCCGATAGGAACGTCTCCGCCTCACGCAGGTTGAGGGTGAAGATGCAGGACGACAGGCCTTGGGGAACATCGTTTTGCAGGGCGATCGCCTCGTCGAGGGTCTCATAACCGAGGACGTAGAGGATGGGGGCGAAGGTTTCCTCGCGCACGATGGCGGTTTGCGCGGGCATTTCGGCGACGGCGGGCTCGATATAGGCACCGCCTTGCGGGACATTCGCGGTGACGGTGCGGCCGCCGTGGACGGTGCCGCCTTCGGCTTTCGCCTGCTCAAGGGCGGCCAGCATACGGTCGCGGGCGGCGTGATCGACCAACGGGCCGACGAGGGTGGTTGCGGCGCGGGGATCACCGACCGGCAGACTCGCGTAGGCCTTGACCAGTTTCGCGGTCAGGTCAGCACGGATCGAGTTGTGCGCGATAAGGCGGCGCAGCGAGGTGCAGCGCTGCCCTGCGGTGCCGACGGCGGAGAAGACGATGGCGCGCACAGCCATGTCGAGGTCGGCGGAGGGGGCGACGATCATCGCGTTGTTGCCGCCGAGTTCCAGGATAGAGCGGCCAAAGCGTTCTGCCACTTTCGGGCCAACCGCGCGGCCCATGCGGGTCGATCCGGTGGCGGAAACGATGGGGATGTCACGCGAGGCGACCAGCGCCGCGCCGACGTCAGGGCCACCGACGACGAGTTGGGCCAGCCCCTCGGGCGCGTCGCCGAAGCGAGCCAGGGCGCGGGCAAAGATTTTCATGGTGGCCATGGCGGTAAGCGGCGTTTTCTCGGACGGTTTCCAGATCACCGGGTCGCCGCAGACAAGCGCGAGGGCCGCGTTCCACGACCACACCGCGACGGGGAAGTTGAAGGCGGAGATCACGGCGCAGGGGCCGGTCGGGTGCCAGCTTTCCATCATGCGGTGGCCCGGGCGTTCGGAGGCGATGGTGAGGCCGTAAAGCTGGCGCGAAAGGCCGACGGCGAAATCGCAGATGTCGATCATTTCCTGCACTTCGCCCAAACCCTCAGAGGTGATCTTGCCAACCTCCAGTGTCACCAGCGCGCCGAGTTCGGCCTTGGCGGCGCGCAGTTCTTCACCCAACAGGCGCACGAGTTCGCCACGGCGCGGCGCGGGAACCTCGCGCCAGGCGCGGAAGGCGGTTTGGGCGCGGGCGATGAGGGCGGGCATGTCGGCAGCCGTCGTCTGATGCACGCGGGCGATTTCAGCGCCGTCGATCGGCGAGCGGACGGTCAGGCTGCCGCCGGTCAGTTCCGCGGGCGTGAAGCCAAGGGAGGTAAGGAGGGCTGCGGTATCCATCAGGGTCGCCTTTCGTGCGGGGATCAATCGGGGCACAGGGATGCACGGATGCGCGGGCAAGGTCCAGCCCCAGCGGCGTCGCCGCCTGAGGTGTTTGGCGGGAATGTGGGGGGGCGCCCCTTGCAGGGGTCGGGCCGCACCACTAAGACTCGGGTAAGAAAACGGCGTTAGACATCATTTCGACAGCAGCAGGCGGCCTGACATGAGAGATCCGATCGATACCTACATGAATACCCTCGTTCCGATGGTGGTTGAGCAGACCTCACGCGGGGAGCGGGCCTATGACATCTTCTCGCGCCTGTTGAAGGAGCGGATCATTTTCCTGGCCGGACCAGTGCATGACGGCATGTCGAGCCTGATCGTGGCGCAGCTTTTGCACCTTGAGGCGGAGAATCCGTCGAAAGAAATCTCGATGTACATCAACAGCCCCGGTGGCGTGGTGACGAGCGGGTTGTCGATCTATGACACGATGCAATACATCCGCCCCAAGGTTTCGACGCTGGTGGTGGGGCAAGCTGCCTCGATGGGGTCGTTGCTGTTGCAGGCGGGCGAAAAGGGCATGCGGTTCTCGCTGCCCAACAGCCGCATCATGGTTCACCAGCCGTCGGGCGGGTATCAGGGGCAAGCGACGGATATCATGATCCACGCCCGTGAGACGCAAAAGCTGAAGGACCGGCTGAACAACATCTATGTGAAGCACACCGGGCGCTCGTTGGAAGAAGTCGAGGCGGCGCTGGAGCGGGATAACTTTATGTCGGCGGAAGATGCCAAGGACTGGGGCCTGATCGACGAAATCGTCGAAAGCCGCGGAAAAATGGACGATCCCGCAAAGTGAGGGCCGGAGCGTTGCAGATTGGCCGCGGCGGGCAATTTGGCATTGTGAAGGGTTTGTGGCTGTCTTACACTTTTGGAAGGCAGTCCCTGACAGGGGCCACCCGGCCCGGAGGGCTGGGTGCGAGAGGCGCAGAGGTGACGAATGGCGAATAACTCTGGTACCGACAGCAAGAACACCCTCTACTGCTCGTTCTGCGGAAAGAGCCAGCACGAGGTGCGCAAGCTGATCGCGGGACCGACGGTCTTCATCTGCGATGAATGCGTTGAGTTGTGCATGGACATTATCCGCGAGGAAACCAAGACCTCTGGGTTGAAGGCGACCGATGGCGTTCCGACGCCGCGCGATATCTGCAAAGTGCTTGACGACTATGTGATCGGGCAGGTTCACGCCAAGCGCGTGCTGTCGGTTGCGGTGCATAACCACTACAAACGGTTGAACCATTCGGCCAAGGCGGCGGATATCGAGCTGTCAAAGTCGAACATCCTGCTGATCGGGCCTACCGGCTGCGGCAAGACCCTGCTGGCGCAGACGCTGGCGCGGATTTTGGATGTGCCGTTCACGATGGCGGATGCGACGACGCTGACCGAGGCCGGTTATGTTGGCGAGGATGTGGAAAACATCATCCTGAAGCTGCTGCAAGCCAGCGAATACAATGTGGAGCGCGCGCAGCGCGGCATCGTCTATATCGACGAGGTCGATAAGATTACGCGCAAGTCGGACAACCCATCGATCACCCGTGACGTGTCGGGCGAGGGTGTGCAGCAAGCGCTGTTGAAAATTATGGAAGGCACCGTCGCGAGCGTTCCGCCGCAAGGCGGGCGCAAGCATCCGCAGCAGGAGTTCCTGCAGGTGGACACGACGAACATCCTGTTCATCTGTGGCGGAGCTTTCTCCGGTCTGGAAAAGATCATTGCGCAGCGGTCCAAGGGGTCCTCGATCGGCTTTGGCGCCGATGTGAAGGAAAACGACACCCGCGGCGTGGGCGAGATGTTCAAGTCGCTGGAGCCGGAAGACCTGCTGAAATTCGGCCTGATCCCGGAGTTTGTCGGTCGCCTGCCGGTGATCGCCACGCTGACCGATCTTGACGAGGACGCGCTGGTTACCATCCTGACCGAGCCGAAAAATGCGCTGGTGAAGCAGTATCAGCGGCTGTTTGATATCGAGGGCGTCGATCTGACGTTCACCGAGGATAGCTTGCGCGCAATTGCGCAGCGGGCGATCAAGCGCAAAACAGGCGCGCGGGGCTTGCGGTCGATCATGGAAGAGATCCTGCTGAACACCATGTTCGAACTGCCCGGGCTTGAGGGCGTTGATGAGGTCGTGGTGAACGAGGAAGCGGTGAATACGCCCGAGGCGCAGCCGCTGCTGATCTATGCGAAAGCCAAGGGCGAGCCGGCGACGGCGAGCTGACGCAGGCCCCGTCGGGGGTGCCACCGGTGGGGACCTTCGCCAGACAAGTGAAAAGCGCGGCGGGTTTCGGCCCGCCGTTTCAATTGGATGCGAGCGGGGGGTTGGAAGCTCTGGACCTTGGCGGCGGCTTGGGTCATATGGAAAGAAAGCTTCCCCGGAGGGTATGAATGTATTTCCTGAAGCGGCTTCTGACCTGGTGGAATAGCCAGACTCTCAGCACTCAGATCTACACTTGGCGCAATGGCATCAAGGTGGGTGAGGATGAGCAGGGCAACCTGTTTTATCAAACCAAAGACGGCAAGCGCCGCTGGGTTATTTATAACGGCGAGTCGGAGGCAAGCCGGGTGACGCCCGACTGGCACGGCTGGCTGCATTTCACCTGGAATGAGACGCCAACCAAGGACCCGCTGAAGCACCGCGCGTGGGAACTGCCGCATCAGGAAAACCTGACCGGCACCGCATTGGCCTACGCCCCTCCGGGTTCGATTCGCGGGCAGGGCGCCCCGGCGCAGCGTCGCGATTATGACGCCTGGCAGCCGGAATAAGCGCGATGTCGGAGAATACGGTAGAAGTGATGGTGGGTGGCGTCGTCCTTGCGGCGGCGTTGGGTTTTGTTTTGTTCGCGGCCAAGGCCACCGGCTACGCAACCCAGACGGTAGGTTACCCGCTGGTGGCGTCGTTCCGGTCGGTCGAGGGGATTTCCGTTGGCACCGATGTGAAGCTGGCGGGGGTGAAGGTCGGCACGATTACGGGGCTGTCGTTGAACCCCAAGACCTATTTTGCCGATGCCACTATCGAGATGAAGAACGGCATCCAAGTGCCGGATGATTCAGCGATTCTGATATCTCAGGAAGGCTTGCTTGGCGGCAATTTCGTCGAACTGGTGCCGGGCGGGTCACTGGACAATCTGAAACCGGGCGACCGTATTCAGGACACTCAGGGCGCTGTGAGCTTGATTTCGCTGCTGATGAAATTCGTGGGCGGCGGTGCGACGGCGGCGGCGAAGTCCAACACCAGCGCGGCGCCGGCGTCTAACCTTGGCTCGACCTCGGGCGTGGGCGCGACCGACCCGGCGGCAACGAAATGAAGCGGCTGGTGGCCCTTGCGTTTTGCCTGATGGCCCAAGGGGTGATGGCGCAGACTACGACCGACCCGAACGCAATTCAGATGCAGCCGCTGCAACTGGTGCCGGACCAGCCGCAGGGTATGACGCCGGACACGACGCAAGCCCCGGCTCCAGTCCCGGCTGCACCGACCACGCCCGCAGCACCTGATTTCCCCGGCCAGACCCAGACCACGACGCAGACAGCAGTGGTCGCTGATGCGAGCGGCGCGGTGGTGCGTTGGCTGGACAAAGTGTCGGGCGATACGGTCGATCTGACGCTGAAGAAGGGCGAAAGCAAGACGCAGGGGCGCATTACGGTGACGCTGGGCGATTGCCGCTATCCCAAGGACGACCCGGCCAGCAACGCCTATGCCTATTTGACGATCCACGACAGTCTGGTCACCGACCCGATTTTTGAGGGCTGGATGATCGCGGCGAGCCCGGCACTGAACGCGCTTGATTCGGCGCGTTATGACGTCTGGGTATTACGCTGCACCACCAACTGAGGCGCGGGGATCGCACCCGGACGGTTGAAGTCTGCGCGGCTTTCCAAGGCGGTTTCTAAACGTTTGCGGTAGTCAGCGCGGGGGATTTCCATCGCGCCAAGCGAGTGTAGATGCGGGGTGAGGAACTGCGTGTCGAACAACAGAAAGCCACCGGCGCGCAGGCGGTGGATGAGGTAGGCGAGCGCGATTTTCGAGGCATCGGTGCGGCGCGAAAACATGCTTTCGCCAAAGAACGCAGCACCCAGGGTGACGCCGTAAACGCCGCCGACGAGATCGGTCCCCTCCCAGACCTCTAGTGAGTGGGCGTGGCCCATATGGTGCAGGGCGAGGTAGAGGGCGTGGATGGTGCCGTTGATCCAAGTCTCTGGCCGGTCGGCGCAGCCGTTGAGCGTTCCGGCGAAATCGACGTTTGTGGTGATAGTGAAAGGTTGCGCCAGGATGCGGCGGCGCAGCGAGCGGGAAATGTGGAAATTGTCCAAGGGGAAGATGCCGCGACGGCGCGGGTCGATCCAGTGGATCGTGTCATCCTCGCGGCTTTCGGCCATCGGGAAGATGCCCATCGCATAGGCACTCAGCAGGGTTTCGGGGGTGAGGGTGGCGGTCATGCCGCCGGTCCGTGCAGCCCCGGCCCACGGGCCGGAGCGCGGGGGGCACGGCCTAGCCGTAGGTTGCGGCGAGCCACTTTTCCAGCCAGTGGATGTTGTAGCTCCCGGTCTGGATATCCTCGTTTTCAAGGAGGGCGTGGAAGAGCGGGATCGTGGTTTCGATGCCGTCGATAATCAACTCTCCCAACGCGCGTTTCAGGCGGGCGAGCGCCTCTGGCCGGTCGCGGCCATGCACGATGAGCTTGCCGATCAGGCTGTCGTAATAGGGCGGGATCGAGTAGCCGCCATAAAGCGCCGAATCCATGCGCACGCCAAGGCCACCGGGGGCGTGGAACACGTTCACCTTGCCGGGGCGGGGGGCAAAATCGGGGATACGTTCGGCGTTGATGCGCACCTCAATAGCGTGGCCGTTGATAACCAGGTCGTCCTGCGTGAAGGACATGTCGAGCCCGGCGGCGACGCGGATCTGTTCGCGCACGAGGTCGACGCCGAAGATCGCCTCGGTCACCGGGTGTTCGACCTGTAGGCGCGTGTTCATCTCGATGAAGTAGAACTCGTCATTTTCAAACAGGAATTCGATGGTGCCGGCACCGATGTAGTTGATGCGGGCGACGGCGTCTGCGCAGATCTTGCCGATGCGGGCGCGTTGTTCTGCGGTGATGACGGGGCCGGGGGCCTCTTCCAGCACCTTTTGGTGACGGCGTTGCAGCGAGCAGTCGCGCTCACCAAGGTGGACGGCGCGGCCCTTGCCATCGCCGAAAACCTGAATTTCGATGTGGCGCGGGGTCTGGAGGTATTTCTCCATATAGACCTCGTCATTGCCAAAGGCGGCCTTCGCCTCAGTCCGGGCGGTGCGGAAGGCATTTTGCAGCTCTTCCGCGTTCTGCGCCACTTTCATGCCGCGCCCGCCGCCACCGGCGGTGGCCTTGATGATGACCGGGTAACCGATTTCCTCGGCCACTTTCAATGCGTTGGCGAGGTCCGGCACGCCACCGGCAGAGCCGGGAACCACAGGAATACCCAGCGCCTTGGCGGTTTCCTTTGCGGTGATCTTGTCGCCCATGATGCGGATGTGTTCGGCGGTCGGGCCGATGAAGGTGATGCCGTGATCTTCCAGCACCTGCACAAATTGCGCGTTTTCGGAGAGGAAGCCGTAGCCGGGGTGGATCGCCTCTGCGCCGGTGATTTCACAGGCAGAGACGATGGCCGGGATCGACAGATAGCTGTCGGTTGACGATTTCGGGCCGATGCAGACGGATTCGTCGGCCATGCGGACGTGCATCGCGTCGGCGTCGGCGGTGGAGTGGACGGCGACCGATTTGATCCCCATCTCGCGGCAGGCCCGGATGACGCGGAGCGCGATCTCGCCGCGGTTGGCGATCAGGATCTTTTCGAACATGGTGCGCCCCTTACTCGATGATCATCAAAGGTGCGCCGTATTCGACGGGGCTGCCATCCTCGACAAGGATCCGCTTGACGGTGCCCGCGCGCGGGGCGGGGATGTGGTTCATCGTTTTCATCGCTTCGATGATGAGGACGGTCTGGCCCTCTTTCACTTGCGCGCCAACGGTGACGAACGCCTCGGCGCCCGGTTCGGCGGCCATGTAGACGGTGCCGACCATCGGAGACGTCACGGCACCCGGGTGTTGGGCGGGGTCGTCCATCACGGCCACGGCGGCAGCGGCCATCGGGGCGGCCGCGGCAGGGGGGGCTGCGGCGTAGGACTGCATCGGCGCTGCCATCTGAACCATGTTGGTTTGCTTGGACACGCGGACGTTCAGGCTATCGTTTTCGCCATATTCGCGTTTGACGGTCAGCTCTGTCAGATCATTCTTATTCAGAAGTTCCGCAAGCGCCTGAATGAAGGCCACGTCGTTTTCGTGAAGGTCTTTCGTCATGCCATCCCTCGATAGGTCGTTGCTGCCCGGTCTTGCAGGCCGGGGCCTGAACTCGGGCGCTTATACGACAGCAAACCGGGCCTGAAAAGCGCGAGTTGCACCGCTAACACTACGTGAAGACCTTGGGGCGTGGCGAAACCGGTCAGAATTTGGGCGTTTAGCCGTTGGAAACCGCAAAGATTCGGTTAGCGCGGGTAGATATTATTTACCATTTGATAAAAAAAATGACATGTGGCAGCGTTGAGAAAATCGCGCCGGGTGGCTTGATGAACAGGCAGTCTGGCAAGCAAAAGGGGAGTGTCTGACCTTGCCCAACAACCCGCTGACCCCGGGGGTCGTTCCCGGTCGCCTTGGGGCTGCCGTAATCCTCGACAATTTTGCGGACATGGCGCCGCCCTTGGACGCGCACGAGGCGCGGGTGGCGGCGGATCGCTGCTATTTCTGCTTTGATGCGCCCTGTATGACGGCCTGCCCCACCTCGATCGACATCCCCCTGTTCATCCGCCAGATCGCGACCGGCACGCCAGAGGCGGCGGCGCGCACGATTCTGGGGCAGAACATTCTGGGCGGCATGTGCGCGCGGGTCTGCCCAACCGAGACGCTGTGCGAAGAGGTCTGTGTGCGCGAGACGGCAGAGGGCAAGCCGGTGGAGATCGGGCGGCTGCAACGCTTTGCCACCGATGCAATGATGGCGAAGGGCGGGCATCCATTCACGCGCGCCGCGGCCACAGGCAAGCGGGTGGCGGTGGTCGGGGCCGGTCCTGCCGGGCTGTCGGCGGCGCATCGGCTGGCGATGTTGGGGCACGACGTGGTGATGTTCGACGCGCGGGCCAAGGCGGGCGGGCTGAATGAATTTGGTATCGCGGCCTATAAGGCGACCGAGGGGTTTGCCCAAGCCGAGGTCGAGTGGCTGTTGCGCATTGGCGGCATCAAGGTCGAGACTGGCAAGCGGCTGGGGCGAGAGTTGAGCCTTGAGGCGCTGCGGGCGGAGTATGACGCGGTGTTCCTTGGCCTAGGATTGGCGGGGGTGAACGCGCTCCGCGCCGAGGGCGAAGAGCAGGCGCATGTGCGCGACGCGGTGGATTTCATCGCGGAGCTGCGGCAGGCGCGCGATCTGGCGACGCTCGCGGTGGGGCGCGATGTGGTGGTGATTGGCGGCGGCATGACGGCGGTCGATGCGGCGGTGCAGTCAAAGCTGCTGGGCGCCGAGCATGTGACGATCGTCTATCGGCGCGCGCCGGAAAAGATGGCGGCGTCGGAGTATGAGCAGGAACACGCGGCCTCGAAAGGCGTGCGGATCATCACCGGGGCGGCCCCGGTGCGTGTGCTGGGCAATGGCGCGGTGGAGGCGGTGGAGTTCGCCTATACCTCGGAGGGGCCAGAGGGGTTGGTGGTGACGTCAGAGACCTTCCGCCTAAAGGCCGATCAGGTGTTCAAGGCGATCGGGCAAAACCTTGACGGCGTGCCGGGCGGCGTGGCGCTGACCGGGCGTAAGATCGCGGTGACCGGGCCAGGGCGCACCTCGGTGCCGGGCGTTTGGGCCGGGGGCGATTGCGCCGAGGGCGGCAACGATCTGACGGTGACGGCGGTGGCTAACGGGCGCGACGCGGCACTGGATATTCACGCGAGCCTGATGGGGGTGGCGGGGTAAACCCCGCCCGTTGGAGTTAGACACATGGCAAATCTTGCATCGGAATTCGTCGGGATCAAATCGCCCAACCCGTTCTGGCTCGCCTCGGCGCCGCCGACGGACAAGGAATACAACGTGCGGCGCGCCTATGAGGCGGGCTGGGGCGGCGTGGTGTGGAAGACCCTGGGCGAGGATGGCCCGCCAGTGGTCAACGTCAACGGCCCGCGTTACGGCGCGATTTGGGGCGCCGACCGGCGGCTGCTCGGGTTGAACAACATCGAACTGATTACCGACCGCCCGCTGGAGGTAAACCTGCGTGAAATCAAGGCGGTCAAGCGTGACTGGCCGGACCGCGCGCTGGTGGTGTCGTTGATGGTGCCCTGCGAGGAGCAGGCGTGGAAGGCGATTCTGCCCTTGGTCGAAGAAACCGGCGCGGACGGGGTAGAGCTGAACTTTGGCTGCCCGCATGGCATGGCAGAGCGCGGCATGGGATCTGCGGTAGGGCAGGTGCCGGAATATATCGAGATGGTCACGCGCTGGTGCAAGCAGAACACCCGGATGCCGGTGATCGTGAAGCTGACGCCCAACATCACCAATATCTTGCGGCCCGCCGAGGCGGCGAAGAAGGGCGGCGCGGATGCGGTTTCGCTGATTAACACCATCAACTCGATTACCTCGGTCGATCTGGATGCGTTCAGCCCCGAGCCGATGATCGACGGAAAAGGCACGCACGGCGGCTATTGCGGCCCTGCGGTGAAACCGATTGCGCTGAATATGGTGGCAGAGATCGCGCGGTCGGCGGCGACGCGGGGGCTGCCGATTTCGGGCATTGGCGGCATTACGACATGGCGCGATGCGGCAGAGTTTCTGGCGCTGGGAGCGGGAAATGTGCAGGTCTGCACGGCGGCGATGACCTATGGGTTCAAGGTGGTGCAAGAGATGATCTCTGGCCTGTCGGACTGGATGGACGCCAAGGGGCATCCCTCGGTCGCGTCGGTGGTCGGGCGGGCGGTGCCGAATGTGACCGACTGGCAGTTCCTGAACCTCAATTACGTTGCCAAGGCGCGGATCGACCCGGACGCCTGCATCAAGTGTGGGCGCTGTTTTGCCGCCTGCGAGGATACCTCGCATCAGGCGATTGCGATGCTGCCGGGGCGGGTGTTCGAGGTGATGGACGACGAATGCGTCGCCTGCAATCTGTGCGTCGATGTGTGCCCGGTGGAGGGCTGCATCACGATGGAGCCGCTGGCCAAGGGCGCGGTGGACCCGCGCACCGGGCGCAAGGTTGGCGACTATGCCAACTGGACCACGCATCCCAACAACCCTTCGGTGCGGGCGGCGGAGTAGCCTAGGGCTTGGCCGGGCTTGCCGTTTTCGGCGGCGCGGCCTGCGCTGGTGCGGACGGGGGCGATTGCGTCGATTTCGGAGCGGGCTGCGCCGGGGCGTTTGCGGCCGCCGCCTGCGTGGCGGGCGGCGCGGCGGCAGGCAGTTTGCCATAGCCTGCGGTGTTGAGCCGGGCGAGGGTCCGTTGCAGGTTCGCGTCCAACTCTAACACCGTGGCGGCGAACGTCGGCGGCGGGCCGGTTGGCGTGTCGGGGTCAAGCGGTTTGCGGTGCAACGGAAGGGCGGACGTTGCTGCGGAACCGACCGCGGTGGTCGGCGTGGTCGCAGCGCCGCTCTGCGCCGCCCCCGACGCTAATGCATCAGGGCCGCGCGGTGCCGTTGGCGACGACGCGAGGGACGGCAGGCCCCCTGCCGCAGTCAGATTGATACCCAGTGTCATGATCCCATTCCATCGGTTCATGCCCACACCCGGGGCAGAGACTAACCCTGCGCCGTTACCAGCGCGTTAACGCGGCTGCGGCGTCAGCGTGGCGCGATACATCTGGGTCAGAAAACGCGTCGCCTCGGCATAGGGCGCGTCGCCCTCGACCCCCAGCACGCGATGCACCTGAATGTCGAAATCGGCGTAATGCTGCGTCGTTGCCCAGATCGAGAACAGCAGATGACGGGGATCGACGGGGGCAAGACGCCCTTCGGCGATCCATGTCGTGATAAGCGCGGCCTTGTCATCAACCAACGCCTTCAGATCGCCCTCAATCTGGTCGAGGATGCGCGGCGCGCCTTGCAGAATTTCGTTGGCGAACAGCCGGCTTTCGCGCGGGTAAAGGCGGCTCATCTCCAGTTTGCGGCGCATGTAGTCGAGGATCTCCTCAACCGGTTCGCCGTCGTGGTGCAGCGCGCGCAGGGGGGCAAGCCAGGTGTCCATCAGGCCGGACAGAAGCGCGATGTGGATCGCCTCTTTGGACGGGAAATAGTACAGCAGGTTCGGTTTCGACAGCCCCGCGACCTCGGCGATCTGGTCGAGCGTGGCGCCGCGAAAGCCATATTGGGAAAACACCTCAAGCGCTGCATCGAGGATCGCCTCGGAATTGCGCGCCTGAATGCGGGTGCGGGGGCGAGGGGAGGGCATGGTCGATCCCTTTCACGAGGTGCGCGACGGCGCTGGTCCTTGACTGGCCTATACTCTCTGCTAGCCTGCCGCTGACCATTCGGTCAAATCATCATTTCATGCCGCCTTGGCCGCATCGGCCTGGCGAGGGGAGACGTCCGATGGCGCTTGATCGCAAACCCGCACCCAATGACCTTGGCGCATTCTGGATGCCGTTCACGGCGAACCGCCAGTTCAAGAAGGCGCCGCGCATGTTGGTGGGTGCCAAGGACATGCATTACACCACCGCCGATGGGCGGCAGGTGCTGGACGGCACGGCGGGGCTGTGGTGCTGCAACGCGGGCCATTGCCGCCCGAAGATCACCGAGGCGATTGCCAAGCAAGCCGCGGAGCTGGACTACGCCCCCGCGTTCCAGATGGGGCATCCGGCGGCGTTTGAGCTGGCCAACCGCATCATCGAGATCGCGCCGAAGGGGATGGAGCATGTGTTCTACACCAACTCCGGCTCTGAATCGGTCGAAACCGCGCTGAAGCTGGCGATCGCCTATCACCGGGCGCGCGGCGAGGGGGCGCGGACGCGGCTGATCGGGCGCGAGCGGGGCTATCACGGGGTCAACTTCGGCGGCATCTCGGTCGGGGGCATCGTCAACAACCGCAAGGTGTTCGGCACGCTGCTGGGCGGGGTCGATCACATGCCACACACCCATCTGCCCGCCCAGAACGCGTTCTCCAAGGGCCAGCCCGAGCATGGCGCGCATCTGGCCGACGAGTTGGAGCGGATCGTGGCGCTGCATGGGGCAGAGACGATTGCGGCGGTGATTGTCGAGCCGATGGCGGGGTCGACCGGGGTCTTGCTGCCGCCGAAAGGGTATTTGGAGCGGCTGCGGGCGATCACCAAAAAGCACGGCATTCTGCTGATTTTCGACGAGGTGATTACCGGGTTTGGTCGGCTTGGCTCTGCCTTTGCGGCGCAACATTACGGGGTTTTGCCCGATATGATGACGACGGCAAAGGGGCTGACCAACGGGGTGATCCCGATGGGCGCGGTGATTACCACGCCGGAGGTTCACGACGCCTTCATGCAGGGCCCGGAACATATGATCGAGCTGTTTCACGGCTATACATATTCCGGCAACCCGATCGCCTCGGCCGCAGGGATCGCGACGCTGGAGGTCTATAAGGAAGAGGGGCTGTTCGAGCGGGCCGCCGAGATGGCACCTTACTGGCAAGACGCGCTGCATTCGTTGAAGGGGCTGCCGCATGTCATCGACATTCGCAACGAAGGGCTGATCGGGGCGGTCGAGTTGGAGGGGATCGCGGGCGAGCCGACCAAGCGGGCGTTTTCGGCCTTCCTCAAAGGGTTCGAGAAGGGGATCATGATCCGCACGACGGGCGATATCATCGCGATGAGCCCGCCTTTGATCATCGAAAAGTCCCATATCGATACGTTGATCGGGACGCTTTCGGAGGTTCTGAAAACGCTGGATTGAGGCGGGAAGGGGCGAGTGTTGCACTGTGCAACACTTGTCTATCGTGCTGATATGTAATGGTTTCGCGTTTTTGTTTATCAAATATTAACCCCTTCGATTTTAGAGGGGGAAAGGGGGCAAACGGCCCCCTTTTGTGTTTGCGAGGACCGTCTCGATGGGCGGTTCGCAATGAATGCGCAACCCTACGGCTGGTTCGACATGCAACAGAGGGCTGCACCCTCCCGGGGGGAGGGCGGGCGCGGCCCGAGCAGCTTCGCTGCTGTTCCGGGCGCCCTTACGCAACCCCAATCCCCCGCAGGATGACCGCCTTGACGCTGTTTTTCGCCTCGCGCCACTGACGCTCTGACAGCGGTTTGCCGTGGTTCAGCGTCTCAATCTGGTGGTTGAAATCGGCGTAGTGCTGGGTGGTGGCCCAGAGCATGTAGAGCAGGTGGCGCGGGTTGACCGGGGCCATCTTACCCTCGTCTATCCAGCGCTGGATCAGGGCGACGCGGCCGTCGGTCCAGTCGTTGAGCGTGGTTTCCAGATAATCCTGAATGACCGGCGCGCCGTGCATCACCTCGCTGGCCCATACTTTGGAGCCGTGCGGGTGGCGGCGCGAGATTTCCATTTTGGCGTCAATATAGGCACCGATGCCCTCTGCCGGGCCGGGGGCGGCGTCAAAGACGTCGGCGGCGTGCAGCCAAATTTCGAATATGTCGCGCACGACGCGGCGATAAAGATCCTCTTTGGTGGCAAAGTAGTAATGCAGGTTGGCCTTTGGCAGGCCCGCCATGTCAGCGATCAATTGCATGGTAGCGCCGCCGAAGCCTGCCTCGGCAAAGACTTTTTCGGCGGCTGAAAGAATGTGCTGTTCTTTCTGCGCGCGCTGGCTGGAGCGGCGGGGCGAGAGGGCGGTGACGGACATGGGCGGCCTTTCGCGAATTTTGTTGACCGGTTGGTCAGGGTGTGGTGCGCTTTGCCTTGACCATATGGTCAGGAATTGAGTCGGGCAAGGCGCCCGGGATCAAGGGCCGAAGAGCCCGCTGACAGGGAGTGTTGCGATGACGGTGCTGGGCCCTAACCTGCGGATCAATGGCGAGCGGCTGTGGGACAGCCTGATGGCGATGGCGCAGATCGGGCCGGGCGTCGCGGGCGGCAACAACCGCCAGACGCTGACCGATGACGACGCGCGCGGGCGAGCTCTGTTCAAGTCGTGGTGCGAGGCGGCGGGCTGTTCGATGGGCCTTGACCAGATGGGCAACATGTTTGCGCGACGCGAGGGGACGGACCCGGACGCGCTGCCGGTCTACATCGGCTCTCACCTCGATACGCAGCCGACCGGCGGGAAATATGACGGGGTGCTGGGGGTTTTGGGCGGGCTGGAGGTGATCCGCTCGATGAACGATCTGGGGATCAAGACGCGGCATCCGGTGGTTTTGACCAACTGGACCAACGAGGAGGGCACGCGGTTTGCGCCGGCGATGCTGGCCTCGGGCGTGTTCGCCGGGATGCATACGCAGGACTGGGCCTATGCGCGGTTGGATGCCGAGGGGAAGGCGTTTGGCGATGAGCTTGCACGGATCGGCTGGCGCGGCGACGAGGTGGTGGGCGCGCGCAAGATGAAGGCGATGTTCGAGTTGCATATCGAGCAAGGGCCGATTTTGGAAGCCGAGGGGCGCGAGATTGGCGTGGTGACGCATGGGCAGGGGCTGTGGTGGTTGCAGATCACGCTGACCGGCAAGGATGCGCATACCGGATCGACGCCGATGTCGATGCGGGTCAACGCGGGCCTCGGCATGGCGCGGGTGATCGAGCGGGTGCATCAGATCGCGATGAGCCATCAGCCGAACGCAGTGGGCGCGGTGGGGCAGGCGAATGTCTATCCCAACTCGCGCAATGTGATTCCGGGGAAGGCGATGTTCACGGTGGATATCCGCTCGCCAGAGCAGGGCAAGCTGGACGCGATGCGGGCCGAGGTGGAACGCGCGGCGCATGCGGTGGCGGCGGAACTGGGGCTGGGGTGCGCGATCGAGCCGGTTGGGCATTTCGACCCGGTGACGTTCGACCCCGGTCTGGTCAAGGTCGTGCGCGGCGCGGCGGAACGGCTGGGTTATTCCCACATGGATATCGTCTCGGGCGCGGGCCACGATGCCTGCTGGATCAACCGCGTCGCGCCGACGGTGATGATCATGTGCCCCTGCGTGGACGGGCTATCTCACAACGAGGCTGAGGATATCTCGCTGGAGTGGGCCAAAGCGGGGACAGATGTGCTGTTCCACGCGGTGGTCGAGACGGCGGGGGTGGTCTGAGGGGAGAGGTGCCGGGGGTAGCCCCCCGGTCCCCTTGGGATATTTGGGGACAGACAATAAAGGGCCGGGCGCCCATTTCGAGCGGGAGGTCGATATGACCACGATCATCAAGAACGGAACCATCGTCACCGCCGACCTCACCTACAAGGCCGATGTGCTGATCGAGGGCGGCAAGATCACCGCGATCGGAGCGGGATTGGTGGGCGATACAGTGTTGGACGCCACCGGCTGCTACGTGATGCCGGGGGGGATCGACCCGCATACGCACCTTGAGATGCCGTTCATGGGCACCTATTCCAGCGATGATTTCGAGAGCGGGACGCGAGCGGCTTTGGCGGGGGGGACGACGATGGTGGTCGACTTTGCCCTGCCGGCGCCGGGCCAGGGCCTGCTGGATGCGCTGCAGATGTGGCACAACAAATCTGGGCGGGCGAACTGCGATTATTCTTACCACATGGCGATTACCTGGTGGGGCCAGCAGGTCTTTGACGAAATGAAAACCGTTGTGGATCAAGGAATTAACACATTCAAGCACTTCATGGCCTATAAAGGTAGCCTGATGGTGAACGATGACGAGATGTTCGCTTCGTTCCGTCGTTGCGCCGAGTTGGGGGCGCTGCCGCTGGTGCATGCCGAGAACGGCGACGTTGTGGCTGAACTGTCGGCCCGGCTGCTGGCCGACGGCAACACCGGGCCCGAGGCGCACGCCTATTCGCGCCCGCCGCAGGTAGAGGGCGAGGCAACCAATCGCGCTATCATGATCGCCGACATGGCGGGGGTGCCGCTGTATGTCGTGCATACCTCTTGCGAGGAAAGCCACGAGGCGATCAGGCGTGCGCGTCAGGCGGGCAAGCGTGTCTGGGGCGAGCCGTTGATCCAGCACCTTACGCTCGACGACAGTGAGTATGCCAATGCCGATTGGGACCATGCGGCGCGGCGGGTGATGTCACCCCCGTTTCGATCGAAACAGCATCAGGATAGCCTTTGGGCCGGGCTCCAATCCGGGTCGCTTTCGGTGGTGGCGACGGACCATTGTGCATTCACGACGGCGCAGAAACGGTATGGTGTGGGCGATTTCACCAAGATCCCCAACGGCACCGGCGGGCTGGAAGACCGCATGCCAATGCTGTGGACTTATGGAGTTAGCACCGGACGGTTGACGATGAATGAATTTGTCGCCGTCACCTCGACCAATATCGCAAAAATTTTAAACTGTTATCCGCGTAAAGGCGCGGTTCTGGTCGGTGCCGATGCCGATCTGGTTGTCTGGGACCCAGCGAAGTCAAAGACGATCACTGCCGAGTCGCAACAATCTTCGATTGATTACAATGTGTTCGAGGGCAAAGTTGTGACGGGCCTGCCGCGCTATACGCTGTCGCGCGGGCATGTGGCGATCAACGATGGCACGCTGAATATGCGCGAGGGGCATGGCGAATTCATTGCGCGCGCGCCGAACGCATCGGTAAATAAGGCATTGTCAGCATGGAAAGAATTGACCGCGCCGCGGCCTGTGCAACGGTCGGGCATCCCGGCGAGCGGGGTCTGATGAAGGATACATTGCAGGGGATGGAGCCCGTGATCGAGGCGAAGGGATTGGGGCTGACGTTCCAGACCAACGACGGCCCGGTGCAGGCGTTGACCGGGGTTAACCTATCGATTTCAAAGGGAGAATTTGTCAGCTTCATCGGTCCCTCGGGCTGCGGCAAGACGACCTTTCTGCGCGCAATCGCGGCGCTGGAGATGCCAACCGAGGGGGAGTTGCGCGTTAACGGAATGAGCGCGGATGAGGCGCGCCGTGCGCGAGCGTATGGTTATGTGTTCCAGGCGGCGGGGCTTTACCCTTGGCGTACAATTGCAGGTAATGTGAAACTTCCTCTGGAAATTATGGGATTTTCGAACACCGAACAGGAGGTCCGTGTTCGAAAAGTGCTAGAACTGGTTGACCTTTCCGGCTTTGGCGGCAAGTTTCCCTGGCAGCTTTCGGGGGGGATGCAGCAACGCGCAAGCATCGCGCGTGCGCTGGCGTTTGATGCGGATATCCTGCTGATGGACGAACCCTTTGGCGCGCTGGACGAGATAGTGCGCGACCGGCTGAACGAAGAGCTGCTCAAGCTATGGGCGCGTACCGGGAAGACCATTGGTTTTGTTACACATTCCATACCGGAGGCGGTCTATCTAAGCACTAGAATCGTGGTGATGTCGCCGCGTCCGGGGCGGATTACAGATGTGATTGAGAGCCCTTTGCCGCGAGAGAGGCCACTGGAAATTCGCGACACGCCGGAGTTTATCGCGGTGGCGCACCGGGTGCGCGAAGGGCTGCGGGCAGGGCATTCCTATGAGGTTTAATGTCGTCTCGCAAAAATTGGAATTCGTGTTGTTTTTTGTCATCGGTGGTGGTGGGCAATGAAGAACGCGTGGCCGATCCTGACGGTGGTGATCTCGCTGCTTGCTATTTGGTACGCGGGTGCGGTTTGGATGAATGCGCAGTGGGTGCGCGATCAGGCGGCGCGGGCCGGAACCACCGTAACGGTTTCGCAACTTTTCATTGGCACGATGAACCTTGACCGCCCTGTGTTGCCTGCGCCGCATCAGGTGGTGATGGAGCTGTGGAAGACGGTGGTGGATACCTCCATAACCTCAAAAAGAAGCCTTGTTTATCATGCGTGGGTGACACTGAGCGCGACGCTTTTGGGTTTTGCTATCGGGACCACTGCGGGGGTGCTGCTTGCGGTTGGGATCGTTCATAACCGGGCGATGGATATGAGCGTGATGCCTTGGGCGATTGCGTCGCAGACGATCCCGATATTGGCGATTGCGCCGATGGTCATCGTGGTGATGAGTGCGATTGGTATCACCGGGATCGTGCCGAAGGCGATGATTTCGGCCTACCTGAGTTTCTTTCCGGTGGTGGTGGGCATGGTGAAGGGGCTTCGCAGCCCCGATGCCATGCAGACCGACCTGTTGCGTACCTATAATGCCAGCGCGACGCAGACGTTGTGGCGGCTACGCTGGCCAGCCTCAATGCCGTATTTCTTCACCTCGCTGAAGGTGGGGGTGGCGGCGGCCCTGGTTGGGGCCATTGTGGGCGAGTTGCCGACCGGGGCCGTTGCGGGCCTTGGCGCGCGTCTGTTGGCGGGAAGCTATTATGGCCAGACAGTGCAGATCTGGTCGGCGCTGGTGATGGCGGCACTGGTGGCGGCGGCGTTGGTCGGCATCATCGGCGTGGTGCAGCGCGCGACGCTGAAGCGGATGGGGATGTCACGATGAACTGGCTGATCCTGGCGTTGGTGGTATGGCTGGGCGGCTGGTGGGCCAATGTGTGGCTGTCGCATTCGGCGCGGGCCGGGACGCGTGGCGTGCGGCTGTTGGTGCCGGCGATCTTTGGCCTGTCGCTGTTGGTGATTTGGCAGGGACTTGTGCGGGGGCTGAACGTGCCGCAGGTGATCCTGCCCGCGCCGAGCGATATCGCGGTGAAGATGTCGGAAAGCCTGCCGATCTTGCGGGAGGATTTCCTGCAGACCTTCGTCAAGGGCGCACTGTCGGGCTATGTGATGGGCTGTGGCGCGGCGGTGCTGACGGCGGTGGCGATTGATCGATCCGTGTTTTTACAGCGCGGGTTGCTGCCGGTTGGCAACTTTGTCGCCGCGCTGCCGATCGTTGGAATAGCCCCGATCTTCGTGATGTGGTTCGGCTTCGACTGGCAGTCAAAGGCGGCGGTGGTGGTCGTGATGGTCTACTTCCCGGTGCTGGTGAACACGGTCGAGGGCTTGCGCGCGTCAGAGGCGATGCAGCGCGACCTGATGGCGACTTGGGGCGCAAGCTATTGGCAGAGCTTGTTCAAGCTGCGCCTGCCTGCGGCAATGCCCTTTATTTTCAATGGGCTGAAAATCGCAACCACGCTCGCCCTGATTGGTGCCATCGTGGCGGAATTCTTTGGCTCGCCGATCCGTGGCATGGGGTTCCGGATCTCGACCGAGGTGGGACGGATGAACCTGGACATGGTCTGGGCAGAGATCGCGGTGGCGGCCCTGGCGGGAAGCGCGTTTTACGGTGTGGTGGCGGTGATCGAGAAGGCGGTGACCTTCTGGCATCCCTCGCAGCGGGTGTGAGTGCAAGTTAACCAAGGTCGGGAAACGGCCTGCAACACGGAGGTTGGACGGATGAAAAAGGTGATTTCGGCAGCGGTCGGCGCGGCGATGGCGTCGGCGCTGATGGCGGGCGGCGCGCTGGCCGCCGACAAGGTGACGCTCCAGCTTAAATGGGTGACGCAAGCGCAGTTCGCCGGTTACTATGTGGCTGCGGCGAAAGGGTTTTATAAGGACGCCGGGCTGGACGTGACAATTAAACCCGGCGGACCGGATATCGCGCCAGAGCAGGTGATCGCAGGCGGAGGCGCCGATGTGATTGTCGACTGGATGGCGGCGGCGCTGGCGGCGCGGGAAAAGGGGCTCGACCTTGTCAATATCGCGCAGCCATTCAAGCATGGCGGGCTAGAGCTGACCTGTCTGAAATCCTCGGGGATCGCGTCGCCTGCGGATTTCAAGGGCCACACGCTGGGCGTTTGGTTCTATGGCAACGAATACCCGTTCTACGCCTGGATGGCGAAGCTGGGCATCAAGACCGATGGCAAGGCGGACGGGGTTGAGGTGCTCAAGCAGGGTTTCAACGTCGACCCTTTGCTGCAAAAGCAAGCCGACTGCATCTCGGTCATGACCTATAACGAATATGGGCAAGTGCTCGATGCGGGGATCAAGCCGGACCAGTTGGTGACTTTCAACTACCTGCAGCAAGGCGTGGGGATGCTGGAGGACGGGCTATATACCACGGGCAAGAACCTTGCCGATCCGGCGTTCAAGGCGAAGATGGTGAAGTTCGTCAAGGCGTCGATGCAGGGTTGGAAGTACGCCGAGGCGCATCCGGATGAGGCGGCGCAGATCGTGATCGACAACGATACATCGGGCGCGCAGACTCTGGCGCATCAGGAATTCATGATGCGTAATGTGGCGAAGCTGACCGAAGGGTCGAACGGCGCACTGGACCCGGCGGATTACAAAGAGACGGTGGCAACGCTGTTGTCAGCGGTCTCCAAGGATAATCCGGCGATCACCAAGGAACCGGCGCCGGGCGCGTGGACGCATGAGATCACCGACCTTGCGCTGAAGTAAGCGCGCGGCAGAGGTTTTGGACGGCGCGGGCGAAGGCTCGCGCCGTTTGCTTTTGCGGTTCAATTGCTTTGGTCAAAATATCCCCGCCGGAGGCTCCAACGGCGCGGGTAGTGCCTCCGTCACAGAAATTTCGACCAAAGCAAGGCTGGTTTTGGAAAACCTTTGGCCAAGCGATTGTCGGATGGCTGTTTTCCTGTCAATTTCGGAGGGGGAAGCTGGGAGGCAAAGCCATGGCGCGATCGGCGTTGACGGGAAGCCGGATCCGCGAGCGGCGGGCGCTGAGCGGCGTGAAGCAGGCCGATCTGGCGCGGCTGGTGGGGATTTCGGCCTCTTACCTCAACCTGATCGAACATAACCGGCGCAAGATTGGCGAGGGCATGTTGCGGCGGATTGCCGAGGCGTTGGGTGTCGACGTCGCGGTGCTGGCCGAGGGAGCTGAGGCGGCGCTGTTGGACGGCCTGCGCGATGCGGCGGCCGGCGAGGGCGGCGTAGTGGGGCCGGAGCGGCCGGAGTTGGAGCGGATTGAGGAATTTGTCGGCCGCTTTCCCGGCTGGGCGGGGCTGCTGGTGGCGCAGCACGGGCGCGTCGGTCTGTTGGGGCGCACGGTGGAGGCGCTGTCGGATCGGATGGCGCATGACCCGTATCTATCGTCCTCTTTGCATGAGGTTTTGTCGGCGGTGACCTCGGTGCGGTCAACCGCGACGATCCTGACCGATACCGAGGATATTGAGCCGGAGTGGCGCGCGCGGTTTCAGCGCAACCTGCATCAGGATGCCGAGCGGCTGGCGAAAGGGGCCGAGGCCCTGGTCGCCTATCTGGATGGTGCGGCGGTAGAGGAGGGCACGCTCGCGGCTCCGCAGGAAGAGGTCGAGGCCTGGTTGGATGCGCGGGGCTGGCATGTGCCTCAGTTGGAAGCTGCGGCGGTGAAAGTCGCGGCGGCGGTCGAGGAAGGGTTGGGGGCGACATCAGCCTCTGCCCGGCGGATCGCGGAACGGGTTTTCACGCGCTATGCCGAGGATGCGCGGCGGCTGCCGATGCCAGCGTTTCGTGCGGCTGCAGCGGCGGGGAAGGGTGACCCGGCGCGCTTGGCGCAACTGTTCGGGGTCGATCTGGCGATGGTGTTGCGGCGCTTTGCGGCGGTGCCGGACGCGCGCGTTGGGCTGGTGATTTGCGACGGCGCGGGGGCCCTGACGTTGCGGCGCGCGGTGGAGGGGTTTGCCGTGCCGCGGTTTGGGGCGGCGTGCCCGCTGTGGCCGCTTTATCAGGCGCTGTCGCGACCGATGGTGCCGGTGCGGGCGGTGGTGGAAATGGCGGGAAGGGTGCCCACGCGGCATCTGGTTTATGCGATCTGTCAGCCGGTCGGCGCGGTGGGGTTCGATGCGCCCCCGGTGCTGGAGGCAACGATGCTGATCGTGCCGGATGCGGCGGCGGCGGTGGGCGTGGTGCAGCCGGTGGGGCCGACCTGCCGCATCTGTCCGCGTGTAGAGTGTCAGGCACGGCGCGAGCCGTCGATCCTGACCGAAGAGTTTTGAGTGTTTTCTGACGGAAGGCGCGGCGAAGGGTTCGACAGCACGGGGTTTGACGGGGCGGTAGTTCTGCCCGATAGTCACGCAAATAACATGCGCCAACGAGCGCGAGGGGGGAGGCAAGGGATGGGTAAGCATGTCCTGCTGATCGAGGATGAGCCGAACATCATCGAGGCGATCCAGTTCATCCTGTCGCGTGATGGCTGGCGGGTCAGCACACATACGGACGGGGCGGACGCGGCAGCGGTGGTGCGGCAGATGGCGCCGGATGTGGTGGTGCTTGACGTGATGTTGCCGGGGCGGTCCGGGTTTGAGATATTGCAGGAATTGCGCGGGGATGCGGCGACGCGAACGCTGCCGATCCTGATGCTGACCGCCAAAAGCCAAGGCCGCGACCGCGAGATGGCAGAGCGGTATGGCGCGAGCCAGTTCATGACCAAGCCGTTTGCCAATACAGAAATCCTCGCCTCGGTCCGTGCCTTGGGGGGCTTTTGATGCGACGCGGGCGCGCGCTGTTTCTGGAGCGGCGCGGCTATCGGCTGCGGCGGCTGATGGATGCGGCGCGGTTGTTGCCGGTGTTGGGGGTGTTTTTGTTCATGCTGCCGATCTTGTGGGGGCCGCAGGCGACGGGGGCGCGCTCGACGGCGGTGGATGGGGTGTATCTGTTTCTTGTGTGGCCCGTGCTGATCGTTCTGGCCTATCTGATCTCGCGCCGGTTGGCACCAGTGACGGAAGAGGCGGGCGACGCCTGGGATGAGGGCGGAGCGGGTCGATGATACCGTTCAAGCTGCTGGTTCTGGCCTGCCTTGGCTATGTGCTGTTGCTGTTCATCGTGGCCTTTGTGGTAGAGCAACGGGCGGCACAGGGCGGCATAAAATGGCTGCGCTCGCCGCTGGTGTATACGCTGTCGCTGTCGATCTACTGCACCGCGTGGACGTTTTACGGCGCGGTGGGCTATGCGGCACGGTCGGGGCTTGAGTTTGCCACGATCTATCTGGGGCCGACGTTGATGTTCATCGGCTGGTGGTGGTTGCTGCGCAAGCTGGTGAGGATAGGCAAGACGCAGAGGGTGACGTCGATCGCCGACCTCATCTCGGCCCGTTATGGCAAATCGAACCTGCTGGGCGTGATGGTGACCTTGCTGGCCGTGGTGTCGGCGACGCCGTATATCGCGCTGCAATTGCAATCGGTTACGCTGTCGTTTGGGGTATTTGCGCAGGGCGCGCCGAACGACTGGAAACCCGATAGCGGCCAGACCGCGATTTGGGTTGCCATCGGGTTGGCGATGTTCACCATTCTGTTTGGTACGCGCAATCTGGATGCCAATGAGCAGCATCAGGGCGTCGTCACCGCGATTGCGGTCGAGGCGATGGTGAAGCTGGTGGCGCTGCTGACGGTGGGGGTGTTTGTAGTTTGGGTGGTGGCGGACGGCCCGGCGGACATCATAGCCAAGGTCAATGTGTCGAGCCTGTCGGGGTGGCGTCTGCAGCCAGGGCGCTGGGCAGGTCTGACATTTCTTTCGGCGGCGGCGGTGGTCAGCCTGCCGCGGATGTTTCAGGTCATGGTGGTTGAGAATGTCAGCGAGCGGCATCTGGCGACCGCGGCCTGGGCCTTTCCGCTCTATCTGTTCGCGATGAGTCTGTTCGTTGTGCCCATCGCGGTGGTCGGGTTGGAGGTTCTGCCCAAGGGGTCGAACCCGGATCTGTTCGTGCTGACGCTGCCACTGGCCCTGCATCACGGATCTCTGGCGATGCTGGCGTTTCTGGGTGGCTTTTCCAGCGCGACCTCGATGGTGATCGTGGCGGCGATTGCGCTGTCCACCATGGTGTCGAACCATATCGTGATGCCGTTTTGGCTGAAGGTGGGGACGCGGCAGGCGACGGTGGCGGGGGATGTGCGGCAGATCGTGCTGGTGTCGCGGCGCATCTCTATCGCGGGGGTGTTGGCGCTGGGCTATGGCTACTACCGCGTAACCGGCGGCGGCGAGGCGCTGGCGGCGATCGGGTTGATCTCTTTTGTCGGTGCGGCGCAGGTTTTGCCCGCAATGCTGGGCGGTATCTTTTGGCGCGGCGGGACACGGACGGGCGCGGTGGCGGGGTTGGGCATCGGTTTCGCGGTATGGCTGTACACGTTGTTCCTGCCGAGCTTTGGCGCCACCGGGTTGATGCCAGAGCATGTGATGCAGGCCGGGCCGTTTGGAATTGGCTGGCTGCGCCCGCACGCGATGTTTGGCATCGAAGAGGCGGACCCCCTGCTGCACGCGCTGTTCTGGTCGATGACGCTGAACACGCTGGCGTTTTGCACGGTCTCGCTCGCCAGTTTTCCCGACCCGGTAGAGCGGTTGCAGAGCGCGCAATTCGTCAATGCGTTCGAGCAGGGGCCGGGCGCGCGCGGCTGGTCGCACGGGCTGGCCGAGGCCGAGGATATGTTGGTGATGTCGCAGCGCATCCTTGGGCCAGAGGCGGCGCAGTCGTTTTTTGCGGCGCAGGCGCGCGCGCAGGGCATGGCGGGCCTGCTGCCCGACACCACGCCGCAGTTTATCGACCAGTTGGAGCGGCGGCTGTCAGGCTCGGTTGGGGCGGCGACGGCACATGCGATGATCGCGCAGATCGTGGGCGGGGCGGCAGTTTCGGTCGAGGATCTGATGGCCGTGGCGAACGAGACCGCGCAGATCATGGAATATTCCAACCAGCTTGAGGCGAAGTCGGAAGAACTGACCCGGACGGCGCGGGCATTGCGCGAGGCAAATGGCAAGCTGACACAGTTGTCGGATCAGAAGGATGCGTTTCTGAGCCAGATCAGCCATGAATTGCGCACGCCGATGACCTCGATCCGGGCGTTTTCCGAAATCCTGATGGAGGGCGGGATGACGGAAGAGCAAGAGCTGAAATACGCCGGCATCATCCATGACGAGACGATCCGGCTGACGCGCCTGTTGGACGATCTGCTGGATCTGAGCGTGTTGGAAAACGGGCAGGTGACGCTCAGCGAGGTGGATGTCGATTTGCGCGACCTGATCGACCGCGCCTTGATGGCGGCGGGGCCGGGTGCCATGGCGGTAGAGCGCGACGATTCAACCGAGACGGTGGTGGTGCGCACGGACTCGGACCGGCTTAGCCAAGTGTTCATCAATCTGGTGACCAATGCGCGCAAATATTGCGACGCGGCCAAGCCGAAGCTGCGCATCGAGGTGCGGGTGCGCGGCGGGCAGGTTGATGTGGATTTCATCGACAACGGCCGCGGTATTCCGAAGGAATCGCAGGCGATCATTTTCGAGAAATTCGCGCGGCTGACCGATCAGGCGCGGGCAGGGGGCGCGGGTCTGGGCCTTGCGATTTGCCGCGAGATCATGGCCAATCTGGGCGGCTCTATTGCCTATTTGCCCGGGCAGGGCGGTGCGGCGTTTCGGGTGAGCTTTCCACGCCGGATCGCGCGGGCGGCCTAAGCGATTGGCGCGCGTCAACCTTTCTTAAACCTTGATCTGTCAGTTCTGAGCCCAAGCGTTGGACGGCGGAATTGGACGGGCACGGCATGGCAGGGGATAGCACTCAGTCGGTATTACGGCGAAAGCTGGCGGCGCGGAAACCCGTGGCGGAGGCGGCGGGGGTGACGCCGGTCAAGGCACTGCGGCTGGCGCTGGCGCGGGCGGCGCAGGAGGTGCCGGGGCTGGAGTTGGTGATTGAGGGCATGACCGAGGCGCGACGCTCGCTGACCGAGGTATTGGACCTGCCACCGGACCGCGCGTTGTTGGGGATGCTGGGGGGGCCGGGCGAGTCGCTGGGGCTGATCGCGATTGCGCCCGGCGTGCTGGCCGGGCTGATCGAGGTGATGACGATGGGGCGCGCGGGGCTAGGCGAGCCTGCGGCGCGCAAGCCCACGCGCACCGATGCGGCGATGTCGGCGGGGCTGATTGACCGGGTGCTGACCGGGGTGGAGGAGGAACTGGCCGCATCGCAGGATGTGGTCTGGGCGGGCGGGTTCCGCTATGCCTCCTTCCTTGACGATCCGCGCCCGCTTGGGCTCTTGCTGGAAGATGTGACCTACCGGGTGTTTCTGGTGACGCTGTCGCTGGCGGGCGGCGCGCGGCGCGGCGAGGTCTTGCTGGTGCTGCCTGCGCAGGGGCGCGGCGTGGCGCCGGCGCTGGCGCCGGTTGAACACGTGGCGGCTAACGAGGTGCCGGTGACTCTGGCTGACGTGGTGATGGGTGCCTCGGCGCAACTGACGGCGGTGCTGCACCGCGTGACGATTCCGCTGGCTGCTGTGTTGCGGTTGCAGGCGGGGGATGTGCTGCCGATACCCGCCGCCGCGCTGGAGCGGATCGTGCTTGAGGGCGCCGACGGGCGGCGGCTGGCAGAGGGTAAGCTCGGGCAGAACCGCGGTAACCGCGCCGTGCGGCTCAGCGGACAGGCGTCGCGCAGCAGTGCGGCGACGGCCGAGATGCGGCCAGCAGCGGGCGCTGCGGGATGAGCGTCATGCGGTTGGCACGGTGGATTGCGGGCGTGTTTCAGCGTTGGCGGCGCTTTACCTGCGCGAACCCCGCGTCAGATCCGGAAGATCGGTTGCAGCAAACGCGGCACGAAGCTGCTGAACCGCAGCGGCGCATCTGTCGCGGCAAGGCAGATGCAGGGCGCGCCCTGCTCGGCAATTGGTTGATGTTCCAACTCGGCCCCCGCCACCTCGACATCGCCGACCGCAAAACGCCCGGTTTCATCGGCAAAGCTGCCCTGCAGGACGAGCGTCAGCTCCAACCCCTTGTGGCCATGATCGGGGACGGCGACCCGCCCGGGAATATACAAAAGCCGCGCCGAGCCTTCCGCGTCATGCGACAACACCGCCTGCCGGATTCCCCCGCCAAGGGTGCGCCAGCGCGGCGCGCGGCCTTTCAGCGCTGCCATCACTGCCCCCGGATAGATGCCCTGCTGCGCCGGTTGGGCGGGCGACGCAGGCACCGTATCAAGCGAGGCCATGACGCGCGCTTTCAGATCGACCGCAACGGCCTCTGGCCGCTGGTCCTCGAACACGATACCGCCGCTCGCCTCTTCGCCTTCCATCTGGGCGCGGCATTCGTCACACAGCGTGACATGCGCCGCAACCACCAGCGAGAATGCGCGGCCCAGACCGCCAGCGACATAGGCGCGGATCATCCAATCGGGCAGGTGATGGGTAACGGTATTCATGGTTATCTTAACGTCCTTAGGTCGTGCCGCAACCGCTCCAGCGCCAGCCGGATGCGTGATTTGATGGTCCCGAGGGCGAGGCCGGTCGCGTCGCGGATCTCGCTATGGGTAAGTTCGCCCAGAAACGCCTGCTCGATCATTATGCGCTGATCCTGCGGCAGGCGGTGCAAGGCGGCGCGCAGGTGGTTCGCGTCCTGCTGCAAGCCGATGATGTCAGCTGCATCGGGGTCCGAGGCCTCGTCACCGGAGATCAGGTCGTCAGGCAGGGGGCGCCGTTCGCGGCGAAGCACCTCGATCTGACGATTGCGCGCGATGCGATAGATCCAGGCAGAGGCGGGCGCGCGGGTGGGGTCAAATTGCTCTGCCCGCTGCCAGACCTTTATCATCGCATCTTGCACGATATCCTCGACCGCGGCAGCGGACATGCCGCCGCGCATCAGCATGGATTTGATGCGGGGCGCGTAAAAGTCGAACAACTGCCCGAAGGCCGCGCGGTCGCGGTGGTCGCGGACGGCAAGAAGCCACAGCGTTTGAACCGATGGAGCGTCCATCGGCGCGTCGGACGTTCCCGGCGGGGCCGGTTTGACTGGCACGGCAACTCCCCTGACGGCCGGATTCGACCGGCGAGATATGATGACATTCTGGTCCAACATACCGCTATTACGGCGCGGGGGAAGAACCGGATCATTTTTGATCCGGCGCGGCGGCGGGCGCGTACTAAGAAAGACGACATTTGGATGGAAAACGCGCATGGCCTTCGATACCCCCAGACAGGCGCCCCGCCGCATCGCGGTGATTGGTGGCGGCATTTCTGGCCTTGCCGCTGCGTGGATGCTGGCGCCGCATGACGATGTGACGGTCTTTGAGGCGGCGCCGCGTCTGGGCGGACACGCGCGCACGGTGATGGCGGGGCTGCGCGGCGATCAGCCGGTCGATACCGGGTTTATCGTGTTCAACCATGTAAACTATCCGCATCTGACGCGCCTGTTTGCCGACCTCGACGTTCCGACGCAACCGAGCGACATGAGCTTTGGCGCGACCATTGATGGGGGGCGGTTGGAATATGCGCTGCGCAGCCCATCGGCGCTGTTTGCGCAGCGGCGCAACCTGCTGCGCCCTGCATTCGCGCGGATGCTGGTGGATATCGCGCGCTTCAATTCTCGCGCAGAGGCTGCGGTGCGCGACGACATGACGATTGGCGAGCTGACGCGAGAACTGGGGCTTGGGGACTGGTTCCGCCGGTATTACCTGCTGCCGGTGAGCGGGGCGATCTGGTCAACTCCGCCGTCAGAGATCGAGGGATTTCCCGCGCGCACGCTGCTGAGCTTTTTCCGCAACCACGGCCTGATGTCGGTGGGCGGGCAGCACCAATGGTGGACGGTGAAGGGCGGCAGCATCGAATATGTGCGCCGGTTGGAGGCGAACCTGCGTCTGTCTGGCGTTGATTTGCGCCCCGGAACGCCTGTGCGGCTGGTGCGGCGCGGGCCGTTGGGCGTGTCGGTTTACGCAGAGGGGGCGCTGCCGGAACGCTATGATCAGGTGATTTTTGCCTGCCACTCCGATCAGGCGCTCGCGTTGATCGAGGCGCCGACGCGGGCGGAAACGTCGGCGCTGTCGGCGCTGCGCTATCAGCGAAACCGCGCGGTTTTGCACCGCGATTCGGGCCAGATGCCGCTTCGCCGGGGGTGCTGGTCGTCGTGGGTCTACCAATCAAACGGGCGCGATGAAACCCAAGCGATTGCGGTGACTTACTGGATGAACCGGCTGCAAAATATACCCCAGAGCGATCCGCTGTTTCTGACGCTGAACCCGATCACGCCGATCGCGGAGGATGCGATTTACGATGAGACGGTATTTTATCACCCGGTTTTCGATCGCGGCGCGATTGCCGCACAGGCGGATATTGCGGCGATTCAGGGCGAGAACCGCACGTTTTTCGCCGGTGCCTATCTGCGCCATGGCTTTCACGAGGACGGATTCGCCAGCGCGGTTCGCGTCGCGCGCGCACTGACGCGGCAAATCGCATGAGCGGGCCGGAAATCCTGCGCGGCGAAACCACTCACGCGCGGCGCGGCGGGCCGGTGCATGCCTTCCGCTATGCGGTTGATTATGTGCTGATCGACCCAGAGGCGGACGGTCCGCGCCCACGGCTTTTCGGGCGCAATCGCTTTGCCCTTGCGGCGGTGCATGACCGCGACCATGGCGGCGCGCGGGGGCAGGGGCGCGGGGCGGCTTGGGCCCGCGAGGTGCTGGCCGCCAGTGGTGCGCCTGTCGGGTTGAGCTTGCGCCTGCTGACCCAGCCGCGCTGGTTGGGGGCGAATTTCACGCCGGTCAGCTTTTGGCTGGCTTTTGAGGGCGACGCGCTGGTCGCGGCGATTGCCCAGGTGAACAACACCTATGGCGAGCGGCACAACTATCTGTGCGCCCATGCCGATTTTGGCGCGATTACCGCGTCGGATGAATTGAGCGCGGCCAAGGTGTTTCACGTCTCGCCGTTTCAACAGGTCGCGGGGGTGTATCGCTTCCGGTTCGTGATCGACGCGGACCGCATTGCGATCCGCATCCGGCATGAGAATGGCGCGCAGGGTGTGGTGGCGACCCTGACGGGCGCGCGGGTGCCGATGACGAGCCGCACCCTGCTCGCCACGGTTTTGCGGCGCCCGTTTTCGACGTTTCGCACCATCGCGCTGATCCATTGGCAGGCGCTGCGCCTGAAGCTTAAGGGGGCGACGTTTCACCCCCACCCTGTTCCCCCGGTCGAGGAGACCTCGCGATGACGTTGCCGCTTATTGACGCCCGCCTGCGCCGTGAATTCATTGATACCTGTGCACGCATCGAGGGTGGCCGCCTGACGCTGGTGACGCCGGATGGGGTGACGCGGCACTTTGGTAGCGGCGGGGTGGAGGCGGATTTGACGCTGCGCGACTGGTCGGTGATCCCGACACTGGTGGCGCGCGGGGGCGTCGGGTTGGGCGAGACCTATGCGGCGGGGCTGTGGGATACGACCTCGATCGAGGGGTTGATCCAGCTTGCTTATCGCAACATCGACCGCATCGGGGACTATGCGGATGCGGGCCTGTGGAACCGGCTGAAGTTTCGCTTGCTGCACGGGGTGGTTCACGCCAACTCGCGGCGCGGGGCATCGCGCAATATCCGTGCGCATTACGATGTGGGGAACGAGTTTTACCAGCTGTGGCTCGACCCCTCGATGACCTACTCGGCGGGAATTTTCGCGCCGGGCGACGCGGATCTGGGCCGTGCGCAGGGGCGGAAATATGACCGTATCCTTGACCGTCTGGGCGAGGGAGAGCGGGTGCTGGAGATCGGTTGTGGCTGGGGCGGGTTTGCTGAACGCGCAGCGGATCGCGGGCGCTCGGTGACGGGGATCACGATATCGCCGAGCCAGAGAGGTTTTGCCGATGCGCGGCTTGATGGCCGGGCAGAGATTCGGTTGCAGGATTACCGCGCCACCTCTGGCCGATTTGACAACATCGTTTCGATCGAGATGGTCGAGGCGGTGGGCGAGCGGTATTGGCCGGTCTATTTCGCCAACCTGCGCGACCGGCTCGCGACGGGGGGGCGCGCGGTGGTGCAGGCGATCACGGTGCCGGATGCGCGTTTTGCGCAGTATCGCAAGACGCAAGACTATGTGCGCCAACATGTTTTTCCCGGCGGCATGCTGTTGTCGGATGGGGTGATCGCGGCGCAGGCCTCGCGGGCCGGATTGCAGGTGCAGCACTCGTTTTCCTTCGGACCGGATTATGCAGAGACCTGCCGCCAATGGGCGCGGCGGTTGACGGCGGCGGCGGGCAAGGTGCGCGCTTTGGGGCATGAGCCTGCGTTCCTTCGCGGCTGGTTGTTCTACCTTGAGTCCTGCGCTGCCGCCTTTGCCACCGGGCGCGCGGATGTGGTGCAGGTCGATCTTTCCCATGCCGAGGGTTGAGGCGGAGATGGTGATGATAGTCGTTATATTTGCCGCGGTGTTGGTCGGCGCGATTTTGGTCATTCGCGCCGCTTGGTTCAGTTTTGCCGCGCAGCGCCCCGGCGATTACCGTGGCACGTCGCCCGGCTTTGACATCGTGCGCGTGCTTGGCCAATCGCTGCTCTGCGAGGGGGCTATCTTTGGCCCAACCGGGCGGGTGGCCGCGCGGTTTACGGCGGGGATGGAGGGGCGTTTTGACGGGCGGACGGGCGTCATCGACGAAACGTTCGCCTTCGCGGGTGGCGGTGTTCAACTGCGGCAATGGCAGATCACGATGACGGGGGCGCAAAGCTTTACCGCCACCGCCGCCGACATCATTGGCACCGCGACGGGCGTGGCTGCGGGGCACGCGCTGTGCATGCGGTATCGCCTGCGCTTGTCGGGAAAACATGAGGGCTTGGTCGTTAACGTGCGGGATTGGCTGTATCTTTTGCCGGATGGCACGGTGCTCAACCGCTCGCAAATGCGCAAGTTCGGTATTCTGGTGGCAGAGTTGGTGGCGACCATTCGCCCGGTGAAGGGATGAGCGTCGCGGGCCAGACATGGTGGATTGTCGGGGCCAGCGAGGGCCTTGGTCGTGCGTTGGCGCAGGCAATGGCGGCGGAAGGCGCGCGGCTTGTGCTCTCGGCGCGCAATGCTAGGCGGCTTGAGGATCTGGCGGCGGGCCTGCGCGACGCTCGGGCGGTGGCGTTCGATGTGACCGATCCGTTGGCGAGTGCGACGGCCGCCGCGGCGGCGGGGCCGGTGGACGGCGTGATCTACTGCGTTGGGCTGTATACGCCGATGACCGCGCAAACGTGGAACCCCGACGAGGCCTGCGCGATTGCCGAGGCGAATTTCATCGGCGCGCTGCGGTTGCTGGGCCATGTTGTACCAGCGATGATTGTGCGGCGGCGTGGGCGCGTGGTGCTGATCGGCTCGCTTGCCGGGCATCGCGGCTTGCCGGGCGCGATTGGCTATGGCGCGTCGAAGGCTGCGATCATGCATTTGGCGGAGAACCTGCACGCCGATCTGCATGGCACGGGCGTAGCGGTGCAAGTGGTGAACCCCGGTTTCATTGAAACGCGCCTGACCGCGCGCAA
This sequence comes from Pseudomonadota bacterium, assembly GCA_021779835.1. GTDB lineage: Bacteria > Pseudomonadota > Alphaproteobacteria > Rhodobacterales > Rhodobacteraceae > Solirhodobacter. The sequence continues at coordinate 15,839 of JAJXZX010000007.1, read as the reverse complement.
CAGTTTTGCCATGCCGCAGATCATGCCGCCAGCGGCCGCCGCCGCGCGGGTGATGCGCGCCATTGCGGGTGGCCGGTTTTCGACCAGCTTTCCCGCGCCTTTCGCATGGCTTTTTCTGCTAGGGCGCTGGTTGCCGCTGGGTGTTTTCCATGCGCTTTTGCGGCGCGGGTCGCGGTAGGACGCCTAATACCCTTCGGCGAGTCCGGCGGGGCGGCGGTCGTCGTTCGCGCCTTCCAGCACGCCGGTTGCGGGATCGCGCAGGATCGCCTCATCCGCGCCCCAGGGCGAGCGTTCCTTAAACGTGTAGCCCATCGCGGTCAGCGCGGCTTGCGATTGCGGCGTAAGGTATCCCGGCTCGACTGAAACCTCATCGGGAAGCCATTGGTGATGCAGGCGTGGCGCATCGACGGCTTGCTGCATGTTCATGCCGAAATCGACCACGTTGAGGATGCTTTCCAGCACGGTCGAGATGATGGTGGACCCGCCGGGGCTGCCGGTGACCATGAAAAGCTGGCCGTCTTTCAGCACAATGGTGGGGGCCATCGAGCTTAGCGGGCGCTTGCCGGGTGCCACTGCGTTGGTGCTGCCCTGCACCAGACCGAAGGCATTGGGCACGCCGGGTTTGGAGGTGAAATCATCCATCTCGTCATTCAGGAAAAAGCCGGTATCTCCCGCGATCTTGGCATTGCCGAAGAAGAAATTGAGCGTGTAGGTGACCGAGACCGCGTTTCCTTGGGCGTCAACGATGGAGTAATGCGTGGTGTGCATCCCCTCGTCGGCGCCAAGACTGCCTTGCACTTGCGCCGAGGGTGTCGCCTGATCCGGCCTGATCCGTTCGCGGATTTTCGCGGCGTGGTCAGGGGATAGCAGGGCCTGCGTCGGATTTTGCACGAAGGCCGGGTCGCCCAGATAGGTGTTGCGATCGGCGAACGCGTGACGTTCAGCCTCGACAAGGGCGTGGGTGACGTCGGGCGAGCCGAAGCCCCATTTGGCGAAGGGGTAGGGCTGCACGATTTGCAGGATCTCACACACCGTGGTGCCGCCTGAACTTGGCGGCGGGGAAGAGATCACCTGATAGCCGTGGTAGGTGCAACCGACCGGCGCGGACCACGGCGCGGAGTAATCGGCGAAGTCCTTGAGGGTGAAGAGGCCGCCGTTTTGTGTGCTGGCGCTGACGATGGCTTGCGCGATGGGGCCTTTGTAGAACGCGTCGGCGCCGCCTTTGGCGATGAGGTCGAGCGTGTTTGCCAAGGCGGGCTGCACGAGGCGCTCGCCCGCCGTAAAGGGCGTGCCATCGGGGTGAAGGAAGATGCGGGCGACGTTGGGTTGGGCCGCGAAATCCTTGGTACGCAGGCCGAGGATATTGGCGTCGGCGGTGGTCAGGGTAAAGCCGTCGCGGGCAAGGGCGATGGCGGGGGCCATCACCTCGGCGCGGGTCATGGTGCCATAAGTGGCCAGCGCTTCGTCGAGGCCCATCACGGTGCCCGGCACCCCGATGGCAAGCCACGAGGCGCGGCTGCGTTCGGGTACGACAGTACCGTTTGCGTCTTGGAACATGGTCGGTGTCGCGGCGAGCGGCGCTTTTTCGCGGAAGTCGAGGAACAGGTTTTCGCCATTGGCACGGTGAACCACCATGAAGCCGCCGCCGCCGATATTGCCGCAGCAGGGATGAACGACCGCCAGCGCATACCCTACGGCCACGGCAGCGTCGATGGCGTTGCCGCCCTTTCGCAGGATCGCCACGCCGATATCAGTCGCCAGATGTTGCGCGGTGACCACCATCGCATGCGAAGCCGTCACCGGCCGATCATTGGCCAGCTTGACCCCGGTTGCGCCGACAACGCCGATATCAGGCAGGGCGGCGGCGGGGGTTTCCGCCACAGCGGAGGTTGCCAGCAACGCGGCGGCGACAAGGGGGAGGATGCGCAGCATGTCGGGCCTCTTTTGCGTTGGGGTTGTGATGATCTTAGGGCAGATGTGTTCGCAGGCCAGCGGAAATCGCGCGGTTGCGCAGGCAGAATTTGCAGTGGAGAGATCGGCAGACTTTCTTGGCCTGCCGAAGCCTGTTAGGCCGAAGACATGAACGTCATCCTGCGGGAGGCGGCTTGGGTGTTCGCGCCCATGCCCGACCGCACGATCCAGAGGACCCGGACATGACCATCGACATTACCACTCTCGCGCTGACCAACATCGCGCTGACCCTGCACGACGATGGCGTTTTGGTGGCCACCCTGAACCGGCCCGCCAAGCGCAATGCGCTGGATGAGGCGTCGATCGAGGATCTGGTCACGCTGTTTTCCACCATCCCCCGTGCGGGCGTGCGGGCGGTGGTTCTGGCGGCGGAGGGCGAGCATTTCTGCGCCGGCCTTGATCTCGTCGAACACCATCAGGCCGACCGCAGCCCGGCGGAATTCATGCACCTTTGCCTGCGCTGGCACGAAGCCTTCAACAAGATGGAATATGGCGGTGTGCCGATCATCGCGGCGCTGAAGGGGGCGGTGGTCGGCGGTGGGTTGGAGCTTGCATCAAGCGCGCATATCCGCGTCGCCGATGCCTCGACCTACTTCGCGCTGCCTGAAGGGCAGCGTGGCCTGTTCACCGGCGGGGGCGCGACGATCCGGGTGGCCGGTCTGGTCGGCAAGGCGCGGATGATCGACATGATGCTGACCGGGCGGGTTTATCAGGGGCAAGAGGCGATGGACGTCGGGCTGGCGCAATACCTTGTCGAAGGCTCCAGCTTTGATCGGGCGCTGGAGTTGGCGCGGGCGGCGGCGCGCAATCTGCCGCTGTCGAATTTCGCCATTTGTTCGGCGATCAGCCATCTGGGCAATATGTCCGGCCTTGATGCGGCCTACGCCGAGTCGGTGATTGCCGGGGTGGTTAATACCCAACCCGACGCCCGCGCGCGACTGGAAGCGTTTGCCAACAAGACGGCGGCGCGTGTGCGGCCCACAGACTGAGCGCCGTCCGCAAGGGCGGCGTCTAGCGCGGCGGAAAGCAAGGGCTATGGATGACAGGCCAACCGCTGGTTATCTGTCGCCTCGCACCGGGTGACGTTCGGGCCTGAATTTTCCGTTCAGCGCACCTCCAAAGGGCGGGCCGGACGCCTCGATGACTTCGATCAAGCGCGTCTAAGCGGGAACATATGTCAGTCTGATTACGCCGTCGCCGACGTCATCGCTGGCCACAAGGCGGAGCGGGGGGCGCGGTCCGGCGAAAAATGGCTTGCCGCGTCCAAGCACGACGGGGTGGAGATAGAGCCGGTACTCATCGATCAGACCAAGCTCGGTCAGGCTGTGCGCCAAGTCCGGGCCGGCAACGTCAATCTCTCCGACGCACTCGGCCTTTAGCTTGCGTATCATCGCCTCTAGGCCCTGGTCGACCAGACGGGCGTTGGGGCCGACTGTTCGTAACGAATGGGATACGACCCACTTCGGTTGCTGCCTCCACGCCGCCGCAAAGTCACGTTCGTCGGCGCTCCATTCGGGATGGTCTTCGTCCCAGTAACGCATCACCTCGTAGATGCGTCGCCCGTATAGACTGCACGCGAGGCTACGCACATGCGCGACAAAGTGACGAAAGAGCGTGGGGCCCGGCGCGAATTCGGTGTGGTCGACATAGCCGTCCAACGATTGGTTCATCCCAAAAACGAGTTTCGCCATGACAAGGATCCTACTCAGCGCTTGGTCAGAATAGCTTGCGTTCATGCTGCCCAAAAGTGAGCGCCCGCTCAAGCGTCTTGCGGCCAACGCGGACATGCTTGCATCCTTCGCAAACGCTAGTCTACTGACGCGCGCGTGGCGGCGTTCGGATCGAGCCCACCTCAGACCGGATGGCGGAGCGACGCCGGGTCGCTGCACCGGCGGCCATTGATTTCCGGCTGAGGCAGGCGTTTGATAGGCACCGGCATATCGTGGAGATTGTGTAGTGTTGGGGTTCGGGCGGCTGGTTTTTGCAGGGGCAATGACGGCGGTTCTGGGGGCCGGCGTCGCCCGGGCGGACGAGCCTGGGCTGGACCGGGCGATTGCCGCGACACTGGTGGTCCATTCGCTGGATTCGACAGAGAGTTTTCTCGGCTCGGCCTTCCTGTGGGGCGGCGGGCGGATCGCGGTGACTTGCGCCCATGTGGTTTATGGGCAGGCCAATGTCGAGATCACCTTTGCCGACGGGCATGACGAAACGGCACGGGTGGTGGCGCGCGATCCGGTGCGGGACGTGGCGGTGCTGGAGGTTTCGGGCGGCGAGGGGCGTGGGCTGCAACCGGCGCCGGCGCCTGCCGTTCTGGCACAGACCGTCTATGCGGTCGGCGCGCCGTTGGGCGTGGATTTCACCGTGACACGGGGTATGGTCTCGGCCCGGCCACGGCAGTTGAATCCGGCCGTGCCGATCCGGCTGGTGCAGCACGATGCTTCGGTCAACAACGGGAACTCGGGCGGGCCGTTGGTGGACCGGCAAGGGCGTGTGCTGGGGATGAACAGCCAGATCGTTGACGGGTCGGACCACTTCATCGGGTTGTCTTTTGCGATCTCTGTGGCGGATCTGGAGCGGATCGTGCCTGCGCTGATCGCGGGCACCTTGCGCGCCGTGCCCGTGGTGGGCCTGCGCTTGCGGCCGGTGGACGGCGAGGTGGCAGCGGCGCTGAACGTGGCGCGGCAGGGCGAGCTGGTGGATTATGTCGAGCCGGGTGGGATTGCGGCGTTGGGTGGTCTGAAGGCGGGCGATATCATCACCGAAATGGATGGCAAGCGGCTGACGCAAATCGGCGATGTGGCGTTCCGGCTGGAGGCGGCAGCCGTGTCGGGCAACATCGTGGTGGACGTGCTCCGCGACAAGGTGGCGATGAAACGGACGCTCGATCTGGCCGCGACCCGGTCTGACGGACTGGTGGCAAAGCCGCCGCGGGTGCCAAGTTACGCGGTGGCGGATGTCGGGGTCACGGTGTCGGACACGGGTCAGATCACGGGCTTGCAGGATAAGAGCGCCGCAATGCAGGGCGGGCTGAAGCCGGGGGATGTGCTGCTGGCGGTCAATGGGCAGGAGATGAAAACCCCCAAGGATATTGCGGCGTTCCGGTCGATGCAGATCAAGGTGCCGTTGCTTTTGCTGGCGCGGATGCCGGATGGGGTGACCAAACATGTGATCGTCGATCCATGGCATCCGTGGTTCGATCCGCTGATCGCGATGGGGGTGGGCGCGGGGCCGAATCTCGTGTCGTTCTGACGCGCCAGGAAAAGCGGCCAGACGCAATGAGGTGGAGGGTGGTGACCCCGGCAGGACTCGAACCTGCAGCCACTCGCTTAGAAGGCGAGTGCTCTATCCAATTGAGCTACGGGGCCAAGGCCGGAACCGGCGCGGCGCGCGAGACTGATAGCGCGAAGAGCGTGCGTTGCACAAAGGGAAATTCACATGAACGGGCGCGCGCGGCCAGCGACGGGCGGTTTTTGGGCGGGATGGATGGTGGCACCCGGACAAATGCTGGATTTCAGCCCGCACATTTTGCCGCCGCGCATGGGGAATTTGCCCAAAAAATGGGCGCCATAAGGGCGGGCGTTTGCTTTGTCCCAGGCTTGGACGCTACGCTGTGGGGGGCACGATCGGACTGAGGCACCACTGAGTTCATGCTAGTGCGACCGTTCATTTTGTGGAACGGTGCCGATGACACACAGGACGGAACTCATATGTCGATCAAGGCCGCCATCACCCATCTGACCCATTACAAATACGATCGTCCCGTCGTACTTGGTCCGCAAGTCATCCGCCTTCGGCCAGCGCCGCATAGCCGGACACGGGTGATTTCGCATTCGCTGAAGGTCTCGCCGCAGCCGCATTTCGTGAATTACCAGCAAGACCCCTATGGCAACTGGCTGGCGCGCTTTGTGTTTCCCGAGCCTGTGCGAGAGCTGAAGATCGAGGTCGATCTGGTGGCCGATATGTCGGTCTATAACCCGTTCGACTTTTTCGTCGAGGAAGAGGCCGAGACGTGGCCCTTTGCCTACCCCTTGGACATCGCCGACGATCTGGTGATTTACCGGCAGGCGGAACCGGCAGGGCCGGAGTTACAGCGGTTTCTCGACACAATCCCGCGTGAACGCGCGCGCACGGTGGATTTCGTTGTCGGGCTGAACGCGCGGGTAGCGGGCGAAATCGGCTATGTGATCCGCATGGAGCCCGGCGTGCAGACGCCCGAGGAAACCTTTGAGCGTGGCACGGCGAGTTGTCGCGATTCAAGCTGGCTTCTGGTGCAGGTGCTGCGGCATCTGGGGTTTGCGGCGCGGTTTGTCTCTGGCTACCTGATCCAGTTGGCGCCGGACCTGAAGGCGCTGGACGGACCTTCGGGGACCGAGGTCGATTTCACCGATTTGCACGCCTGGGTCGAGGTTTACCTGCCAGGTGCGGGCTGGATCGGGTTGGATCCGACCAGCGGTTTGTTGACCGGGGAAAGCCATATTCCGCTGGCGGCCACCCCACATTACCGCAATGCCGCGCCGATTTCGGGGGTGGCGAGCTTTGCCGAGGTGACCTTCGATTTCGACATGAAGGTGACGCGCGTCGCCGAGCATCCGCGTATCACCAAGCCGTTTTCCGACGCGGCATGGGATGAACTGAACGCGCTTGGTCGCAAGGTTGATGCCGCGCTGGCCGCGCAGGACGTGCGCCTGACGATGGGGGGCGAGCCGACCTTTGTCTCGATTGACGATTTCGAGGCGGGCGAGTGGAACACCGACGCGGTGGGGCCGACCAAACGGGCGCTGGCTGACAAGCTGATCCGACGCCTGCGGGATCGCTTCGCGCCGGGCGGCTTTCTGCATTACGGGCAGGGCAAATGGTATCCCGGCGAAAGCCTGCCGCGCTGGACCTTTTCGCTATATTGGCGGCGCGATCAAAAGCCGATTTGGCGCGACGCGTGCCTGATTGCTGCGGAAGATGCTCAAACGGGTGTGGGACCGGCCGAAGCCGAGGCGTTTCTTAAGGGTTTCGCAACCGAAGTAGGGTTGGATGCAGACTTGGTGCTGCCCGCGTTCGAGGACCCGGCAGAGTGGATTGTGAAGGAGGGCAACCTACCCGAAAATGTAACGCCCGAGAATTCAAAGCTGAAGGACCCCGAGGAACGCAACCGGCTGGTGCGGGTATTTGGGCGCGGACTGACAGAACCGTCGGGCTATGTGCTGCCGATCCAGCGCTGGCAGGCGCAGGCTGCGAAAGGGCAACGCTGGCGGTCGGAAAGGTGGACGCTGCGGCGCGGGCATCTGTTTCTGGTGCCCGGCGATAGCCCGGTTGGGTTCCGGCTGCCGCTCGGGGCTTTGCCGCATGTGCCGCCGTCGCAGTATCCCTACACCTATGTCGCGGATCCGTCAGAGCTGCGCGGGCCTCTGCCGGATTTCCAGAATGAGGAGCGTGGCGATGGGCCGGTCAGCCCCAAGGTTGACGCCTCGCGCGGGCAGCAGGCGGGGGCGTTTACCGCAGGCGGCGCGGTGCAGGATGTCGTGCAGCAAGATCTGGGCGACGGTTTCGGTGCGGTCAGAACCGCGCTAAGTGTGGAGCCGCGCGACGGGCGGCTTTGCGTCTTCATGCCGCCGGTGGAACGAATCGAGGATTACCTCGATCTCGTCGCGGCGGCAGAGGCCTCGGCCAAGGCGCTGGGTCTGCCGGTGCATATCGAGGGCTATGCGCCCCCGCATGACCCGCGAATGAATGTGATCCGGGTGGCGCCGGACCCAGGTGTGATTGAGGTGAATATCCATCCGGCGGCAAGCTGGGCGGAATGCGTGGCAACCACGGAGGTGATCTACGAAGAGGCGCGGCAAACGCGGCTTGGCGCGGACAAGTTCATGATCGACGGGCGCCATTGTGGCACCGGCGGCGGCAACCATGTGGTGGTCGGTGGCGAGACTGTGGCCGACAGCCCCTTCCTGCGGCGGCCCGACTTGCTGCGCAGTCTGGTGCTGCACTGGAACCGGCATCCCTCGCTCAGCTACCTGTTCTCGGGGCTTTTCATCGGGCCGACGAGCCAGGCACCGCGCATTGACGAGGCACGACACGATAGTCTGTATGAGCTGGAAATCGCGCTGGCGCAGATCCCGGCACCGGGAGAGGGCGCGGCACCGATGCCGTGGCTGACTGACCGGCTATTGCGCAATATTCTTACCGACGTGACGGGCAACACCCACCGCGCAGAGATCTGCATCGACAAGCTTTATTCCCCCGATGGCCCGACCGGGCGGCTGGGGCTCGTCGAGTTCCGCGGGTTTGAGATGCCGCCGAACGCACGCATGAACCTTGCGCAGCAGTTGCTGATCCGGGCGCTGGTCGCGCGGTTCTGGGCGTCCCCGGCACAGGGTCGCCTGACACGCTGGGGCACCGCGCTGCACGACCGCTTCATGCTGCGCGAATATGTGTGGCAGGACTTTCTGGATGTGCTGGCGGACTTGCGCGACCACGGCTTTGCCCTCGACCCCGCGTGGTTCGAGGCGCAGGCGGAGTTCCGTTTTCCCTTCTGCGGCGAGGTCGCGGCCGAGGGCGTGCATCTGGAACTGCGGCAGGCGTTGGAGCCGTGGCATGTGCTGGGCGAAACCGGGGCGATTGGCGGCACGGTGCGCTATACTGACAGCTCGACCGAACGGTTGCAGGTGCGGCTCAGCGCACCTGATCCGGCGCGCTATCAGGTGACGTGCAACGGGCGCGCGGTGCCCTTGGCGCGGACGGGTGCCGCCGGTGTCGCCGTGGCTGGCGTGCGATACAAGGCGTGGCAACCGGCGGCGGCGCTGCACCCGGTGTTGCGCGTTGACGCACCGCTAACCTTTGACATCTACGATACATGGACGGGCCGCCCGCTTGCGGGCTGTACCTATCATGTGGCGCATCCGGGCGGGCGCAGCTATGACACGTTCCCGGTGAATGGGAACGAGGCGGAGGCGCGGCGCTTGGCACGGTTTGAACCTTACGGGCATCACGCGGGTAGTTATCGGCCCGCGGCAGAGGCAGTGCATCCAGAGTTTCCGATGACGCTTGACCTGCGCCGGGCGCCGGGGGTCTAGGCTATGCCAGAGGCAGGAATCGACCCGGTGCAAGACTTGCTTGCGGGGTATGTGCCATTTCCGGGTGTTGCGGATGAATTGCTGGATGCAGATGGGTCGATCCGACCGGTGTGGCGCCCGTTTCTGACGCATTTGGCGGGTCTAAGCGTCGATCAGGTCGCGGCCAAGCTGGCGCGGGGCGACCAATATCTGCGCGATGCGGGCGTGTTCACCCGGCTCTATGCCGAAAGCGGCTCGACCGAGCGGGCTTGGCCGTTAAGCCATGTGCCGGTGATCGTGGATGAGAGTGACTGGGCCGAAATCGCGGCGGGCTTGGTGCAACGCGCCGATTTGCTTGAGGCGGTGGCGCGCGACCTTTATGGGCCGGGGCGGCTGGTGGCAGAGGGCCTGCTGCCGGCGAGCCTTGTCGCGGGCAATCCGGAATGGCTGCGCCCGTTGGTGGGGATCACGCCGCGCGGCGGGAATTTCCTGCAATTTCTGGCATTTGAGATCGGCCGTAGCCCCGATGGCTCGTGGTTCGTGCTGGGCGACCGGACACAGGCGCCCTCGGGCGCCGGGTTCGCGCTGGAAAACCGGGTCGCGACCAGCCGGGTGTTTTCAACGTTTTACGCGGGCGCGAACGTGCATCGGCTGGCGCCCTTTTTCCGCCGGTTTCGCGATGCCCTGAACGGTGCGCGCGGCGATCAAAGCCGGGTCGGCATCCTGACGCCGGGGCCGATGAACGACACCTATTACGAACATGCCTATATCGCGCGCTATCTTGGCTTCATGCTGTTGGAGGGCGAGGATCTGGTGGTCGAGGGCGGCCAGGTCAAGGTGCGCACCGTTGCAGGCCCGCAACCGGTCTCGGTGCTGTGGCGCCGGTTGGACGCGCGCTTTGCCGACCCGTTGGAGCTTGACGGCGCATCGCGCATCGGCACGCCCGGCTTGGTCGGGGCGGTTCGCGCCGGGCAGGTGAGCATGGTCAACGCGCTGGGCTCCGGTGTGCTGGAGGCGCGCGCACTGATGGCGTTTTTGCCCCACATTGCCAATGTGTTGACCGGCGAGGCGCTGAAGCTGCCCAATATAGCGACATGGTGGTGCGGGCAGCGGGCAGAGCGGGCTTACGTCGCGCAGAATGCCGCGCGGATGACCTTTGGGCCAGCGCTGTCGTCGCGGCTTTTCTATGAGATGCAGGCGGGGGCACAGCCCGCCGGGGTGGCGCTGGCGGACTGGTTGGCGACGGACGGCGCGGGTCTGGTGGCGCAAGAGGCGGTGACGCTGTCCACCACGCCGGTTTGGGATGGCGAGCGGTTGGTGCCGCGCCCGATGAGCTTGCGGGTGTTTCTGGCGCGCACGCCGGACGGCTGGGTAGTGATGCCCGGCGGCTATGCGCGTATCGGGCGCGGCGAGGATGCCACCGCGGTCGCGATGCAAGAGGGCGGCTCGGTCGCTGACGTCTGGATCGTATCGGACCGCGCGGTGGAGGCCGACACGATGGTGCCGCCGCCCGATCAGCCCTTCAAGCGCAGCGAGGCGAGCGTGCTGCCCAGTCGTGCGGCGGACAATCTGTTCTGGCTCGGGCGCTATGTCGAGCGGGTGGAGACGGTGGTGCGCCTGTTGCGCGCCTATCATCTGCGGCTGGCGGACAGCGACCAGCCCAACGCGCCCTTGCTGGTGGCGCTGGCGGAGTATCTGGCGGCGCAGGGTGTCGATGTCGAGGAGCCCTTTGCCGAGGCGATCTATCAGCGGCTTTCGCTGGCGCGGGCCTGTGCGAACAAGGTGCGCGACCGCTTTTCGATCGACGGCTGGATCGCGCTCAACGAACTCGCGGTGTCGGCGGCAGGGATGATCGGGCGCGGCGAGCATGGCGGCGACGCGGCACAGATCCTGGGGCAGATGTTGCGCAAGATCGCAGGGTTTTCCGGGCTGGTTCACGAGAACATGTATCGGTTCACCGGCTGGCGCTTTCTGATGCTGGGGCGTGCGCTGGAACGGGCAAGCTCCATGGCGTGGACGCTTGCGGTCTTTGCCGATGCCGCTTTGCGCGAGGGCGCGCTGGATCTGGCGGTCGAGGTGGGCGACAGCCTGATGACGCATCGCCGGCGCTATGCGGTGGCGACAACCCGTGCGACGGTGATTGACCTTCTGGCGCTGGACGACCACAACCCACGCTCGATCTTCCATCAGATGGAGGAGGTGCGGGCGCAAGTGGCGATGCTGCCCACCGGCCCGGATGGCGGCATGACGCCGGTGGCGCGCCGCGTGCTGGAGGTGCATACCGCGCTGGCAGTGACCACGCCTGAGGCCTTGACGACCGCAGATTTGTGGCGCGTGCGCGATGGGGTTTTGCAGGCGGCGGATCTGCTGGCAGAGAGCTATTTCGGATAAACCATGCTCTACGATATTGCGCTGACAATTAACTATTTCTACCAGCAGCCCTCGGGCATGGGGCGCAATCTGTTGCGGCTGATGCCGCGCACGCTGCACGGACGCCAGCGCTTGATAGCGGGGCAACTGGCGACCGAGCCCGCGCCGGAAGAGCGGCGGGAGGCGGTGGATTTCTTTGGCAATGCCATGCTGGAAGTGGCGTTCCGCACCGCGCACGACACAGAAAGCTTCCGCCTCCAGGCCCGGGTCGAGTGCTTTGCTGCGTCGCCGGTGCTGGACCTGTCGCCCCCATTGGTCGGGCTGGCCGACGAACTTGGCGATGTACGGGATCTGGGGTGCAATGCGCCACACCACTTTCTGGGCGATTCCGGGCGCGTTCGGGTTCGCCCCGAAATGACCGCCTATGCGCGCGACCACGTGCGGTCCGGCATGACGGTGCTGGGGCTGGTGCAGTCGCTGGGCGAGGCGCTTTACCGCGACATGCGCTTTGATGCCGAGGCGACAAAGGTTGATACCGACCCGGCCGAAGCCTTCAAGCGGCGCCATGGTGTCTGTCAGGACTTTAGCCAGATCATGATTGCCGCCCTGCGTGGGCTGGGGGTGCCTGCGGGTTACGTCTCTGGCTTTCTGCGCACGACGCCACCGGCGGGGCAGCCGCGCCTGGCCGGGGCGGACGCGATGCACGCCTGGGTGCGCGTTTGGTGCGGCATCGAAACGGGTTGGGTCGAGTATGATCCGACCAATGCCGTGATGGTGGCCAGCGATCATATCGTGGTGGCAATCGGGCGCGACTATGACGACGTGGCCCCGGTCAAAGGCGTCCTGCGCATGACGGGGCGCCAACGCACCGAACATAAGGTGGACGTCTTGCCGCTGGACTGACGCCTATTCGGCGCGCGTTTTCCCCTAGACTGACGCCTGTTCGGCGTCTGGGCGGCAGAACATGTCATAGACCAGCTCGATCGCGCGCTGCACCTTGGTGTCGGCCAGCGCGTAATAGATTGCCTTACCGTCGCGGCGGCACGAGACCATGCCTTCAAGACGCAGGCGCGCCAGTTGCTGGCTGACCGCAGCCTGCCGCGATGACAGCAGTTGTTCCAGTTCTGTCACCGATTTTTCACCCGACGACAGATGGCAGAGGATCATCAAGCGACCCTCATGCGCCAACGCCTTGAGGAAGTTTGCGGCAGATTGCGCACGCCCCTCCATCTCGTCGACTGCGATTGACGAACAATCTGAGGGAGCTATGTGGTCAGCACTCATTACGTGGTTTTCTGCCTGCATGGTCCGAACTTTCTCTTCCCGGCTGGAACCGGCGACGTCACGGCTTGCGGTCGATTGCAGCATTCAAACGCGTGCCGTCCGCCAAGGTGTAACGCGCAGGACCCCAACCACGCCACAACCGACATATACGCATTGTAATATGTCAATGCGTCGCCATCAAGTCGCGTCGCTTTAGATAAACCGTGCGCGGCCTACGGCAAGGCTGAATTTCCTGCAAACGCCGTTATTCTGAGGTTGGTATGCCGGAAAATTTACCGCCTGAAAGGTCAGGGCGCGACGATGAATCGCCCATAGCGACCTTTCGAAAAGATCAGCGGCTCGGCGTCGGTGAAGGTCGCGCGCAGGACACGCCCTACGATGATGATGTGATCGCCGCCATCATGCGTAGCCTCTGCCTCGCATTCATAGCGTGCAAGGCAGCCGTTAATTAGCGGCACTCCATGCGCTGAAGTCGTGACGTCAAGGCCGGAAAAGTCATGATCGGGGCGGGCAAAGTGGTGGCAGAGGTCACTTTGATCCTCGGCAAGGACATGGACGGCAAATCCCTGCGCCTGTGCGAAAGTCGCGAAGCGGCGCGATGTCTTGGCGGGCGACCACAGGATCAGCGGCGGGTCGAGCGAAAGCGCGGCAAAACTGTTGGCCGTGATGCCGACCGGCCCCTGTAGGCCGCGGGTGGTGACGATGGTAACGCCGGTGGCAAAACGGCCAAGCGCATCGCGGAAGGCGCGGGTGGTGTCGGGGCCGGGAATAATATCCTGTTCGGGGATCAAGGGTGCCTCCATCGGCCATCGCGCATTAGGGGCAGAAAAGCATGTTTTCCGCCATCGCTCCAGTCTTGGGGGATGGGGTAGTTGAAAGATGGCGTCAAGGCTGGTTTGTCGAGGGGACGAGATTCACATGTCAAAACCATCGGAGCAGCCGGGAAATGTTGCAAAAGAGCGTTTTTGATAAGATTTGTCACCAAATATCATGAAGAAAAGTTCGATTAGTTGTATGTGGCGGTATCGTTTCCACGCTTGAAATCCGCGTATTTCTGCCACGAGGCCCCGACGACTGCTGCAACCTTTCCGGATAATCACGCGCTACCTCGCAGGTAACGGCCCACTTGAGATGTCGCCCGCGCGCCACTAGGCTTTGACCATGCGACCAAGCAATCCCGATCAGATCCGTGCTTTTGCCAGTGTCGGGGAGTTCCGCGACTGGCTGGCGTTGCATCATACGTCGGCGTCAGAGTTGTGGCTGCGGTTTGCGCGCAAGACCAGCCTCGAGGTGACGATCAGCAAGCTGGACGCGGTGCGCGAGGCCTTATGTTGGGGCTGGATCGATGGTCAATTGGCGCATTACGATGAGGTGTCCTTCCTGACGCGCTTCTCGCCGCGGCGTGCGGGCTCTGCATGGAGCCGGGTGAACCGCGATCATGCTGAGGCGCTGATCGCCAAGGGGCGTATGCAGTTGGCTGGGCTGGCGCAGGTGACGGCCGCGCAAGTCGATGGGCGCTGGGACGCAGCCTATGCCGCGCAATCGACGATGCAGGTGCCCGACGACTTTATTGACGCGCTGGAGGACCGACCCGGCGCGCGAGACACCTATCTGACGCTCAACCGCGCCAATGTCTTTGCCATCGTATACCGGCTGGAGACCGCGAAAACACCCGAGACGCGGGCGAAACGGATGGCGGCGATCCTTGATATGCTGGCGCGGGGCGAGCGGTTTCACTGATGGGCGCGAGCGCGTTAGGTGACGGCTGCATCCGGGCTGACGGTGAGTGTGACCCGGTCACCCGCGAACCATGTTTGCCCGAACTCGATCGGCGCGCCTGAAGGGTCGACGTTGATCGCCTCGGTCCGCAAAATCGGCGCGCCTTCTTTAATGCGTAGCGCGGCGGCTTGGGTGGCGGTGGCGAGCTTTGCCGTGATACGGGTCGATGCGCGCGTATAGTCGGCCAGTCCCTCTGCGGCAAGCGCTTGGGTGACGCTTCCCGTCGCCGTCAGAGCCGCGCAGAGGTCCGGGAACCGGGCCGCCGGGAACACTGAGCGCGACAGGGCCAACGGCGCACCATCAGCCAGAGAAATGCCCTCGTAAACATGCACTTCGGCGCCCATCGGCAGCGCAAGAAGGGCGCACTCGCGCGCGTCGGCATGGCGGGTTTCCAACCGAAGGATCTCGCGGTCGGCAAGGTGCCCTGCGGCAGCGAGGGCCTGATGATACCGCACACGCCGCCCGATCGCATAGTCGAGCGGTTTGGCCGCGACAAAGACGCCCGCGCCGCGACGGGCATGGATCAAGCCGCCCTCTGACAGCGCCGCGAGCGCGTGGCGCACTGTGTGACGATTGACGCCGAAACGGGCCGACAGCTCTGCCTCGGTGGGCAGCTTGGCGCCGGGAGGGTAGTGCCCCCCGGCAATCTCAGAGCGCAGCGTTGCGGCGATGGCGGTCCAAAGGGGGGTGCGGGGCATGGTTCCGTCATCAAAATTTCACAGGCAGCGGGTTGTCTTGCCGCCACGGTTTCGCTAAGAATTTGTCTAGTTGTATAGTTTATTAGACAACTTGGCAAGGTGTCTGCATGGGCGAGGATCTCAATCGGCGCGGCTGGATGGGCCTGTTGGCCAAGGCGCGGCCAGAGGCGTTGGCCGCGCTGTGGAACGAGGCGGTGCCGCACGAGGTGCTGCGCGGGCCGGAAGTCGGCTCGGTGATGGTGCAGGGGCGGATCGGTGGTACCGGCGCGCCGTTCAATCTTGGCGAGATAACGGTGACGCGCTGCACCTTGCGCCTCGCGTCGGGCGAGGTCGGGATGGCGCATGTGCAGGGCCGCGACAAGGCACATGCGCGGCGTGCGGCGCTATTGGATGCGCTGTTGCAGGGGCCGCGCGGGGTGGCGTTGCAGGTGGCGGTTCTGGCGCCCTTGGCGGCGGCAATGGCCGAGGCCAAACACGTGCGCGCCGCCAAGGCCGCCGCGACGCGGGTCGAGTTTTTCACATTGGTGCGGGGAGAAGACTGATGGACGCTGCGGCGCTGCGGGGCGGGTTTGCTGATCCAGCGATCGAATCCGCGCGCGCGTTTCGCGCGATACTGAACGCGATGGCGCGGCCCGGCTTGGTCGCGCAGGTGTCGGGCGCTCTGCCTCCCGCGCCGTTGTCGGTAGCGGCTGGC